>JAHRHA010000010.1 GCA_020027875.1 Micromonosporaceae bacterium | reverse complement strand
CGGCTTAGGCGCAAATCGTCAACGCCCGGCAGCCGACGCACATGGGCGAGCCATCGACGTAACGGATCCCCTTCTCGCACCTCGCCCGTGCGGAGCGTGGCCACGACCGCCACTCGCCGACCGGTCGGCCCGGCCAGTACGTACGTCAGCACGTCGAGCGAACTCTGGTCCGCCCACTGCGGATCGTCCACGACCAGCACCACCGGACGCCGCCGGCAGGCCCATCGAGCCAGGCGTCGAACTCCACCGGCCCGTCCCCCACCGACCGCCCGTTGGAGCCGCGCAACACTGTCGGGACGGCGACGCCACGACCGGTCGCCCAGCTCCGGCATGACTGTGAAGGTGGCGGCGGAAATGGACCAGCCTACGTACGTGGCCCTGTAAGAGTTATCGGCTCAGACATTTATGAACTGGATCGGGATGGAGATGGCATCGGCTGCGACTGACCCTTGGTCTCGCCTTTGCCTGTGTGGGACCGCACGGACCTAATCCGCCCTCCACGCTGCCGCCGCGCAGGTCCCTGGATCGACCTGGAGCGCTACCACGGCTGATGGCCACGATCCCACACGTCCTTCCACTTGAACTGCACGCCATTGACCAGCGCGGTCACCTTGAGCTCCGCGAAGGGATCCCGCACGTATCGCACGCGATCGTGCGACGGGTCGTCCTGGCTGACCTCCACTAGAGCGAGCCGGTAATGATCGGCGTTCTGACCAACTCGAATCTCCCGGTTGGTCACGAAGAACTCCCCTGCGCCGGCGACGCGGCCCTTCACCTCAATGTGGACAAGGTGACCCTCTGCGTCAACAGAACGCATGTCGTACCCAGGGTTGTTGTGGGCCATGACTTCGGGTTCGCGCCCGAGGCGCCGCTCGGCGTCCATTACGGCATGCAGCGCGCGAAGCTCGACGGCGAGAGTCACTGTGACGCTGTTGTCGGGTCGCCCGGCCCGAGCGTCGAGCAGGCCTTGCGGCACGACCAGGGCAACCGCAACAACACCAGGAGGCCGAACCTGCGTGTGCTCCTGGGCGTCCAGCTCTGTGAGGCGACGGTCGAGACGCGTCCGCAGCTTCTGCGCCTCCTGCGACGCTCCCCGCAATGTGTTCCCCCGTCGACTCCCCTGCTCCGGAGAGTCGACGAGCCGGGCGACCTCTTCCTCCCAGTACGAGATCTCCTGCTTCAAGCGATCCGTGACCAGTTCCCGAGCCCGGGCGACGAAGTCCCGGCGCCGGGCCGAAATCTCCGCGTACCAGGCCGGCAGGTCCACCGAAGTTGCCCATGTCTCCGCCGTGCGCGTCGCCGCGGCTAGCCATGGTTCCAACCGGAGGTTCTCGACCATCACCCTCTCCTCCGCAGCCAGCGGCGCGTAGTCGAGGAAGGGCGCGGCGCCGGGGCGGTTGCGGCCGTCGCTCCACATCTCGACGTACCCGAATCGCTTGGCAACCGTCTGCTCCATGCCATCGACGATCTCTTCCCGCAGCGCCACCATCAGCCGCGGCTGGTCGGTCGGGTCAAATCGGTCGACAAGGATGGTCCCGCGGGTCAGCGCGTCACCGCAGACGTCGATTGTGTGATCCACGAGCGCGTCGAGGAGGGGGTGTCCCGGAGCGAGGAGCTGTGCGGTCACACCGCGGTCGATGCGCACCGCCGACCGGTCGAAACAGACTCTTTCGTACCGCAGCGGAATCGGGCCCGACAGACGACGCCGTTCGCGAACGGGCTGCGGTACGTGCGGGATCTCCCAACGACCTTTCTCGCGCATGATCAGTCGGCCATCGGCGTGGCCAAAAGCGTCGCGGAAGAAGCCCTCGACGTAGTGTGGCTGCAGCCGGCGCGCGCGTGCCTCCTCCAGCTCACGGCGGATGCGCTCAACATCCGCCATCTTTAACAGATTGGGATTGAGAGCCTTTTCTCTAACGAGTTTCGCGGCGATGTCGCCGATCCGCTCGTCGATGACACGGGTGAGATGCTCCCGTACCTCGGGCTGCTCGCCGTGCCTGACGGCCTGGATGAGCAGCTCGTGCAGTGGCTCCTCCTCGAACGCCTCGCCCAGGACGTCGAAGACCTTGTCGCCGAGCGCCTTGTTCATCTCGGCAATCTTGTCGAAGAGCCGCTTGAAAACCGCACCCTCTCGCGTGTTTGCCGCGACGAGGTTCCACAGGTGACACATCTCGGTCTGGCCGATGCGGTGGATGCGGCCGAACCGCTGCTCGATGCGGTTGGGATTCCACGGCAGGTCATAGTTCACCATCAAATGCGCGCGGTGCAGGTTGAGGCCTTCGCCGGCCGCATCGGTGGCGACCAGAACCAGGCAGGTCGGGTCCGTCATGAACCGCACCTGGACGGCACGGCGGTCGTCGCGCGACACGCTGCCATGGATCTCGACAACGGCATCATGGCGCCCTAGCAGCGCCCTAATGCGTTCGATGAGATAGCGCAGCGTGTCCCGGTGCTCGGTGAAGACGATGAGCTTGCGTGGTTCGCCGCCCGGGCCGTGGATCTCGGGCGTGGTCTCGAGGAGCCTGCGGAGCTCCAGCCACTTGCGATCCGCGCCTGCTGCACGCACACTGCGGGCAACGATTACGAGACCATCAAGCATGGCGATTTCCCGGCGCAGCTCGTCAGGCGTGCGGGAGGCGGTCGCCGCGTCCACGAACTCATCCTCGAACTCCTCCCGTTCCGCCGCCGGGAACTCCTCGGCGACGGCGCGCAGGTCGACGGCGGGCGTCCGCGCCTTCACCTTCCCGTTCGCGACGGAATCCTCAAGGCTCTTCTCCAGACGGGCCTTGCGCCGTTCGAGAGAGCGCAGGATCGCCTCCGGGCTGGAGGCGAGTCGTCGCTGCAGGACGGTGAGTGCGAAACCGACGGTGTTGCCCCGAGCGTCCTTGGACTTCTGCAGCTCGTCGACCCGGTTGAACTCCTGACCGACGTACTCGGTGACGCGGTTGTAGAGCTCAGTCTCGCCGGGTGAGAGTTCGTACGGAACGGTGTACGCCGCGCGGAGCGGGAAGAGCGGCGTGCCCGAGAATGTGAGCAGCTCCTCCTTGATGCGGCGCACCATCAGGTTGTCGGCGCCGGTGGAGTGCACGTCTCTTCGGTAGCGGCCCTCGTATCGGTCGGCGTCGAGGAGGGCAAGGAAAAGCTGGAAGTCCTCCTCCTTGCCGGCGTGGGGCGTGGCGGTCATCAGCAGGAGATGCTGTGTCGTGTCACGCAGCGCCTGCCCGAGCCTGTAGCGCTTCGTGGCCTTGATCTCGCGACGGGCGGCGTACCGGGCAGACATCCGATGGGCTTCGTCGACGATGACGAGGTCCCACGTCGTCTCCTTGAGCTGCGCGATAAGGCTGTCGCTGCGAGCGAGCTGGTCCATTCGCGCGATGACCCGCGGGAGGTCGTCAAAGGCGGTCTCGCCGGGCGGCGTACCGGCGATGTCGTCCGCTGACAGGATCGGAAACTTGAGGCCGAACTTCTCCATGAGCTCGTCTTGCCATTGCTCGACAAGGCCGCCCGGCGCGACGACGAGGCAACGGTCGAGGTCACCGCGCAGGTGCAGCTCCTTCATCAGGAGTCCGGCCATGATGGTCTTGCCAGCGCCAGGGTCGTCGGCGAGAAGGAACCTCAGTGGTACGCGATCGAGCAAGTATCCGTACACGGCCTCGATCTGGTGCGGAAGCGCTTCGAGATCGCTTGAGGTCACGGCGAGCATCGGGTCCGTCTGTGCGGCAGTCTGAATGCGGAGTGCCTCGGCGGCGAGCTTGAACTCCTCCGGATCGGCGTCGTACGGGGTAGCGCGCTCCTCGACGAGGCTCAGTTGCGCCTCGTTTGCTCTCATGAGGATCTGTTGGCCGAGGTCGCCGCCGGGCGTCTCGTAGACAACCCGGTATGCATCCGCGCCCATCGGCGTCGCAGCGAGGACATGCACTGGGCCGCCCGGCACGATACCGATCACCCTGGTGCCCGCCGCCAACTCCTCGAGTCGCAATTGTCGCTCCCGCCTTATTCGCACCGAACGGACCGAATGAACGAATAGTTCATGTTGGTGCTTAGCCCTGCTCGTGCAGCGAGCCTAGTAGTGGAGCGGTGACGCGGCGTACCCCTCACGGGTTGATCGGACGGAAAGATGCTGACCGTTACGGCGAGTGCGCTTGACATATGCTTCACCTAGCCTCCAGTGCACGCAGCGCTACCGCGCGTCATGAACCACTCCCTGCGCTTGGGGGGGTCGTTTCGAGGTTCCCGGGTTGGAGGAGGACATGAAGGTCGTATCGGTCATCAACTACAAGGGTGGTGTGGGCAAGACGACCTTGACTGCGAATCTCGGCGCCGAGCTGGCACGAAGAGGCAAGAAGGTGCTGTTGATCGACCTCGACCCGCAAACGAGTCTGACGTTCTGCTTCTACGACCCCGACGACTGGCGCAAGGAATTGCGCGAAACCAAGACCATCAAGCATTGGTACGACAACTTCAATGGTGGTCTACCGTCGACCAGCCTCGCGGACCTAATCCAGACACCGCCGAGCGCGAACGCACACCTTACTGGTGGGGCCCGGCTTGACCTCATCGCTTCGCATCTCGGGCTAATCAACGTCGATTTACACCTCGCCACGGAACTCGGCGGCGCCAGCCTGCAGCAGTACAAGGCTCGGTTTATCCGAGTCCACCGGTCGCTAGCCGAGGGTCTGGGCGAGTCGCGGTTCGCGGACTACGACTTCGTCCTCATCGACTGCCCGCCCAACTTCAATATCGTCACCAAGACGGCGATCGTTGCCAGCAGTCACCTATTGATCCCGGCGAAGGCTGATTATCTCTCTACGCTGGGGATCGAATACCTCTACGGCAACGTCTACGAGCTTGTCAAGCAGTACAACGAGTTCGTCGACCTCGACGGTCGCAGCGGCGCCGACGCACGCATCCACCCCGTCGTCGCCGGCGTGGTATTCACCATGATTCGGCCCTATCGAGACGCCCCCAGTTCGGTCCATCAGCCGTACATCGCGTTGATCAAGGAGATGGGGCTGCACGTGTTCTCGACGACGATTCGGGACAGCGCGGCCATCTTCGGTGACGCGAGTCAGCGCGGAGTCCCGCCGGTTCTCCAGGCTCGGCCCGCAGGCGATGCGGTCCTCGAGCTACGCCAGCTCGCCGCGGAGTTCCTCAACGACATCCCGCCCGAAAGGATGGCAGCATGAGCGACGCAGCCAAGCTCTCTCTAACGGTGCTCCAGCGTGTAGCCGAGTTCTTGGACGCCCTACCTGAGAACGATCTTGTGGACCTCGCCGAGGGTCGAGCGAGCATCACGTTCTACCGGTGGGGTGAGGACAGGCCGGTCAAGCCGGCGAAGGCGCCGAGGCGCACCGCCAAACCGCCTGCAGCGGTCGACTTGGCCGAAGTGCGCGAGGCCTTGGCCACCATGGACAACCGCGAGGCAGGTCGAAAGCGCCTCGCCCCTCTGACTGTCGCGACTCTCCGTTCGCTGGCAGGCGAGTTGGACATGGGAGGCCTAAGCAAGGAAACCAAAGCAAGGCTAGTGGACAAGATCGTCGAACGCACTATCGGATACCGCCTCAACTCAGCAGCGATCCGACAGCTCTGAAGGTCGCCGGCTTCGGTCGCACACGTGCCGTGCGGCTGCGCGAGCACCTGGCCTGGACCGGAATCGTGCTCACCCCGGCCCTGCTGCGACAAGCCCGCGCGTTCGGCTCACCATCTGGGCAGCCGGTGGAGATGGCCGGGATCGCGGTCATCACGTCTCGCCAGCCCACGCTTTCCACACCCACGGTCTTGTGGGGCCACGCGTGCCGACGCTGACCGGCGCGCTCGGGCCACAACCAACCACGGCAAGGTACTGATGCTCTTGCTGGACGATCCCGGTCAGGACGGCGCATTCTCGCGTGCACGCCGCCCGTTGGACGCGCTGACCGGCGTGCTGTTCGCCCAGTTCGGACTGATCGTCGGCGCGATCTCGCTCGCGCTGCTGGCCGTAGCTCGGTCGCTTTGGATCATGAGCCCCAGCCTCTACTCAGCCACCACCCTCGATGGGTGTGTCGCGACTGGCCCTGCCACCTTCATGGCGAAGAGCCGCAGTAGGACCGGAGGCAGCCTGCTTGCCGATGCAGGCCAGACCACGACGCCACGCGTACGCGCTCCCCTGGGGGGACCATGTGATCGGGTGGGGAAATACGTGATCGTAGACAGCAGGGATGTGCCGCTGAACTCATCCGTTGGGAAGAGGCGTAATGTCGGCTCCAGGGAACTGCTGTGCCAACCATCGTCGAACCGCATCGGCGCTGCCATAGCCATGTGCCCGCAGGATATCAACGATATCGCGCCCGGAAATGAGCACGAGCGGATGCCGATCAGTACGGACCTCTTCGTACGCCTGGTGGTGGTAGTAGGAGGTAGTAACGAATACGCCGAACATGCGATGCCTCATACGAGAGATCAGCCGCGAGAGTTCTCGCACCCCTACCGAGTTAGTATGGACGTAGCACTTGGCCTCCAGCACGAACTCGACGGACACGCGGTCCGCGAGTGGTCCAAGCATGTAGTCACCTACGGCATCGCGGCCTCCGTCACGGCTCGGCTGTGTCAATTCCACTCGCCCCGTATTTGCGGCGGTCATCCGCCATAGCTCGACAGCGCAGGCTTCGAAGGCATACGGCCGTGAGGCGAACCAGCGATGCAGCACTTCAAGCATGGCGCTACCCTCGCGGTCGTTTGGCAGCTGCTGCTCGCGTGTGCGCGTCGCTGTGGTCTTCCCGGCCGTGAGCGCATGGTATGCCCGACCCTCAACCCATTGCTTCCATGCGTCGGGCGCGTGCGGACCGATGGGGTTCCCCCCGAGCACCTCGTCAAGCCAGCGCCGAGGCACCGTTGGTACGTCAAGAACAGTGAATTTCGCCCGATAGTTCTGGAAGCGGAGGCCGTCCTTGGATCGCCACACTGCCTGCAGGTCATCATCCGAGCTCGTCGAAGAAGTGCCGGGGACCAAGAGCCCGCGAAAGCGGACGTCGCGCCACATGCCAGCCTTGACGAACAGGAGAAACGGAGCCACTCGTCTCCGGTCCTCGGCTGTACCGTAACAACTCGCGAACACGTCACGCAGCAGGACGTTCCCGCTGCGTTCGGTGTCGTGGAGCTCGCGACCAGGTCGCTTATTGTCGCCGTAATAGGTGAAGATCCCTGTTTGCTCATCGAGGGAATCAGGCCAGTCTGGATCCTGGCCGCTTGAGTAGAGCACGGCCAACTTGACAGTCCGGTTGTTGGGCGACCCGGCGTACCGGAAACCACCCTGGTTGCCCACGGGCACGATCTTTGCGATCGGGTCTGAGCCGACGTTGGTGGTACGGCCACCAAGGTAGTCCTTGTCGACCACGAGATCTGAACGCGCAAGATCGCTGAACGGGACGCCAGCGACCAGCTCATTCACGGCTGGCTCCCGTGCGCCTTACGTGAACCTGTGGGCGCAGCCCTACCGCACATTGGGTGGCCTGAGGTGCTGAGACGACGCTGCACGTCGGCAGCGTACCGATCGGTCCGGCCGATCACTGCCCCGTTCGACATCTCACGGGAACCGGGGCCCAGTCAACCACGCCGATCTGGCCTGAACTCTGCGTACGGTCAGAGCCAGCGCCTCGTTAAGTTGTCTCAGGTGGCCCGAAGAGATTAGACCCTGAATGTGGCCTGAATGGAGATAGGGCTCCCGGGATCCACCAGCAATACGCCGGTCTCCAAGTTACGGTCGACCGCGGCATCGCTAAAGTTGGCGCTGCTGATGAACGCGACTCTGTCGTCGACAACGACAAACTTCGCGTGCATCGCAACGGCGCAATGCTTGTCGACTCATTGCGGCTACGCCAGCCTCTCATGAGTTCTCTGCGGTGTGCCAGCCGAGATGGTGCCGTTGCCGGGGTCTGCCGATCTCGACGCGGCCACCCCGTCCGTCGGTACTCCACAAGATCTACTCGTCCTCAAGGTCTTCCTCGCTTCCAGCGGGCTCATCCACATCCTCGGTCAGGGTCGTCTCGATTGGCCTGCCCATCGCCTCGCCGACAAGGCGGAGGAGGGCGAAGCGCCGGTCGTTCATGAAGGCTGTGAAGTCGTCTGCCTGCAAGAGGCTCGGGTTGACAACGTGAGTAGAGACGTTTGCCTCGATGACGCTCTCGGTGACGCCGGCGCTGTTGGCCAGTCGCGGTAGGTATACCGAAGGTGCCCATCCGCCTATGACACGATTGGTGCGGGCAGTCAGCGGAGTCTTGTTGACGATCGAGTTGTACACGGAGTCCGGAATACCCTCCCGCTCGCACCATACCCGCGGGAAGATGTGGTGGATGTCGACCGCCTCATCAAAGTACGATGTCACGCTCACAGGCTCGCCAGAGCGCCAGTCAACTGCTGCGCTTTTCATCAGCAGGGCGTAGATGCCCTTGTAGGCAGCGGATCCCCGAGTCCGGAGCGTGTCAAGGCGCCCCGGCGCGAACTGGGATTCCTGGACCGTCCGAGGCTCCACGCCAGATCCACGAATCCATGCGACGACCTCTGGCACATCGCGTGCGAACCTTGTTTCGGTTGTGCCGCCGTAGAGCTCGCCGAACACCCCACACCACAGCCACCGTGATAACTTCTGGTGCGCGGCCACAGTAGTAGTTTCGTTGCCGAGGATGGTAAGGATGGCGGCTAGGGGAATCAGCTGTGATCCGTAGGGAAGGTAGCGGGTGTCGAACATGTACTGTTGGTGGAGCAGCCTCGCCGCGGACTTGAATCCTTCGGTCGCGGCCGGTGCCCACCGCTGATACGCGGCGAGCGGGAGGTTGAGAATGTCGGCACGCCGGCAGCCGACACGAGGTGCTCGCTCATCTTCCACGTTGGACACGAGGTAGTTGTTGCGCGCGTGGTTCGTGGCTAGCAGTGTGACTGCCTGGAGGAAGTCAGTGTTGGTCACCTCATGAAGCACGCGATAGGTCTGGGAGCTCCACGCCTTCCTTTGCGCCAGCCAGTCCCTGCGTAGGTCGAACTCGTCGGCTGCGTATGTTGCCGTGAGGAGCTCGAACACGGTGAGCGTGACCCCACCTGTGTTTACCTTCTCGAAGACCTGACACACCGCTTGACGCGGAGTGGCCGAGCCGAGCTCGATGACAGGAACCTGGTACTGGTCGAACTGGCGAAGCACGGTCCGTCGGAAATCAGTACGCAGTTTCTGGCGCTCCTTGTCGAAGTCCCAATACTCGACGTAGCTGTCCAGCCATTCGTCCGGCTCGAAGATCTGGCCCAGGGGGAACATGCTGGCCGCGTACTCCAGCTCGGGAGTAGATAGATCTGTCGCCACGTCGCCACGAAACGTGCGTACGATCCTGTCGGCCGGGACGAACGAGAACGCCTCTTCACGGTCAGCCGAATCGTCCAGGGCCGCCTTCATGCCCACGTAGAACCAACCGCTGAGTTTGCGTTTACGGGCGTCCTGTGTATTGATAGGCTCCGTGAGCAGCAAGGCCTGGAAGAGAGATGTCAGCCGTTGCTGACCGTCCAGGATCAGCCGCTCGACGCGGTGCGGATCCGGATTGGCGCCTTCGATGAGCCGCTCTTTGAATCTGACAACGCCGCCGGTTCGGAGCATCATGATTGTCCCGACGGGGTAGCCGAGTGAGATTGACGCAAGAAGTCCCCGGATGTTCTCCATCGGCCAAACCCAGCCCCGCTGGAACTCCGGAAGCTGTGCCCGCCCGCTCGCCGCCTCTGTCAGGAGAGAGCGAAGGAACTCCTTCTCAATGCCGAAAGCTTCGACGGCTCCGGACGCTTCAACGCTCACGTTCAGTTCCACCTCTCGCTGTCTGTCCCTCTGTTCGCGATGCCTTCGGAGATCTCTGCCCATGGATGCCCACATGACTCGGGTTCACCGGTTGCTAGCCAGATGGGCGAGCATTGACTGATTTGCCGCCCAGCCATCGGGAAACTTGTTCGGCACGTTGAGATGCACGGGCTCGGTCGAGGGGTGCGCGTCGAGCAATTCCTGGATCCCCGCCCGCGCCACCACGATGCACGCGTGGCGGTGTCGAGATGTCAACACACATAATCTCCCCGACTCCAGGTGGAACGCGGTCGCGTCCAGCCGACCCGACAGCGGATGAAGCACGATAGTCACGTCGTACTCCCGCCCCTGCAGCCGGTTCGCCGTGTCCACAGTGATCCCCGGCGCCCCACCCCGCCGTGCCAGCGCCGCACGCACCGCCGCGGCCTGGTCCCGGTGCGCCGTTCCGATTGCGATCCGCTCCGCCGCTACCGGCTCACCCGAGGGGGAGCGATCCGGCGAACGGGCCAACGCCCCGCGCTCCAGCAGCCGCAGCGCCACCGAGGCGCACGCCTCTACCGCCTCGCCATCCGTCCGTAGTGCATGCCGCGCCGGCAGCTCGTACAACGCCCATCCCGTCTCAGCCGCTGTAGCGAGGACCTTGTCTACCGCTCCCCCGCCGATCGCCGCAGTTCGGAACGAGAGCCGCCGCTCGTCATGCGCCGCTCCCGACACAAACGGCGCAAATGGGTAGAAGGCCTCCGACACCACCGGCGCAGCCGACGCCGGTAGCCGCCACGACACCGGCAACCGATGCTGCCGCAGGCCAGGATTGTGCCGAAGCAGCGCCGCCACCGCGCTCTGCATCGGATCCCAGGTCAACCCGTTCCAACGCTCCGTCTCGATCGTCGAGAACGGATCCAGCTGGCCGGGGTCGCCCACAAACAGCGCCCGCTCAAACCGGTTCGCGATCCGCAGCAGCATGTCAGAGCGCATCTGATACGCCTCATCCACGATCGCCCACGGCCACGAGCCCTCGGTCACGAAGGTCCACTTCGCCGCCGTAGCCACCACTATCGCCACCGACTTGAGATCGGCGATCGACGAACGCACCAGCACCGACGAGTGCTGCGCAACCCGCCGTGACGGCACATAATCCCCCGCGGACAGCCGACCAATCAACAACGCCGGCGCGGCCACGGCAAGCCGATGCACCAGGTCGTCCACCTGCTCGTTCGTCTGCGCGACGACCATCACCTGCGAACTGTCCTCGGCGAGCGCCAACGCCGCCCGCACCACCAGCGTCGACTTCCCCGCTCCCGGCGGCGAATCGACCACCACGCCCAAATCCGAGCCGTGACGCAGGTCGTCCAGCACGGCGGCAACAACCCGGTCGGCCTCATCCGACGGCGACGGCGCGGGCGATGACGCAAGCAGAGTCATGACCACGCCTCCACCGCATCCTCATTGGTCGGCACGTACTCCGCTGGCGGCCCGCCGTGCATCCACGGCGTCTCCTCCCGCTTCGGGAAGGTAGGCCACTGCCCGGCGTCCGTCCTCAGCGTGCTGTAACACAACGACTCCGACACGACGGGAACCGCACCAGGCTTCGCGACGTGCCCTCCACCCATTCCCTTCGCCAGCTCCAGCTTGACGTCGATGCCCTCCTCGCCGGCCGACACCGACACGATCGTCGCCTCCTGGCTCGGCCGGCTGGCCGCCTTTAGCGTCGTACTGACCTCAAGCCGAACCGGGTCGCCCGTCCGAACCGTGATCAGCGGATGGAGCACACGCTTCGTGGCGCCCTGAACCAGACGATGCGGATCACTCTCGATCACCGTGCCGGCGAACGCCTCGCCGCTTACCCGGAACTCCGCCATCTGCAGCCCATCGTCGAAAGCCAGGTCCACTGTGTACGTATCGAGCTCTCGCTCCAACGTGCTGAGCCGCCGGGCGGCCGCCACAGCGTTGTCCAACCGAGCCTGCGGCAGCCCGCCGCCGCGCCAGTACTCCATCCCCTCGCTGAACTCCCGCCGCTCCTCGGCCCACCGCCGCTCCACCGACGGCCCCGGATCCAACGCCCGCAACAGCGACACCGCCTGCCACATGAGCTGCCACGTAGGCTCCATTTGCGACCGCAGCGCCGATTCCAACTTCGCCAAAGCCCGCGCGAGCGCCGCAGCGCCATCGGAGGACGCAGCCGCGTCATAGGCCCGCACCAGCGGCGCGAGCACCTCGTTGTCGAAGCCTGGATCCGTCGTCGGCCCGGCCGGCGGCCACCGCACCGGATCCTCGGCCTCCAGCGCCGCCTCGGGCCCGGTCAGCCCGTCCCACGGCGCGATCCAGCCCATCAACGCGGCCAGGTTCGCGTCCTCCAGCGCGCTCTGCCCCGTCGCCCAATGCGCCGCCATCACAGAAGTCAAAGCCAACATCGAAGACGACCCCGGGTGCTCCGTCCGCTCCGCGAAGTGCGTCAGCCACCGACCCAACAACGGCACCGACGGGTCGACCGCGTACTCCCCCTCCGTCCGCCGCAGCCGCGTCGACCGACCCAGCAGCCGCGTAAACGCGACCCCAGCAGGGTTCGCCACCAACAACTGCGGCGCATCCGTAAACACATTCTTATCCCGTACGGTCTCCATCGAGCCCGTGAAGCTCTCCACATAGTCCAGAACCACCGACGCGAGCGACGCCGCGAACGCGAACCGCAGATCCCGGTTCCGCGGCTGCGGCACGATCAGCAACGTCCGCGACTCAACGGACGCACCCACGAGACAAGCCAGCGGCACGTTCGCCTCCCCCGCCAGTGACAGCGGCACGAACACCAGCGGCCGATCGCTCAAGAAGACGTGCCGCCGCGTCGCGATCGGCATCGCCCGGCCCGTCTCAAAGGCTCGGGCCCGGGCCAGCGACGTCAGCGCACTCATGCCGCACTCCCGAGACACTCAGCACGCAGCGACCACGCCAACCGCAGCAGCGAAGCTGCCTCGACCTGCTCCGGCGACGGCGCCAACGAACCTCGCGCCAGCCCGAGCGCCGTCTCGACCGTCTCCACACCGCCCAGATCCTCGCTGACCGTGCGCCCCATCACGCGGGTACACCCACGCGATTCGTCCCGACAGAACCGGGCCAACTCACAGTTGTTCAGACACTCCGGCATGTACCGCGCCTCGATCAACCCAAGATCCTCCGCCACCTCCGCAGCGGGCCGCGAGATTGACAGCGACACAGTGGGCGGCAGCAACGAGACCAGCTCGTCGATCCGCGTCAGCCGGGAGAGCTGCCGCCGAAGCACGGTGAGCTGTTTGCGTACGTCCACAAAGGTCGCAGTCAGCTGGTTCGAGAAATCCTTGGGGCACACCAGCACCACATCGTGCGCCACTGCCGAATCGGGAAAGCCCTGCTCCGCCAGCATCGCCCGAAGACACAGCACATACACGGCCGACTGGATCGCCGCGGCCGCGACCTTCCCGCCGTCCGCCTGGCCGTCGATCACCGGAAACGACTTGATCTCGACGACGTGGAACTGGCCTTTCCACTGGAACGCGATCAGGTCCGGCTCGAGATACACGTGCCGTCCACCGACCTCGAGCCGCAGCAGCGGGTGGTCGAACAGCGTGCCCGCATCCTCGGAGCCGCTGGCCGCCCGGGCCAGCAGGTTCCGCGTACGGGCGTGTCGCACTTCCCGGCTGAGGTTGCCGCCCACCGCCTCCAGGTCGTCGTACGACACTTCGGGCAGCTCCAGCTCCAGCTTGTCCCTCAGCAGCGTCAGCAACTCCGCGCAGCCGTTCGCCTTCACCTGCGCCTCGAACACGTTGCCCCGCGTGATCGCGAACTGCGACTGTCCAAACTGGACGGGGAAGCCCACGTACGCCGCGAGGCGCTCCTTGTCGATGCCAGCCGCATCCATGACGCCGCGACGGTTGCAGCCCGGATTGCTGGTCAGCGCCGAGATCGTACGGGCATTGTGATTGCGTGCCGGCACGTCGCCGCGGATGCGGTCGAGGGCTGCCTCGGTCCCGGCGTTCACCCGGTTTCCTCTTTGTCCCTAACAACGTCCAGCCGGCTGCCGAAGAGCTGCACCACGGGTGAGAGCCGGGCGGCCCGCTCCGCCGATGCCTCCCGGTCATAGAGGTCGGCCTCCTCGTGGATGACGAGCTCGGCCCGCGCAGCCTTCGCCACCGACTCGGGTCGGACGCCGCCCTCGGCCGCGCCCGGGATGTTGGCGGCGAAGCGCCACAGCAGGCGCGCGGCGGCCGGCCGTGGGTCGTCGAGGCGGGTGATGTAGTCGGCGACCTGCATCGCGGAGGTCAGATAGTGCACCCGCGGGCTGAGCGGCCCGACGATGCGACCGGCCATGGCCCAGGTCGAGACCGAGAGCAGGCCGCGGGCCGGCGCGAGCAGGTCGGCGGTCAGGGCCGGGCAGAGATAGTACGGACGAGCGTTGGGCGCGCTCCGGTATGAGCGCTCCTCGTCGCGGCGGAGGCTGGTGAGCCGGGCGGAGATCATCTCGCCCGAGAAGAACGCGTCGTGGACGGCGACGATGAGCCGCGGCGCGGCCGGCACGGTCAACAGCGTCAGCACGTGGTGGACCTGCTCCCGCATCGGCAACAGGGGGGCAGCCGGCTTCGGCCGCGTGCGCTCCGGTGCCCGTACCGCCGGTTCTCCGAGCTCAGCGCTCTCCTCGAGCTCGGCGAGTGCGTCGTCCCAGGCAGCCTCGGCCCGGCGCAGTTCGGCGCGCAAAGTCCGCGCCTGCGCCCGATCCCCCGCCATCGCCGCGTGGCGAACCGCGGACCGCAACTCGACGATCATCCGCTCTAAACCCTCTATGGACTCGCCCACGGTGGTACTGTATAGTCCTCCAGTGTTTTCCAGCAATACCCAGCCTTCGATCATCTGGTGTGGAGAAGACTACGGGCTGTGACGTTCCGGGAGGGATGGGCGGAATGGACGATGAGGGTACGCTGCTCGACCTGTTGTCCAAGCAACTAGTTGATGCCGGCATAGCCGAAGAGGTGGCCGACCTCGTCCGAGCGGCCTATGCGGGCGATCACCACCCGCGCGCAGTGCGGCGGCGGCGGTGCCAATGACCCTGGTACGGGCACCGGGGCGCCCGGCGAGCGAACAGAGCCGAGTCAAACTCGTCCACCGGCATGTCCTGCACGATGTCGGTGTCGAACGACAGTACCAACGGCCTGATCCCAGCCGGCCTTCCAGTAGGTTACTTGCGATTTTCGCAAGTTGAAGTAGGCTGGGCCTATGACGCTCAGCCGCGAGGTCCTTGCCCGACGGATCCGCAAGGCCATCACCGAGGCGGGTTCGACGCAGCAGGATTTGGCAAGGGCGACCGGCATGGACCCCACCGCGCTGAGCAAGGCGTTGGCGGGACGGCGCGAGTTCAAGTCTCTGGAGGTCGCGCTGATCGCCGAGCAACTCGGGCTCTCCACCCAGTGGTTGCTTGCCGACGATGACAGAGAGGAAAGCCCCCGCCTGATCGCGGTGCGGGCAACGTTGACCGAACGCCGCCCGGTAGATCAAGCCGTTGCGTTCGCCGAACAAATCAACGAACTGGACCAGCTGCTCACCGACTTGGGGTACCCCAGTCCGGGTCACGTCGATGTCCTACCGACGAATGCCCGCAGCGACCCCGTACAACAGGGCTATGCGCTGGCAAACAGTGCACACCAGGAAATGGCGCTGGGCACCAACGATCTTCCACCAGAGCTAGACGACCTCGCGGCTCTCGTGGAGGAAACTCTCGGCATTGACGTAACGATCCAGCCGTTGCCTGCAGGTATCGACGGGCTAGCCCTCTCGACAGCCGACCTGAGCTTGGCACTTGTCTCCAGCGGCGTCTCGGCAACGCGGCAACGGTTTACCCTCGCTCACGAGCTGGGTCATCTCTTGGCCGGTGATGCGCACGAGCTAACCCTGGATGAGGATGTCTTTGGCGACCGGTCTGGCAAGGAACGTCGCGCGAATGCCTTCGCCGCCGCGTTCCTCATGCCTGAGTGGGCTTTGCGGGACGCGGCGCAGGGTGGCGAGCCGGCCGAACCGACCGTCGTCGAGCTACTGGGCCGCCTTCGAGTAAGCCTTGATGCCCTGGCCTTCCGTATGCACAACCTGGGCATCGTCAACGCCGCGGGACGGGACCGGCTACGGGAGATGTCATCAGCCCGCATCGCGCTGCGGCCTGGACGAACGGCAGACTTACAAGCTCGAAATGAACGACGCGCGCCCGGCCTCGTTCTTCAAAGAGCCGTGTACGCCTTCGTCAAAGGGGACCTTGGGGTACGGCCACTCGCCCGCTTGCTGAACGCAGAGCCGGATGACCTCCTTGGTGAACTCACTCCGCCGAAGCGTCGTCGTGCGGGGCCAGGAACTGGAGACGCAACGTACCCGGTCTATGCGCTGTGAATCCAGCCAGGCGCACCTTTCTCGACACCTGCACACTGATCAATTTCGCGGCGGCCGGCCAACTCAGGCTTCTCCGAGACTGGTGCGCGGGAGCCGGAGTCACGACGGAGGTCATTGAGCTGGAACTTGCCAGGATGGCGACCGAGCAACCTTCAGCGAAGGACGCCATGGGCCTGCCGTGGCTAGGTGAACGGTGGCCTCCTTCTCCCGCGCGAGAAGTTCCTTGCGCGCGACCAACCAGGCGTCCCGCGATACGACATTCGGCAAGTTCATGGCAACTCCCCAGACAGACTTCTAACGTACGGGGGGTAGTCGCCTGGGGGCGTCCACCTTCAGTTGTCACATTCCAAAAGGAAGAGTTGTCTCATAGACATGAACACGGAGAAGACAGTCATCGTGGCTGGAGCCAGCGGCGTCTTCGGCCAACACATCGTCCGCACGCTGACCGGAGCCGGTCACCGCGTGCTGGGCCTGGGCCGGGGGGCGGGCAATGACGTACGCGCCGATCTGCTCGACCGCGATGGCCTACTCGATGCCGTGTCGGGCGTGCGGGCCGATGTCGTGGTGCACGCCGCGACGGCGTTGAAGAAACCTCCTATGGCGCACAAGGGCATGTACCCCACCGACGACCTGCGCATCGCGGGCACGAGGAACCTGCTGGACGCCGCCCGGACCACGGGCGCGCGCCGGTTCGTCGGCGAGAACATCGTCTTCGGCTACGGCTACCGCGACTTCGGCGACCACGTCCTCGCCGAGTCCGATCCCTTTGGCGTCACTGATCGCAACCGTGGATTCGCCCGGCACCTGGAGGGCATGCGGGAGAAGGAGCGCCTGGCCAATGCGGCCGACGGCATCGAGGCGATCTCGCTGCGGTACGGCTTGTTCTATGGCGAGGGCGGCACGGACGCCCTGGTCGACATGCTGCGCAAGCGCCGGCTGCCGTCCTTTGACGACCACGGCCGCGTCCTGCCGTGGATCAATCTGGCGGACGCGGCCACGGCAATGCTCGCCGCGATCGAGCACGGCCGGCCCGGAGAGGCGTACAACATCGCCGACGAGTCGAGGCTGGGTTTCGGTGGCATGGTCAGGGCCACCGCCGAGGCATTCGGTACTCCGAAGCCGATGACGATGCCCACCTGGGTGACGGTCGTGGCTCCGTACATGCACCGAGCCGCCACGATCAGCCTGAGGGTGTCCACCGAGAAGGCCCGACGCGAGCTGGGCTGGAAACCGGTCTATCCCACTGTCGCCGACGGTCTGCGCGCGCTCGCCGGCACGCGAGGTGCTCCACAGTCATGATCGGCACGCAGGTCTTCGCCGCGCATCGGAGGCTGCTCTTCGACGTCGCGCACCGCATGACGGGCAGCGTCGCCGACGCCGAGGACCTGGTCCAGGAGGCGTGGCTGCGCTGGTCGGGCGCTGGTCGACCGGATCAGCGACGGACGCGATAGTGGATGTGTGTGGCCTCCGGCGTGTCGATCACCCGAACGATCTCCAGCTCGATACGCGACGGCAACACCTCGAACAGCCGACGGCCACGACCGAACAGCACCGGGATCTGGTGAATTTCCAACTCGTCCAGCACGCCGGCCTCGAGCGCCCGTTGCGCCGTGTAAGCGCCATGCACCAACACGTTCCGGTCCCCGGCGGCGGCCTTCGCCTGTGCCATCGCGCTGGCGATCCCATCGGACACGTACGTCACCAACGGATAGTTCGCCACCGAAGGACCCGGCGGCCGGTGACTGGGCACGAAGATCGGGACACCGTGAGCATCACCGCGCCAGTGATCGACCTGCTCCACGGTTCGCCGACCCGCCAACACCGCGCCGGTGGCGTTCCATTCGTCCCACAATTGTCCGGCCGGCCCGGACGGCCGGCCGAACTCCCCGTCTGGAGTGACGATCCACTCGTGCAGCCGGTTGAAGCCGTCACCGCCGGGGTTGCCCGGTTCGTCGTTCGGACCCGCGATGTACCCGTCGAGTGACATCGACATGTAGAGCACTGATGCAGACACTTCGACCTCCTGTGATCTCAATCCAGCGCCAAAGCGGACTACGCGTTGACCGCGGCGGCGCGGTGCAGCAGTAGCCGGCGCTCGTGCGGGGTCGGGGCGAGCCCAGCTGCTCGCTCGAGTTCCTCGGCCGCCTCGGGGTACCGGCCGAGCCGCCGGAGGACATCGCCGCGCACGGCGCCGTAGAGGTGGTAACGGGCCATCCTCGGGTCGTCGCGGATGGCGTCGAGCAAGCGCAGTGCGGCCTCGGCGCCGTCCGCGTGCAGGACCGCAACAGCCCGGTTGAGTTCCACCACCGGCGACGGCGCCAACTGGGCCAGCGCGTCGTAGAGCGCGACTACCGCCTCCCAGTCCGTCTCGGCGAACGTCCTTGCTCTGGCATGGCACCCGGCGATTGCCGCCTGCAGCGTGTAGGGGCCGAGGGGCCGGCCCAGGTTCACCGCCCGGCCCAGCTCCGCCAGTCCGTGGGCGATCAGGGTGCGGTCCCAGCGGGAGCGGTCCTGGTCCTCCAGCAGCACTGGTTGACCGTCGGCTCCGGTTCGGACACCGAACCGGGATGCGTGCAGCTCCATCAGCGCGACCAGCCCGTGCACCTCGGGCTCCCTAGGCAGCAGTCCCGCCAGCACCCGACCGAGTCGCATGGCGTCCTCGGCCAGGTCCTGACGCAACCAGCGATCCCCGGACGTGGGTGCGTACCCCTCGTTGAAGATCAGATAGATGACCTCGAGTACGGCCGAGAGCCGTTTGGGCAGCTCGGCCGTACCTGGCACAGCGAAGGGAACGTGTGCCTCGGCCAGGGTCCGCTTCGCGCGGGAGATGCGCTGCCCGATGGTGGCGGACGGGACGAGAAAGGCCCGGCCGATCTCCTCCGTACCCAGACCTCCGATCATGCGCAGCGTCAGCGCCGCCCGCGACTCGGGAGACAGCACCGGGTGACAGGCGATGAACATCAGCGCCAGCATGTCATCGGCTGCCTCCACCTGGCCGGCCAACGTCGGGTCGGTGACGAGCTGGACATACTTCTCGTCGCGGACCCGCTCGCGGCGGATGAGGTCGACCGCCTTGCGGTGTGCGACCGCCATCAGCCAGGCGCCGGGCTTGTCCGGCACGCCCTCACCCGGCCATTGGGCCAGCGCGGCGGCGAATGCCTCCTGGGCCAGATCCTCGGCCAGGCCGACATCACGCACCAGCCGGGTGAGGGCGATAACCAGGCGGGCGGATTCCATACGCCACACCGCCTCCACGGTCCGCCGGACGTCCACGTAGATCAGCCCTTGGCTTGCTGGGCGCGGATCTCCTCGGCCAGCTTGGCGTCACGCTCGCGCAGCTCGGGCGTGTACTCCTCGCCGAAGTCCTCGTCCTCGTAGTACGGCCGGATCTCCAGCACCGCGACCGGGCCACTCGGATCCGAAGGGCACTGCTTGGCCCACTCCAGCGCCTCCTCGACCGAGTTCACCTGCCAGATCCAGTAGCCGGCGATGACTTCCCTCGCCTCGGCGAACGGGCCGGCCACGACGGAGGTGGTACCGCCCTCGAAGACCACCTGTACGCCCTCCGAGCTTGGCTTGAGCCCTCCCCCGTCGAGCATGATCCCGGCCTTGACGAGCCTCGCGTTGTACTCCCCCATCGCGGCGAGTATCTCCCGGGTCGGCGCGATCTTGCTCTCGTCCGCGCCACTCCCCTTGATCATGACCATGACCTTCATGACGTCTCCTTTTCTCCCGCCGTCCGGCCATTCTGCCGAGCGGCTGCATCACCAGTACGTCGAATACCCAACACCGGTCTTCGACACCACCGCCGGCGAAACTGAGAACCCGGCGGTACACAAGCCGCCCGCGGGCTATCGTCATCCATCTACATCACGAACCCGGGCTGGAGTGACTAGGCTTGGCGGTAGCCGATCCGGATGCGACCGATGAGTTGATCGGGCTTGCGTCGTCCTCGTTGATGACGGAGCGTTCAGCGACTACGTGGGAGAAGCATCATGAGGAAGATCATCGCGGGCCTGTTCATCTCGCTCGACGGCGTCGTCGAGGCGCCCGACCAGTGGCACTTCCCGTACTTCAATGAAGAGATGGGCGCTGCCGTGGACGCCACCCTCGGCGCGGCCGACACCGTCCTGTTCGGTCGCAAGACCTACGACAGCTTCGCCGGGGCCTGGCCCGAGCGGGAAACGGCCGGTGAAGAGGACGCCCCCCTTGCCAAGACGCTCGGCGACGCCCGCAAGATCGTCGTGTCGAACCAGCAGCTTGCGTTCACCTGGCGGAACTCCGAACAGCTGCAGGGCGACCTCATCGAGGCTGTCACCGCGTTGAAGAACGAACCCGGTGACGCCACCATCGGCATGAGCGGCTCGGTCTCCGTTGTCCGCCAGTTGCTGGCCGCTGGGCTGCTGGACGAGCTGCACCTGCTGGTGCATCCGATCGCCGTACGCAAGGGCATGCGTCTGTTCGACGAGGGCGAGCCCCCGATCCCGCTCAAATTGATCTCGTCGCAGACCTTCAAGACAGGTGTGCTGAACCTCGTCTACGCCCCGGCCGAGTCGGCCGGCAGCGCCACCTATGAGGACGCGAAAGTTCACCTGTCACAGCCCGATCAGTAGAACCCGGGCCACGGGCAGAGAGCGTGCGGAGCTCTCCAATTCGCATATCACCGCGGGGCGAAGGCTCGCAGGCCGTCGATGGCGTCACGGGGCCGATCCATGCCTAAACCGACGCGACCACCCTGTTGCGGATCACCGCGGTGCGTTGCGGCCAAACGTTTGCGTGCTGCGACCGCGCGCGCCACAATTGCGCCACAACGAAAGCTTCGAGCGCGAATGCGGGCGACGTTTCGCCGTCAGGGGGTGTCGGCGTGATCCGAGTCGATCTGGACGCTGAAGCGCTGGCCCGCGTGCGCCTGACGTACTCGCCCATGTGGGAGCTGGTATGCAGCCTCAAGCTTCTCATCCATGATCCGCGCCACCGGCTCCATGCGCCGTGGGTTGCTTGGGCATCGCCACGAGTTGATCCGGAGCTGCTGGACCTGCTGCGTGGCCTCATGCCCACGCGCGCTCGGTTCCCCGATTTCCTTACTCCTCATCCCGGGGCCAGGCCCCGCTCCGTCCGTGCCGAGCTGGCCGCGCTCGCCGCGACCGATCCCGCCACCGCCCGGCGGGAGGTGCGCAGCCTGTGGGACGGCTCGCCTCCGAAGGGGATCACGGCTGTGCTGCGCGACCGGGCGAACGGGATGGCGCGCCTGACCGCCGCACTGGAGCGGTACTGGATGCAAGCGGTCGCGCCGGTATGGCCGGCACTTCGTCGGGTGCTCACCGCGGACCTCGCCTATCGCGCGGATGAGTTGGCCGCAGGTGGCCTGCAGGCGCTGCTCAACCGGTTGCACCCCACGGTCAGCTTCGACGGCCAGGCGCTCTATATCGACAAACCGAGATACGACATCGTACGCGACGCAGGCTCCGAAGGCGTCGTACTCGTGCCCTGCGTGTTCGCCTGGCCCAATGTGCTCATCGTCGACGAAAACCCATATCCGGTAACCCTCTCGTACGCTCCCCGTGGCGTGGGAGCCGTATGGCAGACCCGCCAGCAGACCAAGTCACATCCAGCCGCTCACCTCATGGGACAGAGCCGGGCGGCAATCCTGGCCCTACTCGATCTCCCCCTCAACACCACCCAACTCGCCGAACAGGCCGACATGAGCCTGCCGGCGGTGAGCCAGCACCTCGCGGTGCTTCGGCGTAGCGGTCTCGTGAACTCGCGGCGTGCCGGACGAGCGGTGCTAAACACCCGTACCGAGCTCGGTCATGCGCTCCTCGACGGCGGCCACGAAGATTGACGACCACGCGCAGGATGAGTCGTGTCCATCGACAGGTCGGTCGTGGGGTTGTACCGGCCGTGCATCCGGCGGCAGTGGCAGGCACCTGCGGCCCCGGCCACAACTGCCGACCGCCCTGCGTCGACGAGTGTGCAGGAACACACTCGCCCCCGTCTCGGGACACCCCAGCAGGCTGGCGCCCATGCAGGTCGATGTCCAAGCGTTGTGTGTCGCGCTGGAAGTGGCCAACATTTGCGCCACAACGAAAACCTCCGTTTCAGTGCGCGGATGGATCTCGCGGACGAGCTGACGCATCCTTAGGTCCCTTAGGTGACCGGGAAGGGTGGCTGCCACCAGGCTGGCGTGGGGTCGAGTTCGATCCGGTCCACCCATTTGACCCACCAGAACCCGCGCCGGTTCGGTGCAACCAGCCGTGCCGGGTAGCCGTGGCCCGAGCTCAGTGGCCGACCACCAACGTGGGTCGCCAGCAACAGATGGCCGACGTCGGCGACCGGGAATCGCACCCGGTACCCGGTGACCGAGTGCACCAGAAGGCTGCGCGCCTCGGGATCGGGGCGCACCAGTGAGGAGACCGGCACCCCGGACCAGTCCTGGTGGGCGTACCAGCCAGAGGTGCAGTCGAGGGTCGCCCGGAGTTGAGCGTCGCCGCCGCCCAGGTCGGCCAGGGTCAGATCGCGCCGGCCGCTGCCGTCGACGATGACGAGGCGCCACTGCGCCGGATCGACGGCGGGGACTGGGTCGTCAATCCAACTCGTCACCGGCATCTGGGCCGGCTCGAATGAGCCGACCTCATGCGAGCCAGTGAAGCGCCGCCTCGCACCCGGCGCGCCGGTGAGGCGGATGGTCGACTCGGCCACGGCATAACTCGCCAACGCTAGTACGGCCAGCACGCCCCATCGCATCGCCATACGGCGGGACACGTCCGTCCGGCGCGGCCGCGTCGATCGCGCGATCACGTGCCACAGCAGCACTGGGACCAGAGTGAGCGCCAGCGCGATGTGCAGCCACATGACCAGGAACCCGCCAACCTCGCGCACCAGGCCCGTGGTCGACACAATGCCAGCGGTCACGCCAACACGACCAGCAGCGCTAGGAGCAGCGACGCCCACCGACTGGCTCGAGCACGCCGCAGACCACGCCTGACCACGATGCTCTTCCAAGGGATCAGCAGGATGACGGCGATCGCGGCGATGCCGTGCGCGATGACGATCCAGCGACCGCGTGCCGATCCCGTCGCGACGGCGCCGACGCCCGTGGCGAACACCAGGATCAGGCAGAACAGCAGAGTCACTGCACGTACCCGGCGGTTGTCGCTGTCGGACGGCGGCAGGTCGACTTGGCCAGGATATTGGCGATGTGTTGGCCAACGGCGCCCTCGCCGATGACCAACTGCTGCGCGATGGCCACGTTGGAGCGGCCTTCGGCCATCAGTGCCAGCACCTCGTGCTCCCGCGGGGTCAGGCGGGCCAGCGGTTCTTCCGTCGCGTTGCGAGAGAGGCCCGGCCCGGCCATTGTGGACAGCCGAACGGTCGCTGTGCGTGATGTCGACCGCCTCAACCGAGAAACTCCTTCGCGCCCTTTGCACTGCTCCCCCATAGGCAACACATACACATAGCGTGAAGACGACTCTCCGCAAAGTCGCGTCACGCAGCGAGATCTACACAGGTCACGAGCCGTGTTGCCTATATGGGAGCAGAGCAAAGTCAATCTGCCCCTCCGGGTCGTCGTGGGGCGGTGTAAAAGGCGGGTGGTCATCGTCCGTCGTTCGGCACGCTGACGCAGGCCCTTAGATGGTCTTGGCCTTCAAGCGGGCAGGGCCTACGACCCGCTGACCTGCAAAGTCTCTAGATTATCCCACGCCGCGCAGCCTATTTACGGGTCAGCGCCTCGACCAAGTGTCCAAAGTAGGCACGACACGCCGGGACAGCATCGCGAGGCGACTACGGAGCGTAGTGGGGGCAGGGGGAGCAGACGGTTACACAGGGTAGCTCTTCGAAGCCAGGGGCCCGTCCTGCGGCGCGAAGCGCCGCTGCAACCGCAGACTGTCCACATTCGAGGCCCGAGGGCGAATCGGAGCGTCAGACGGTGACGTCGCGAGCGAGCAGGTCCTGCCAGGACTCTCGGCGGACCACTTGCCGGGCCTGGCCACCGCTGGCGAAGACGATCGGGATACGACGGGCGCCATTGTAGTTGTTTGACATGGTGTAGCAGTACGCCCCGGTGGCGGGCACGACGAGCAGATCACTGACGCGTGGTTTGTCGAGCGGCACGCCGTCGCTGAGCACGTCACCAGACTCGCAGTGCCGGCCGACTACAGTGACCATCTGGCCTCCGCCGACGCGGTTCGCGATTGTCGCCTCGAACCGCTGCCCCACCAGGGCAACCTCGAGGTTGTCGCCCATCCCGCCATCCACCGCCACGAAGGTGACCGCGCCCGGTTTGACGGTGATGACCGTGTATACCGTGACAGCGTTGGCGGCCACGACGCTGCGCCCGGGTTCGATGAGGATGCGGGCACCGGTCGGAAGATGCTCGCGGGCCGCGCCAATCAACGCGTCCAGATACTCGTCCAGGGTCGGTGGCCGGTCGGCATAGGTGTACCTCGCACCAAGGCCACCTCCCAGGTCGTAGACCGGATACTGGCCGAGTGCGGCCAGCGGCGCCACTGCGGCGGCCAACTCGTCGGCGCGAAGGATCTGCGACCCGACGTGAGTGTGCAGGCCAAGCATCCGCAGCCGACCGCTTGCCTCGATGCGTGCGATGGCCTGCTTAGCGGCGGCTGGCGAGAGCCCGAACTTAGAACCCTCGTGGCCGGTGGCGTGCGCGGCGTGAGTGCTCGCTTGAACGCCTGGGATCACCCGGACCAGGCAGTCCTGGGTGTGGCCCGGCGGCACCGCCGCATCCAAACGGACGATGTCGTCGAGGTTGTCGACGACCACGGTGCCCACACCCGATCCAACGGCGAGCGCTATCTCCTCAGTTGTCTTGGCGTTTCCGTGCAGCACCAGCGTCGCTGGATCGGCGCCGGCGGCAAGCGCGGCGACGATCTCCCCGCCCCCGGCCACGTCGAGCCAGAGCCCTTCCGACACCAGCAGCCGCTGCACCGCCGTGCACGGAAACGCCTTCGACGCGAAGACCACCTGGGAGTCCGGCCAGCGCCGCGCCAGCAGGTCCCGGTAGTCGCGGGCCCGCCGCCGCAGCGACCCTTCGGCCACCACCATCACCGGAGTGCCGTATTCGCCGGCCAGGTCGTCCAGCCGGCAGCCGCCGACCGTCAGCATGCCGTCGCTGTCCCGCGCCGTATCTGAAGGGAAGAGTGTGAGCAGATCATCGACAGTTGGCACGCTATGCACCGTACGGCTCAGCTTGAGCGCGGCACAACGATGACCGGGCTGCGCGCGCGCTTGACCAGGCTGGAGGACACACCGCCGAGCAGGACACGGCGGACCGGGCCGTATCCTCGGGAGGCACAGAAGAGTACGTCGATGTCGTCGCCGTCGAGTTCGGCAAGCACATCCACCACATTCCCGCTGAGCACTTGGCCAGTAGCCTCGATGCCGGTAGGGAGTCCCGCAATCGCGGTCTCGAGCGCGAGCTGGTACGCCTCGCGCGCGCTGTCCAGAAATGCGTGCTCTGCGTCCCGGCCAAGTAGAAGCGGCATCACCTCGGCCTCGTCAGCGACCACTGTGTACAGCCGGAGGGCGGCCGACGTCCGCTGCGCAACCCGAGTAGCGAGATCGAGCGCGGCCCGCGCCTCGGGGGTGTCGATGTAGGCCACGCCGATCCGAGTCAGCTCCCCGGTCCGGCGGTTGCGCATGCCCGATGGCGCCACCGCGACCGGGCAGGGGCTGCCCGACAGCAGCCGATCGGCCGTGCTGCCGGCGAAGAGCCGCTCCTCGGGACCTGTGCCTCGGGACCCGACCACGATGACGGAGGCGTCCGCCTCCAGGGCGAGGTCGTGCAGGCCGTGCGCCGCCGACGACGAGGCGAGGATCCGGTACTCGACCTGGTCGGCCGCCGCGCCGGCCGCGCCGAGCAGCTGCCTCGCCTCGTCGAGGATCTGTTCGGCCAACCGGTGGCGGTCGGCCACCCACTCGGCGTCGACCCGGGCCGGGCTGATCGCGGCCGGCGACGGGTGGACCGCCGCCACGATCGCCCGAACCCCGACGATCCGGGCGATCCACAGGGCCAGGGCGAGCGCGTCCTCGCCCGAGGTGCTGCCATCAAACCCGGCCACTACCGGCCCGGATTCGACACGCTGCGCCGCGTCCTCACTCATGACGCTCATCCGGCGCCTGGTGCCGGTGAAGGAGATCCGCGGACTCGCCTGGGACTAGGCCATAGGCGCCGTGGGCCATACGGAGGCGCGAGTTGCGGTAGCCGTACAGCAGGTAGATGAGCAGGCCTATGACGAGCCAGATGGCGAAGCGGATCCAAGTGGCGAGGGGAAGGTCCTTCATCAGGAAGGCGGCGAAGGCGACACCGAGCAGTGGGAACACGGGCGAGAACGGCACCCGGTAGGGGCGCGGCATGTCCGGCCGCGTTCGCCGCAAGATGATCACGCCGATGTTGACCAGGATGAAGGCGAACAGCGTGCCGATGTTCACCAGCTCGATGATGGCGTTCAGCGGAACCACCGCGGCGAGGATGGCGGTCAGCAGGCCCAAACCGATGGTCAGCCTGGCCGGCGTGCCGAAACGCGGGTGTACCTTGGCCATTCCCGGCGGGATCAGCCCGTCCCGGGCCATGGCGAAGAAGATGCGGACCTGTCCGTACATGACCACGAGGATGACGCTCGTGATGGCGATCAGCGCGCCCAGCGCGAGCACCCAGGCCGCCCAACTGATGCCCGCGCCCTCGTTGAGCGCGGTCGCCAGCGGGGCATCGCTCTCGACCATCAGGTCCGGCGACGCGATGCCGAGGGCGCCGACGGCGGTGAGTATGTAGAAGACCGTCACGATGATGAGCGAGCCGATGATGGCGAAGGGCAGATCCTTCTTGGGGTTTCGCGCCTCCTCGCTGCCGGTGGAGACCGCGTCGAAGCCGATGTATGCGAAGAAGATGAGCGCCGCCGCCGTGGTCACGCTCCCCGCGCCGTGGGGGACGAACGGAGTGAAGTTCTTGGTGCTGAAGTTGGCGAATGCCACGACGATGAAGAAAGCGAGCACCCCGAGCTTGACAACGACCATGACCAGGTTCGCCTGCGCGCTCTCGCGAACACCGCGTAGCAGTAGGAACGTGATGGCCAACACGATGAGGACGGCCGGGAGGTTGAATACCCCGCCGTCCTCCGGCGACTTGACGATGGCGTCGGGCAGGTTTATGCCGAAGGCCGCGTCGAGGAAGACATTGAGGTTGCCGCCCCAACCGATGGCCACGGCGGCCACCGAAACGCCGTACTCCAGGATGAGGTCCCAGCCGATGATCCAGGCCACGATCTCTCCGAGCGTCGCGTACGCGTACGTGTACGCGCTGCCCGACACGGGGATCGAGGAGGCGAGCTCCGCGTACGACAGCGCGGAGAACGTGCACGCGACCGCGGCGAGGATGAAGGCCAGTATGACCGCGGGGCCGGCGACGCCGGCGCCCTCGCCGATGATGACGAATATCCCGGTCCCGATGATCGCGCCGACACCCATGGCCAGCAGTTGCGTGCCGCTGACCGCCCGCTTGAGCTCATGCCCAGTCTCGTGCGTCTCGGTCGTCAGTGACGAGACGTCGCGGATCGCGAAGATTCCAGGCCTACCCCCGGCCGTTACACTCATGCGACCACCTCCCGGGTACGGCGGCGGCCGTCGCGCGGTGCGAATCAGCGCCCGCACACCGCCGCGGTGGCCTGACCGTAGAAGCAGAAGGGCTGATCGCGGAAGTCGACAGAGTGTCGATATTGACGCCCGCGGGTGGGACGTGCTGGATAACGTCGCGCTCGACATCAGTGGGCAGAGAGAGGTTTCGTGACATCGGAGTTGCAGCGTTGATCGCCTCCGGCGACGATGCAGCGTTGATCGCCTCCGGCGACGATGCAGCGTTGATCGCCTCCGGCGCAGTCGGGTACTCCTGGCCGTTGACGTTCCACGCCATAGCCGAGCCGCAGCCGGGGCCGCTGTGGCAGGGGCTGTTCTCGGCGACGTGGCCACGCTATCGCCACTGGTACCTGCGCGGAGGATCCGAGGCGCGGCCCGACCTTGAGACGGGCCGGCGGATGCTGGCCACACACATGCCCGAGCTGGTGCCGACCTGGCACCGGCTGGTCGAACTGGCCGGTGGCGGTGAGCTCCCCGCCCGGATGCTCACGCTCTACAACCCGCCGGCGTACCTCGCCGGCTGCTCGCAGGCGGTTCACCACGGCGGGCGCCGCGGCCGCCGGCCGGCACTCGTGCGCAACTACGATTACGCCCCGCAGCTCCTCGAACGCGTTGTGTTAGGCACTTCCTTCACCGGGCGGAAGGTGGTCGGCATGAGCGACTGCCTTTGGGGGCTCATCGACGGCATGAACGACGCCGGCCTCGCGGTGTCGCTGGCGTTCGGAGGCCGCCGCACCGTGGGTACGGGCTTCGGCATCCCCTTGGTGCTGCGGTATTTGCTCGAGGTGTGCGACACGGCGGCCGAGGCTCGCCGTACCCTGGTCCGGCTGCCGGTCCACATGGCCTACAACGTCACCGTGGTCGACCGGGCGGGCAAGTACTTCACCGCGTACCTGGGACCCGACCGCGAGCCCGGCTTCTCCAGCCAGCGGTTCGCGACCAACCACCAGGAACACCCGGACTGGCCGCGGCAGGCGCACGCGACGCACAGCCTGGAACGGCAGGCCGTGCTGGCCGGCCTGCTGGCACACCCCATCGAGCTGGAGCAGTTGGCGGCCCGGTTCCTCACGCCGCCGCTGTACTCCACCGCCTACGAAATGGGCTTCGGCACGCTATACACGGCCCTCTACCAACCCGCCGACCTTGCGATCGAGTACCGCTGGCCGGGCTCGACCTGGCGGCACTCGGTACGCGACTTCTCCACCGGGCAGCACGCCGTCGTGCTCGGCGCGGCGACTCAGGTGCCGATGTAGCTCATCACGTGCTTGATCCGGGTGTAGTCCTCCAATCCGTACATCGACAGATCCTTGCCGTAGCCGGAGTGCTTGAAGCCTCCATGTGGCATCTCGGCGACCAACGGGATGTGGGTGTTGATCCACACACAGCCGAAATCCAGCCGTCGGGCGACCCGCATCGCCCGCCCGTGGTCGCGCGTCCACACCGACGACGCGAGGCCGTACTCGACCCCGTTGGCCCAGCCGAGCGCCTCGTCCTCGTCGTTGAACCGCTGCACCGTGATCACCGGTCCGAAGACCTCCGACGAGATCATCTCGTCGTCCTGGTGCAGGCCCGACACGACGGTGGGGGCGTAGAAGTAGCCCCGTTCGCCCACCTGGTGCCCGCCGATGGCGACGTTCGCATGCTCGGGGGCGCGGTCGACGATGCCACTGACCCACCCCAGTTGGTTGACATTGTTGAGTGGGCCGTAGAGCGCCTCGGTGTTGCTGGGTGGTCCGACGACGGTGTCCTTGGCCGCCTCGGTGAGCGCGGACACGAAGTCGTCGTGGACGCCCGGTCCGGCCAGGACCCGCGTCGCCGACGTACAGTCCTGACCGGCGTTGAAGTACCCGGCCAGCGCGATGCCCTGGGCCGCCTTCCACACGTCGGCGTCGTCGAACACGATCACCGGGGCCTTGCCCCCGAGTTCCAGATGTACGCGCTTGACGTCCTCGGCGGCGGTTCTGGCCACCTCCACACCGGCCCGGGTGGATCCAGTGATCGAGACCATCTGTGGAATAGGGTGACGGACCAGCGCACGTCCCGTGTCACGGTCACCGCAGACCACGTTGAGCACGCCGGGCGGGAGAAACTCGGCCGCGATCTCCGCGAGCATCAGCGCCGTCACCGGCGTTGTGTCGGACGGCTTGAGCACGACGGTGTTGCCGGCCGCGACCGCCGGAGCGAACTTCCAGACCGACATCATCATCGGGTAGTTCCACGGGGCCACCTGAGCGCACACACCGATCGGTTCGCGCCGCACCATCGACGTGTGATCGGTCATGTACTCGCCGGCCGACCGACCCTCCAGGCAACGGGCCGCGCCTGCGAAGAATCGGATCTGGTCGACCATCGGCCCAATCTCCTCGGACCGCGTAAGCCCGAGCGGCTTGCCCGTGTTCTGGCTCTCCGCGGCCACAAGCGTATCCGCCCGCGACTCCACGGCGTCCGCGATCTGCAGCAGCCCCCGGCTACGCTCGCTTGGCGTGGCGTCACGCCAGCCGTCGAAGGCGCGCGCGGCGGCCCTCATGGCGGTGTCGACATCCGCCTCGCCGGACAGCGGCGCCTCCGCGAACACCTCGCCCGTGCTGGGGTCGATCAGCGATGTCGTCCGGCCGTCAATGGCGTCAACGTATGCGCCGTCGACGAAGTTCTGTAAAACCCTGTCGGCCATCGAGACCTCCTATTGGTGACAGGTCGCCGGAGTCGGTGGGACGTCCAGCGCTGGGTTGCGGTCGAAGAAGCCGAACGGCTTGAGCCAGAACGAGACCGTGTCGACGGGCATGATCGGCCAGTCCTCGGGTCTGGTGATGTGATGGATCCCGAAGACGTACCACAGCACGACGTCGGTGTCCTCTATGGACCGGTTCTGTTCGGTCCACCTCGCCAGCCCGCTGTCGCGGTCGCTCAGGTTGGGAAACTCGCCGCACGGCCACCGCTCGTCCTCGTGGTACGGCGTCACCCACAGCGTGTGCGCGATCACCTCGGCGCGGCGCAACACCGGGGACGAGGCGTCGAGCAGCGCCGGGAAGCAGCCCGTCGGCACCAGCTTGTAGCCCACCGGGGTGCCGAGCGAGTTGGCGACGTTATCGTTTACCACCTTCCAGCCCCGTTGCGTGTGCCACTCGTAGTCCTGCCGACCGTCGGCCTCGGTGAGCAGAGGCGTGTTGCGGACGACCAGCGCCAGCCCGTGCGGGTTGTCCTCGGTGACCGGCAGCGCCTCGGATTCGGTCGCGTACACGGTGTTGGCCGGCCCGTCGATGTCGAGGTCGAGGCGGGCCACGATGAAGTGTTGGTGAAATGGCGCGTACGTGCGCTCGTCGACCAGTGTCCCCGTTGGCGGCTGGTGGCCATCCGGGAAGTGTGACGTGACGAGGATTCCGGTGGCGCGTACCTCGCACTCGATGTTTCCGTCCTGGTAGAAGCGCCAATAGACGAGGTACTCGTAGTTGGCCACCGTGACATGGAAGGAGATCACTAGCCGGCGCGCCCGGCGCACCTCAGCGCCGTGAACGTGGTCCACGTGCTTCCACAGGATCGCGTTGTCCTCCTCGTGGATGCAGACGGCGTTTTTGATCGGGCGCGGCTCGCCCCGCGAGTCGGTCAGCACAGCGTCGAGGTAGGCGATCTCGCCCAGGCAGTCACAGCCAAGCTCGAGCGAGGTTGTCATGAAGCCAAGACCCCACTCGCCAATGTCGAAGGCGGTCCGGCGGTAGTGGTCGGCGGTCGGGTCGCGGTACGGCACGACCATCTCCGCGAACGAGAGCCGGTGGGCCACCGGCCGCACCCGGCCGGCGTCGACGAAGGCAACGGTGTGCAGCACCAGACCCTCGCGGTAGTTGAAGCCAAGCCGCATCTGCCAGTTCTGCCAGGACAGCAGGTGGCCGTCGAGCGTAAACGAGACCCCCTCGGGCTGACTGATGTGCAGCGGCTTCACCTCCCGAAGCCCGGTCGGGATCAGCGCCGGCAGGTACTCACCCATGACGGTCGGCGCGTCGTCGGCTTCGTCCCCGTCAGCGCTGTCCTCGATCTCGAGCAGCCGCATCCGGTTGAGGTCGACGATCGGGTGAAGTCCCCGCACATGGTGGGCGTACGGGTTTCCTTCGGGACTGCCGCGGTACCACACGTCACCCCACCCGATGCGCAGACCGCGGTAGCGCTCCGGCACGAGAGCCGCCCCGTACGCCCAGACGTCCACGAGGGCAAGGTCGAGGTTGGTGACCCCGCGCCGAGCCAGGGCCTGCGCCACGCTGGGGTCGGCCCGCAGCATCTCGTCGCACTCGTGCCACTCGTCGACAGTCATGTTGGGCTGCTGGCCTGGCAGGTGGGCCCAGTCCATGACCGTCCCGTCGGTCAGCGACACCATGGCCCGGTAGGCCTGGCCGTCCTGCCGGTTCCAGCAGACGGCAACCGCCTCACGGCGGGTCGCGTCATCGCCCTGCGCGGCGCGGAGGGCTTCCTTGCCAGGCTCCTTGAGCTCGACGGACGCGTACCGCCAAAGCTCGTCCAGCCCCCGTTCGCGCCGGAGTATCGCGGACACCTGCCGAAACTCCTCGGCGGTCAACGGGTCGAGTGGGTGCGTCGTGCCCACGGTCGCCGGGTCCGCCGCATGTCCTGTCGTCCCCATTCGTCCCTCCTGTTTCGACGTCTCCTCGGCCGGCCCCGGTCAGGCCATCTTGAAGGCCAATGGGCCGACCGGCGGCGGCTCCTGGGGAGCGATCGGCGTGCCGGCGAACTGATGCCGGAGTCCGGCGATCCACTGCTTGCAGCGCTCCTCGAGCCGGTTGTCGTCGGTCTGTAGGCGGCCGCGGGTGACGAGCGCGCCGAGGTCCGCACCGTGGTAGCGGTAGTCGCCCGGAGCCAGGATGCGAAGGTAGAAGGCCTCGGACTGACGGTGGATGCCGTGCCAGTCGTTGCCCCACCGGCGGAAGCTGACCGCACCGTCGGCCGCGAGCTCGTAGATCCCAGTCTTTGGCGCGTGGGTGAGCAGCTCCACCCGTTCTCCGGTCTCCTTGACGATGATCTGGCTCCAGACGTCCACCGCGGCCTCGCGCGACCACCGCTCGTTGATCTCGTCGATATCCACGTCATAGTCGACGTCGAGGTACTCGAGCAGGTGGAACAGGAACAGCGGCATATCGGCGTAGGCGCCCGCGGTCACGTTGGTCATTGAGCTGATTCCGCTGATCCGAGGATTGAGCTCGCCGAGATAGAGATCCTCGGTGTCGAGGTCGACGAGGTAGTCGACCTCGAAGAACCCGCGGTAGCCCTCGTCGGCCAACCGGTCGCCCAGCCGGGCTGTCATCTCGCGAGCCCGCTGCTTCTGCGCGCTCGTCAGCGTCGCCGGATAGTCGTTGCCGGCCCATCCGCCGCGGTACGGCGTGAGCTCCGGATGACCCGTGATGTCGTTCATCAAGGGGCCGACCAACGTGCCGTGCCGGGTCAGCACCGCCTCGACCGCGACCGCACGGTGGTTGATGCGCCTCATGACCTTCAGGTCATGCTCGTGCAGTGGATCCTTGGCGCTGTACTTGTCCCAATCCGCCTTGCCCTTGATGAAGAAGGTCGTCTTGCCCGAGTCGCCGTAGGGCATCTGCACGACGAGGTCCTTGCCGAGGCCGGCCTCCTTCGCCAGCTTCTTCAGCTCGGTGTAGTCGGCCGCGCGGCCGAGCACGTTGGGCACGCTGGGGACATCGGCCTCGTTCCCGAGTCGCGTGGTCACTATCTTCGAGTCGATGCGGTGGCGCAGCGCGGCCGGAGGGTGGGCGACGCGCAGCCCGGCCTCCGTCGCGAGGGCCTCGCTCTCCTCATCGAACATCACGAAGACGGCCTTGCCGTCGGGACCGTGCGAGCCGACCCAGCTCATCACCTCGCGGTGGCTGAGCAGGTAGTTGCAGATGTCCTCAATGGACTGAAACTCGCGCGGCTCTCGCTCGGCGGGAACGAAGACGTTGGGGTGAGTTCCCTCGAAGGAGTCGAAGTAGGTGACGTAGTGGAAGTTGCGGACCCAGCGGTCGATGCCGAGCAGGTTGAACGCGGTGGGCGAGATGAAATAGATCGGCGTCTCGTTGGTACGGAAGAATTCCCGCAGATCCGAGATCCCGCGAAGCTTCGCCGGCGTGCCGGTCATGGTGGCCCCCCTTCAGGCCTGGGGTGTCGGTCGGGCGGAGAAGTCGATGACTTGTTCGATGATCTGCGCGGCGGCCAGTACTCTCCCGTCGTCGCAGCGCTGACCGAGAACGTGCATGGACAACGGCAGCCCGTCATCGCCCAGCCCCATCGGCAGCGCGCAGGCGGGTAGACCCGCCAGATTTGCGTCATACAGAAACGGCGCCCAGTCGAGCTCCGGCGGCCCGACCGGCACACCGCCGATGGTTTCGGGGTACCGCTGGTCGGCGGGGAACGCCTCACACCCGAGAGTCGGCGTGAGCAGGACGGAGGCGCCAGTGCGGGCGAACAGGTCCGCGTAGGCACGGTGGATGTGCTCGCGGGCGAACTGCGCCAAGACGTACTGCTCGTTCGTGACGGAGCCACCGGCCTCGATGAACTCGACGGCCCGGTCGCCCAGATCCGCCCGGCGGTGCGTGAACTCATCGCGCTCGGAGAAGTAGGCCTCGGCGAGAGCGATGGCGCTCCACGCATGCACCGAGGTGGGCAGACCTGGGGCGTCGGCGATGATCTGTACGCCGGCGTCCGCCAGCCGGTCGACTGTGCCACGAAACGAGCGGCGAACGTCGGCGTCGAGTGCGGCGAACCCGAGATCCTCCGATACCACGACACGTAGCTCGGCCGGCTCCGGCACCGGGGCGGCCAGCGGCACCGGCGGCAGGCTGTGGCGGTCGCGTGGGTCGGGGCCGGCGACCGCGGTCAGCAGCAGTCGCGCGTCAGCCACCGATCGAGCCATGGGACCAATGGCCACGAGCGTCTTCCAACCCGATGACGACGGCTCATGCGGGACCAACCCGAGTGTGGGTTTGAACCCCACGATCCCGCAGAAGGCGGCCGGGATCCGGATGGACCCACCGCCGTCGCCGCCCAATGAGAGGGGACCGCAGCCCGCGGCCACCGCGGCGGCCGCGCCCCCCGAGGAGCCACCTGCGGTCCGGTCGAGGTTCCACGGATTCGCCGTACGGCCGAACAGGTCCGACTCGGTCGTACCCGAGTAACAGAACTCGGGCACGGTGGTGCGGGCGAAGATCACCGCACCGGCGGCCTCAAGCCTCTCGATGGAACCGACCGTCTCGTTGGGGATGAAGCCAATCCGCGACCGCGAGCCGGATGTGCTCTCGATCCCGGCCATCCAATGCGAGTCCTTCGTGCTGACCGGGATGCCAACCAGCGGTCCGCCCCGACCGCGGCGCAGCGCCTCGTCGGCGGCCCGGGCTGCGCGCCGAGCCCGGTCATCCAACCGAGCGCTGAACGGGTTGATCGGCGACGCGATCTCGTCGGCTCGCTGCAGCACCGCATCCAGGATCTCCGTCGCGGAGACCTCTCCGCGCCGCAGGGCCGTGGCGAGCGCGGTCGCCGAGACCTGGCAGATGTCCATAACGAGTACCCGTCCCCTGGTCGCTCCGGGCCGCCCGCCGCCCCCTCGATGGATGTGGATGACGATAGGTCTGCCCAACGCCGCGCCGATATGGCACCGTAGGATAAGTCGAGGAGTCGACTTCGACATCGTGTCGAGGACCGCATGCCTGTCACGCTCAGCGCACTCATCCGGCAGCCGGCGCTCGGGCTCACCGTGCTGGCGGCTCCTGATGGGCTGGGCCGGGCGATCTCGTGGGTGCACAACAGCGAACTGGTGGACCCCACCGCCTACCTGGACGGACGCGAACTGCTGCTTTCTGTCGGGCTGTGGCTCGGTGCCGGCCCCGCCGCCGGAGCCGCCGGCGGCACGCAGGTGGCGGATTATGTCGATCGCCTCGTCCGCACCGACGTCGCGGGGCTCGGGTTCGGAGTGGGCGCGGCTCACGACACCGTGCCGGAACCACTGGTCGCGGCCGCGGAGGCGCGGCACCTGCCTCTCATTCGGGTGCCGCAACAGACATCGTTCATCGCCATCAGCCGCATCGTCTGGGAGGCGCTCGCGGCTGACCAGTACGCCGAGCTGACCCGAACTTTTCAGGCTCAGCAGGAACTCACCCGCACGGCGGTGGCATCGGGCGCCGCGGGGCTGATACGCCGGCTCGCCGAGAGGCTCGACGGTTGGGCGGTGTTGCTCGACGCCGCGGGGTCGGTGGCGCACGCCGCACCGGCCGGCGCCGCACAGCAGGGTCCGTGGCTGGCTCGGGAGCTCGAGCGCCTCCGGGACCTCAACACGCCGGTGAGCACCACGCTGTCCATCGATGGCGACCAGATCGTCGTGCAGTCGTTGCGCCCCGGACACCGTACCCGGGGGTTCCTGGCGGTCGGTACCGCGAGCCGGCCGACACAGGAGCAGCGCAACGTCCTCAACACCGCCGTGTTACTCCTCACGCTCATGCTCGCGCAGGCGACCGCGCTGCGCACCACGGAGTCCCACCTCCGAACGACCATCTTCGATCTGCTCCTGGGCGGCGAACTCGATCGAGCCCACCGTCTCGCCCGCGACCTCTGGGGGGACCTGCCGAGTGAGCCCGTGCGGCTGTTGCTCGTGGCGGGGCGGGCGTCGAGTCGGGACGAGCTTCTCGAAGTCATCGATTCTGCCGCCTCGGCGGCCCGCGAGCGCGTCTTCTTCGCGACTGTGGCCGGCCGCGCGGCGATCGTCTACTCGGCGACCGGAACAATACGGGCTCGCGCACTCGCCGGTGCCGGTGCGTCGAACCGCCTCACCATGGGCGAGTCGGCCGAGGCCGGGCTGGCCGAGCTAGCCCGAGCCCATCGCGAGGCCGACCAGGCGCTGCAGGCCGGCCTGCGAACCGGCCGCCGTTACACGACGTTCGCCGACATCGGCGCCGCAGGGCTGCTGGGCCTGCTCGCGAGTCCGCAGGCCACGGCGTTCGCGGAGTCCCTCCTCCGCCCGCTGATCAACCACGACGCCGTTGGCCGGGGCGACCTCCTCAGGTCACTCGGTGCCTGGCTTGAGCACAACGGTCAGTGGGATGCCGCCGCCGCCGCGCTCGGAGTGCACCGGCACACGTTGCGGCACCGGATGCGTCGAGTCGAGGAACTGCTCGGCCGTGATCTGGACGTCACCGCAGTACGGATGGAGCTGTGGACGGGCGTGCAGTTACTCAACTCCCGCCGAGACGGCGGCCAGTGAGCGGAGCCGTCGGGCGCGCAGCCCGCCGGCCGTGATGTGGCAGTCGTCAGGGGAGCCGGCCCTCGAGGAGGGTGGGCGGGATGTCGGCCCACGTGCCTCCCTTTCGTCGGTAGGCGATCCCGGAGAGCATCTCGAGCACCACCCGGTTGGCGAGAAACGCGGTGACGTCAGAGGTGTCGTACGGCGGACAGACCTCGACCACGTCCATGCCCACGACCGGCAGCTCGATGGCGATGCGCCGGATCGTGTCGAGAAGCTGGCGTGGATGAAGGCCGCCCGGCTCTGGCGTACCGGTGCCCGGAGCGGAGCCCGGGTCGGTGACATCGATATCCACGGAGACGAAGACGCCGTCGCAATCGTCGGTCGCGATCGCGAAGGCCTCCGTGAGGCATGGGGACAGGCCCCGCTGCACGATCTCGTGCATCTCGTACGAGCGCATGCGTTGCTCGGCCATCCACTGCAGATCCTCGGGTTCGGGCCAGTAGCCGCGCAGACCGAGCTGCAGGAACCGGTCGCCCCGACACGCGCCGGACTCGATGAGCCGGCGCATGGGCAGCCCATGGCCGATCAGCGAGCCGAACTGGACCTGGCCTGTGTCGGCGTGCGCGTCGAAGTGAATGACGCTGACGCGGCCCCACCCAAGGGCCCGCGCGACTCCGGTGACGTCCGGCCAGGTGATCGTGTGGTCGCCGCCGAGGATCACCGGTATCGCCCCGGCCTCGGCGGCGATCCTCACCGCGGCCTCCAAATTGTCCAGCGGAGCTCGCGCCTCGGCCCCGGGCATCTCGACATCACCGGCGTCGAGGACGGTCAGCTCCCGCAGCGGGTCCACTCGTAACGTCAGGTGCGGCCGGGAGGCGTCATGCGGCAGGTAGTCGGTCATGCGGATCGCTTGAGGCCCGAATCGGGCACCGGCCCGGTAGGACGTGCCGGCATCGTAGGGCGCGCCGATCACGACGACATCGGCGTCGCCGAGGGCGGTCCGATCGGCCAGATCGCATCGCTGAACGCCGAGGAATGTGACATCTGGTCCGAACATCCCGCCGTAGCGCGCCATGGACCCACCCTTCCACTCGCGGTTCGGTTGCGCCGGTGTTCACGATGGCTAAGTAGACGGTCGCCGCGGGACCAACTGGACTGTTGCCTCGCCGGCGAGCCGGCACTTACGTTCCGCGCATGCACACCGTCGACGCAACGACCGAGCAGATGATCCGATCCGTGCTGGCGTACGCGGAGAATAGGCTACGACTGGACCCGGTTCCGCTCGACCGCGGCTCCCATGACCCCGCCGAGCTGGATGCGGTCACGAAGGGACTGCTCGGCGACGAGGGCCACAACCCTGATCAGGTGCTGGGCGTTTACACGTCGATGCTGGCCCCGGCGGTGATCTCGGCGGACAGCCCTCGCTTCCTCGGCTTCATTCCGGCGGCGCCCACGAAGGCATCGCTGCTGTTCGACATGCTGATTTCCTGCGCGTCGATCCAGGGCATCTCGTGGCTGGAGGCCGCGGGGGCCGTGCACGCCGAGAACCAGGTCCTGCGGTTGATCGCCGACCGCGCCGGGCTGCCCGCCTCGGCCGGTGGTTGCTTCGTCTCGGGGGGTTCCGCGGGCAACCTGTCGGCCCTCGTCGTCGCCCGTGAGATGGCCAAGCGAAGGGCGACTGAAGGCGGAGGCCGACGGTGGCGGGTGGCCGTCGGAACCGACGCGCACTCATCGATCGTGAACACGTTGAAGATCCTCGAGATGGATGCGCTGAGCGTACAGACGACCGATCACCGCCTCACCGGGGCCGCGCTGCGGGCGGCGATCGAGGCCGACGGCGACGCGTCGTCACTGGCGGCCGTGGTAGCGACCTCGGGGACGACCAACGCGGGCATCGTCGACGACCTGGCCGGCGTCTCCGCCGTGGCGCGCGAACTCGGCTTGTGGTTCCACGTGGACGGTGCGTACGGCGGTGCCGGCCTGTTCGCCCCCAGCGTTCGCCACAAGTATGACGGCATCGAGCACGCGGACTCGTTCATCGTCGATCCGCACAAATGGATGTTCGCCCCCTTCGACTGCGCCGCGCTGCTCTACCGCGATCCGTCGGCCGCCCGATCCGTACACACGCAGGACGCGTCATACCTCGACGTCATCCACGACAAACCAAACGAATGGAACCCGACCGACTACGCGTACCACCTGACCAGGCGGGCACGGGGACTGCCGCTGTGGTTCTCGCTGGCCGTGTACGGCGTGAAGGCGTATACGGACGCAATAGAGAAGGCGCTCGCGCTGGCGCGGGAGACCGCTGCTGAGATCCGGTCCCGCTCCTACCTCGAGTTGATCCGCGATCCCGACCTCGCGGTTGTCCTCTTCCGACGGGTGGGCTGGGACTCGTCACAATACCGACGGTGGGCGGACCAGCTGCACGAGGACCAGGTCGCTTTCATACCCCCTTCGGCGTGGGAGGGCGAGACGGTCGCACGCTTCGCCTTCCTGCACCCGCACACATCCATGGAACTCGTCCGGGTGATCCTCGACCGTATGGCATGACGCCCACGGCCCGCCCAACCCGGAAGGCGGCATCGCGAGCCGCCCGCTGCGCGCAGAGCCGGCCCTTCATGAATACGGCTGGGCTCGGGTCTACTCTTCCGTACGGAGCGGATTCTCCACCCGCAGGCCGATTCGGCGTTCTACTCCGCAAGGTCATCGCCGCCTGCCGACGCGCTGGCGTGCGGTTCTCCATCACCATCCGGGTCGCCAAGAAGGTCCGCACCCGATCGAGGCGATCCCGGCCGACGCGTGGGTCGAGATCGAGTACCCGCACCCAGTCTGGGACGACGAGCAGCAACGTTTCGTGTCCCGGGCGCAGATCGCCGAGATCGCCTACACCGCGTCGAGGCCACCCGGGACGAGGTCACTGCGCGGCTAATCGTGCGTCGCATCGCCGACCTCAACAAGACCACAGTGGACGGTCAGGGTCAGCTCTTCCCGGTCTGGCGTTACCACGCCGCGTTCTCCGACAGCCCGTTCGTACTCGTCCAAGCCGAGGCCCAGCATCGCGGCCACGCCATCATCGAATAGGTCTCCGCCGAGCTGATCGACGGACCCCTGGCCCACCTACCCTCCGGCCGATTCGACGCCAACAACGCCTGGCTCACCTGCATCGCGATCGCGCACAACCTCACCCGCGCCGCCGCCGCCCTGGCCGGACACCCGTTACGCCACCGCCCGCCCTGCCACCATCCGCTGGCACCTGATCAACCTCGCGGACGCGTCGCCCGCCACGCCAGAGGCGTCACGATCCACCTGCCCCAACACTGGCCGTGGCAGCATCCATGGCTGCGCCTGTCCGCAGCCGCACACGCACCACCTTCCTGGCCGTCCACACACGACACACGGCGGCCCGCGGCCAAACCCAGCTAGCCCTAGCAAAACATCGAGCAACCCGGCATCCGGACGGGCGACCCAACCCATCCCGACGCTCGGCCAAGATCACAGTTCCTTAGACAGCCTCCAAACGCGACCCACCCGTGGATCAAGGCTAAGTAACTGGGAAGGGCGGCTGCCACCAGGCTGGCGTGGGTTGCAGTTCGAGCCGGTCCACCCACTTGACCCACCAAAACCCACGCCGGTTAGGTGCGACCAGCCGCACCGGGTAGCCGTGACCCGAGCTCAGTGGCCGACCACCAACCTGGGTCGCCAGCAACAGATGTCCGATGTCGGCGACCGGGAATCGCACCCAGTACCCGGTGACCGAGTGCACCAGAAGGCTGCGTGCCTCGGGATCGGGGCGCACCAGTGTCGAAACCGGGACCCCGAACCAGTCCTGGTGGGCGTACCAGCCGGAGGTGCAGTCGAGCGTTGCCCGGAGTTGAGCGTCGCCGCCGCCCAGGTCAGCCAGGGTCAGCTCGCGCCGGCCGGTGCCGTCGACGATGACGAGCCGCCACTGGGCCGGGTCGACGGTCGGGACCGGATCGTCCAGCCAACTCGTCACCGGCATCCGGGCCGGCTCGAATGAGCCGAGCTCATACGAGCCGGTGAAGCGCCGCCTCGCACCCGGCGCGCCGGTGAGGCGGATGGTCGACTCGGCCACGCCATAACCCGCCAACGCGAGTACGGCGAGGACGCCCCATCGCATCGCCGTACGGCGGGACACGTCGGTCCGGCGCGGCCGCACTGATCGCGCGACGATGTGCCACAGGAGCAGTGGTACCAGGGTGAGCGCCAACGCGATGTGCAGCCACATGACCAGGAACCCGCCAACCTCGCGTACCAGGCCCGTGGTCGAGACAATGCCGGCGACCAGCACCAGCACGACCAGCAGAGCCAGGAGCAGCGACGCCCACCGGCTGGCTCGAGCACGCCGCAGGCCACGCCTGACCACGATGCTCTTCCAAGGAATCAGAAGGATGACGGCGATCGCGGCGACGCCGTGCGCGATCACGATCCAGCGACCGCGTGCCGATCCCGTCGCGACTGCGCCGACGCCCGTGGCGAAGACCAGGATCAGGCAGAGCAGCAGAGTCACGTTCGTCGTGCGCGCCGACAGGGCCGTCCGCAGACCGCCTAGGCCGTGCCGGCGGGTACCCATGATCCGGCCTGTCCCTCCATCGTACGGCCCGCATCTCCACGTGGCGCCGCACCCCAGACTGACACCGCAAGCCACCCGAGCGCGACCCCCACGACGACGTGCAGCCCGCTGGTCAGGGCGCTGTCGGGCAGGCGGGCGGCGAGCGCGAACGGCGGGAACCCGAGCAGGTAGAGCCACACCGGCACACGCGGGTACACCCGGGCCCGGAGCATGGCCACGCCGAAGATGACGACACCGGCGACGAACACGGCGGCGCTGACCAGCAATGCGAGCCGCGTCTCGACGGCCAGGTCATCTCCGATTGTCGGAAGGAGTGGGAAGAGAACGACGTTGAGGGCGAAGGCCGCACCGCCGAACAGACCCAGACCGACGAGGTTGACAGCGAATCCGATGTTGCCGAGGCGGCCGGCGGACCGCATCTGACCAATGTGGAGAGCTATGAGCAGAGGAAGAGCCAACGCGGGGGAGGCACCAAGAACCAGGCTGGTGGCAAGGGTTTCGCCGGTCGCCACCTCGATCGCTCCCGGCACCGCGATGCACAGCGCCGACAGCACGCCACAGATGGCTCCGAGCCGTACGAGGAATGTCATGGCTGGACCGTACGGATCCCCGGTACGGCAGGAGAAGTGCCGGGCGACCAGTGCCGTGGCACCACGTGTGCGTGCCGTCCGGCACGTGCCGATCGACCGTTCCGCAGGTGAAGGTGTCGGGCGTAGCCTGCAGGGGTGTCCCCGCCGGTGCCCTGGGTCGCACCCGTCCTCTATGTCGCGGTGCTGCTCGCCGGCGGGTATGCCGGGATCGCCGGCCTGGGCGAGACCCGACCGTGGCTCTTCCTAGGAGGACTCGCCGCCGCGGCGGCGCTCGACTTCGCCGAACGGCACCGGTTCCCGACCGGCACAACCAGGTGGCCTGCGGTCGCGCTGTTGGTGACCCGCTTCGGGCTGTTCGTGGCGATCGCAGCGGGCGACGGGTCCGGGATGTCCCGGATTCTGTTCCTGCTCCTGCCCTTCACGGCGTACTTCGCCTTCGGGCGGGCGGTCAGCGTCGCCACCGGCCTCGTCTGCGTGGGGTTCGTCGCCGTCGTGTTCCAGTTGACCGTGCCGGACTGGCACCGGCAGACCGAGCAGGTGTCCGACCTTCTGATGTTCATCGTCGGACTGGTCCTGACCGTCGCCATGGCAGCGGTCGCGGCCAACGAGTGGCGGGCCCGCACGCAGCTACAGGCCGCGCATACCCGGCTGCAGGCATCGGCGGCGCAGGTGGCGGAGCTCTCGGCAACGGCCGAACGCAACCGCGTGGCGCGCGACATCCACGATGGTCTCGGGCATCACCTCACGGCGATCGCGGTTCTACTGGAGAAGTCCGCAACCTTCCGGGACCGCGATCCGGCGGCGGCCGACCAGGCGCTGGACCACGCCAGAACCTCCGCACGGCACGCACTCGATGATGTACGGCGTTCCGTGAGCACACTTCGCGACGAGTCGGCCCCGTTCCGGCTCTCCAAAGCGCTGGCCGACCTCGTGCGTGGATCGGGGGATGGTGGGCTGTCGGTCACCATGGACTGGCACGGCGACGAGAGCGCGTACGACCCAGCGGCGCTCATGGCTCTCTACCGCGCGGCGCAGGAGGGCCTCACCAACGTCCGGAGGCATTCGCGGGCGAGCGTCGCATCGGTGGTCGTCCACTGTGACCCGTCGACGGCCAGCCTCGTCGTCACCGATGACGGGCGCGGATTCTCGCCGGACCAGGAGGGCTTCGGTCTTCGAGGCATGCGAGAGCGGATCCACCTCGTGGGCGGTTCGATCACTGTGGACAGTCGGCCGGGCGGCGGGACTCGCCTTGCCGTGGCGGTGCCACGTCGGCGAACGCCATGACGGACGAGATCGTCCGGGTCCTGGTCGTGGACGATCAGCAGCTCATCCGGGAAAGCATCGCGTCACTGCTCGACATCCAGCCCGGAATCACTGTCGTGGGCACGGCGGCCGACGGGCGCGAGGCGATCGAGTGTGCGCTGACACTCGATCCGGACGTGGTGCTCATGGACGTCCGGATGCCGAATCTCGACGGCGTGTCGGCGACGGCGGAGCTGGCCCGGTCCGCCCCGCGATGCCGGGTGGTCATGCTGACGACCTTCGACGACGAGGAGTACGTGGTCCGGGCGCTGCGCGCCGGCGCGAGTGGCTACCTCCTCAAGGACCGGCCAGCGGCCGAGCTCGCGGCGGCGGTTCGGCTCGCGAAAGCGGGCGTGATCCAGTTCGACCCTGCGGCTGCCGCGCGCCTGAGCGCCGCGCTCGACCGCGCTGGCCCACCGCCCGCATCTTCCGCGCCAGCCCAGGACTCCGTCCTGACACCCCGGGAGATCGAAGTACTTCGCCTGGTCGCGGCGGGTCTCACCAACCGTGAGATCGCCGCTCGGCTGTACCTGAGTGAGGGCACCATAAAGAACCACGTGTCGCGGATCCTGGATCGCCTCGGGCTCCGCGACCGAACGCAGGCCGCCATATACGCCCGCGACCACGGCCACCTATGACAGGATGGGATTCTCCACCCGCAGTCCATCGTAGACCGCGCCGTGACTGAGATCCTCGGTCAGCAGTCTGTCGCAGCCTGCCCGCCGTGCGGCTTCGACCATCAGCGCGTCCCAGTGCGACAGATTCCACCGGCGTCCGGCGCGGATCGCCGACTGGATGAGGGCCGCGTCAACGGTTACACAGACGAGCTTGGCCATTTCGTCGATGACGGCCGCTGCCGCGTCGGGATGGAGTGGTTCGGCCAGCTTCCTTGTCGTGACAACGAAGAACTCGTTCATGACCTGCGTCGACACAGCGGCATCGCTCACTGTGCGCAGGACACTCCGGGCGAGCTTCTGTTTGTACGCGTCGGCGTTGTCAACGGCGTAGACAAAGATGTTGGTGTCCAGAAAGGCCCGATCACTCATACACGTCGTCCCGGCGCCATCGTCGCCCACCGGGGCCGCTCGACGCCTGGCTGCGCTCGGTGATCTCGGCGATCTTGTCTAACGCCCGCCGTACCTCGTCTGGCCCGACGAACGTCTCCAGATAGTCGCGCACGAGCGCGTTAACGGTCGTGCCGCGCTCGAGCGCGCGGATGCGGGCTCGGCGTAGCAGGTCCTCATCCACACTCAATGTCAGATTGGCCACGGGATCAGTGTAGCACGGATCCCGTGCTCGCGAGATCAACTGCTCGATGTTTCGCCATGCTGACCACCTTCGACGACGAGGAGTACGTGGTCTGGGCGCTGCGCGCCGGCGCGTGTGGCTACCTGCTCAAGGACCGGCCAGCTCAGGGGTTGGCTCCACCGTGGCCGGTGCCGCGCGAGACGATCCACTCGTGCGGGTGACCTGTTGCTGCGCAGATGCGCTCAAAGTCGCTGTCGTAATGCAAGACAGTAGCTGAATGGGCCTGCGCCACCGCCGCGATCATGACGTCTGGGATGGGCGTACGGTGCTGCCCGACCTTAGCCAGCTTACGCATGACGTCAATTGCCGCGATCTTGGCATCGGGAGTCACTTCGAGCCAGTGAAGCTGCCGTAACGCCTCCCATTGCCGGTCCAGCTCGGACGAGTTCCGCGCCCGATAGAGGACCTCGAGCGCGACCGGTAGGCAGGTCGCGGCGCGGTCGGCTGAGAACAGCGCATCGATGCGGCCGCGCGCCTGCTCGTGATGGAGGCGCTGTGCCCACGCGGACGTGTCGACCAGGTGCAGCGCGGTCACGCCTACCGACGCCATGCCTCGCCTCGATCGAATTCTTCGAGGTTCCGAGAAATCTCATCGAAGGTCTCCAGCGCGCGCCGACGCCGTTCGGCTCGACGCTCGGCTACGTCCCGGAGCGCCCGGTTGACCGTGTCGACCTTCGTTTTCGTACCCAACTCCGCCATCGCCTCGGCGAGCGCGGCGTCGTCCAGGTCAATAAGCGTCTTGGACATCGGCATCCTCCTCCATACACCAGGTTCTCCTACCATATCCATCGCTGCAATCGGATATCAAGCTCCCTCGTGCATATGGCCGGCGCTGATCCCCTCCGCAGCAGGCCCCCCTCGCACCATCGGGAGCACGTGGGTCGGGCTTTGTCGTACCCCGACTATACGCTTCTTCCAGTCTTTCCCAGCAATATCCAGCAAGCGGGTGAAGACCGCTGCCGTCGCTCCGCAACGGCGGCCCACCGACCACACCCGAGGAGCACCAATGTCTCAGCCAGTCCAAATCGTCCCCGGCGACCCGACCGTGACGCCGCAGACGGCTACACCCCAGCCTTCCAAGAAGAGCAGGAAGACCCTCGTTGTCGTCCTGTCTGTCGTGGGGGTCCTCGCCGCGCTCTGCTGCATCGGCGGAATCGCTTCGGTCCTCGCCAGCGGAGCCGGTGACAAGTCCAACCCACTCAGTCTCCCTACGCAGGCAGGCACGAACGTGGCACCGGCGCCCGGAGCCGCGACAAACGCACCGGCCGCCACGGCCGAGCCGACCCAGCCGGCCGAGCCGACCCTCCCTCCGGGCACGGTCACGGAGCAGGGCACGCTCCTCGTCGGCACCGACATCAAGGCCGGCACGTACCGCGGCGTCGGCTGCGGATACTGGGCCCGGCTCAAGGAAACCGACGGTAGCTTCGACTCGATCATTGCGAACGGCAACGCGAGCGACGACGAATACGTCACCGTGACAATTGGAACACGCGACCGCGCTTTCGAGACCGACTGCGCCGCGCTCATGCCGATCGCGTTCCTGCGAACCGTGCCGAAGAGCAACAAGACCAGCGAGGAGTTCGGCACGCTCATGGTGGGCAAGGACATCCACCCCGGCACCTGGCGCGGCACGGCGACCGGCTCGTGCTACTGGGCCAGGCTCTCCGGCTTCTCGGGCGAGTTCGACGACATTCTTGCGAACGACAACGTGAAGTCCGGCGCGAAGTTCACCATCACCGTCAAGTCCTCCGACAAGGGTCTGGAGCTTCAGAGCGACTGCGGCACCCTGACTAAGGCGTAGCAGTCGGTACGGGGCGGGCGCGGCCTGCGCCCGCCCCGCCCAGCGCCGTGTGTGCCGCCTGTGGGCAACCGCCGCGGGTGCTTGGCCGGGTGGCGGCAATCACCGCGGCAGCATCTTCCGACATCACGTCGGGGCCGCGCTGCTGGCAACGGGGACCGCGAGCTACGAGGTGTCGTGCGCAACAGTATTGCGCGGTTCCGAACCGAGAATCGGAGACTTACGGACCGGCTTCGACGATGTGGGCGTCGGAATGCACGCGGATCCGATCGTCGTACCCCCCGACGACCAGGACCGTGCCGTCCCGCAGCGCCGTGGCTGTCGGCACCCACCGCCGCGCCCCGGTGCCGATGGTGATCGCGCCGAAACTCTGGCCGTCGGGTGCCAGCACGTCGACCTGGGTTCCGCCGGCGACGACCAGGCGGCCGGTCGTCGTGCGGACGACGGCGTCGGCGAACTTGTACCGGGGTGCGGTCATCACCGGGCCGGGGGCGAACTCGTTGGCGGCGAGGTCGAGGACCTCGGTGCTGGCTAGCAGCTCGGTGTCGTCGGTGGTGCCGCCCAGCACCAGGATCCGGTTATCATCCAGCATGGTGATGGCGTGCTTGAATCGCGGCGAGCCCATCTTCGGGCCCGCCCGCCAATCACCACTGCCGGGGTCGTAGATGACCGTGGACGAAAGCCCGTGCTGGGGTCCGTCCTGGCCACCGGTGATCAGGATGTCGCCATCGGGCAGTACGATCGAGGCCGCCTGGCGCGGCTGCGGCATTGCTGGACCCGGAGTAAGCGAGCCGGTGGCCGGATCGAAGATCTCCACGCCGGCGGTGAGGTTTCCCGGCCCGTTTCCGCCGCCGGCGATCAGCACCCGCCCGTCGGGCAGCAGGGTGGCGCCACCCTGGAGGGTCCCAGCGGGCTGGAACGTGCCGGTGGTCGGGTCGAACATCTCCGCCTCGGCGAGCGACGTGGTCCCCTCCTTAGCCCACCCGCCCACGATGAGGACGCGGCCGTCGGGCAGCAGGGTGGCGGTGTGGCTACTGCGCGGGTGCAGCATCGGCGGCCCTGGTGCGAATCCGCGGCCCGGCACATAGAACTCGCTGCTGGGCTCTACTTCGGACGTCGTACAACCATCGACAGCGCACCCACCGGCGAGCAGCACCCGGCCGTCGGCCAACAGCGTCGCGCTGTGCCCGGCCCGCGGTCGCAGCGGCTGCGCCGACACCGGCGCCGGATCAGCAGAGGGCGGGGTCGACGGCCAAGGCCCGGTACATCCACCGACCACGACCAACAGGGCGACCGGAACGACCAGACGTTTCATGCCAACCTAGATTCCCATCCCAGGCGTCAGGTTCCGACCGACTCAACGGGCTCGGCTCAGGCGGGTCGGGCACGGTGGTCAGCCGCCACGGCCGGGGCTCGCAGGCGACCAGGCCCAGCTCGCGCATCAGGTCCCGGACCAGCTCCGGACCGGCATAGGCCCCGGCCCGGATCAACGCGGCGTGGACGCGCCGATAGCCGTAGGTTTGGCCGGATGCCTCGAAGTATCAACGATCTTGTCATTCAACTCTCGGCGGCGTTCCACGGTCGCCGACGTGGGACGGTTTCGCCACCCTGGAATACTTCGAACAGCAAAACGTTCTGTGGGGAGCCTGGCGCAACAACTCGCCGATAGCATGTGCCAAATACCACGATGACGGCGAACGGCCCATCCGCGAACTGACCGGCATACAAGACGTCACTCGTGATCGCCGACGACGTCGACGAACCGGCGAAGCACCGCGCAGATTTGTCCGCGTATCGCACCCAGGGAACGAAGGGCTACCGATCGCAGCTGCTAGATCGAATCGTTGACACTCTGCACTTTGCTCCGTCGCATTCGAGCCGGCTAGTGCAAGCCGCGGACATGCTCGCGTTCATGTATCGCCGCCTCGAGACCCACACGGAGTCCGACCCGAGGGCAACCCGAGCCAATGAGGCGCTGTGGTCCCGAATCCAGCCGACGGTGCAGCACCGCCATTGCTGGATTCCCAGCGGTAGCCCGGAGAAGCACAAAGACCCCGCTCGCGCGGGGCCTAAGGCTGGATCGGAAGCCCCGAAGGACTCTCCTAACTACTGACTCTACACCAGAGATGCGGTGATCGCCGACATGGAGCTCTCGGCGCGTCAACGAGACTGCGGCGCCGTTGTGATTCTACGAGCTTGAGGACGGCGTGGGAGTCTCCACAGCGCAGCTCGGCTCCACCGAATGTCCGACCGACGCGAGTTGCCTGCCCACCGAGAGCCACGAACCGTGCGGCTGACCCTGCGCAGCGGCCCCGGGTCAGGTCGTCCGGATCGCGAGTAACGTGCAGTGCTCAGCCGCCTGAATCATCTCCACCGATCGCGCGTGATCCGGTCGGTCGTGGTAGTTCTCATCGGTTGGCTCCGCCGTCGCGGTGCCGGCGCGTAACGCGACCAGGAACCTTCAAGGAACTGCGGCGGGGAGCCGGGGAACGCCGTCGGCGCCGACACTGTCGTGGTACCGCCGCGAATCCGCCAGGACACAAAGAAGCTCGCCTTCATCAGTACCGCCACGTTCGGCAGGCCGCTGGACGTGACCGTCGCCGAGCCGGCCATCGAGTCGTTCTTCCCCGCCGACACGCAGACCGCGGCGCTCTGCGTGGCTATCCGGTCAGGCCGGCGTCGTGGGCGAGTAGAGCGATCTGGGTACGGTTGTTGAGGTCGAGCTTCGTCAGTATCCGGGACACGTGGGCTTTCACGGTCGCCACGCTCATGAACAGCTCGCCGCTGATCTCGGCGTTGGACCTGCCCCGACCGATGGCCACGGCCACCTCCCGCTCCCGTTCGCTGAGCCGGCCCAGCACGCCGAGGGCGTGCCGCCGCCGAGCATCGGCGCCGGTGTCGCCGAGGTGGGCGATGAGTTGGCGGGTCACCGTCGGCGACAGGATCGGCTCGCCGGCCGCCACCCGGGATATCGCGCGCAGGATCTCGGTGGGCGGGGTGTCCTTGAGCAGAAAGCCGCTGGCTCCGGCGCGCAGGGCACGGAGTACCTGCTCGTCGGCGTGGAAGGTGGTCAGCACGATGACCTCGGGAGGGTTGGGCCGGGCGCGCAGCAGTTCGGTGGCGGCGAGGCCATCGAGCTTGGGCATCCGGATGTCCATCAGCACCACATCTGGGGCGCAGGCGTCGACCGCGGCGGCCACCTCGGTGCCGTCGGCCGCCTCGCCCACCACGTTCAGGTCGGTTGATACGCCGAGGATCATCGCGAGGCCGGCCCGGATGAGTGGGTCGTCATCGACGATGAGGACACGGACGGCGGCGTTCACGCCGGCCACGGTAGCCACGCAAAGAGCCGGAAGTCACCTTCGGGCGTACTGCCGTGCTCCAGCCGTCCACCGGCGAGGCTGGCCCGTTCGGCGAGCCCGATGATGCCGGTGCCTCCACCTGGAATGCCCGCGGTGCTGGCGGCGCCCACCAGCCACGGGTTGCGCACCTCGACGCTCAGGCCGTCGCCCACGGTTCCGCGCACCGTCACCGATACCTCGACGTCGTGTGCGTGCTTGTGGGCATTGGTGAGTCCCTCCTGCACGATCCGGTACGCGTTGCGCCCGATCGCCGCCGGTACGGCCGTCAGATCGGCCACCTCACAGTCGAGCTGCACCCGCATCCCGGCGCGCCGCGACTCGTCAACGAGTTCGGGGAGGTCGACAAGCGAGGGCTGCGGCCGGTCCGGTGCCTGATCCGTCGGGTCCTCGCCGACCCGGTCCACGCGGAGTACGCCGATCACCTCCCGAAGATCCTCCAGCGCCTCGTGGGCGCTGTCCCGGATAACGCCGGCGGCGCGGGCAATTTCCTCGGGCGGAGCGTCGGGACGCAGCTCCAGCGCCCCTGAGTGCAGGCTCAACAATGAAATGCGGTGAGCGAGCACGTCGTGCATCTCGCGGGCGATCCGGTTCCGTTCAAGCTGGCGGGCCTGGCTGACCTGCAGATGCTGTTCGGACTCGGCCCGTTGGGCCCGCTCGCGTAGGGACAGCACGAGCTGGCGCCGGGCTCGGACGAACATCCCCCAGGCGAGTACCGCCGCGAAAAGGACGGCTCCGAGCACGGCCTGCGACCAGTTCGGCGCCTGCTGGTCCGGCCGGACCAGCAACGAGAGAGCCGAGGCGAACGCGAATACCGCCACGACCGCGCCGACCACGGGCAGACTGCGGTGCACAGCCACCGTGAACAGTGCGATCAATGCGACACCGGAGGCGGCCAGCGAGTAGACGCTGAACAGAGCCACGATCAGCGCGAAGCCGACCGGCCACCGCCGGCGTAGCCACACCCCGAGACAGCTCAGCCCGCCCAACGTCGCGTCCACGACAAGCGTCCCAAGCGCGACCCCGTGCTCGATGTTGTCGACCACGGTGAGCACGGTGAAGCCGACGGCCAGCAGGAAGAACACGGCATCGACCACCCAGTCGCGCGGTGAGCGCCGGATCCGGTCTGCCTCGTCGGGGTCGGGTTCGGTGAGCAGCGCGGCAGGCAGCAGCCGCCGATACTCGGGAACCGACCGGATAGCCATGATCAAACGATACGGCGGCGGCGGGTCCTCTGCATCCGACCAAAGTCGATCCCCGAATGCATACCAAAGTCTGCTGATGTCGACCATCGACGGAAGCGGTGCACGGGGCGCTCTCCGGCAGGCTGAGCCACAGCGACTTCTAAGGAGGAGATTAGTGATGCGTGAAGTACGGAAGGTGGAGGAAGACAGAAGCGTTCTGCGATGGGGGGGTCTGGCCGGTGTCCTTGGTGGCATCACCTTCATTCTCGTCTTCGTTATTGTCATCGCGTTCGTGGGTCCGGATCCCGCCGGCCCCGGGGGGCCGGTCACGAGGTTCCCCGATATCAGAGCGGCGCGCACGGTTGAGAATGGCCTTTACCTGGTAGTCCTCATCCTGTGGGTCACGCACTTCCTCGCCCTGTATCGCGCTCTCCGCGGAGAAAGGCTCGCGCCCGCTCTCTTCGGGAGCGTCCTGGGCATTGCGGGTCTCGTCGTGCTCGCAGCCGGAGCACTCCCGCATGTCGTAACCGGTCGAATCTCCGATCTCTTTCACGCTCCTGGGGCGACCCCTGGGGATCAGGCGACACTCGTCCTCTTGTGGCAGGCGACGCAGGGCATGTTCGATGCGCTGCTCATCGTGGGACTCGCCTTTCTGCCAGTAGGTCTGATTGCACTCGGCGTGGCCATGCTCGGGTCGCCGGACTTCGGCAAGCGCTTTGGCGGCGTCACCGTAGTACTCGGGGTGATCGGTGTCGTAGCGGCAGTTGTCTTGCTGATCGATCCTCTCTCCCCAATCGCCGTGGTCGGCTTTCTCGTACTCATCGTTTTCCATCTCGTCCTGGGGTGGAAGGTCTACCGCCTCGCCATGGTCAGGTTGTGACGGCTGGCCGGATGCCCGGGACAGGCAACAGCGCCTGAGCTAGGCCTGCTGCGAACGAAGACTTGGATATGTGGTTGCGTACGGTCTTCCCGGGCTGCGGCGTGGACATATTCCGCCTACAGTGGTGTCCACCCCGCTTGTAGTCCCGGTCGGAAACCCACCCACGGTCGCAGACGAAGGGAGACGGCTATGCGCCGCGCCTTGAAGGTTCTGCTCACAGTAGTTGTCGCCTTGGCCGCAGTCGCTGTCCCGAGCGCACAGGCCGCCGCGGATGACGACAGTGCGACCCACTATTACCTCGCGTTAGGCGACTCTCTAGCGCAGGGCTTCCAGTTCTTTGTGCCGGGGCAGCCGTACTACTCACCCGACGGCTACGTGCCGCTGGTGCACGCGGCGTTGTCGGCCGACGATCCCAAACTGGACTTGGATAACATCTCCTGCGGCGGCGAGAGCACCGTCTCCCTGCTCGGCGGCTCGCAACTGCCGGGCGTGGCCTCTTCGTGCGGGTCGCCCGACTTCTATCGGGGTCTTTACCCGCACAAGGTGCAGATCGACGAGGCAGTCAACTTCCTGCACGCTCATAAGGGCAAGGTCTCGGTGGTGACCATCGACATCGGCGGCAACGATGTGCTGCCCTGCCTGAGCACGCTCAGCCCTGCCTGCATTCAGCAGGGCCTGACGCGGATCGCCACAAATCTGGATCGCATCCTCGACGAGCTACAGGCGACCGCGCCAGACGTACGCATCGTCGGGATGACGTACTACAACCCGGTCGCCTGTGTGCTGCCGGTTGACCCGGGTCTGGCGGCAGCGTCCCAGCAGATCGTGCAGACCCTCAACGCGGTCCTGCTGAACGTCTATGGCGCACACGGGGTCGACGTGGTCGACGTGGCCGGTAAATTCTCGGTCTCAAATCTCGCGGCGAGTGCACAGGCAGCAGCCGCATGGACCTGGTTCTGTCACCCGCAACATTTCGGCAACGTTCATCCCAACAGCGTCGGATACCAGGTCATCGCGAACGCGTTCATCGACGTCCTAGCGCCCTGACTTTCCGCCGACGGCCTCATCCGACGATTCGCAGCCACGGAGATCTTAGCCAAGGCTGCCTCGCCACGATCAGGTTGTCACGTCTCGGCGAGCGGTCAGGGCCAGGCTCGCCGCGAGGAACGCCAGCAGGTAGCCGCCGAGCAATAGCGCGGCTGCCGTCCCGCCGAGGACGGTCGTGACGCCCGGCGTCCCGTTCGGATCACTCTGCACGACCGCGCCGATAGCCCCGGCGATGGAGCCGGCCGCCGTGCCGGGCAGCACGTTGGTCACGGTCTCGAGCGGCCCCAGCAGGCCGGCCACACCGCGCAGCAGGTTCTCCACCACCAACGACCAGACCAGGCCAAGCCCGACCGCGAGCGCCGGGCCGCGGGTGAGGGTGCCGAGCATCACCCCGCCGGCCATCCACATTGCACAGATGAGCAGCCCTGCGCCCAGGCCCTGCGCTGAGTCGGCCAGGGTCGGCCACGTCGTCGGCTGAGACTCCGCGGCGGCCACCGTGAACGCTGCTACCAGGTCGAGAATGAAGCTGACCACGACCAAGCCGACGAGCATGATGCCGAGGGCGCCCAGCGTGCCGCCCATCGCGGTGACCCGCCGCGGCCCGGTGGTGAACACGGTCTTCCAGGTGCCCCACCCGTAACCGCTGCCGACCGCGAGCGCGCCGAGGATCAGCACCAGCGCGCCGCCGAACATGGGCATCCCCTGAACCAACGTAACTGGAACGCGGTCGGGCATCAGCTGGGCCAGCAGGGTGCTGGCAGGGGCTCCATCCGATACTTGGTTGGCGAATCCGCCTCCGCCGTCGTCGCTGCGGTAGCTCAGGTAGTTGAACACGTAGCCGAAGGTCAGGTTGAGCACGAGCCACGTGCCGCAAAGGACCCAGGTGGTGGGCCACCGGCCGAGACGCAGCAACTCAGCACGAACACTCGCGATCATGATGTGGTCTCCTCATGGTTGGTCGCCTCATGATTGGTCTCCGCATGATTGGTCATTTCGAAGAAGGCGTCCTCCAGCGTCCGGGCCAGCGGCCGCACCTCCGATACCTCGACGCCGGCCAGGACCAGGGTGCGGTTGAGTTCGGCGGCACGCTCGGTGCCGATCGACAGCCGCAGCGTCCCGTCCACCGCGGTCACCCTCGCGGCGCCGACGAGGCCCATGGCGACCTCGCGGGCGGTCGACATCGGGTCGGCACGCACCAGCAGACTCGCCTGTCCCCGCATGTCTGCGACTGTGCTCTCCGTCAACAGCCGCCCCGCGGCGATGACGCCCACCCGGTCACAGATCTGCTCCACCTCGCCCAACAGGTGGCTCGAGAGGAGCACGGTCTGACCCTGGTCGGCGAGGGCACGTATGAGGTCGCGCATGTCGGCCATACCGCTGGGATCGAGCCCGTTGGTGGGCTCGTCGAGGATCAGCAGCTCGGGGTCGCCGAGCAGAGCCGCCGCAACTCCGAGCCGCTGTTTCATGCCGAGGGAGTACGACCGGAACTTGTCGCCGGCACGGTCGGTGAGATCCACCAACTCCAACGCCGCCTCGACGGCGACATCGCCGAGTTCCGCGTAGCGCGCCAGCACCCGCAGGTTGTCTCGTCCGGACAGGTACGGGTAGAAGCCCGGCCCTTCGATCAAAGCTCCGATGCGGGCCAGCCCGTCCGGTGATCCCGGTCGATGGCCGAGCACGGTCGCCTCGCCGCCGGTGGGCCGAACCAGGCCCAGCAGCATTCGCAGCGTCGTGGTCTTGCCCGCACCGTTAGGGCCGAGAAAGCCGTACACCTCGGCGCGGCGGACGGTGAGGCTGACGTGGTCGACGGCGAGCCGGTCACCGAAGCGCTTCGTCAGATCTCGGGTTGTCAGGATTGGTTCGCTCATGCCCTCAACCTTCGCGGCACAGAGCCTCGCAGTCGTCAGCTCTCAGGCGGCATCAGGCGTACCCGAATCCGCGTACGGCGGATACGTCGCAGCGCTGACGATGCCGACGCCCCGACGGCCTATCGTCAGAGCATGGCCGACCGGCGCGTCACGTGGCCCGATCTCGGGCTCGTTGCCGTGCTGCTGGTGTTTGGACTCTTCGGCACTGGCCCCGCCGCGGCCAACCAGGGCCAGGACGCGCCCTTCCTGTCGTACGTCCTCGTGGTCGTCGCCTGCCTGTCGATTGCGATCTGGCGCTGGCGACCACTATGGACATTCGCGGTGGCCGGCGCGGCGACGATGGTCTACATCGGGCTGGGGTACGCGTACGGGCCGATCCTTATCGCGCTGGCCGTCGCCGCCTACGGGCTGGCCGCTCGATCCCCGATCCGGCGCACCGTTGTCAGCGTTGCCGTGCTGCTGGGTGCCAGCCTGGTTGCGGTGGGCATCGGACTAGTCACCGGCGATCGGGACTGGACCGAGTTCGTCAGCGTTGCCGCCTGGCCGCTGATCCCCGCGGCAGTCGGTGCGGCGGTGAAGATACGTCGCGACGCGGTCGCCGAGGTGCGGGCCGAGCAGGCTCGCCGCGCCGCCTCCGATGAGCGGTTGCAGCTGGCGCAGGAGCTACACGACGTGGTGGGGCACGGCCTTGCCGTGATCGCGATGCAGGCCGGTGTGGCCCTGCGCGTGCTCGAGCGTGAGCCGGCCCGGGTCCGGGAGGCTCTGGAGGCGATCCGAGCCACTAGCAAGGAGGCGCTGGACGACTTACGCGCCGAGGTTGACGCGCTTCGAACGGGATCGGGGCAGTGGGATGCGCCACGCCGCCCGACGAGCGGACTGGTCGACCTACCAGGCCTGGTCGATCGGATGCGGTCCAGCGGGCTTCCGGTCACGGTCGAACTCGACGACGCCTCGCTAGCAGCCATCCCGGCCGAGGTCGACCACGCGGCGTACCGGATTATCCAAGAGTCATTGACCAACGTGCTGCGCCACGGCGGTCCGAGCGCAACCGCTCAGGTACGGATGAGCCGGCGCGACGACGTGCTCCAACTCGACGTGCTCGACACCGGCCGCGGCAGCCCTGCGCCACCGGCCGGCCACGGAATCGACGGCATGCGGGAACGCGCGCGGGCACTCCGCGGCACATTCGACGCCGGACCGCAGGCGTCGGGCGGGTTCGCGGTCCGGGTCCGCCTACCGTGCACGGACGTCGCGCCGGCGCGAGGAGGGTCCGCGTGATCCGGGTTGTGGTCATCGACGACCAGGCGCTGGTACGGATGGGCCTGCGAACGCTGATCGAGACCGAGGACGACCTGGAGCTGGTGGCCGAGGCGGCCGACGGGCGGGAAGGCCTCGCCGCGGTGCGCCGTACCCGGCCCGACGTCGTATTCATGGACATCCGGATGCCCACCCTCGACGGGCTGGGAGCGCTGCACGAGATCGCAGCCGACCCGGCGCTGAAGGACGTCCGGGTGGTCATGCTGACGACGTTCGAGCTCGACGAGTACGTATTCGAGGCGCTGCGTATGGGTGCGAGCGGCTTCGTACTCAAGGACGCAGAACCGGAGGAGCTGGTACGTGCGGTACGGGTCGTCGCCGCGGGCGAGTCCCTGCTGTCGCCGTCGGTGACCCGTCGGGTGATTGAGCGGCTCGCCGATCCCGGGCCCCGCCGCTCGGCCCCGCATCCGCACCTCGACCGCCTCACCGAGCGCGAACGGGAGATCGTCGCCTGGGTCGCCACGGGACGGTCCAACGACGAGATCGCCGCGGAGCTCGTGGTCAGCCCGGCGACCGTACGGACTCACGTGAGCCGCGCCATGGTGAAGTTGGGCGCGCGCGACCGAGCACAGCTGGTCGTCTTCGCCGTGCAGTCCGGCCTCATCCGATAGCTAGCGGTGGTGCCCCGATGCGCGGCCTTCCTGGCCGGGGACCATCATGATCGCCGTACGCGAGGAGCTCGTCTTCCGCGACACCTCGACCACAGCCGGGTTGGCACGCGAGGCGGATCCCTCGTTCCAGGGTTAGCCCTGAGGCGCCAGCTCGCCCCGCTGTTCCATAATGCGAACGCACCGGAACCATAGGCCGACACCGCCCGTGAGGCGGAGATCAGGGGAGAGCCATGTCTAGGCTGATTACACGGGGGTTGTTTGTGGTCGTGCTCGCCGCCGGCGCGGTCGTCGGCGTGCCGCTCGCCGCGGCTGCGGACCCGCCTACCACCACTACGCAGAATCTCCACAACGCCACCGAAGTGTTTGTCGATGTCGTACCGATGTGTGCGCCGGGCGGTCCGCTCTACCAGATCACGACTACTTTCAACGCTGTGTTACACGCCACCCAGTTCGACGACGGGCGAGTACACGTGACGGGCACGCAGACCGGCAACTTCACCGCGGTGGCGCTGCAGCCGGGCGAGCCCGACGCCAGTGGAAAGTTCACCCAATGGTTCGGCTTCAATGACAACGGGCGCGCAGTGGCCGGTACCGCCACGCTCAGTGTGCGGGGCGAGTTCGAGACGGGCGAAGCGATCAATGTCCACATCACCGACCACTTCAACGCGACACCGACCGGCGCTGCGTTCTTCTTCACCCATTGCCACGACTGATGATCTTGTAATCTGGACACATGTGATCAGCTCGTCGGCCCGAGTGCTGGCGAGCTGATTTACTGTGGATGGATATGGTGCGTTCGTCGGCGTCTGTGAGCGGTTCCACGAGCACGGCGCTTTCCCTCGGTGACATCGCTGCAGTATCACCGCGCCGCCCACGTCCCACTGCTCTGGTCAAATGCGCAACTCAGCGAACGCCGCCAAATCATCGGAAAGCCGCCAATACGGCGCGCAGCCCGCGCCGCCCGACGATGCGCGTCGGCTCGCGATGCCGCACGATCGGCGAAGGGCTCCTCGACGTCGTCGACGGCGCCCCGCGCGTACGTCCGGTAAATACGCAATTCGGTACGCTGATGCCGGCGAGCGACATTGGTGGCGATGCCGTAGAGCCACGTCAGTGCGGACGCGCGACCGGGGTCGAATCGTTTTCGTTGGGCGTACGCGACGACGAACACCTCGGCGACGACGTCCTCCGCGGCGTCAGGGCCGACTCTGCATGCGCAGTAGCGCAACAGTGGCCGTACGTGGCGCTCGAACATCGCCGCAAGTTCGGCCGGATCGTCATCGGTGACTTGCTGCGTGCTCGATTGCGCCCTCACCCCGTCTATTGCCACCGTGGCCGTCCCCTGTTCCCACGAATCTCGATCCAGCTACGACCTGGCCGCACGCAGGACCGTGCGCGTACCTCATCCGCAGGACGCCCGCTCTCCGTCCCGGCGCCCAGTAGCGGCACGAGCGAGGACCTAAAAGTGGCTCAAGGCCTGCTCCAGCAATTCCAGAGCAACTGCGTTGTCCCTAGGCCCGTTGGCAACATCGGAACCAACTCTCAGGCCGACCTCAATTGTTATCGAATTCTTGTGCGCCACAAGGTGCAACATGCCGCCTTCGACCGCGAACACCTCCGCACCTGTCGTCGGCACCTTCCTGCTACTCGGCTGAGTACTCAGATTCACGAACGCTTGTTGGTTTGGGTCGGAGTTGACGTTGATGGTAAAGAAAACGCGATACGGATGGCTCTCGTCTTTGAGGTAGTCGCACGAGCCATGCACAGCGTTGCCGGTGATCGGGCCCTGGTCGTTGCGAATCACCTTGATGGAGCCGTAGACCTGTTCGAGCGTGGCGCGCGATATCAAGCTGCAGATCCCAATCGTGGAATCAAGGCCTGGTGTCTCGGACGTACTGGTGGCCGCCGGAGCGCCGGACGTGGCCGTCGTGTCTCTTGTGTCGCTACACGCTACGGCTGTCAGCGTGAGCGCCATGACAGCGCCGAATACCCAGGAAGCGCGTCGCAACATCCGTCCATCCCTTCGTCCGACCGTCTCAGGAGCCGTAGCGACAATGCCCAGCACACTCCACGGACAGTCGCCGACGAATCAGACGATCATCTGAATCTGTCGGCTCGTCGGGCCATGCACGGTGAACATCCAGCTACGACCTGGGCGTGCGCAGGATCTCCTGGACGGCCTGCACCAAGGCCATCAATTCGGCCGAGGCTCGATCCTGGCACCAGACGAGCGCGTACGTCATCCGTACGACGCCGCCGTCTTCGAGCGGCACGAAGCGGACGTCGGGGCGGATGACGGTCTCCACGAGCAGCCGCGGGACCGGCAGGTAGCCTCGGCCGGCCGCGACGAGGTCCAGTGCGCCAGGCAGGTCGTCGAGGGTGTCCGGGGCCAGCCTGGATCCGGACGGTCCGAGAAGCTGCGCGGCCAGTTGCGCCCAGACTCCCCCCGGCGGGCGGCTGCGCGGCATCAGAACGTCACGACCGGCCAACTGGTCCAGTCGGACCCGCGAGGCGGTGGCCAGTGGGGCGCTCGCCGGCACGGCCAGATGCGTGATTGGTACGTGGAAACGGGCGGTCGTGGCGAGCCCGGGCGGAAACGGCCGGCTCATGATGGCCGCCGACACCGTCGCCTGCGCCAACTCCGCCGTGGCTGTGCTCCACCCGGCCGCGTACAGCTCCAACTCGATGACGGGTGAGCGCCGGGACAGTCGACGGGCGACCCGCGCGGCCAGCCCGCCAACCAGCGGGCAATAAGCAAGCCGAATCGTCCGCCCGGTCGGAGCGGCCAGCCGTGAGGCCTCGACGGAGAACGCCGCCGCCTGCTCGAGCAGCGACTCGGCGTACGGCAGCAGCACCTTTCCCGCGTCGGATAGCTGGACCTCGCGGCTCGTCCGCTCGAAAAGCCGGAGCTCCAGCGTTCGCTCGAGACGGCCGATCGCCTGGCTCACTGCTGGCTGCGACATGCCCAGCTCGGCCGCGGCCCGGGAGAAGCTCAGACGCTGCGCGACCAGCACGAAACAGCCGATCTCACGCAGCGGCGGGCCAGGGTGCACGCACCAGTATGGCCACGCCGTCGCGGTCCGTGGGCAACCGGGAGACCCATAAGCAGCGGCAATCGATCCCGCCCGCACCGGCCGTACTCGGGCAGGATGCCCTGCGTGACTGACTCCAAAATCAACTCGACAGTGCTCGGATATCCACGCATCGGGCCGCGTCGGGAACTCAAGCACGCGCTCGAGGCGTACTGGGACGGCCGGTCGACGCTGCCGGATCTGCTACTCACCGGCGAGCAACTGCGCGTGGCGACCTGGCAACGGCTCGCCGCGCTCGGCATCACCGCGCTGCCGTCGAACACGTTCTCCTTCTACGACCACGTACTCGACACGGCGATCCTGCTCGACGCGGTGCCCGACCGGTACCGCGCGCTGGGCGGGCCGCACGACACCCACTTCGCGGCGCCCTACTACGCGATGGCGCCCTATTTCGCCATGGCCCGCGGCACCGATGACCTGGCACCGCTGCGAATGACCAAATGGTTCGACACCAACTACCACTACATCGTGCCGGAGATCGGGCCGGCGACGGCCTTCAAACTCGCAGACGACAAACCCATTGCAGAGGTACGCGAGGCGCGTGCGCTGGGGTTGCGTACGCGGCCCGTGCTGCTCGGGCCGGTTACGTTCCTGCTGTTGTCCCAGCCGACGCCGGGCAGCCCAGCCAGATTCACCCCGCTGAGTCGGTTGGAGGACGTGCTCGACGTCTACGCCGACCTGCTGGCCGCACTGCGCGCGGAGGGCGTCGACTGGGTGCAGCTGGACGAGCCGGCGCTGGTCGCCGACCGGACCGGCGACGAGCTCGCCGCGGTCCGGTTGGCGTATCACCGGCTCGGCGGATTGGCGGACCGGCCACGGTTGCTCGTCGCGTCGTACTTCGGTGAACTCGCCGATGCCCTGCCCGCCCTAGCGGAAACCCCGATCGAAGGCATCGCCATCGACCTCGTCCGGGGCCGCCTCCCCGATGCGGCCGCGCTGGCCGGCAAGACCGTGCTGGCCGGGGTCGTCTCGGGCCGCGACGTGTGGCGGACCGACCTGCGTCGGACGCTCGGACTCCTGCGTCGGGTGCGTGACGTGGCCGGTGAGGTTGTCGTCAGTACATCGTGCCCGCTGCTGCACGTGCCGTACGACCTGGCGGCTGAGACCGATCTCGAGCCGGCGCTGCGCGACCGGCTGGCCTTCGCCGAGGAGAAGGTGGCCGAGGTGGTGGAGCTGGCCGACGAGCTCGCCCGCACCACCGGCACGGCCGGACCCGGCACGATCACGGCCGAGCCGTCGCGCGTCGCCTCCGAGCCAGGGTCCGGCCGACCCGGTCGGTCTAGCCGCAGCCCGTACCCGATCCGCGCCGCGGCACAGTCGCAGCACCTACGGTTGCCGGCGCTGCCGGTAACCACGATCGGCTCCTTCCCGCAGACCGGCGAACTGCGCGCCGCCCGGGCCGCGGTGGCCGGCGGACGGATGGACCAGGAGCAGTACGAGCGCCGGATCGAAGCCGAGATCGACCGGGTGATCCGCCTGCAGGAGCGCCTCGGGCTAGACGTGTTGGTCCACGGCGAGCCGGAGCGCAACGACATGGTGCAGTACTTCGCCGAGCAGCTCGACGGGTTCGCCACCCCGCGCTACGGGTGGGTGCAGTCGTACGGCTCGCGCTGCACCCGGCCGCCCATCCTGCACGACACGGTCAGTCGCCCGGCACCCATCACGGTGCGGTGGGCGCGGTATGCCCAGTCGCTGACAAGCAAGCCGGTCAAGGGAATGCTGACCGGGCCGGTGACCATCGTCGCGTGGTCGTTCGTGCGCGACGACCTGCCGCTGCGAGACGTCGTCGGCCAAGTTGCCGAGGCGATCCGCGAGGAGGTCACGGACCTCGAGGCCGCCGGTATCTCCGTCATCCAGGTAGACGAGCCTGCGCTGCGCGAGCTGATGCCGCTGCGCCGCAGCGCGCAGGCGGAGTACCTCGACTGGGCGGTCGGCGCGTACAGGCACGCCACCTCCGGCGCGGGTGACCGTACGCAGATACACACGCACCTGTGCTACTCCGAGACCGCCGAGGTCCTCGCCGCGATCGACGCCCTGGACGCCGACGTGACGACCGTCGAGTCGGCCCGGTCCGGTGCTCGACTCATCGCCGAGCCGGCCATCAAGGAGTTCGGCCGCGGCCTCGGTCCGGGTGTCTACGACATTCATTCGCCTCGAGTGCCCGGTACGGCGGAGGTGGCGGACCTACTCGCAACGGCACTCCGGGTGCTGCCGGCCGACCGGGTGTGGGTGAACCCCGACTGTGGGCTCAAGACGCGTACCTACCCGCAGATCGAGGCGGCACTCAGCAACGTGGTGAGCGCCGCACGGCGTACCCGTGCTGCCTTGGGGTGAGTCGGGGCGCTGCTACCGGCCGGCGCGGGATACCTCGCCAACGCTCGCGGCAAGGTAGGCGCGCTCCACCTCGGTGGGAGGCGCGCCAGCACCTGGTAGGCCACAAACGCAGAGGCCCGCCAAAGCGGGCCTCGAACCCAGCGGCCGAAGCCCTGAGGGATGATCCAACTGTACCAACATCACCGCTTTTCACTGCACGCCCGCGTGCACCAGATCCCAGTGATCAGGTGCACCAAACAACGGCGATCGCCGTCGTCCGGATAGGCCCGCTCCCGGTGAGCGAGGAACGCCCACCCGGTTAGCCGCCCGGGTCTTGGAGTGAGTCGCGCGGATGTCCGAGACGGCGCCGCGGCCCCGACGTCTCCGGTGAGAGGCACCGCAGGGGTGCCGCGAAGAGAGGAGAGGGCGATGTCACAACAGGCCGCGCATCCACGAGCACAAACCGTCCAGTCCACACGGCTATTGGCGTGCGGCATCGTCGCCGGCCCGCTGTTTCTCACGACATGGCTGATCCAGGCGTTCACACGCGAAGGGTTCGACCCGACCTACCACCCGCTCAGCATGCTCAGTCTCGGGAAAGTGGGGTGGGTCCAGATCGCCAACTTCGTCGTTACCGGCGCGCTGTACGTGGCCTGCGCCGCCGGCATGTGGCGAGTGCTGCGTCCCGGCCGCGGCGGCACCTGGGGCCCAATACTGGTCGGTCTCAACGGGATCGGGCTGATCGTGGCCGGAGTCTTCGTCACCGATGCGGGCGCCGGCTTCCCACCGGGTGCGCCGGCCGGGGCACCTGAATCGATCAGCTGGCACGGCCTTCTGCACGAGGTTGGGTTCATCGTGGCCACTGTGTCGTGGCTGGCGGCCTGTTTCGTGTTCGTGCGCCGATTCGCCGCCCTCAAGCAGTGGGGTTGGGTGGCCGCGTGCGTTGCGGCCCCGGTGTCAGTCCTCGTGATCGATGGGTGGCCCGACCTGGACAGCCTCGCCGTGCGACTGGTGATCGGATCGGCGATCTCGTTCGGGTTTGTGACGGCGTTAGCGGCCCACCTGGTGCGACGCATTCACGACCTAGCCGTCGCAAGCAATCGGCGGCTCACGGCACCTCAGCGTGGATAGAGCCGGGCGGGATGCCGTGATCACCGATGGCTCGGCCAGGTTCTCCCCCGTACGGTGTTGAGCCTCGCCAACCCAATACCTCTGTCGGTGTTCGAACAACCGCCGCGTGGTGGCCACAATGCGCCGGTTGTTCGAACATTGAGACACGATGCGCCAGGCCGATAAGGTGCGGTCAGTCGCCGCGCCCGATCAGCAATGACGGCCGGTAGAGCGGGGTGTGAAACGGGTGACGTAGCCCTTCTGCCAGGGCGTCTCGACGGCACGCGGGTCGTAGTGTCGCCGGACGAACGCAATCGCCTCAGTCGCCGGTACGCCGTCGATGATGGCGAGGCACGCTAGGGCGGTGCCGGTCCGTCCGCGGCCACCGCGGCAGGCGATCTCCACGCGTTGTGTCGTTGCGCTCTCCCAGGCCTCGTGCAGGACTTTGCGTGCGTGCGCTCGGTCGATGGGCAGCCGAAAGTCCGGCCACCGCAGCCATCGGCTCTCCCAGGCGACGGCCGGAGGTCGCCTGCCGAGCAGGTAGACGGCAAAAGTGGGCGTCGGTCCGGGTGGGAGCGGCTGTCGCAGTCCACGTCCCCTGACGAGCCGCCCGGATGGCAGGCGTAGCACGCCAACGCTTGAAGGATTCCACGCGTCGGTCACAACGCCACCCTATGCACGTTGTACTGGCGGGAATCACGGCAACACGATGGCTGGTGCAGGAGCACCCGCGACGGCAGTCATCCGAACCCGGGTGGCGCGGCGGGCCGTTCGCCCGCGGCTTCGACGTCCGCGACGAAGCCGTCCAGCCGCGAGTTCAGCTCACAACGAATGCGCAACACGCCCCCTTGATCGTTGACGGTGCGCTGTTGTGGACATATGTTCTAGTCATGACGGGAGGCGAGGTCGAGCGCGCTGCCCTTATCGCTCTATTACGACGTGCGAGCACCGGTTGGCAGCAGATCACGGCCGAGGTACTGGCACGCGGTAGCGCGCTGCGCGTCCTCGACGACGCCGTGAGCCAGCGGGACACGCTGTTCCCGGAGACAGGACTAGTCGATGCACTTGTCGATGAGGCACATCGGCTACTCGACAGTTTGGCGATGACCGGCATCGATGTCCGCACGATCTTCGATGCTACCTATCCTCCGCAGCTTCGTGACATTCGTGAGCTGCCTCCCGTCCTCTTCACTCAAGGCCGGACGCGGGAGGACGCGCGGGCGATAGCCGTGATCGGGACGCGCCAACCAACCGACCGAGGCGCCGACATAGCTCGCCGCGTGGCGACCATGCTGTGCACCGAGGAAATCAATGTAGTCAGCGGACTCGCTGCCGGGATCGACACAGCGGCGCACGAAGCGACACTCGCGGCCGGCGGCCGCGCTGTCGCGGTGATCGGAACTGGGATCACCCGCTACTTTCCTGCCGAGAACCGGCTGCTTCAGCGACGGATCGCGACTGACGGACTCGTCATCAGCCAGTTCTGGCCGGACGCGCCGCCCCACAAGGACCACTTCCCGATGCGCAACGCGGTCATGAGCGGGTACGCGGCCGCCACCGTAGTCATCGAGGCTGGGGAACGGAGTGGAGCACGCATCCAGACCAGGCTCGCCCTACAGCAAGGCCGACACGTTGTCCTACTGCGAGGTCTCTTAGCCAACGAGTGGGCACGGAAGCTCGTCGACCGCCCCGGTGTCGCAATCGTTGATGGCCCCGATGATCTGACGTCGGCGGTAGATCGGGTTCTGCGAGCTCGTCATGACGAACTCGCCGAGCGGCAGGATCTCGCTGACGTCACCATCGCATGATCAGTGGCGGGCCATCAGCGACAGTCGCGATGCAGGTCAACGATCTCCGCACCCACTTCCGCACGGACTAGGGATCTGCCTGGTGTGCGGGGGTCCGGCCGGAGGGCGATCGGAAGCAAGCTCGCTGTCGTACTTGCGCCGCTTAGTTGCAGCGAATGACCCGAGTGCGTACGTTACACTTGCTTCAGTTGATGAGGAGGGTGATCAATGGTCCCCACGTTGGTTGATGCAGTCGAGGAGGTTCCTCCGCCCAGCACCAAGCGGCAGCGAACGGCGGAGCAGGCTGTTGTTGACGACCTGATCGACGGCAGCGCAGTAATAGTCGTCAAGCGCCAGGACGGCTCCGAGCATCCGCTCGACGACGATGACCTTCGCGGCTTCCTGGCTGTGCTCATTGCGCGCGCCCGGGGTCACCGCGTGTCCATCGTGGCTCACGAACTGTTGATCTCCCCACAAAAGGCCGCCAGGCTCCTCGGCGTCTCCCGGCCCATGGTCTACCGCTACATCGAAAGCGGCGACCTGGCCGCAACCCGGGTCGGATCGCATTGGCGACTTCGGGCTGGACACGTCCTGGCCCTCGCTCGGCGGCGGTCAGCGCAGGCAGCCGCCATCGACGAAGGGTTCGCCACCGCTCTCGCGGAAGGCTCACGACGGCGTGTCAACGCAAGGCGAGCATGGAAAGAGGCGAGCGCCGGTGAGCGGGAGTTCGCTCGCGAGCTCGTCGCCGACCTGCTTGATCCGGAAACTGGTCGGTGAGTGGCAAGCGTCCGATCGTCGTTGCTGACGCGAACGTCATCCTGGAGCAGCTGGGGCGGCGTGGGCCGCGGCGCGGTGGGCCGCAAGCGGGTCGCCCCCGAAGTCGCTGTCCGGCCGGCGCAGCACGCTGTGGGCGTGGTTAGCGTCGTCCTGGGTGTTGTCGTACTCGATCAGCAGGTCCGGTCCCTGCAGCCGGTAGTAGTGCCCAGAGCCCGGCTGTGCCGACCCCTCCCATGCAAAATGGAGCTCGCGGGTGTCGAGTCGCTCTGCCTCCAGTCTGGACAGATCGGGCGGCAGACGGTCGAGGTAAAGCGCAGCCAGGTGGGCCAGCAGTGACCGCGCTGTCGGGCCCAGGCGGTCCCCTCGTACGCCGAGCGGCGTGATCCCGGCGTCAACACGCGGCTTCTGTCCACTGAGGATGTCAGCTGGCGCTGCGCTAGAGGTCACCGCATCCGCGCGCGCGTTCGGTCCCATCGCCTCCAGCAACGCCCGGGCCAGGTCCTCCTCCGCCGCCAATGGCTGGACCACGCTGCGACCGGCGTGGCTGACGGTCGCCGGATTGGCACCGAGGAATAGCGGCGTCGGGTAGATCTGATCACCGTCAAGTGTCATCGTGACCGAGAGGTGGTGTCCCTCGAACCGCCAACCCCACCGGTCGTCGCGCTCGGGGTCACCAAAGACGGCGATCCAGTAGTCGTTGCTGTGCCGTCCACGCCGCCAGCCCTCGGCTCGGTCGAGGACCTCCTCCAACGCGATGATCGTCATCGCCTGGGCGTATGCGTGCGGGCTCAGCGCGGTCGCGAGCAGCTGGTGCGCGGCCTTACGAGCCGAACCGCCAAGGTCGGCCAGGCCGGTGCCGGGGCGTGGCCTTGGCCGGTACTCGATCCAGCGGCGCGAGGCGTCATCGGAGAACGCGTGGATGGCAACACTCCGTTGCCCGCTATCGAGTCTGCCGAGTAGGGCTGCCGCCCGGTCACGCATCGCACTCGCCGTCGACTGCTCAACTCTCATTACTGCATCATTGCGTAGCCATACCCCTGGCCCCTACGCCACCCGTCGTCGGCTACCCTCCGTCCACCGACACGATGACTGCGGAGATCAACAGGCCGACCAGGCGACGCTGCACGTGAGCCCAATTAGTCCTCACAGGCAATCTTCGTCTGCGACTCCGTGGGTCGGCGCTCAGTGGTCAGCAGCAGGAGGCATAGGGGGCCGGTGTGCCGGCCCCCTACCTTGCGCGAGATGGTAGCGCTCGCGCACCCCCCGACTACCGGATCGCGACCAGGTCGCGCTCCGGCTCGTGCCCCGGCTCGACCGCGCCGACGGGGACCACGTCTTCTCGCTTGCGGAGGAAGCGTGGCGCCCACCAGTTGGCGTTGCCGAGCAACGCCATCACCGACGGCAGCACCACCGCGCGGATGATGGTAGCGTCGAGGAGGATCGCCGCGGCCAGCCCGACGCCCAGCTGCTTCATGTCAATCGTGCTCAGCGTAGCGAAGATCGAGAACACCGCCACCATCACGATGGCCGCACTCGTCACGACGCCGGCCGAGGTGGTGATGCCGTGCGCTACCGCGTCCCGGTTGGGCATCCCACGCCGTACCGCCTCACGGATCCGGCTCACCACGAACACGTGGTAGTCCATGGACAGTCCGAACAGGACAACGAACAGGAACAGTGGCAGCCACGACACGACCGCCCCCATGGACGTGAAGTCAAGCAGACCCTCCGCCCACGTTTCCTGGAAGACAAGCACCACAAGCCCGTACGCAGCGCCGGCCGAGAGCAGGTTCAATGCGATCGAGGTCAGCGCGACCACGACGGAGCGGAATGTCAGGGCCATGACGAGGAACGTCAGCGCCAGCACGAATCCCATAACCAGCGGCAGCTTCGACCTGACGTGGGCCGCGTAGTCGACGCTACCGGCAACCTCGCCGCCAACGGCGTACTCCGCGCCGGTCACGCCGCCCAGCGCTGCCGGCACAAGATCACGGCGAAGGCGGTCCAGCGATTGGCCTGCCTCGTCGCTGCGGCTGGCGTACGGCGTCGCGATGTCCAGTGTGGAGACACGACCGTCCGCGGACACCTCAATCTGCGGCTCCAAGGCGCCGCCGGACGCGAAGAGCGGGTCTGCCTGGGCGCGCAGTGCCAAGGACGATAGCGCCGCCCTCACCTCACCCGCCTGCTCGGCCGGTGCGCGTACGGCCACGGTGTGGCTCGTGCCGGTGTTGGGGAAGGCCGCGACCAGCCGGTCGTATGCCTGCATGACCGGTGTGGTACGCGGTATGTCCTGCATGCCGGGGAACTGCAGCTTCATGTTCAGCGCGGGGATCGCCAACGCACCAAGCACACCAACCGACACGACCAGCGTCACCAATGGATAGCGCAGCGCGGGGCGCAGCACGGCCGGCCAGAAGCGCGGCGCGGCATGCTTCCCGCCCGGGCCGGTACGGCGGGCGGTGAGGCGCCACAGCACGGGCACCCGCGGCCGGTCGATCCAGCGGCCCAGTTTTGCGAGCAGCGCCGGTAGGACCGTCAGCGATCCGAGTACGGCCACCGCGACCACGAGGATCGAGCCGACGGCGAACGACGAGAAGATGGAGTCGCCCGCAAGGAAGAGCCCGGCCATCGAGATGATGACGGCGATGCCGGAGACGACCACTGCGTGGCCGGACGTCTCGGCGGCGATCTCCACCGCGTCCAGAGGAGCGCGACCTTTCGCACGTTCCTCGCGTTCGCGCCGGATGTAGAACAGCGAGTAGTCCACACCAACCGCCAAACCGATCAGCAGGATGACGCTGTTGGTCACGTCGGTCGCCGGAACGAGGTGCGACGCGAGTGTGGACAGTCCGATCGCCGCGCCCACCGATGACATCGCCAGCAGAAGCGGTACGCCCGCGGCGATCAACGCGCCGAATGCCACGAGCAGAATCAGCAGCGTGACCGGGAGCGACAGCATCTCGGCCTTCTGGAAGTCCCTGCCAAGGGTCTCCTCGAGTGCCTTGTCGACCGACTGCCAGCCGACCTGCTCGACGCGAACGCCCGGGTTGTCTCGCTGCACCGCCGCCGTGGCGTCGAGCAACGGCTGTACCCGTTTCGTGGCGGTGTCGGGCTCACCGGACATCGTGATGGGCAGCAACAGCGCGGTGCCGTCATTCGAGGGCACCGGCTCACCCACCGACGCGACCTCCGGCAGCGCGCCCAGGCGGCTGGCGGCATCAGTGGCGGCCTCGCGGGCCGCCGCCAGATCGAGCGCTCCGGACGGCGATGTGATCAGGATGTTCTCAGCGGCGACCCGGTCGAAGTTGCCCGAGTCGATGATCGCGGACGCGCGACCGGTCTCTCCGATGTTGTCGTCCCCCGTCGTCGCGTTCAGTCCGGCCGCGTTGCCGCCGACGATGCACACGGCGACGAAGACCACCCACATTGCCATTGCTCGCCACGGATGCTCGGCGCTCCATCGTGCGATGCGCACCGTCACTGGTCGCTTGCCCATCTCGGGCTCCTTCGATTCAGAGCCGCGAGGCATAGTGCGCGGCCTAAGGATTCTGATGACAGTGGTTGACATTAGGCAGCCGCGCGCCGCCTGCCATCAGGGATCGACCCGCGCTCGTCCCTGAATGCCGGGTCAGGGTTTCCCCCGGTGGGGTTATCCCTACCCCGCGGCGGTCGGCGACCACCGGCCATGACGCGTCCCAGATGTCTGCCCGGCACCGAGGGGCGCGGGTGGGCAGGCGGGGGCGCGAACCGGTTCGATACGTTGGTATTGGCATGGGTACTCAGAGCGGCGGCAGCATCATAGGGCGGGACCACCCTGCCGCGGTGCTGCGTGGGGAAATTGGCCGGGCGGCCGACAGCCACGGCGGCCTCGTTCTGGTCACCGGAGAGGCCGGCATCGGCAAGACCACGCTTGTCACGAGCGGGGCCGACGAGGCCCGACGGCGTGGCGCGCTAGTGCTCAGCGGATCCTGCTGGGATTCGGACAGCGCACCGGGCTACTGGCCATGGGTCCAGGTCATCCGCGGGCTTCGGCGCGGGGCTCCCGACGAATGGGCGGCAGCCCAAGCCAACGCCGGCAGCGACCTGGCCATTCTGCTCGGCGAGCCAGTGGACAGCCGCCAGCGGGAGGAGCAAGCGCCGGCAAGCCCCGCAGTCGCGAGCTTACGGAGCGCCGTCCATGCCAACCGTGCGGGGGGCGATGACGGCCACGCTGAAGGCACCGATAGGAGCGGCGGCGGCGCTGATACAAGCGCCGATACCGAGCCAGCCGAGGCATTTACGCTGTACGACGCGGTGACCGCCGCGCTGGTCTCGGTGTCCCAGCGTCATCCGGTCGTCGTCGTACTCGACGATCTACATTGGGCCGACGCGCGGCGCGCGGAGGAGGCGAGTTCGCCTTCGCGCACGATCTCGTTCGCGAGACCCTCTACGACGGGCTCGATGAGGTTGGGCGGCGCCGGCGCCACGCCGCGGTCATTCGCGCGATGGACCTGTCGGCGGTGCTCGCCGACCGCCTGCACCCTACCGAACTGGCCCGTCACGCGTATCTCGCCGGCGGCGAGCTCGAACCGGTGGCCGCGGTGGATCGCCTGGTTGCGGCGGCACGCGACGCCTGCTCGCGGCTGGCAAGAGAGGAGGCGCTCGCCCATTTCCGGCGCGCGCTCGAGGTGGTTGAGGAGCCGACCCGACGAGCCCGGATCGCTCTCGAGGTCGGCGAGGAGCTGTACCACCACGGCGATCGGGCAGCCGCGTGGCGACATTTCGACGATGCGGCTGCGTTGGCGCGTGCGCTCGACGATCCAGACCTGCTGGCGCGGGTGGCGCTCACCGTCTGCCGGCACGAGACCATGGGCAGCGGCCGCGCCCGGGCATCCTACGACCTGCTGCGCGAGGCTCACAGCCAGCTCGTGGGCGGGACCGCGCGCAACAACCACGACCGGCTCGTACGGGACCTCATCGCGCGCACCGAGGCGTCGGCGCGGCGCGGGCAGGACGACGAGGCGCTGGCGTTCAGCCTGTGGGCTCGCTACGACACGAGCCGGGGGCCGGGCTCGGCGCGCAAGCGGGAGGCCCTCACGGTGGAGATGGCAGAGATCGCCCGGCGCACGACCGACCGCGACACCGAGATGTTCGCCGCCTCACTGCGCTGGGTCGCGCTAGTCGAGCAAGGTGATCCTCGGTACTACGACCAACTCCACACGTTCGCCGACATGGCCGAACGCGCCGACTCGCCTCGCTTCCGCATCGCGCGGTCCGTCGACCGCAGCATCGTCGCCGCCCTCCGCGGCGAGTTCGGGGACGCGGAGGCGTTGCTCGCCGAGGTGGAGGCGCACGGCGACCACGGCCATTCTGAGTTCGGGTTCATGGGCCATCACCTCCGCTGGGCGCTGCTGATGCTGCAGGGCCGGTTCGACGAAGCCGATCAGAGACTGCGCCCGTTGGGAAAACGCGACCATCCATACGTTGGACTGCTGCGCGCCATCACCGCGGTGGAGCAGGGTCACGTCGAACCGGCACAGCGCCACATGGCCGATGTCGAAGCGAGCGGCACGCCGCACAGCCCCTTCATATCTCCACTGTGGATGCGGCTGAAGGCCCAGGCTGCTGCCGCCACAAAGGACCCGACGTTGGGCGAACGCGCATACTCCTCGCTCGCGCCGTATCGCGGCGAGTGGGTCGTGTCGATGTACGGCTGCGACATCAGCGGGCCGGTGGACCTCTGGCTGGCGCTTGTGGATGCCGCCCGCGAGCGTTGGGACGACGCGGTCGCCGGCTTCATTTCGGCCCGGGACTCAGCCGACCGGCTCGGGGCCCGGCCATGGTCGATCACGGCTCGTTCAGGGCTCGCCGACGCGCTGGTCCATCGCGGGGCCGCTGGCGATGCGGAGTCCGCCGAGGTGATGTGGCACGACGTTGAGCGCGACGCGGCCGAGATCGGCATGCGACACATTCTGGAACGAGCGCGAGGCCGCCGAGCTGGCACATCCGACGCCGCGCCGGCGCACGCAACCACGCCGGCGCGCGCTGCCGCGCCGGAACGCGCCGCCAGGCCGTACGAGTTCCGCCGGGACGGTGCGGTCTGGCGACTGGCGTTCGGTGGCCAGGCCGTCCATATGCCCAACGCCAAAGGGCTGGACGACCTTCACGTGCTGTTGAGCCGGCCCGGTTCGGCAATCGCGGCCGTGGAGCTGCTCGACCCGGCGGCCGGCCCGGAGCTGGTCGCCGCGAAACGGATGGGCGGCGACCCGATCCTCGACGACGAGGCCAAGGCCGCGTACCGGCGCCGCCTCACCGAGTTGGACGAAGCAATCGACCGGGCGGCCGAGCGTGGCGATGACGGTCGCGCCATCGCCCTCGACGAGGAGCGCAAGGCGTTGCTGCAACAGCTGCGAGTGGCCGCCGGTCTGGCCGGGCGCACTCGCCGCCTTGGCGACGAGGCCGAACGTGCCCGCAAGACCGTCAGCGCGCGGATCCGGGACTCCCTGCGCAAGTTGGATGGGAGTCATCCGGCGCTGGCCGCCCACCTCCGCGACACCGTCTCGACGGGCGCGACTTGCAGCTACACGCCGGCAGAACCAATCGCTTGGCAGCTGTGACGCACAACCCTGGCGCCCCTAGGTGCGGCACCTCAGGGACGCCAAGATCAGGCGTACTCATTTCCTGTTGTATCGGTACATGGTCAGCGCACCGAAGACGGCGACGAACACGGCACTGGAGGCCAGCACCCAGGTGATCGCGCCGGCGTCCGGGCTGCCCGCCATCACCGAGCGCACCGCGGCCACCAGGTGGGTGATCGGGTTCACGTTGACGAAGGCCTGCAGCCAGCCGGGCATCGTGGTCGGCTCGACGAACACGTTGCTGAGGAAGGTGAGCGGGAACAGGACCAGCATGCTGACCCCCATGACCGACTTCTCGCTGCGCAGAATGAGGCCGAACATGGTCCAGACCCATGAGAACGCAAAGGAGAAGACAACCAGCAAGCCGATCCCGGCAAGCACTCCAACCGCTCCCCCGCCCGGGCGGAAACCCAGGATCAAGCCAACGGTCAGGATCACCGTAGCCGCGAGGACGTAGCGCAGCACGTCACCGAAGATCATTCCGACCAGCGCGGACGGCCGCCAGACTGGCAGTGTCCGGAAGCGGTCGAAGACGCCCTTCTCGATGTCGGTGTTCAGACCCACTCCGGTGTACATCGTGATCATCACGACGCTCGTCACCATGATGCCCGGCAGCAGGAACTGCAGGTACTCCGTCGTGGAGCCCGCGAGCGCACCGCCGAAAAGATAGGTGAACATCAACGTCATGATGATCGGAAACGCGGTGACATCGAAGAGCTGCTCCGGCACATGCTTGATCTTCAGCATGGCGCGCCAGCCGAAGGTGACACTCGCGGACAGCGCGCTCGGCCGAGGCGGTCGGGCACCGGGTGCGAGGACCGTGCCGAGCGTCTCGGCCGAGGGAATGTAGGTTGCCGGCGCGGTGCGGGCCTCGGTTGTGATCGCGGTGCTCATGCCGCTACCTCCATCTCATGGTTCGCCGGGTCGGTGGTGGCCGGGTCGGTGTTGGCCGGCACGGCGGGGCGATCGGTCAGGGCGAGGAACACCTCGTCCAGGCTGGGCTGGCCGAGGGAGAAGTCGTCGATGACGATGCCGGCCAGGGCCAGCTCGGCGAGGGCTCGGGCGGCCTGTTCGCTGGCCTCGACATCGGTGCCGTGGCCGGAGACGCGGGCCGTGACCAGCACCGGATCCGCCTCCTGCTGAACCAGTTCGCCGAGAGCGTGTGCGAGCACCCGCTCGGCCTCGGGTCGCTGCTGCGGATCACGCAGCCGCAGGTGCACCGTTCCCGCGCCAATCGACGACTTCAACTCGCCGGGCGTGCCTTCGGCGATCACCCTGCCGTGGTCGACAACCGCGATGCGGCCTGACAGACGGTCGGCCTCGTCGAGGTACTGGGTCGTCAGCAGCACGGTCGTGCCGTGGCCGACGACGGCTCGGACGATGTCCCAGACCTGGCTGCGGCTGCGCGGGTCCAGGCCGCTCGTCGGCTCATCGAGGAAGAGCAGGTCCGGCGTGTTAAGGATGCTCGCGGCGATGTCCAGCCGCCTGCGCATACCGCCGGAGTACTTCTTGACCTGACGGTCCGCCGCGTCGCTGAGCCCGAAGGCGGACAACAGCTGCTCGGCACGCTCCCGTGCGGCCGGTTTGCGATGGCCAAGCAGTCGTCCGAGCAAAACCAGGTTCTCCATCCCGGTCAGATCCTCGTCGACCGAGGCGTACTGGCCGGTTAGGCTCACCCTGCTGCGTACCACATCGGCCTCACGCACGACGTCGTGGCCGAACACGCGGGCCTGGCCGTGGTCCGGGCGCAACAGCGTGGCGAGCACCCGTACGGCGGTAGTCTTGCCGGCGCCGTTCGGACCAAGCAGGCCGTAGACCATGCCTTCGGGCACCTGAAGATCGATGCCGTCGAGCGCGCGGGTCGCGCCGAATGACTTGACCAAGCTCGTCGCCTCGATCGCCAGGCCGGTTGTGCGCTTTCTCATGATCGACCTCCACTATTTGATGAGCGTTGAGTCCATTTAGGAGACGTACGGACGTGCGGCGCGCGCATCGCGTAACGCCAGGCCCCACCAACGGAGCTGCTCGAGCAGGGTCCGCGCGGCCTGCCTGGTCGCCTCGTCGTCGGGCCGCCGCGCATTGGCACCAGGCCCGCACCCCAGCAGGTCCAGCCCGACCCCGTCGCGCATCGTCACGGCGTGCAGAGCGGTGAACACTGTCCTCAGGTGGTCGACCGCATACCGGCCCTCCGACCCGCACCCGTACGACACGAAACCGACCGGCTTGCCCTGCCACTCGTCGTACGCGTAATCGATCGCCTGCTTCAGCGACGCCGGAAAGCTGTAGTTGTACTCGGGCGTGACCACGACGAACGAGTCGGCCCGGCCGATCTCGCCAGCAAAGTCGATCATTTGGGCAGTCGCCTGCCGTGGGTAGGTGGCCGGAAAGTCATAGTCAGCCAGGTCAATGACCGTCACCGTGAGGTCGTCACAGCTGCGCGCCAGCGTGGCGAACCAACGGCCGATCCGGTCGCCGACCCGGCCCTCTCGCGTGCTGCCGATGATCACCGCGACTTGCAGCGGGAGCTCACCCGCGATCTGCGACATCGGACTCTCCTCTGCGACTTGTGGTCCCATCCCAAAGGCGCGAGAGGAGGACCAGCACCCGCTAGATCAGATCTAGCGGGGCGCTGGGGGCCTGGCAGCCGAGGGGGTCTGGCTCAAACGCGCGGATTGGATCTTTCGCTCAGCGTCCGCGGCGGGCAGAGTGATGGGCGTGTTCATTCTTGCCCACCTCAGCGACCTTCACTTTGATGGCAGTGCCAGGGCACAGTCGCGCGCCCGCACAGTGATGTCGTACCTCAACGCGTTGCCCGGTCGGATCGACGCCATTCTGGTCACCGGAGACATCGCCGATCACGGACTGCCGGCCGAGTATGAGCAGGCCCGCTCCGAGCTCGTCGCCGACGTGCCGGTGTTGACGGTTCCGGGCAACCATGACGTCCGCTCGGCGTATCGCAGGGGCCTGCTCGACGCCGAGGGCATTGATAGCGACGAGCCAGTCAACCGCGCACAACGGATACGCCGACCGTCAGCTGATGGCAAGACCACGCATGCGGTACGCAAGTGCCCGCACCCGTAGTGATGTCATTGGCCCGAAGTGGGCCAACTGCTCAAGGCGAGGTTCCCGATCCTCTACGTCGAGACGTACGAGGAGGCCCGCGCGTACGGCGAGATCATGGCGGTCGCGCGTGACGCCGAGAGTGTGCGCACGCCGAGAGCGGTCTGGACCTGGACCACCACCGATGGCCTCATAGCATCGGACGGCAACGCCCGCTCGGGCACCAACGATGCCGCGCGCGCTCTCGACGTCGTGCTGCGCACGGAGGAGCCGAGCGTCTTCGTCTTCCGGGACCTGCATCCCGCGCTGGGCGACAGCGCCAGGGCGGCCGACCCAGACGTGGTGCGAAGGTTGCGCGACATCGCTGCTGCCTTCAAGTCGGGCACCGTCGCCCGCGCCGTCGTCATTCTCTCCCCCGTGCTGCGAATCCCGGCCGAGCTGGAGAAGGACGTCACCATCGTCGACTTCCCGTTGCCGAGCGAGACCGAAATCCGCGCCATGCTCGACGGTATGATCGACGCCAATGTAGCGACCGGTCGCGTACGGGTGGACCTGGATGCCCTCGGCCGGGAGAAGTTCGCCAAGGCCGTACTCGGATTGACGCTCTTCGAGGCGGAGAACGCGTTCGCCCGGGCGATGGTCAACGACGCCGTCCTCGACGAGGCCGACCTAGAGGTCATCATCGAGGAGAAGCACCAGACCATCCGCAAGTCCGGCGTCCTCGAGTTCGTGCCGGCCGATGTCAACCTCGCCCATGTGGGTGGCCTGGAGAATCTTAAGCGCTGGCTGGGCCGGCGGGACAGCTCCTGGCTCGCCGATGCGGCCGACTACGGACTTCCCGCACCCCGAGGTGTCCTCATCGCCGGCGTACCCGGCTGCGGAAAGTCCCTGACCGCCAAGGCCGTGGCGGCCGCATGGGGCCTTCCGCTATTGAGGCTCGACATTGGACGGATCTTCGCGGGACTCGTCGGTTCCAGTGAGCAGAATATGCGTACGGCGATCAGAACGGCCGAGGCGACTGCGCCGTGCGTGCTGTGGATCGACGAGATCGAGAAGGGATTCGCGACAAGCGGTATGGGTGGTGACTCCGGCACGTCGTCACGGGTCTTCGCGTCGTTCCTCACCTGGATGCAGGAGAAGAAGAAGGCTGTGTTCGTTATCGCTACGTCCAACGACATCAACCTGCTTCCGCCCGAGCTGCTCCGCAAGGGCCGCTTCGATGAGATCTTCTTCGTCGACCTGCCGACGCGGGCCGAGCGCGCCTCGATCTGGGCCCTGCATATCGGTCGCCGGCTGGTCCATCCACGCGTGGCCGGCGAGATCACCATCGACAACGCTCTTCTTAACGAGTTGGCGCAGGTGAGTGAGGGGTACTCGGGGGCTGAGATCGAGCAGGCCGTCATCGGGGGCTTGTTCGCCGCGTTCGCGGAACGTCGCCCCCTGCGGTTGGACGATCTCATCCAAGCCCTCGTAGCCATGGTTCCGCTGAGCGTGACCCAGGCGGAGCGCGTGGGTGCGATCCGCGCCTGGGCGGACATGCGGGCGGTCGCCGCCACCGCCGCGGAGGACTGGGACGATAACGCCGCGGTGCGGCCGCAGCCCTCGCAGGGTCCGCCGCCGGATCGAGGACGTCATGGAAGGGCGGTGGAGTTCTAGTGAGCGTGTCACTCATACTGCTCCCACTCGCGATCAGCGCGGTCGTCGCCGCGCACGCGAGCCGGACAGCGAAGGACGAGACCGGCCGGCTGGTCTGTCATGTCCAGACGCGCATGCGCAATCCCGGTCTTCTCGCGGATGCGCTGCGCGACACGGGGGCTGAGGTGACCGCGCAGGACGACACTCTGGTCGCCAACTGGGAGGGCGTGCGGGCCACATTCCAGCGCAATGATGACGACGTGTGGACAGCCCATCTCGAAGGCTCCGTCGACGATCGGCGCGCCGTGGAGATCGTGGCCGGCGTCGACGCGGCGTACGGGCGACAGGTCCAAAGCGCCGTGCTCGACCGGCTTCGCGAGCATGCGCCCGCCGCTGGTCTGCGGCTCGAATCGGAGAGCGTGGGCGCCGACGCCAGCGTCTCCTTGGTTTTCGCGGTCGAGGGACGGGAGTAACGATGGTCGACAAAGCTCGCATCGAGGTCACGGTCGGCCCGGACGGCGTCGTCTCCGCGAAGACGCACGGCTTGTTGGGCGACACGTGTCTGGACTACATCGCGGTCCTGGAGGACCTCCTGGAGGCGCGGACGGCGACGAGCGAATACACGGACGACTACACCCGTACGCGCGAGCGGGTGCCCCTGGCGCAGGAGGTGCGCCATGTCGATGGGAAGTAGCGGCCGAGATCTGACCGGGAAGCGCAGGAGCTTCTGGTGGGGCGTCGGCCACAGCGCCTGGATCCTCCCATCGATCCTGTGCTTCGGCATCATGACCGGTGCCGGCTTTCTCTACATCGGACTTCGCGCTAAGCGCCCGGCTTGGTGGATCCCCGGGATCGCCTACTTGGTGGCGGGCGTTGGGTGCTTCGTGGCCTTTGGCGCATCACAGCCGGAGTCGCTCCTGCAGGACCTGACCTTAGGCAGTCTGCTCGTGGTCTGGGTGGGCGGCGTTATCCACGCCGGCCTCATCAACAGAGACTGGTTGCGCTGGCGCACGTACCACGACTCGCCCTGGTATGGGCAGGCACCACCGCCTGGGTATCCAGTGCCGCCGCACGGCGGGTACCCTCCGCCGCCCGGCTACCCGCCTCCGCTACCGCCCCAGGTGTCGGCCATGCAGCAAGGCGCTCCGCAGTACTACAGTCCTGGGCCAATGGCGCAACCCATGCCTGCTCAACCCGTACCGGCCACAGCCCCGTTCGCTCACGGTGGCCCACTCGACGTCAATCTGGCGACCACCGAGCAGTTCGCGGCACTGCCGGGCTTCGACGCGGCACGGGCGCACCGGACCGTCGCAGAGCGACACACGCGGCAGGGCTTTGGCAGCGTTGAGGAGTTCGCGGCAGCGACCAATCTGGCGCCGCACGAGTTCGCCCAGATCCGCGGCATGGTCGTGTGCACACCACCGCAGCGGATCAACGACGCAACGCCGCCTAGCTCGGGCCGCGTCGTTGATGTCTGATGTAGACAGTCACATCGTCGCGGTCGCGCGTTTCCTTCCCCGCACGGTCGTGGAGGGACCCGGCGAGCGTACGGCGATCTGGGTGCAGGGCTGCAGCATCAGGTGCCCGGGATGCTTCAATCCGCAGATGTGGTCCGTTAGGGGTGGGGCCCTGTTCTCCGTCGAGAAACTCATGTCGCAGGTCGTCGCTGCCGGGACGGAAGGGCTGACGCTCCTGGGCGGGGAGCCGTTCGACCAGGCCGCGGCGCTGGCCGTGGTGGCGGCCGGGGTGCGGGCGGCGGGGCGTTCGGTCATGACATTCACGGGGTTCACGCTGGATGAGCTGAGCGCTGCGGGGGAAGCGGGACGCGAAGACGTCGCGGCGCTGCTCGCGTCGACGGACCTACTGGTGGCGGGGCCGTTCTTGGCCGACCAGATCGACACGAGGCGCCCGTGGGTAGGATCCCGCAACCAGGAGTTCGTGGCGCTGACCGACCGGTACGCCGCGCTGCTCGACAACCTCGACCAGGTCCACGACCGGGTGGAGGTCAACGTTGACGCCTCGGGTCGGCTCAGCGTCAGCGGCTGGGCCGACCTGGACACGCTGGATGCGCTGCTGACCGGCGTCGAAGCGCGGCCCGTCCGCTGAGACCCGTCGGCCACTCTCTGGCGTCGGAGGTCGCTAACGACGCGCTGGGGTTAGTGTTACCCACCATGAAACTGGGCAGAGTCAACTACCGGCACCCGTGTGGCATGACGTGGGCTCGCTGACCGCATGCATGGAACAGCGTCGCCCCATCGCCGACGGTCCCGCGGCTTCGCCGGCCTTGTGGCCCTTGGGGTCGTTGTAATCTTGGCCGTGTCGGCCATCATTTGGTTGGCATCGGGGCGCGTCCGTGCGACTATCGGGCAACAACCGGGCTCCGCCACGTTCGCTACCACCGCGCCGGAGCCCGCCTGCGAGCCCGGCCCATGGGACTGCGCCCAGCGCACCCGGTTCGAGGCCGCGACGACGTTGATGAGCAAGCAGACCGGGCACATCAGCATGGTCGTGCGGGATCGGCAGACCGGTGCAGTCTGGAGTGCGGGCGAGTCGGACTACGTCATCTGGGCCGGCTCGACGCCGAAGCTTGCCGTCGCGGCCACCCTGCTCGAACAGGCCCGAGCCGGCGAGATCACTCTTGATCCGAAGGCGCGGAACCAACTCGACGCGATGCTCGCCGTCTCCGATAACGACGCCGCTGACGCGGTATGGAACCGGTACGTGCAGCCGCTTGCCTTCATGCAGCGCATGCGCGGCCTGTACGGCATGAAGACAGCCACCTATGTGAACGGCTTCCCGAGTCGGTGGGGCTTCATCAAATGCACGTCGTCGGATCTCGCGGCATTGATGTCGTACATTCTCGACACGTTGGATTCCGAAGACCGCGCGTACCTGGTCCACGCGATGCGTACGGTCGGTGCGATTCAGAAATGGGGCGTGTGGTCGGCCGGCGAGTCACTCAGGCCGGGCGTGAAGGGCGGCTGGTCGCAGGAGATGGATGCGGGCAGGACCCATTGGATCACGGCGACGGTCGGCTTTGCCGGGCCTGACGAGCGGTACGTCGTGGCCGCGATGTATCACCAGCTGCCCGGCGGCGACACCATCGACCACGGCGTACAGGAATTGAGTGACCTTGTCGCGACTGTCTTTGGTGTACCGGTTCCGGCTCCGGTCGTCGTGCCGGCCAACCAGTAGCTCGCGCTCCGACTCTAGGCGTGGGCTATGTACGGGGCTCCCAGCTGAAGTACCTCGCCGCCATGATCAGGCCGAATATGCCCCACGCGCCGACGACCAGGGCATCGCTCCAATGGAAGGCGGTCCCGAGGAAGCCGGCCTGGACGCCGTCCGCGAAGGGTTTGACCGGGAAGATCCGGGCGGTCCAGGTGAGCCAGTCGGGGGCGTTGTCGCCGATGGGGATGAAGATGCCGGACAGGAACAGCAACGGCAGAATGGTGGCGTTGACGATCGGGGCGGCCGCGTCGGCATTGGGGATCACCGCCGTGACGGCGAATCCGAGCGCACAGAAGCTGGCCGCGCCAATCATGAGCATCGCCAGGAGACGGGCCAGGGTGGCACCCGTCGGGACCTCCGAGTCGTAGAAGACTGTACCGAAGGCGACGGTGATCGCCACGAGCAGCAAGGAGACCAGGAGAGCGTGAAATACGCGCGCGGCGAGGTAAACGCCAGTGGGAAGCGGTGTGCCGTTGGTTCGCTTGAGGACGCCCAGGTCGCGTTGGAACGTCAGGCTCGTGGCGATGTTGTTGTAGGTCGCTGTGATTACCGAGAACGACACCATTGCGGCGACGTAGTACGTGGACAGGTCGACCTCGCGCCCGCCCACCACGATCGTGTCACGGCCCAGCAGCGCGGTGAAGATTACCAGGAACATGAGCGGGAAGGCGAACGTGAAGAAGGCCGAAACTGGGTTTCGCCAGAATGCCTTGTTCACGTAGCGCATCTGGGTCAGCGTCAGCGCCGGAGCGTTCATTGTGGACTCCTCGCCGCCGGCGGTCTCACGCCAGGCGCCGTTACGGCCTCGGTCGCGGCGCCGGTGAGTTCAAGGTAGACGTCCTCCAGCGACGGACGCAGGATTTGCAGCTCGTCCAGCGCGATAGCGTGCTCGATCGCCCAGCCGGTCAGGCTGTGCAGCGCCCGGGCGAGATCCTCGGGCGCGAACTCCACGAATCCGTCCGGGTCGGGCGGCTCGCCGAGGTCAGCCGGCGGCACCACCCCGCCCGGAAGGCGGTAGCGAACCCGGGCCCGAGCGGTGTCCCGCCCGGCGAGCGTAGCCGGGGTGCCCTCCGCGACGATGCGCCCGGCCGCGATGACGGCTACCCGGTCGGCAAGGTGTTGGGCCTCATCCATGTAGTGGGTAGTGAGCAGAACGGTCTTGCCCAACGTGGCGAGGTTCCTGACCACGTCCCAGGCCTCATGCCGTGCCGACGGGTCGAACCCGGTCGTCGGTTCGTCGAGGAACAAGAGCTGCGGGTCGCCGCACAGCGCGATCGCCACATCGAGGCGGCGCTGCTGGCCGCCAGAGAGCTTCACCACCCGGCTGTTGCGTTTCTCCGTCAAACCGACGACCTCGATGACCTCGTCCACCGGCCGCGGGCGGGGGTAGTAGCCGGAGTACATGGCGATCGTCTCGGCCACAGTGAGGAACCGGTCGACCCCCGTTGATTGGAGCACGATGCCGATATGCTTCTTCAACCGTGCGCGCTGGCGGCCGGGATCCAAACCAAGCACGGCGACCTCGCCGCCGTCTCGGTGACGGTAGCCCTCGAGGATCTCCACGGTCGTCGTCTTGCCGGCGCCGTTCGGCCCGAGAAGCGCGAACACCTCGCCGTGGCCGATCTGCAGGTCGATTCCGGCCAGCGCGTTCACGTTGCCGTACGACTTGGTCAGCCCGCGCACCTCGACAGCGATGTCTGTCATCACAGCTCCTCAGTGATCTCAGCGGACACTACCGTCAATGGCCTCGGTTGTCGCGCGTCCGGCGACGGCCGCCTGGTGCCGTACTCGCCGTTGGCATTACCTCCGGGGTAATCGACAGGATGACCCGGCGCGGGCGATGGTCGTGGTGTCACAACGACACCCCATCCATCGGAGGACATCATGAGCGACATCGAGATCATCGTCGACGGCTACTTCGCGATGTGGAACGAGACGGACCCGGCGCGGCGCAAGGAGGTCACCGCCGCCACCTGGACGCCGGATGCCTCGTACGTTGATCCGCGCTTCACCGCCGACGGCCACGACGGCCTCGACCAGATGGTCGTCGGTGTGCACACCGCCTACCCCGGCTACCGATTCCGGCTGACAGGTCCCGTTGACGCCCACCACGACCGGGTTCGCTGGAGCTGGGAGCTCGCCGGACCCGACGGCGGCACCCCACTCGCCACCGGGGTCGACTACGCGGTTCTCGCCGACGACGGCCGGCTCCGCGAGGTCACCGGCTTCTTCGAGTCCATCAGTCACCCGAGCTGACGCCGTGATCACCGGGATCTGGTGCACCGCCGCGTGCGCCAATCCACGGTGATCACAGGAAGGGGAGTACCAATGAACGACTCCACGGCGCTGCTGCGCCTCGCTTTGAAGCTCGACGCCGTCGCGACCGCGGCCGTCGGCCTCGCAATGGCGGTCGCCGGACCGCTGATCGCCGACTCCCTCGGAGCCCCGGTAGCGGTGCTCGTCCCGACCGGAGTGCTCCTGATCGCGTACGCGGGCTTGGTCTGGCTCATCGCGAGCCGCCGGCGCATCAACGTCGCCGCCACCTGGGCGGTCATCGCGGTCAACCTGCTGTGGGTGGTGGAGAGCGCCCTGATCGCCGCCGTCGACTGGCTCACCCTCACCGCCCTCGGCACGGCGGTGGTCCTCGCCCAGGCGGCCGCGGTGTTGTTCCTCGTCGGGCTGCAGTACGTCGGCCTCCGGCGTGCCCAGCCGGCGCCCCGCCCAGCATGAACGCAACCACCGCTCGCGTCGGCTCCGGCCGGCGCGAGCGACCCGGCCACGGCGAGCGACCCGGCCACGGCGAGCGACCCGGCCACGGCGAGCGACCCGGCCGCGGCGAGCGGTACGGTCGAGGCCGTGGGAGCGTCATGACAACAACCCGGCCCGTCGGCGAGCTGCTGCGCCAGTGGCGGGAACGGCGCCGCCTCAGCCAGCTCGACCTCTCCATCCAGGCGGAGATCTCGACCCGGCACCTCAGCTTTGTCGAGACTGGACGGTCGGCGCCGAGCCGCGACATGATCTTGCACCTGACCGAGCGGCTCGACGTACCACTCCGCGAACGCAACCATCTGCTTCTGGCAGCGGGGTTCGCGCCGGTCTACACCGAGAACACATTGGACTCGCCGTCGATGGAACCGGTACGGGCAGCGGTGCGCCAGATCCTCACGGCGCACGAGCCGTACCCGGCCGCCGCGGTCGACCTCCAATGGAACCTCGTCGACGCGAACGCCAGCATCGCGCTGTTCACCGGCGGCGTGGCGCCGGAACTGCTCGCGCCGCCGGTGAACGTCCTCCGCGCCAGCCTTCACCCCGACGGCATGGCGCCACGCATCGTCAATCTCGGCGAATGGCGCTCGCACCTGCTTGGCCGCCTGCGCCGCCAGGTGGAGCTCACCGCCGATGAGCCCTTGACAAAGCTGCACGAGGAACTGAGCGCGTACCCAGGCGGCGAGCCCGGGGACGAGGTGGAGCTGCCCGGCTCCGGCGACGTCGTGGTGCCTCTGCGGATCCGGTACGACGGGCACGAGCTGGCCTTCATGAGCACCGTCGCTACGTTCGGCACACCGCTCGACGTGACCGTCTCGGAGCTGGCTATCGAGTCGTTCTTCCCCGCCGACGCCCAGACCGCGTCGTTCCTGCGCGGCTAATTGGCCCCGTCGGCCTCGTCTTCGCCGCCCTGGTTGGCCCCGTCGGCCTCACCGGCCTGGCCGGCTTCGCCGCCCTGCTTGGCCTCGTCGGCCTCACCGGCCTGGCCATGCTCGCCGCCCTGGTTGGCCTGGCCGTCCTCGCCGACCTGGCCGTCCTCGCCGACCTGGCCGTCCTCGCCGACCTGGCCGTCCTCGCCGACCTGGCCGTGCTCGTCTGTGCCGGAGGGCACCACGGTCGGAGTTTCCTGGACGCTGGGTGAGTTCGCGGCCGCCAAGGCGACGCCGCCGCCGGTGAGCCCGAAGGCGAGAATCGCGCCTCCGGCGATCTTGACTGCGAGGCTGGACTTGCGCATGTGGGGCTCCCTGGCTGAGTGTGTGGGCTGGAACGTCGTACGTACATCGGGGCGACCCGCGAACTTGTTATCAAGGACCGACAGCTGTTACCAACGAGGCGCCAACACCGATGTACCGAGAGATGGAGAATCCAAACCGCGATCTGGGCCGGCTGATGGCGGCCGCCCAGGGCGGCGACGAGGGCAGCCGCGAACAGCTGCTGCGCACCGGGTCCGCTCTGGGGTGCTTCGTTATGGGCTAGCCCGAGGGCTGCCGGACGAGGATGCTCAGGATCTGGCCCAGGACACGTGCCTCGGCGTACTGCGCGCCCTGCCGGGATGGCACGACCTCGGCCGATCGGTATGGGCGCTCGTGTTCGCCATCGCCCGCAACAAGCTCACCGATCGCACCCGCGCACGGGCTGTACGAAAGGACCTCCCGATGGGTCAAAACAGCATGGCCGCGTTGGCCGTGGTGGATCCGCGACCCGGGGCGGCGGACCTCGTAGAAGATGATGAAAGCGCCGGGCGGGTACGGGACCTGTTGCTCGCGCTGCCAACGACTCAACGCGAGGTGCTGTTGCTTCGCGTCATCGTCGGACTCTCCACCGCCGAGACGGCCGCGGCTTTAACGCTGACGGCGGGCAGCGTACGCGTTATTCAGCACCGAGCGGTCAGCGCTCTGCGACGCCAGTTCATCACCACACCCGAAGGCGCGTCATGATCGATCACTCGCAGAACGACCACGCCACCGAGGACGAGCTCGTCGCACTCGACCGGGTGCTCGACACGCTCGCCCGCCGCGACGGCGCGGACGTGTGGGATTCTCCGTCCTGGGACACGGAGAACTCCACACGATGTGACGCCGGACTGGCTGCACTGTCCTCCTTCGCCCACGCAATCGACCGGCGGGCGGAAGGTCTGACGGCAGCCGCACGTGCGATTGACCCGTCGATGGCCCATCCTTCCGCGGCCCGCCCCCGGGAAGCATCGAGCTCTCCCCGCGATACCGCACCCCGGAACCGACGGCCCGCCACGCCCCGTCACGCTGCCCATCCCGGACGGCGGCGCCGTCGACTGCTGGCGCTCCCCCTTCTTCTCTGCATCGCGCTGGCGATCGTTGGACCGATCAGCGCCTCTCCTGACGCTCCGCTTCATGACGTACACCGCTGGCTGTTCCAGCAAGGACAGGAGTCGCCCGATGACAGTGCCCGTATGCTGCTGGCCAACGCTCGACAGGCCTTAGATCGGGCGACCACGACCAGCGGCCCGGCGCGCTCGGCCGAGCTCGACGATGCGCGTCGCAACATCAACGAGGCTCGCACGGTGCTATTGCGCATCACCGACGACACCACGCGGCAGCAGCTCGACGAGCATCTCGACAGCCTGGAACAGCGCGCCAACGAGCTCGGCACCAGCAACCAGGAGGACAGCACTCCGGGCACCGACAACCAGGAGAACCAGAGCGGCCGACGCGGTGAGAACGGCGGCGGCGGTCACACGGGCGGCCAAGGAGTTGTGGCTAACGACTAGTCAGGTTGCGCCTGGGCTAGCGGTGGGCAGCCCGGCGGCGGTTGCCGAAGCCAGCAGCCGTTGGTCGTACGTTACGAATGCGGTGAGCGGCGATCCCGATTCATTGGTGAGTACCTGAGCCGTGGCGAGGTGAATGGAGTCCAAGCTTCGCAGCGTCGGCTCGGCGAACGCAGCCGCTGTTGCTCTGATCGTGGCGTCTATCTCGAGTCGAAAGAGCCGACCCACCGCAGCGGGAACTCCCACGAGCGCCTGGGGTGCCGTCCGTCGCAGCGCACGGGGAACCTCAACCTCCACAAGCGCGGAGGAGACGAGCGGAACTCCCGTATGAGCATTGAGCCAGGCGACGAGATCGACACTGTTTGCCTCCTGACGCACGAGCTTGACAACCGCGGCCGAGTCGAGATAGATCACCAGCGCTCCTCGTCGCGCATTGCGGCCAACTCCGACGCGGAATCGACACCGGGGTCACCCAGCATCGGGGGGAGGGCAACCGGACCAGTACTTGTGGGACCGACCGCTCGACCTGCCGACACCAGCCTGGTCAGCGTGGAGGCGTCATCATCAACGGGTACAAGCCTCGCCACTGGATGTCCCCGGTCGGTGATCTCGATGGTCTCGCCATGAGAAACACGCGCCAGCACCTGGCTGGTGTTCTGATTCAACTCGCGCACCCCAATCCTCTCCATGCTGCTAGTGTAGAACGAAATGTTCTACACCGCCATCGTACGGGCCGCACTCCAGTTCACTCATCCGGCAGCAGGTGCCAAACCTCAGTCGTAGACGTTGGTTCGAGCGCGAAGGGCGCGGGACCGTAGGGCGGTGTGCGCCGCCGCGCGGCCGGCATCGCTGAGTCGCAGCGGGTCATTCCAATAGCGTTCCGTCGCCAGGTTGAGGACCTCGATCAGTCCCCGCACGTGCCCGAGCAGGCCCCCAGCCGCGCGCGGCGTGATCGGCGCGCCGGTCTGGCTGTCGCGCCAACCGCCCTCGGCAAGAGCCGCGGCCACCGCGACGTTCATCGCGTCGTACGTAAGTTGCTCGCCGGCCAGCATCAGCAGGAGGGCTACCTCGCCGCCGGCGACCTCGGCCTCCGACGACCCGGGCAGGCGCGCCATGGTAGCCGTCCACAATCCTTCCGTGTCGGCGGCGTGAAGCAGCTTTCCGGTGGTAGACAACAGAAGCTGGCGCTTGGACCTCCGCACGAGGCGCATCTGTCGAGCCAGCTCCCGTAACGTCAACAGCTCGACGACATCCAACTCCGAGCGTGGCATGCCGGGGCCGGTGAGCCAACCAAAGCGCTGGCTGCCCTCTACGACAATCGCCGGTGAAAGGTAGTTCTTCTGAGTCAACTGTGCACCGGCGGCCGCGTGGTTGAGTAGCCAGCGCAGCGGTCCCAAGTGCTCTTCCGCATCGGTGGGTGGCGGCACCGGATGTACGAGCGTGTCGGCGATAGCACCGGCGAGACGTTGGCGGGCACGACCTCCGGCGTCCATCCACTGCTGCAACCGTTCCGTGTGAATCCATTGGACCCATGTCGAACCGGTGACCTCGTCGCGGCGGCTATTGAGAATCCGAGTGGTGACCAGTTGAGCCGTCTTGCGCCAACCGGCCGAACCGGGCTTGAGTTCGCCCGTCTCGATCGCCCGCTCCAGCGCGATCGACGCCTCCCGGAACGCGCCGTACTCGTCGGCACCCATGATGGAGCCCCACTCGATCACGCCCGGGACATTGGGAGGTTCGACGCCGGTCGCTTCGATCGCGGCCCGGTATGCCTTGCGTGCGGCCGTACTGTCCTCGTCCTCGTCCTCGTACGCCGTGAGGATCTCGGCCGTGACCGGTGCCGCGCACAGGGCCGCGTAGCGGGGCATCTCCAGCCTCGTGAAGAGCTCCGCCAAACCGGCCGCGACCTGTAGCTTCTCCTCCAGGTCGACCATCCATTTCACGGGCAAGCCGTGCCACAGGAACTCGGCGAGGCTATGCAGGGTCACCACCCCTAATCCCTGGCCCCAGGTCAGCGACTCGAACCCGGCGCGGGCGGGCGCGGCGAGGTCGGGATCGGTACGGGCGAGGTCAGCCAGTACGGCGTCCACCCGAGTGTCTCCGGTCGTGTTCGTCATCGCGGCCAGCGTAGATGCGCAACGGTCTCATCGCACCTTGCCCAGCCGTCCGGGCCGTGTGTGGTGGTCAAGGCGCGATCACGGGGCGATGACGACTGATCCCACCGTGATGTCAGCAACAATTGCCGCATCAATCACGATCGTGGTCAATCCCGGCTGCTCGTGGATGTCGAATCCTGTCACGGTCGCGGCGACATCACCGTTGCCATCGACGTGAATCACTACTTGCTGCCCGACCTTGAGTGGTTCGCCTTCGAGACGACCTGTTAGCAAGACCAGAGGTCGTGCGGACATCCTGTGCACGCGATCAACCCGAAGCTGTGTTCTCGCCGGCGTCGTCATTGCGCGTTCCTCCGCCACGTGTCCACGAAGCTCTGTTCGGCAGCATACGCTGCCTCCTCCATGGCGTTGAAAGTGTCCGTCGCAACCAGGTCATCGATGTATTGCTGTACGTGAACGCTTTCATGGCCAAGGGCACGCACCAATGTCTCGGCGTCCTGAAAGGCAGCGGGCCCCAGAACGATCTCGTCAGGGCCGTACGTAGCTGCCAATGCACCTTTCATGTCCAGGTACGCGATGTCGTCGGCGTGATCCACGATCGTGACGTTAGCGCCCTTGAACTCCACACCGGCCAGCCGCGCGTATTCCTCGACGGTCGCCATGGTTCGTGGCAGTCCCACGCCGGCGTCCATGACCTGTCGGTTGGTTAGGGCACCGGCGCTCGAAAACAGTCGGCCCGGAGTGTTGCTAACCGATCGGCGCGAGCCCTCGAGCGTCGTGCGCACGGTCGGGCGACGCCGGCGCAGGAGTGTCGCGATGGTCTCGATGATCTCGTCGAGCCGGCGCACCACCGGCATCAGGTTGCGCAGGCTCGTGACGAGCGCCTTCAGCAGGCGGCTGATCTTCGCACCCCACTTGGCGACGAGTGCTGCGATCTGTGCGACCACGTACGGAGCGGCGAACCCCAGTGTGCCCACCGTTTCTGCCGTCCACAGTGGAAGCCGAACGAGCAGGATCGAGATTAGCTCGCCGATCAGGTCGCGGACGAGCATACGCACCAGCGCCACCACTGAGCCGGTCGCCGCCACTATCGCCGACATGCCCTCCGACGCCTTGCCCATAGCCGTCAGCAGCTCTGCCGTATCGCCAGCCTGCCCTCGGTATGCCGACCCCGCCGGCCCGGACCAGTCGCCGATCTGCCGGTTCACTGCGTCGGAGTACAGCTGCGCTACCGTCTCCTGCTCGACCGCCACGTTGCGCCACGTCTGCGCGTTGGTGGCGACCTGGTCTGGGTCGCCGGCCAGCCAGTCCAGCGCGTCAGAGAGCGGTTCGACATGTTCCACCACCCAGCCGAACCCCGACGCGACCAGCGCCCCGAACGGGTCCAGGACCCAGACCGCACCCTCGGCGACCGTGCCGACCGTGCCCAGCGTCGTGTCGACCCACGATCCACTGCGGACACCAGCAACGAGCATGTCCACCGACTCGACGATGCCCAGGCCGGAGTACAGCGTCGTCGAGTCAACCCGCACCGCAACCAGCGAGTTCGCCGTACTCGTCACCCGGGCCGTCCGCCGGCCCCGCCGATCCTCGCCTGCGCATTGGCGTCGCTCGCCAGGTAGGCATCCGCCACCGCCTGCAGCGCTGCGCCGACCCCACCAAGCTCGTCCGCTGCGACCCGCATCACGGAGAGCATGTTGGCCTGGATCGGCATCAGCACCCGCGGGAGCGCGCTACACATCAGACCGTAGGCCCCGCTATCGAGCGTGGCCACGCGCGCCGCCGCATGAGCCTGGTGGGCGCGATCCGCCAATTGGCGCACCGCCGCAGCATGCTCGACCACCTGTCCCGGCCGCACCGACATCGACTCGGTGCCGTCGTCGGCGAGCCTCATTCGTCCAGGCCGCTGTCGCGGGAGATCTCGCGAATCCGGTCGGCCAAGGCAGCCCGGGCGACCATGGTGGCTTCAACCACGGTCGAGGCGATCTTTTCCGCTGGCCACGACCGCACCCGGTCGTCCAGTTTGAGCTCCACGAGATGACCGGCCTGGTCCACCGTCGCCTTCACCAGGCCATCCGCCGCAGCACCCTCGACCCGTAGACCCTCCAACCGGGCCAGGAGCGTCTGCGCCCGCGCGGCGCGTTCCTCCAGCGACGCCTGCCAGTCATCGATGCGGCGCTCGGCCTTATCGAGGTCGTCGTCGGCCACCGTGTCTGCCTCCCCGTTCCGCCTCGGCCGGTCTCGGACCTACGACATGATCGGGGAGGATCGATGGCGGCGCAACCCCAGGCTCGACATCCGGGCGGGTCGCGCGCGCTGGCTCGTTGGGTCGGCCTGCCTTAATGCCCAACCCGGGTTCCGTAAGCGCATGTGGTTGCGTTGAGTAACGAAAGAGCCTCGACCTCGACCACAAACCCTGGCGGCCGTTTGCTCTGCTGCCAAGGAGGAAGCACCGCCTTTGAGCTGCGACTTCCCACATGCTGCATCTACATGGATCATTGTAGATCTAACGTACAGCTACCGGGCCCGCAGCCCCGGACGCTGCCTTGATCATGACGGCTAAGCATGGCCGACCCACCAACAAGCGGGGACAGTCCGAGGTTCTATTGCCGACTTCGCCACCCCTCGTCACTCCGGGTGACAATGCGGAGAATCGAAAGCGGCCACGCGCTCAGCAACGAGTGCGACCGCGACACGTTGTTGGGGGTGATCTCGCTCACGTGGGGCACCCAGATGCCCGTACAGCGATTTCGGTTCTCGCGGCCGGTACGGGCGCTGTGGCAGAGAACACAGTGGACTCACCACCGAACGCCCCGGTACCAGTAGCGGTGAGCCCAGCAGCAGCGAGAACCTCGGCTATCATGGGCGAGGCCGCGTTTGCGCTCCCCATCGCTTCGTGATGGACGTGGCCCGCCCGCCTGAGCGCCTCAACCGATCATCGAGGTGGGTTCATGGCTGTCACGATTCTTGGATTCTCGGCCGGGGTGTGGGGGCTACTTATGGCTGTCTCGCCAATGCTGCAGATCCGGCAGATGTGGCGCCGGCGGTCGTCCGAAGACGTGTCGCTGGGCTACTTCGCGGTCCTCCTGCCGGGTTTCGCCATCTGGGTGGCGTACGGCAGCGTGCGATCAGACTGGGCGCTGATCGTACCGAATGTCGTGGCGTTGCTGGTCGGTGTGACTACCGTCGCCGTCGCGACGCATCTGAGGTCGCGAGCCCGCGGAGCCGATCCGGCCGGAACACACCCGTAAGCTAACCGCCGTACCGCTTCAGCTCTTGCCGGCTGAGCAGCGTGTCGGGATGCTCGGCACCCAGTACCCGGATGCGATCGGGCAGCAGTTCGCCGAACAGCCGGGCTGCCGCCGCCCGGTCGCCGCTCTCGCCGATGTTGTGAGCCAGGTTGTGCCGACCGAGCAGCGTGTGCGGGTGGTCGCGGCCGAGAACCCGGACGAGATCGGGGACGAGCTCACGGAGCAGCCGCGCCGCTTCCGGACGATTGCCGCTGCTCCCGACGTTGACGGCCAGGTTGTGCCGTGCGTAGAGGGTGTCGCGATGATCGGGCCCCCGGACCCGTACGTAGTCAGGCACCAGATCCCTGAGCAGCCGGACCGCCTCGGCCGGGTCACCGCCATCTCGTACGCAGGTTGCCAGGCTGTATCGGCTGGCCAACGTGTCGCGATGGTCGGCGCCCAGCACACGTACGAGGTCGGGAATCAGCTCCCGAAACAACCGCGCGGCCTCCGTCCGGTCCCCACTCTCTCCCACGTTGTGGGCAAGATTGTGTCGGCTGAGCAGGGTGTCAGGCTGGTCCGGACCCAGCACGCGGAGGTAGTCCGGGATCAGCGCTCGCAGCAGGCGCGCCGCCTCCGTCCGATGCCCGCTGCTGCCCACGTAGACGGCCAGGTTGTGTCGGCAACGCAGCGTGTCGGTGTGGTCAGGGCCAAGGATGCGGGCGTACTCCGGCACGAGCTCCCTCAATAGCCGCGCCGCCTCGGCCGAGTCTCCGCCGTCCCTGATCCTGTTGGCCAGGGTGTGTCGGCTCCGCAGAGAGTTCAGGTCGGCGACGCCGACGAGCGGAACCGGGTCCAACTCGAGCAGGCCCCGCAAGCGGGCCATGAAGGCCGCGCCAGGCATCTCGCCACCGGTCACAGTCTCGTACTGGATATTGGCGAGACTGAAGAATCGACGTCCCTTGAGCAGCAGCGGCAGGATCGGCTTGCCCGTCTCATCGGCGTGCGCGATCTCCCGCGCGACCCAGTCGGACTCGTCCGCCTCAGGGGTCATGACCACGATGACCGCGCCGCAGGTGTCGATCTGTTCGCGGATGACATTCGCCCACCGATGCCCAGAGATGATCTCGTGGTCGAACCAAACCGGCAGCCCAGAGGCGGTCAGGTAGGCAGCCAACCGCTCCACGTACGGGCCGTCCTGCCGGTGGCTGTAGCTGATGAAGACGTGGCCCACGACCGCACATTACCGCGTGAACGGAACCTCCGAAATGGACGAAACCAGTTATCCACAGGCCGCGAGTCGCGGGTAGCTCTAGACGTGTCTGGTCGGATACCCTCACGCACGGATCGACGAGCGTGTGCGGGAGGGAGGCGGATGGAACTCAGTGATGGGGGCACACGGCCGTACACAGAGTTGAAACTGACTCACGTCGAGGTCGATGTTGACGGGCTGACGGACTTCCGGAGCCTCCTCGGCCGCGAGCTCGACGCCAACCTCAAGCCCGGTGTCCAGAGCATCAACCACGATCACAGTATGGGCGTCGGCTTCGGCCTGCGAA
>JAHRHA010000152.1 GCA_020027875.1 Micromonosporaceae bacterium | reverse complement strand
GGGTGGCCTGCACTGGCCGACCGTCAAGGAGCGGATCCGTCTCAATCTCCCGCGTGACCCGGGCACCGGCAGGCCCCGACGGGTGTTGTTGTGGTGGGCCGTGCCTGCGCTCGCAGCCAATATCCTCGGCGGAGTCCTCGCCACCCGGCTCGACGCGGCGTGGACCGACTGGCTGCCGGCGTTACGCGAGCCGTCGTACACGCGCATCGGCGCGCTGGCCGACCCGCAGTTCCAGGGCCAGTGGTGGATTCTCGGCCTGGCGCTGACGAGCTTGCTGTTCAACTACCTCCTCGGCGAGGAACTGCTCTTCCGTGGCGTGCTACTACCGCGGATGGCCGGCGTCTTCGGCCGTTGGGACTGGGTCGCGAACACCGTACTGTTCGGGCTCTACCACGTGCACAAGATCTGGTTCTGGCCGAGCATGATCGCCAGCTCCTTCGGCTACGCCTGGGCTGCCAGGCGTTACCGCAGCCTGTGGATGGGCGTGATCGTGCACGGAGTCGAAGGCTTCTTCATCGTGCTGGTCCTGGCGGTGCTGCTCGGGTGGTATCCCTGAGGCACCCGAGGCCGCGCCCCTCGAGCCCTCGGGGGGCGCATGGCCTCGAGGTGAAGGACAAGCGAGGGAATCGGCAAATCCGCGGTAGATCCCCTACCCGACACCAGCTGTCACAACCTCCCGACGCGGGCGCACGAATCGGAGCGGCCGGACTTCGCCCATAGCCCACTCCGATACAACGTCGACGACGCCCAGCAGCCGCACGCGGGTCGTTCGGCTGTCACCTGGTGGTTCTTGGCTACCTCATCTGGAAGTCGAACCTCCTCCCGCGAATTGTGGGAATCATGCTCGTGGTGGCGGGGGCGGGCTACGTGGTGAACAGCCTGCTCATGTTGGGCTGGGCGGCGCCGTCACAGCCCCTCCTGCTGCTGCCCACCTTTCCTGCGGAGGTGTCGCTATGCCTGTGGCTGCTGGTGAAAGGCGTGCGGCCCGTTCCGGCGCGTGACCCGTCGTAGCCCTCGTCGACGAGCCGACCCCGTCGAGCTCACACGTCAGGGAGATCTGATGAAGGCAATCGTCCAGGACCGGTACGGCTCACCCGACGTCCTAAGCTCAGAGACGTCGACAAGCATCGCCTCTCGCATCCCACCAACCTCCTCTAGCTAACCCGAAACCTACAACGGTTAATCAGAGGGTCAGGGTGGCATGGCAGATTCCAGTGATCGTCGCAACATGGACGGCTCTGACGGTGGGGAATCCTAGCGGTCAGCGCATGTTGGCGAGGGCAATCTCGGGTACTGGTGTGGCGGTGTCGTTTGACCAGGCTCGGATGGTGGCGGATAGGGCGAGGGTGCTGCCGTAGAGGACGTGTTGGCCGGCGAGGGCGAGGATGTCGGTGGCGGCGCGTTCGCCGAGCGAGTGTCCCTTGGGCAGCCGGACATGGTCAGCCAGGCGTGCGGGCGCGTGCGGGTCGTGTCCGGATAGCCAGTCGTCGAGCAGGCCGAGAGTGACGCCGATGCAGGCGGCGACGGTCGCGGCCGAGTTGTCCGGCGACTCGAGCTGGACCTGGTCCAGGATCGCCGCGGCGAGAGTGGTGTTGTCCTCGGCGAGCGCCTCGACCACCAGCCGCAGCGTGACCACGGCCGACCTACGCGCGTCACCGACAGGGGTGAACCGGGCCATGTTGTACCGCTCGACCGCTCGGGCCATAGCCCGCTGCAGTGTCTGCATGTCGGGCACATCGATGTTATTGACGTCGATGCCTTCCTAGGCGAGCAGGGGCGCCAGCTCGCGAAGCATCTCGTTGGCAATGCCGCTCCGCGTACGCATTCGCTCTGGGCGCCCGCGGCGGTGTCCTCACGATCTGGATGCGTTCCACGGTGAACACCGCGTCGAACGAGCCGGTGAACGTCGCATCCCGATCAGGAATCAGGAACCGGAACTGGTCGACCCGGTCGCCCAGATCCATGACCAGGTTGCGCGCCTGCTGGGCCTGTGCCGTGCCAGAACCCGTCGCACTGGCTGTGAGCTGGCACTTCGTCGGCGCAGGGGACGATCACGTGGTGGTGATTCGGATGCTGTACCTGGCCGTGGTTCGGGTGTTTGGGTGGTTGGGGTGGCTTGCGCGAAGCGACGCGGCGAGAACCGCGGAGTTGCTCGTTGTTCGTCACGAGGTCGCTGTGCTGCGGCGTCTGGTCGGCAAGCCGTATCTGTCCTGGCCGGATCGGGCGGTGTTGTCCGCGCTAACCCGGCTGCTGCCGCGGTGGGTGCGTGAGCATGGCCAGTGGCGAGTGACGGGGGTCGTTATCACCTCGCGACGCGGGCGGGAGGAGCCGAGCGGTGCCCAGCCACGCGCAGGTGTGCCTGCACTGCGGCGGTCGTCCGCTCGACGTCGCCGGTGGCGAGCAGGTCCAGGAGCGCCCCGCGCAGGACGGCGAGCATAAGGGTCCGTTGCGCCCGTCCGGTGCCGGTGCCGCGTTCCTTTGGTGGCTGCGCCGCGGCCAATACCGCCAGCCAGTCCTCGACCGTGGCCTGCGCGAAGCCGGCCCAGGGGCCATCGGGGTCGACCAGCGAGCGGGCGTAGCCCTCCACCCACAGCGTTAGCAGCGCGCGGTGGTCCTCGGCGGTGAGCCAGGACCAGACGTGCTCGGCGGCGGCCACCAGGCCGCCGGAGCGCCGTTCGCCTTGATGCAATGCTCGATCCAGAAGCGCCAACTCGTCGGTGCGAGCCCTTGCCAGCAGGGCGCGGACCAGGCCATCCTTGCTGCCGAACAGGTACAGCAGAACGCGAGGGCTGGACCCCACGGCGGCGGCGACCGGGCGCAGCGACAGGTGGGCCAGGCCGTTCTTGAGCGCGTACTCGTAGGCGAGCTGCAGCAACTCGGCCCGCCTCGCAGAAGGGGTTGGATCGTCGCCAGTCATGCTGCTAGTCTGCACTACTGAAACAGTCGTGTCAGTGCCACGGTCATGGACTCGACGGAGGTGTGGCATGGACGTCGCAGCCCACGCGCCGGTCGTCATCCGCCCACTCGACCAGCCGGGAGACCTCGGTTGGGTCGTGATGGCCCACGGTGAGGTCTACGCGGAAGAGTTCGGTTGGGACACCAGCTTCGAAGCCCTTGTGGCCCGGATCGTTACCGACTACGCCAGCGATCACCACCCAACGCGTGAGGCCGCCTGGATCGCCGAGGCCGGCGGGAAACGCCTAGGGTGTGTCTTCTGCGTGGCGGCGGACGAGACGACCGCAAAGCTGCGCATCCTCCTCGTGCATCCCGACGGTCGGGGGCTCGGCCTCGGTGGCCACCTAGTGGACGCGTGCATGGACTTCGCCCGTGCCGCCGGATACTTACGGATGCTGCTGTGGACCAACGACGTGCTCGCCGCCGCTCGCCGCATCTATCTCGACCGCGGATTCGTCCTTACTCATGAAGAGCCGCACCACAGCTTCGGCGTTGATCTCGTTGGCCAGACGTACGAGGTCGACCTAACCCAAGCCCGCACCGGCGGCGTATGGACGTGAGCGTGCGTGTAGATTGCTGCACTGTCGGCTCGTCTTCGGGGAAGAGCACCTGCGCCGAGTGCTTCACCGTGACGCGTGCCACCACAACGGGCGAAGGCGACACCGGGCGCTGGCGGTCGAACCTCCGCGTCCGATCGTCCGGCCCCTGACCTGACCCCAACGAGCGGGTCAAGCGCCGACCCTTCCTCGGGGGCCTGATCACGGGGTACGAACGGGCCGCACAGAAGTCCAGGTCGGTCCTCGTGACGAGGATTCGGAACGCCACAGGTTCAGGCCGACGTCGATATGCCGGCGGGCTGGGACGACTGGCCAACGCGCCCACCCGCTGGTTCCGCGTCACGTCCAGGACCGACGAACACACTTCGCCCAACACCGAAGAGCCGGCGAGCTAGCCTCAACGCATGAGTGCCGAAGCAGAGTTCACCAAAGCTGATCTTGAGTACGTTCGAGCCGAGTACCGGACACTCGATCAGCTCTGCCGGACGAGACGAGATGCCCCTGTGGAGGTGCGGCGTCTCATCGATGAAAACAGAATTCAACACCCGACATACGTGTTGGCAGACGGCACCTCCATGTTCCCGCCCGACTACTTCATCTTGCCGGACCACGCGGGCAGCATCGATGCCCTGCCCGCCTATTTTCGCGATCGCTACCTTCTCGCTGCGCAGTCGTTGGGTCTGCCGGCCGATGACGCCGAGGAGACGTGGAAGGGCTATCTGTCGGGACAGTTCGGGGTCTGCTTGTGGTCAGTGACGCCGGAAGGCATGGCGAAGAAGACGCAGCTGATTGGACAAATCGAGTCCGCGTTGTCGGCGCCGGGACCTCACGATCTACGGTGGCGAGCGACCCTGCGATCGAGCGTGGACGCTCTCGACGATCTGTCCCGCCCGTTCACAGACTATGACCGAAGGCGATGGGGAGAGGTAAGCCGAGATCGCTGCATCACGGCGGTCCGACAAAACCACCCAGACGTGTTCGCGAACCGATGACGGCGATCGGCCAGCGCGAGTCGCGCCATGCAGATTAGGTGGATCTGCTGTGCCCGTACGCCTTCGTCGCCGGGCTCCGAATGCGTGTGGCACGACAACGGCTCGGACTCGATGACGTGGTGCACCTCGACCACCACACATTCCCATTGGAGTTGTTCAACATTCCCCGAGCGCGGTGTTCGGATCGCAGTGCCAACGCGGCTTTCCGCGGCGGGTCAGGTCCACCCCCAGCACCGGCGTCGGGTCGGGTTCGGCCGGCACCACGTCGGTGAGGGCGTGGACCGCCTCCTGCACGGTGGCCCAGCCCAATCCGTGATGGGCCGCCTCCTTGGGATGCTGCGGTTTGTCGGCCACCGCAACCCGCGACCGGCCCGTCGTACGCATCCGGCCGGTACGCGGGGCCAGCGAGACTCGGTGAGGCTCTGCTGTGGACAGTCGGCCGGGTGCACCGCCGACATCGCTTGTGAGCAGGTCAGAGCAACCGCTCGCGTCTTAAGACCCCAGCCGTGGCGGCCACATCGGCGCGGCGCAGAAGGGTCGGCATGGCTGTACCGCTCGAATACTGGGTTTGGCTACGCTGCCTGGGAGTATTCGTTGATGAGTCCTGTGGGGCTCGGGAACAGGGTCGGGGCTGTGAGCTGCTGATACTCGGGCTGGAGATCGATCATCGAGTGGGTGGCAGCATGGCCGACATGGCCTTGGCCCTCGACTGGCGAGCCGTGGTCGTCTCGCTGACCGAGGTCGGCGCCGCGCTGCGCACCCAGGTCGCCCGGGCCTGACGCGAGCTGGAGGAGATCACCATCGACGCCCTTGCCGGCCGGAGGTGCCACGACGCCCTCCGGCCGATGCGCCGCATCGAGTACAACCTGTGCGGAGCCGCGCAAGCCGGACAGGCCGGACGGGGCGCCAGACGCTGCGCTGGGCGCCATCGGGCAGGCGAGGCCACCGGCGCCGCTCGGCCACCTATGCCGTGGGAATGATCTCTCGGCGAAGGGGCCGAGCTGTGGGGCGCTGGTGGTGTATGGGGCACGGACCCGCCTCGGCGAATCGCTCGCCCACCGCGTCGCACCTTGGCGTGGCGTGCCTCGACCCTGCGCGACCGGATGTCTATGGAGGCATGATGGGTAGCATGCAGACGACAGAGCCGCCAGTGCGGTGGACGGCCGAGCACATTCCCAGCCAGGACGGGCGTACCGCCATCGTGACCGGAGCCAACAGCGGGCTCGGCCTCGTCACCACGTACGAGCTCGCCCGTCACGGGGCGCACGTCATCTTGGCGGTGCGGAACGAGGCCAAGGGGGAGGCCGCGTTGGCGCAGTTGCGGGCCCGATTGCCCGACGCCGGTCTGGAGGTGCGCCACCTCGACTTGGCCGACCTGGACTCGGTGCGCGCCTTCGCTGCGGGCGTCGTCGCCGACCAGGTAGCGGTCGGTGTGCTGATCAACAACGCGGGAGTCATGATGCCGCCGCGGTCGCTGACCAAGCAGGGCTTCGAAAGCCAGTTCGGCGCCAATCACCTCGGCCACTTTGCCCTGACCGGACTGCTGCTGGACACGTTGCGGGCCGGCCGGGACCCCCGGGTGGTGACCGTGAGCTCCACATTGCACAAGCGAGGCCACATCAACTTCGATGACCTCACGGGTGAACACGACTATTCCCCGGTCGCGTTCTACGCGCAGTCGAAGTTCGCCAACGTCCTGTTTGGACTGGAGCTGGATCGGCGGCTGCGCGCGGCCGGGATGCCGATGAAAAGCCTCCTGGCCCACCCGGGTTACTCGGCGACCAACCTGCAGTCCACAGGCCCTACCGGCCCGATGAAACTGGCCATGAAGGTCACCAACCGGCTGGTCGCTCAGAGCGCGGAGATGGGCGCCCTGAACCAGCTCTATGCGGCTACCGACCCACGCGCTGAGAGCGGCCAGTACATCGGCCCGAAGGGCCGCAGCGAGACCAAGGGATACCCAAGTCTCGTCCAGCCCGTCGAGGCGGCCAAGAACCACGACACTGCCAGCCGGGTCTGGCGCATCTCCGAGGAACTCACCGGAGTTCAGTTCGACCTTCCGGTCGCCTGAGCACTCACCAGCTTGGGCTCGCGTGTGGGGTTCCCGTAACCCTGCCACGGCGGTTGAGCTGATCTTCTACGCGGCCCGTTCGTACTCGTTGATGAGGCCTCCGAAGGGTTGAAGCTTCAAGGCCCGGTGCGGCGTCGTCCGTGTCTGTGCAGCGTTCGGCGCAGATGGCCTTTCGCCGAAGATGAGCATGCGTGAAGGGTGCAACTTCAACTTCAGCGGCAGGGCTGTGACCAGGCATGATGTCGGCCCGGCAGGATGGGCCTGTGGTGGTGCGCACCCTGGCTTTCATGGTCGTCCGGCAGGTCCTCGGGCTGGTTCGTCTGGGCCCGTCGCCGGACGCGAAGGACGTATAGATCGCGGTGCTGCGCCGTCAGGTGGCCCGTGTGATGCTCGTAAATCCGGTTTGGTTACGCTGCCTGGGAATACTCGTTGATCAGTCCGCCGAGGATCGGTCGCCGTTCGACTCGGGCGTTGTGCCTCAGACGATCGCTGACATTGAGCCATCGACCCGTCATCGCTGAATCTCAGACCTCAAGATCTGCCGGCCCGCCGACCCGTCCTCGTCCCAAAAGACGTGCTCGCCGGCTAACACCCGACCGGCGTGCCGTTCGCAGATCCGATTCCTGCCCGGTGATTTCTTGCCACAGATGCCCGACCAAGTATGGGCCCAGCACATGCCGTTAGACACCGCGTCGCGGATTCGGTCGTCCCAGCGTGCCATGAGATCTTCGGGCGCTGGACGCCCCGTCGAATCCTCGGCTCGCTGGCCGGCGATTCTGAACTCGCGCTGCTCCAGAGGAATCTCGGCGAAGGTCCGTGCGACTTCGGCAGTGATCGGCCCTCCGACGACGGCGAACTCCTGACGCGGCTTGACCCAGAGAGGATTGCTCTCGTGGTACGCCACAAGGGTCGGCTGCACCTGGGTGAACATTGACTTCTTGAGAAACATCGCTGCGATTCTCTGCGGTCCGGCAACCACGCGCAATGAGAGTTCGCCCCGTAGGTCCGCGTGAATCGCCGTGCGTTGCCGGTCAGGTCCTTCGATTGCGACCAAGACCCAGTCCGGAAGCTCCGCTGGCGGCGCCTTGAAAGTCATGACCACTTCAACGCGGCGCCCGGACCCCTCGGTGGTGACCCAGTCACGCCTCGCTTGTTCCAGCGACTTCTGGATCACGAGCTTCGTAAGAAAGACGAGGAGGCTAACTCCTGGTTCGAAAGCGTCCACCGCGGCTCACCCCTGGTGGCAGTATGCGCCGGAATAGCCGTCGCGGATAGCACGCCAGCGGTGGCGCTCTTGGCTTGAACCACCCAGTCGTTGTTGGCGAACGCCGACGGCGGATTGGCCTCCGCTTCGCCCAGCATTCGCCGCCAGAAGTCGGATCGGGTCCGCCGGCAAGTAGGCCAACCCCTTCCGTACCCATCAAAGGTGCCATGCAAGACGGCATGGCGGATCCCGAGACTCCACAGTGCACATGCCTCACCACTGGCCGGATCGCGGTGAATAAGGTCGCTCACTGCCTTCGCCGCGGCCACCAACCCCCACGGATCGTTCACGTAGGCCAGCGCGAGCGCCGCCGTACGCATCAGCGCACCATTGCCCGCGCGAGTGTTCACCACGGCGGCGTGGATGAGCCGGCCGTCGACGGCGATGCCCCGGTCACCGATGAAGGTGATTACGGCGTCGGGGTCGATTCGGCTGCGGATCAGCCAGGCGCTGGCGGCCCGGTCGATGTGTACCCCGGTGCGGGTGGCCCATTTCATGTCGTTGCCGCCGCTGAACTGGTGATGGTGGCGACGGCGGTTTGGGCCTGCTCCCGTTCTGGTGGGGGGAAGTAGTCGCGTCGCTGGATGCTTCGTAAGGCTGTCCGCAGCCGGAGCTGGGCGCGGGCCAAGTCGTCGGCGCTGCGGGCTGCCGCTTTGGCCTCGGCGATGATTTGACGGTATTCGGCGGCACGGGCCACGGTCATGCTTTCGGCGATCCGTTGGTGTTGTTGTTGGTTGCCGGGGGTCGCCAGCCAGATGGTGGCCAAGCCGCCGGCGTCTGTGACTTCGTCGGCGACCCATTCCAGCTGTTCCCTGGTCCGATTGCCATTGGGCAGGCCAACCAGCCCATCGCCGATGCGCGCGACCCCGAGCCGTTCGAGTTTGCGCCACACCGATATGCGTGGTGTGGACGGCTCGCGGGGTAGCCGGTAGCACAGCAGTACCCCGGGGCGCACTGTCCCGCCTTTCGCCGTAACCGCGGTTGCCATCAGCAATTGGTGTAATGGTGCGCGGGGCGTGCCGGGAAGCAGCCGGGCACCCGGGAGGGGGTGAGGGGCCGAGTGCCCGACGATCCTTCTGTCGCAGCTCCCGGGCATCGTCGTGCGTCTCGCCGTAACCGTGGTTGCCATCATCGGCCGGAGCCATTTCTTCGCGGAGACGTAAGGATGGGCGCCGACAGCCATAAGGGATCGACCCGCACTTGTCCCTGAATGCCGGGTCGGGTTTCCCAGCCGGGCCCTGCCGTCGGCGGCTGGGACAGTCCTGCGCGGCCGCGAACGGCGCCGTGTCCCCCGGCCGGGTCAACATCAATACGGGCACAATGGACGAAATTGTGATCGGTCCCCAGCATGGGCCCGACGATTGTCCGCCAAATCGTTAGTGCGGCGGAGTACCGGCGTTCGGCCGCTCGACCGGAAACCGCGGCCGATGGTCACCACCGGCTAGCAACGGTCAGACGGCGCGGGCCCTGTGCCGGCCGCCCACCATCCAGTACCAGATCGCGAGCAGACCGTAGCCGGCACCGACCACCAGTACCAGCCAAGGAGCATGACCGTCGGACGGCAGCGCGAGCGAGCCGAGGAAGAGCCCACTGACGAAGCACAGGTTGAACGCCGTGTCGTTGACGCTGAACACGCGACCCCGGAACTCGTCGTCGCACTCGACCTGCAGCGCCGTGTCCGAGACGATCTTCGTGGCTTGGGTCGCCAGACTTACGAAGAGAGCACCCGCGACGGTCAGCGGCGCGAGGTACGCCAGACCCAACGACGGCACCAGCACGGCGAGCAAGCCCAACACGCCGGCGACCCAACGCCAGCCGCCGAACCGTCGCGCCAACGGCGGTGTCAGCAGCGACGCCGCGACCGCGCCGAGTCCGACGGCTGCGACGATCGTGCCGAGGCCCACCAGCGAACCGATGACGTCGTCACCCTGGTTGTAATAGCTGCGATAGAGAAGCAAGGTCCCGATGGCCAAGATCCCGTAGTACCCGCGGCTGACCGCGTGGGTTAGGAGGGCCGAGGCAGCCGCCGGGCGGGCCACGAGATGGCGCACGCCAGCGACCATGCCGCGCGCCGCTCCGTCCAGGACGGCAGTGAGCGAGCCGTGATGCTCCTCGTCGTCCGGCCCCAGGGCGTCGCGGCGGAAACTCGTCAGCGTCAGTGCCGCCGAAAGGCCATAGCCGGCAATGGCGCAGGCGGCGACCGTACCGTACGAATGAAAACCCGTGCCGATCACCTGGAACGCCAGCGCGGCCGTGCCCAGGCCCGCCGTGAACATCACCGTGCCGAACGTCGTGGCGAACGAGTTCGCCGTGACTAACCGCGGATCGTCCGCGACGTGCGGAATTGACGCGGAGACACCGGATAGGAAGAACCGGTTTAACGCGATGATCGCCAGCGCGGTGACGACGAACGCAGGACCCTCTCGGCCGTACCAAACGAACAGGGCGGCCGGAATGACGAGCGCCGCACGCAGTGCGTTGGCCCCGAAGAGGACCTGGCGCCTGCTCCACCGGTCGAGCACCACCCCGACGAATGGACCCAGGATCGAGTACGGCACGAGCAGCACCGCGAACGCCGTCGCGATCGCGAGCGGACTCGGCGCCCGCTCCGGGTTGAAGAAGACGCTCCCGGCCAGGCCAGCCTGGAACCAGCCGTCGCCGAGCTGGCTCGACAGGCGCACCGCGAGCAACTGTCGGAACCCGCGCCGCCCCAGGATCGCCCGGACGTTGCCGGACGACTTCTACGCCGACAGCTTCGGGCGCGACAGCCTCGACGACAACGGCATGCAGATGATCTCGTCTGTGCACGTCCTGAACCGCTTCTGCAACGCGTTCTGGAACGGCGAGCAGATGGCCTACGGCGACGGCGACGGCAAGACCTGCATCTCGCTGTCCGGCGGGCTGGACGTGGTCGGGCACGAGCTCACCCACGGTGTCACGCAGTTCACCTCGAACCTGATCTACCAGGACGAGTCGGGAGCGCTGAACGAGGCGTTCAGCGACATGATGGGCAACACCATCGAGTTCTACGCCGCGGCCCGCGGGCTCGACCCGGCGGCGACGCCGGACTGGCTGATCGGCGAGGATGTCATCCTCACGCCCGATGTGGCGCCCGGGTTCCGCAACATGGGTGACCCACAGGAGGACGCCGACCCGGACCACTACAGCGAGTTCATCGTGACCACCGCGGACAACGGTGGCGTGCACTCCAACAGCGGCATCCCGAACCACGCCTACTACTTGGCGGTCAACGGTGGCAAGAACGCCGGCTGCGACGCGGTGGGCTCGAATGGACACCAGCACACCGCGGACTGTGACGTCACGGTGCCCGCGCTCGGGGTAGACCGTGCGGCGCAGATCTTCTTCGCCGGCTTCACCAGCCTCCCCGAGTTCGCCAACATGTGCGACGCCCGCAACGCCACCGTCGCGGTGGCCGGCGCGGACGCCCCGGGCGCCAGCGCCGCGTGGGCGGCGGTTGGCCTGAAGACCGGGTGCACGCCGGGCGTGCCGCCGCCTCCGGCGTGCGTCGGTGACGCGAACGCGCAGATCCCGTTCGAGTCGCCGCACCCGTACGGCAACAACGGCGATTGCACCTGGACCTACAACAACGGCACCGGTGGCTTTGCCTTCCACTTCAGCCTGCTCGACACCGAAGCGGACTTCGACTTCGTGATCGTGTCCGACGGCAACGGCCAGCAGCTCATCCGCTACACCGGCCTGTTCCGTCGCGGCGCCACGTCGCCCTGTATCTCGACCCCGACGGGCTCGGTACGGCTGACCACGGACAGTTCGGTGGTGGCACAGGGCTTCATTGTCGACTCGGTGGTGCCATGCTGACCTGACAGTTTGATGCCGGTCCGCGGTGTGAGGCATCGACCTCACACCGCAGGACCGGCTCGATCAGAGCCCACCCGGGTGGGTCCGCGCGTTCTCGCTTGATCCTTCGATTTCGCCGTCAGAACCGGTGACGACCGTGCCGGCCTGCTGGTGGATTCGATAGCTGCCGGAGAAGCGGCGCGGGCTGCGTCGAACGCGGCGGTGAACTTGGCATCGCGGTCCCGGATGAGGAACCGGACCTGCGCCGCCCGTTCGCCGAGGTACCCGGCGTAGAGCAGCCACCCCCGCGCGCCCTCGGTCAACAAGGGGGGTGCGCACCCGCTTGGAGCCTTCTCCGCTCGTGCCCGTTCATCGGCATGGTCTGGCGCTGCCAGCGCTCACTTCGCCGCAGATGAGGATGGCCACTGGCGGCTGCCGGCGCACCGATAACGGGGCCGACCTCGTCGCTGTGTAATCGTTAATGCCGTAGCTGAGCTGCGAGGTCGACAACCGCGTACGCATCGGAGCGCCCGGTAGCAGGCCCGGTTCGTCGTTGAGAGGCGGCGGGCTGAGCGGGGCGTCAAGAGCCGCTCGCTCTTGCGTGCCATCCAGCCGGAGGGTCCTCACCGACCAGTCCGTCCACAGCCTCGCGGAGCAGGTCGGCGTGTCCGGTGTGCCGGCCATACTCCTCGATCAGGTCGCAGAGGAGCCGGCGCAGGCTGGCATGGCGACCGTCGGGCCAGGAGACGTGGACGAGTTGGTCAAGTCCGCCGTCGGCCAAGGCCGCGTCGAGCCTCGCGCGGGACCGTTCGACGGCGCCGTCCCAGAGCGCGTAGAGCTTTTCGGGGGTGTCGTTGGCGGCGGAGGTGAACGGCCTTCCAGCGAAAGGTCGTGCGCAGGCGGTCGAGCGCACCGACTAGGTGCTCGGCCTCGGTGCCTGCGAGGGGCGGTTCCCACGGGGCGTCGCTGTTGGTCATGGTGCCACCGTAGGCCCCATTGCGGACGTTCTGCGTCCGGAAGCCGTGGCACCTTGTGCGACGTGGACGTCCTCGACCAGCGCCACCCGCGCGCCCTCGGTCCACAAGGGGATGTGCGCCCACCTGAGCCTTCTCCGGCACGTGCCCGCTCATCGGCAAAGTCGTGCGCTTCCGCTCTGCCAGAGTGTTCGCCTGCGCTCGCTGTCGCACGCTCGGGCGGAGGGAACGCCGCAACCTTCAGCGCACCGCCGGTTACCAATTGCCGTCGGGTGGGGTGAACTGGCTGACTGTGAACTCGGCGCCTTGCGGGTCGCGTACGAGCGCGTCTTTGGTCCACATGTTGTCGGACGAGGTGACGACCGTGGCACCGAGCCGCTCCGCCGTTGCGGCGCTGTCGTCGCGGTCGGCCACGGTGAAGGTGACGTGCCAGCGTGGAGTCTCCCCGGCAAGGATCACGACCAGACCGCCGATGACGTCGGCGAAACCGGCCGGTGCCGAGGCCTGCCGCTCATGGATGCCGGGGTCGACCGTGGCGGCGAGGTGGTCTCCGTACCCGGGGACCTGCAGCATCGTCCCCGCACCCTGGTCGAGGTTGGCGGCCCGCCAGCCGAACAACGGAGTGTAGAAGGCCATCGCGGCGTCGCGGTCGGGCGTGTAAAGATCGCTGAAGTTCCAGGCTCCGGGCGAGTTCGTGCGTTGCGCGCCCAACCGCCCACCGGCCTGCCAGAGTCGAAACTTCGCACCGAACGGGTCGGCGCACGTTGCGGCACGGCCAGCTGGGTCGGCGTCCTCAGGTGGCGCAATAAGAGCGCCGCCGTTGGCCGTGACGGCCGCCGCAGTCGCATCGGCGTTGTCCACGGCGACGTAGGTATTCCATTTGGCCGCTGCGGCCGCCAGCGTGGGCGCGACCGCGGCGACGTCCTGACCGTCGATGGTGGCGATGAGGTACGACCCCGGCGCGCCGGGCGGCTTCGCATCCGCCATCCTCCAGCCGAACAAACCGGCGTAGAACACGCGGGCGGCCTCGAGGTCAGGCTGCTCGGTGTCGATCCAGGACGTGACACCGTGCGGGTAGGTTCGCAGCTCCCCCATACCGCTCACCATAACGGGGTCAACAGTTCGGCGGCCCTCAAGCGGACGCGTTCAGTTACTGCGCCCGTCCGACTCGGCATGACCGCGCGCACTGCGGCAGATCCAGTAACTCGGCAAATGAAGATCAACGGCGCGAGCGAAGCGAACCTGTCGCGGCAGGTTAGGATGGCCGCGCTCCCCGCGGCTATTGGGCCACGTGCACAACACTATCGCCGAGGCGACTGGCTGGCTACGATGGCCGTCGATGGTGGCGGAAGGTGGTCATGTTCGACCGGTTCACCGACGGAGCGCGGCGGGCGATCGTCCTGGCACAGGATGAGGCCCGGCGACTCAACCACTCGTACATCGGCACCGAACACCTCCTGCTAGGGCTCCTTCGGGAGGGCCAGGGCGTAGCAGCGACCGCCTTGGAAGTTCTCGGCGTCTCCCTCGACGGGGTCCGGCGGCAGGTCGAGGAGACCATCGGTCGCGGCGCGAAGATTCCGGGCGCCCACCTCCCGTTCACCCCGCCGGCCAAGGAGGCGATCGAGCGTTCGCTGCAGGAGGCGATGCGGTTGGAGCACCGCCACCTCGGCACGGAGCACCTCCTGCTCGGCCTCCTCCAGGAGGACGGGGACACGGCCATCCAGATTCTGGTCGCCCTCGGCACCGACGCCGATCGCGCGCGCCGGCAAGTGCTCGAGTCGTTGCCGTAACGATGCGGTGGCCGGAACGGGAGGCCATCTCGTCCCGACTGCAGCGGCATGACTACCGCGGCGTCATCCTCGTCCGGCGTGACGCCAGAACCTTCCTTCGAGCGCTGTCCGCGGCGCGCGCTCACCGGCAGCGCAGGACGGCGTCCGGCGACGCGAGATCACGCGGACCGACCGGAATTCGGGTTTTCCGCACCGGTCGCCCGGGAAGACGCTCATGCAGCGCCCGGCCGGCCGGTTGCGTCGAGTCCTCGCCTGGTGTCGGTGGCCGGTAGCCTCGGGCCATGGAGATCGTCCTAATTCCCGGTCTGTGGCTCGACGGCTCGTCGTGGGAAGCGGTCGTGCCGACCCTCGAGCAGGCGGGGCACCGCACCCACGCGCTCACGCTGCCCGGCATGGAGTCCAAAGACGCCGACCGCTCCGAGATCACCCTGCGCGACCACGTCGACGCGGTCGTTGAGGTGATCGACTCCCTTGACCCGGCCGGCGGGAAGGTCGTGCTCGTCGGGCACTCCGGCGGCGGCGCGATCGCTCACGCGGCGGTCGACGCGCGGCCCGACCGAGTCGCCCGTGTCGTCTACGTCGACAGCTGGCCCAGCGGCGACGGCGGGGTCATCAACGCCGGCTTCCCTGCCGACAACGGCGAGGTCCCGCTTCCGGACTGGTCGCTCTTCGACGAGGAGGACCTCGTCGACCTCGACGACGAGCTGCGCACAGCATTCCGCGAGCGCGCGATCCCGTCGCCCGTGCACGTCACGCGCGACCCGCAGCGGCTCTCCGACAGGCGTCGCTACGACGTGCCCGCCACCGTCATCGCGTGCGAGTTCTCGAGTGCGATGCTCCGGGAATGGATGGAGCAGGGGGAATCGCCCTTGCGTGAGCTCGCGAAGCTCCGGGCCGTCGATTACATCGACCTGCCCACGGGTCACTGGCCGCAGTTCACCCGGCCCGAGGAGCTCGGGCGGGCGATCCTCGCCATCGTCGGCCCCGCCTGACCGTTCGGCTGGCGAATGTCTTCATCGTGCACAACGGCATCCACACGCAGCGCACCACAGTCAGCATGCTGTGCGGTGAGTCCGGACGGTCATTATGTGGTCTGTTCGGCCGAGGTCCAGCGCAGACCCGCCGGGCTGTGTCGCCTTCCTGCGGATTCGTCCGCGCCGCCGCGCGAGCGTAGAACGCTTGCGATTTGCACCGGCGGGCCACGTCACGCCGAGTAGCGCGACATCCAGGCGGTACCGGGTCGCCGGCGGGCGGCGCGGAACTCGGTGGGGATCCTCAGCAACAGACTGAAGCGTTTACGAGCAGCGCGCTTCCAAGGCGTCCAGGTCCCGCTCGGCGTAGAGCCGGTGCTCCCATTCCTCGTTGAGGATGGTCAACAGGCACTCCCGCACCGGGTAGCTGCGGGACTCCGGCCACCCCGTACCCTCAACCGGTTCGGTATCGCCGTCCAGCGACTCGTCGGTGAGGCCATCAACGACCTCTCGCACGGCGGACATCCGGTCACGGCGTAGCTCAAGCACTACGTCCAGCGACGGTCGTACGTCGCGATCGCGGGGCACGCCCGGCGTATCCGGCATCTCGTCCCACGGCAGGTCCAGCGGATCCCACGGCGATGGATCGCCGAGAATGGCCCGCCTGATCCACGAGTCGGTGGCGAACACCAGGTGCCGCAGCGTCTCGATGAATGACCACTCGCCACCGACGGACTCATGCAGCAGCTCGGGGTCCAGGCAGCGGGCCCGTTCGACGGTGTCGCCCCAGAGCCGCTCGACGACGTCCCACGCCTCGCGGAAGCCGGCGGGGTCGGTCGGGCGCATCTTGGCCCGCTCGGGGTACCTCCGGTCGAGCTCGGCGTACACGAGGGGGCCGACGTCGACACCATTGATCGTCAGTTTCCCGATCTCGCCGTGGATGTCGACGTCGAACAACGCGACCCCGCGCATCACGATGCCGCTCATCTCCACGCCGCGGAACCTGGTATCGACTATGTCGCAAGCGCGGAACTCCGCGCCGTTCAGGTTGATGCGCTCGAACCGTGAGCCAGCCAAGTTGACGCGCTCGAATCGCGAGCCGCTGAGATCCTCGCCGATGAAGTCAGCCATGCCGCGACAGTAACGTCACCCCCGACATTCGCTCTCATCAAGCACGACCGCGCTCGCTTTTAGGGTCGAGCAGGAAGGATGTCTTACGACTGCCCCTCTCTCACCAGAGTGTCCGTGGCGCGGAGACGAGCTGTCCCTTGCCGGGACAAGCCCGCTCACACCCGGGGTATGCCGAAACCCGAGCGATCCAGGCTATTGGCCCGTACGGCCGTCGATGCACTCGCGCAGCAGGTCGGCGTGCCCACAATGCCGGGCGTACTCCTCGATCATGTGAATCAGAATGTCACGGACGCTCGTCTGCTCGCCGCGTGGCGTAAGGACTATGGAGCCCAGGTCGCTCTGGCCATCCAGCCATTCGTCGGCGGCCGCAATCTGCGCCCTCCAGGCGGCGAACGCCTCCTCGACCACGGCCGGGTCGGCGACCGCGCCGTTGAAGTCCAGGTCGTTGTCGTCCGGGGACCAGAACAGCCGAGGCACGTCCCGATGGCCTTGCAGCGACCGCTGAAACCAGTTGTGCTCCACCCGTGCCATATGCCTGACCAGACCGAGCAGGCTCAGCGTGGACGGCGGCACGGACCGAGCGGCGAGCAACACCGGCGAGAGATCCTCGCATTTCATTCCGAGGGTGATCCGGTAATTGGAGAGGTACTCGCGGATGGTCGCGAGCTCGCCAACGGGATTGCCCGCCTCTCGGGCGTCGTCCTCGGGCTTCGCCCACATCCCGTCGTAGCCGACCACGTGTTCATTTGCCACGGTCTCCACCCTTGCCGATGAGGCAGGATCGGGCAAACAAAATTAGGTGCGGCTCCGCCCGAGGGATCTCACGCAGCTCGCGGCCGCGAAGAAGTCGCGGCCAAGAAGACGGCGGCCAAGAAGGGCTAACCGGCGCGGGCCGCGAGAGCCGTGCAGGCACGGGCGGGCCGAGGCGGGTGTCACCTCGCGGTGCTACGCGCCGTCCGCAGCTCGACACCGGTCCCGGATGCCGTGCAGCGGCGCGTGGTGGTGGACGTGCTGCGCCGGCTCGAGGACGCCCAAGGGTGGCAAGTCATTGGACAACGCCCACGCCCATGGCCCATCGTCGGCGGCATGCAACAGGAGGAGATCTGGGACGTCGATGCCGCCAAGCGCTACGACGCGCCGGGTACCGGCATGTTCGCGCCCGAGGTCCTGGGGCCGACCGTGGACCGCCTCGCCGAATTGGCCGGCGCCGGGAAGGCGCTCGAGTTCGCCATCGGAACCGGCCGCGTGGCCATCCCGCTCGCCGAGCGAGGGGTGTCCGTCACCGGCATCGAGCTGTCACGTCCGATGATCGACCAACTGCGAACGAAAGTCGACGGCGCGACTATCCCAGTGATCGTCGGGGACATGACGACTGCCGTCGCCCCAGGGAATTACGCGCTCGTCTACCTCGTCTACAACACGATCTCCAACCTGCTCACTCAAGCCGAGCAGGTCGAATGTTTCCGGAACGCTGCCCGCCACCTCACGTCCGGCGGTCGGTTCGTGATCGAGCTCTGGGTGCCTGAGCTGCGCAAGCTCCCACCAGGTCAGCAGGCCACAGTCTGGCACTCCGAGCCCGGCTACATCGGCTTGGACACCTACGACGTTGTGCGCCAGCACGTCGTATCGCACCACTTCACGTTTGATGAGAGCAGACAGGCTCAGCTGTTCCGTACCCCGCATCGCTACATCTGGCCAGCCGAGCTCGACCTCATGGCGCAGTTGGCCGGATTCGAGCTGGAGGCCAGGCATGCGGACTGGGCCGGGACCGACTTCACCGCCGACTCGCGTTCCCACGTGTCCGTCTACCACATCTCGCAGGACCACTAGGTTGCCCGAAGACGGGTACTCCGTCTTTGGCATCGAACGCCGGTCGCCACGGCGGCACAAACGCTCATCGCCAGAGTCGGACGGGTCCGGCGACGCGTGGTCGCGCGCGACTCGCGGCTACTTCCCGTGGCGAGGCTGTGGCTCAAGAGGGGTTTGCCCAGCTCGAAGTAGCGCTGCCCTCCTCGCCGACATCAGCCGAGGTCTGGTCGAGAGGAGGGGCGGGCGGTGGCGCGAGTGATCATCGGGATGGATCCGCACAAGCGGTCGGCGACGATCGAGGTCATGGACGGGCGGGGGAGGGTCCTGGCCCAGGGTAGGTACGGCACCGACAGCCATGGCTACCGGGTGATGCTCGCTGCGGGGGGTCGGTTTCCGCAGCGTGTGTGGGCGGTGGAAGGCTGCAATAGCATTGGCCGGCATGTGGCCCAACGGCTGGTGGCGGACGGTGAGACCGTGGTGGACGTGCCGGCGAAACTCTCGGCGCGGGTGCGGGTGTTCGACACCGGGCAGGGCCGCA
>JAHRHA010000061.1 GCA_020027875.1 Micromonosporaceae bacterium | reverse complement strand
TCGGGGGACCAACCGTCGGCGAGCCGATCCCGGACGTTGTGGTCAGGCAGCAACGGCAGCGGCTCGCCTCTGCGTTCGTAGTCCGCCAACAGCTGTGCGATCTCGCTTGTGGGCAGACGTGACGTGGCGGCATGATCTCCCGATCGGTGTGACCACATCCGATCGGCCTGCCTGATGTGCTGGCACGGCGTGATCGCGTGCGGGCCGAGCGCAGTGACCAGATAGCTGGCTGCGGCCAGCATCGGCTGCAGGACGCTGTCCTTGACCGGTGGAGTCTTGTTCTGTCCCACTCCGCAGGGCATCTCGGCGACGGTCGAGGGGGCGACGCCTCCCCACGGCCGTAACCCTTCGGGAACACGGTCGGAGTCAAACAGGTCCCGATTGGTTGACCAGGTCCACGACGACCTGCGCGGCGGCTCTGCGGGTCGCCGGGCTGCGCTCGCCCACCACTTGGCCGTCGTCGAGGAGGTAGCGGCGGTGGGCCAGGTATGCCTGACAGCGGTCGCCGTCCACCTCGGCCAGGCCGGCGACGCGGTGGCCGGTGAGCCAGTTCAGAAACCGGGTCAGCTCAGCCAGTCGCCCGAATGCGGTGAGCAGGTGCAGCGGCGTCCGGTAGGCGCGGGGCAGGTGCGCCACCGCCTCGTGTCGTGGGGCGAGCATGGCCACGATCTGTTCTTTGCCGACCGACCGCCAACGAGGGTTGAGGATGGCGGTGAAGTCGAACCGGCGGCTGACCTTGGCCATCTGGTTCGGCAGGCCGATGACAGCGGTGAAGTCCCACAGGTCGTCCTCGAACACCGGCCGCGGTGATCCCTTGGGGAGGGCGAGCCCGGCCTCGTGGCAGATGTCGATGCCGGCGAACACCGATCGGCGTGGGCCGGCAGCGCCGGACAGGGCGGTGATCGTCATCGGGTGGACTCCTCTGGACGCAAGGGAAGTTCGTCATCACGGTCGCCGACGTCGTGTGCGGCACGGGCCAGGACAGCGGGGTCGAAGCGGTCGAGAACCTGGCCGATCCGCTGGGAGTACGGACCGAAGATGGCCATGAACTGGGCGGCGGGCATCTGCTGCCACTGCCGGGAGAAGAAGGCCTTGAGCCGCAACAAGTTTGCCGCGTGTCGGGGCGCGAACACCGCCAGCGGGCAGAGCAGACACACCCAGGGCCGTGCCGGACAGGGTTTGCCTTTCGGGCCGTGCAGCCCGGATAGCTGATCGGCGCACGCCGCGGTGAATACGTCCATTGCCCCGCCGACGAGTTCGGCGATCACGGTGTCATCGAGGCCGAGAGCGGCGGTCAGCCGCGGGTAGTCACGGACGAGGGCGGCAGCGTCCTCATCGGTCACGACCGTGGGCGGATGGGCCCGGCGCAGCAGGTCGTGCTGGGCGTCCTCGACAATGGCCTCCACGGCCTGCCGCTGAGACGGGGTCGTCGCGGTCAGGTAGTGATCGCCCTCCACCTGGGAACTGTGGTTGGGGTCGATGGTCGCTCGGCCACGGCCAGCCCACGTGCTCTTGTCCCGCATGGACTGGTGCGTCGTGCGAATCCGTGACCGGTGCACCTTCAACGGTTTGCCGTCCTCACCGGTCACGCCGTGGCGGGCCACCCAGCGTTGGATGGCCACTCGGCTGGCCGCTCCGGCCTTCGCCGACATCTCGGCTCCGCCAGGCGTGCGCAGCCGCAGCCACAGTTGTGGGCGGTCCTGCGGGCTGACGTGGCTGCGCAGCAGGGCCGAGTGTCCCAGCCACTGCTCCAAAAGTCGCACCGCTCGTCGGGGCAGGTTCAGGCTCTCGGCGGCGGTCCTGCCCTTGACGTAGGACAGCAGGATCGTGGAGTCCCCAGCCCAGTCGACGTCGTCGGTGACCAGGTCGTCGATGCCATCCGGGACGATGCCGGAGTAGATGCCGAACAGCAGCCGGTAGGCGATCACCACGTCGAGGCCGGGGAACAGGTCCTTGCTCGCTTCGAGGACTCCGCCACGCTGGCGTACAACATTGTCGGAGCAGCCCAGATGCAGCCCGAAGCCCACGATGCCGACTGGGCCGACCCGGGCCAGCAACCATCGCAGGTTGTCCCCGCTCCACCCACCGTCGCGGGGGTGCCGTCCCCGTTCGGCCGCGGCCAGGGCGCGCTTGTGCAAGGCAAAGGACTCATCGACGATCGCGCCGCAGGTCCGAGTCAGCCGGTACCACTCGGCCTCGTGGTAGGGCGGCAGCTGGCGGTGGTTTCGCTGGGGGTTGTAGGCCCGGCCAGCCGCGAGCTCGGCCACCTTGGCCTCCAGATGCCCGCCGGCCGACTGGAACCCTTGGAGCAACCGGCGAGTGCACGCCTCCCGTGGACCCGTGGCGGCCATCCAATACTCGGCCATCTGCGGCCGGCGCAGATCGGCCACCCTGCCCGTGAATCCTCCCGCAGCAAGCTTCCGGCTCATGTCGCGGATGGACTGCGTGTAGTGCCCGACCGAGCCGGCCGCGTCCACCGTGCCGTGCGGGTGGATCAGCTCGACCAGGCCGACGAGCAGATCACGCGCCAACGCGGGACACGGTAAGCCATCCAGGTCAAACTCGGCCGTGCTGCCGTCGCTGAACACGCAGACGATGCCCAGCCGGTCGTCGGTGAGTGAGGCCGGCATCAGCGCAACCCGCCGTAGGTGTCCGCGCGGAACTCGGCATCGGCTTCCTGTTCGGCCCGGGCCTCGTCCAGCAGCCCATCGGCAATGCCAGACTGCTCGTAGGCTTCCCGGTAGATCCGAGTCGTGTCCAGGCAAATGGTGACGTCAGATATTGGAATTGTCGGAATGGGTGCTGGGTGAGGGACATTTCGCACCCTCTCCGGAGGCGAGCGAGCGTACAAGGATCGGGATTCCCGGGGACGGCCGTTTGCGGTCTCATGGTCTGTGGTCGGTCCAGCCAGCTCGCGCGGTGGTAGGCGCAACCATCGGCGATGTCAGCGGCGTTGCGGCGTAGCGCAGTGATGCGCTTGGGTGGACCGGTGAGCCAGCCACAGCTGCCGTGAGATCGCGTACTCGACTTCGCCGAGCTCACTTCCGGGAAGCGGCTCCTCCCACTCCATGTGGAACGTGCGCACGTGTTGCATGCCAACCGCCGCCATCGTCGCGCGGGAGGCGGCGTTGACCGCCATCGTCTCTGCGAAGACTCGGGTCAGTCCGAGGTCTTCGAACCCGTGCCGGATCAGCTCGCGCGCTCCCTCACTGGCCAAGCCCTTGCGCCAATGGCGACGCAGGAGCCGGTAGCCAAGTTCGGCCTGTCCATCGACTGGGCCTTGATCGGCGCGCTCCGGTGGCTCCAGGATCCACCAGCCAACGAACTCTTCGTTGACGAAACCGGCCCAGAAGCCGAGTCCCGGAACGTGGGTCGCCGCCGCGAGCCGACCGCGATGCAGAGTCTCGACCTCCTCACGGGTACGGGGCCGGCCGTCGCCGAGGTAGCGCATGACCTCGGGATCAGAGTCGAGTTCGATCTCATGCTCCAGGTGTTCGTCGGACAGCGGGGCGAGCCGGATGCGGCTGGTTTGCAACGTGGCCTGGGACATGGGGGGATTCTCGCGGACTACCCGGTGACCGATCACATGCATTCCTTGGGGAAGTTCTGCTGAGGACGACCTACGTGACAGCGCGGCCTTGAACGGGCGCAGCTACCAGAGCCGGCTGCGCGACGCCCTCTGCGGCGAGCATCCGCTCCAGCCGATGCCACCCTCCGTAGCCGTCGGCGGCCAGATACCTCCGCACCAACTGGCGACGGGGAAGTCCAACTGGCCGCTGACATATCATCAGTGCTCCTGGGAGGACGTTCGACGGCTGACGTGGGCGGCGTAGGTGGCCCAGTCGCCTGCGGAGTGGCGCTGCCAGATGACGGCGACGTCGGTGTGGATGCCCAGGGTTCGGGCGAGGATCGCGGCAGGGATCTCGGTGGCGAGTTGGAAGAGCGCGGTGCTGCGGGCCTGGTTGGGGCAGATCCCGAGGTTGTTAAGCCGGTGGGTCAGTCGTGCGCTGCTGATCGGTCGTCCGGGCTGGCCGCCGGGGAAGAGCCAGGGTGAGGGCGTCAGGGCTCCGATGGTCGCGTGGCCCTTGCGGTTGGAGACGACGGTGCGGGCGAGTGTGGCGACGGGCTCGGGCAGTTGGATGGGAACACGTCCGAGGTGGAGGCGTACGTCGTCGGCGCCGACCTGGATGTGGCCGACGGTCATGCGGCTGATCGCTGTTGCTCCCTGGGCGTAGAGGAGGACGAGCAGGCCGGCGAGGCGGTCTTCTGCTTTGAGGTGGTCGTCATGTAGGAGCCGGCGGGTGACCTCCCAGCGATGTTGATGGTCCAGGGCTTGGGCTGGGCCGTTCCATCTGGTGGAGGCGACGTGGGCGGTGGTGAGCTTGTTGGCGTGGGCCCAGCGGATGAGCCGGCCCGTTTCCTCGCGGTAGGTGGCCGACTCATCAGTGAGCCAACGATCGAGGTCGGCTTGTTGGCAGTTGCCCAGGGTGAGGTTTTGTGCGCCAAGCCAGTCCAGGAACGCGACCGCGCCGCGGGCGAGTCGTCGGATCATGAGGGACTGCTGTCGAGTGGTGGGCCGGCCGTTGTTGCGGCTGCGGATGCGTCTGACCAGGTGCCAGATCAGGTAGCGGTGCAATAGCCTTCGCCGCTCGGTGTCGTGTTGGGAGGCCAGCAGTTCGGCGATGAAGGCTTCGAGGCGGACCATGAGCTCGTCGCGTTCGGGCAGGGCGCCGACGGCCACGAGCGTTTGGCGCAGATGCGCGAGGGGTTGGCTGTCGGGCAGTTCGTCGAGCGCTTGGTGCGTGAGCGGAGTTCGGCCGGCGGCGAGGTCGGACAGTACTGGGGCGATGGCCGGTTTGGTCAGCCAGCGCATCGCGGTGATGGGGTGCTCGGTGGTGGCGATGTCGCGGCGGAGGGCCTGCAGCCCTGGTGGCAGGGAGTGGGTGGAGGGGCCCATCAGGTCGTCGAGGCGCCGGTTGATCAGACAGCGGGCGCAGTGGCCCGGATTGGGGTGGTCGGGGTCGCCGCAGGTGGGGCAGTCGAGCCAGGACGCAGGGGTGGTGCAGTCGGCGCAGAGCGGGTCGGTCAGGTTGCCGGAGACGATCGATGAGTGGCGGCCGCATGCCGAGCAGGCAGCGGACCGGCGCTGGCAGGCTGGACACCAGGGCTGGCCGGTGGCGCGGGAGATGCCGCAGGGTGTGGTCTCGCGGCAGATTGAGCAGGTCAGGAGCGGGAGTGCGGGGCAACGGGAGCACAGCGGTCCTTGCCGGGTTCGCCGTTCGACCCGTCGGCGGCGACCGCAGTGGACACAGGTCTCCAGGTTCGCCGGGTCGGTGATGAAGCAGTTCGCGCACAGCGGCCTGCCGCGGTCGTCGCGCGTGACCGGCTCGCGGCGGGCTCCGCAGCGCACGCACTTCTCGATCCGGGAGTGGGCGATGCAGGTGCGGCAGACCCGCATCCCGTCGAGTGGCTTGTCGATGCGCACAACCCGGTGACAGCGGGGGCAGGCCGGCCGGACGACCCCTCCCACCCCGGCGGCATGCAGCAGGTCAACCAGCCGCGGGATCGCACGCAGCGGCGCGAGATGCCCGTCCCCAGTCAGCAACGCGGGTTGGGCTTCCAATGCCCAGGCCAGTTTCTGCTGATATGAGGACCGAGGCGCCGAACGGCGCACGGCGGCGGCGATCGTTTCCCGGTCGGCATCAGGGTCCAGCTCGGCGATCAGGCTGTGGATCACCATGATCGGGTCGCGGCCGTCAACGTCCGGGCACTTCGCGCATCGTGGCTGTCCCGCCCGGTCCCGGGAGTGGATCTGTCTGGTGTTCCCGCACGCGGCGCACGGTTCGGTGTGCTGCTCACAGACCGCGCAGTACCAGTCCTGGCCGCGGCGTTGGAAGGTCCGCAGTTGCTTGCCGCACTCCGCGCAGCACGGCGGCGAGACCGCCGTGGCGCCGGCCTCGCGCAGCGCGAGGAGTAGGTCGCCAACCGCTCGGGGCGCCGGGGACCGGCCGTCGGCCAGCACTGCGGGACGCTCGACCAGGGCCGCCGCCAGGCGCCGCGACTTCGCGCGGCCTCCCGCGACGGCGGTGGCCACGGCGCGGATCCGCTCACGCGCGAGCTGGTGCTCGACTGTCGCCACCACGTCCACGATCAGTCCGATCGGGTCGGACACGGCCCGGTCAGGGAGCTCGGGTGTGGTCACGGCCGTCCGGCACCATGGATGCGGGCTCGCCGGGGGCGCTGATCACCGACGCCGGCCTCGGCACCGACCGCCTTCTTCTTCCGGGTGCTCGCGCCGCTGGCTTGCGCGAACGGCTCGATGAGCTCGTCCATCGTGCAGTCGAGGACGTCCAGCAGCGCCATGAGGACCTTCAGGCTCAGCCGCTCAGGGCGTTCGGTGACCAGCCGGTAGACCTGACTGGAGGACAACGCGATGCCCCGCTGCGCCAGCGGGCCAATCAGGTCGGTGGTCTGGAACATGCCACGGTCGGCCATGACCCTGCGCAGGTTCCAGCGATAGTCGAGTTTGGCGGCCATCAGGGATCCTTGTATGTGAAAGCGGTGGGGGCGAACGCAGGCGCAAGTGCCTTGCGGAGCATGGTGTTCATGAAGTCGTCGCTGACGTGGGTATAGATCGCCGTCGAGCTGTCGCTTTCGTGGCCGACCTGGACCTGGATGAATCTACGGTCAACACCATCCTCGGTGTTGTGCGTGACGTATGAATGCCGCACGCTATGGGGCACAAGGGTTTTCGGCAACTTCAAAGCGTCTCGATAGGACTCGAACCGGGCGTTGATCTCCGGAGGCCGTAGCCGCCCGCCACGCTCGGTCACCCACAACGCCGGGTGGTCTGCGCAGCCGAACTTCGGCCGGATGTTCTCCACGTAGTCGGCCACCGCCTCCACCGCCCAACCGAACATCGACAACACGTTGCGGCGACGGGGCGGCTGGCCGCGCTTGGCCTTGCCGTAGCGCACGTGCAGCGTCCCGTACCAGCCGAACTCCGGCGCGGCCGGGTTACGGCCCCAATCCGTCAAGTCCAGCTTCGACGCCTCAGTCCTGCGAAGTCCCCAGCCGTACATCACTTTGAACAAGGTCGCGTCCCGGTAGGCCGCCAGCGCCCCCTTGCGTTTCGCGCGGACCGCCCGGTCGACCTGGTCGTCGGCGTAGTCCAGGAACCGCTGCAGCTCCTCACGCGTGAACGGCCGGGCCTCCGGGTCGCCCTCATAGGACTGGAGGTGGGCGATCGAATTCCATTCGTGCACGATCGGCACCGGGTGCACGCCGGGACCGAACTCCTTCTCGCAGGCCGACACCCAGCCGTAACGCGCATTGTCGGCCAGGAACTCGGTGAACAGCCGAAGGTCCGTCTGGTAGCCACGGATCGTCGACGGCGCCAGACGCCGCTCGCTGGTCATCCACAACGACCACTCGTCCACATGCGACGGCGTCCACCGCCACGGGTACTCGTTGGTGAAGTCCAAGAACCGGCGAACTAGCAGCTCCCGCGCGGTGATCGTGTCGTCTCTCAAGCCCCGGGCGGCCTGTTGGGCTCGCCAGCCCCGCAGCATGGCCTCCGTCATCGCGTCCTCCGGGCGCAGTTGCACCACGCCGGACACCAGCTCCAGGTGCGCCGCACCCGCCAGATCGACCCGCCGCAACCCACCCTCCAACACACCCGGATAGCGGGCAGATCATGCACTAGAAGGGATCGTATGTCCAAACCGGCAGGTCAACGCCATGCCGGTCGCGGCCGCGCGCTAGGCTCAAGACACCGCTATCGTCAGGCAACCAGCGCTTTCTCGCCCGTCTGATGCAATTCCCGAGCCTTGCCGGAGGTACTTTTCCGTGGTCAGAACGGAGGAATGACCGAGTAGGTCGCGCAGCACCAGCAGCGGGTCCGCTTTGGACAGATAAAACACCAGGGCGGCATCGGCGTCGGTGTCCTTCACCAGCTTGGCGGCCTGCCTGTAGTGACCCGTCACCAGATACTCCAGAGTTCGCATCGAAAATGAATGCCTGAGCCGGTGGGGATATACGTGGGGGAACCGTGGTTCGAATCGTGTCCGGATCCGGTCGGCGGTGCGCTCAAAAACCGCGGGCCACGCGGTGAACGGCCCGCCACCGGCCTTCAGCGCCAGCACGCACGAGCCGCCCATAGGGGCGACCAGCCGGCGTCGCTCGCCCGGGGTGAGCGTGTCCCACCGCCGGCGGACGCCGTTGGCCGCGTGCGTCCGAGGCGGTGACGAACAACGGCTCACCCCACCGTCGTGGCGGATGCCAAGCCGAGCCGTCAGCAGCCGCAGCGCGGTCCAGCTCAAGGTACTGATGGACCGCAACGAGCGCGTTGTAGGAGATCCATGTGATGCGGAACTTCCGACCCTTGGTCACCCCGGCAGGAACGGGGAACGGGATCGGGACCAACGTTGGTCGGGCCGGCAGCTCCGGGATCTCACAGGTCAACAAGTAGGTGAACTCCTGCAGACGAAGCCCGGTCGCCAACGCCAGCCCACCCACCGCGGCGTTGCGGGCCACCTCGCGACCCCGATACCCGGTGTCCAACGCGCCGTCCGGGGTCAAGCCACGCAAGCCGTTGAGAAACAGCTCGGTGAAGTCCGGCTCCAGGTACTTGATCGTCACGTGCGGCTTCGGTGTCCGGCGTACCGCCAGGTTCACCCGGACCTCACGCCCCGTGCCGTGGAACAACGCTCGAGCGGTTTTGTAGGTGAATGGTTCAGCCTGCGCGTGGCCCTCTTCCAGCGCCCACCGGTAGAACATCGACAGGATGCTCATGTGCTGGCCCCACGTGCTCGCAGCGAACCGCTGCCTGAGCGGACCATTCGCCCGGTGCTCGGCATACCGACTCAGCCCCAACTTCAACCGATCCCGCGAGTCGAACAGCCCCACGCCGTGCTCGGTCAGGAACTCCATCCACTCCTTGATCGCTCGCGCATAGTTCTCCCACGAGTTCGGCGCCGGCGCACCGCTGGCCGGCAGCTCCCGCAGCCATCGGTTCACCGCCACCGTCGGCCGCGGCATGCCCGGCCCGTCCTCGAACCGCAGGTCCTCATCGATCAGCACCGACATCCGTTCCGGGATCAGTGGCCGGCGTTCGACGTCCCAGGACTCCCAGCCCTCGGACGAGAAGAAAATCAAGATCATGGCCGGAGACCATAGAAACACCACACGGCCTAACGCAAGACGCAAACCCCTGCCCGGAGCCCCCTCTGGCTGGGAATCGCCACACGCCAACTAAGCGGGGATAATGTGCCGCAGTCCGTGCGGAGTCAGTCCTCTAGCTATCGGAAGCCAGCAGGCGTCGGCGCGCCCAGCGGCGTTACGGCCACGCACCGGCACTCCGGGCCACGGCGCGGCCAGCACCGGCACCGGTCGCGCAGTACGCGGCGCCTTCCTCGGGTACCAGCCCGTCGCCGATGGTTGAAACAGCCACGTCGCGAACCCGTTGCGGCGCCAATGCGGACCGAGGGCACCCGTCACCGCACCTCGGACGTACCCGAGATCGGCGATCGCAGCCTCAACCCTCGCCCGGGTCGGGTCCGACACCGAGCTACGACCATTCAGCACGGCCGAGACCGTACCGACCGATACGCCCGCACGGCGGACGACGTCGATCAGCGTCGGTCCCGACTGACGTGCGGACGCGTTCGTGGACCGATGCCCTGTGAAGGCGTAACGCAGGCCGTGGCAGGAGCACGCCGCCGGGCGCGTCCGCCCTATGTGATCCTTCACCAGGTCGACCAGCCACGCCGGCGCCAGCACGAGCCGCCGCGATTCGTCCTTGGGTGGACAGCGGTGTAGCTCGCCGTTGTTGAGATGTCCCAGGACGTCATGCCGTTCGCACTGGTTGTGCGATTCACGGTGCGCCCAGGAGCTGAAGCGCAGTTCGATGCGCTTGTGGCGGAGACGGTCGCCGCCATCCGAGACAGCGAGCCGGAAACGCTCGTCTACGCCTGCCACCGTGCGGTTGGCGAGCCCGGGCGTCGGACCTTCTATGAGCTGTACCGAGATCGGGCCGCCTTCGAGATGCACGAGTCGATGGCGCACACCCGCCGATTCCTCGCCGAGCGTGAAGCGCTCCTCGAGGCAACAGATGTTGAGTTCCTCAGCCTCGTGGACGGTAGGGCGCCAGTGAAGGTTACGGCCGAGTTCGATGCCTGAAACGCATCCCGTCGGTGAGCGCATCGCGTTGCACCGTAGGCGGGCAGGACTGTCCCAGATCGAGTTCGCGAACTTGGTCGGCCGGTCGGAGAGCTGGGTATCTCAGGTCGAACGAGGTGTTCGGGCAGTCGACTGCATGTTCGTTCTACAACGCGTCGCCGATGTCCTGAGCGTCTCGGTTGCCGAACTACGCGACGACCAGGTCTCGACGCCCGAGGAACGACCCGAGGCCTTCGACACCATCCGACTTGCACTCACCGGCCATCCGGCCCTCGGTCCGCTGCTCGACACCGCCAAAATCGCCGCGCCGCGCCGGCAGCTCGGCAAACTGCGCAGCCTGCACGCCGAAATCTGGCAGCTGGTGCACGCCAGCCGCTACACAGAACTAGCACCCGTGTTGGCTGAGTTGGTCCCAGACCTGGAGACCGCCACACGCACCACAAGCGGAAGCACCCAAGCCGAGGCCTACGACCTGCTGTGCGACTCCTACCAGGCAGCCGCCGCGATGATGGCCAAGCTAGGGGAAGCCGATGCGGCCTGGATCGCGGCCGATCGCGCGGGATTCTGCGCTGAACGCGCTGGATCGCCGCTTGGGGTCGCAGCCGCAATGTTCCGCATGGCCCACGTCTTCCTGGCCCTCCGTCAGAGCGACAAGGCCCACCGCGTTGCCCTTAATGCTGCGCAATCTCTTGAGGCGAGGGTCAAGTCTGGGACGGAGCCCGAGGTGCTTTCGCTATACGGCGCGCTCCATCTGGTCCTGGCCGTGGCGGCGGCACGGGATAACGAACGGGCCGCAGCCCACGGCTACCTCGACGCCGCGCGTAGGGTCGCGAAGCAGCTCGGCGCGGACCGTAACGACTTCGGTACCGAGTTCGGGCCCACAAACGTGGCCATCCACGCCGTGTCAATCGCTGTCGAGCTCGGCGACGCGGGGCATGCCATCGACCTAAGCCGTCACGTCGACACCAGCGGCCTGTCACCTGAACGGCAAGCTCGGTACCTGCTCGACGTCGCCCAGGCCCACGCCATGCGCCGTCATACCGGCGAGGCGCTTCACGCTCTGCTCGATGCTGAGCAAGTCGCACCTGAGGAAACCAGGGTGCATCACATCGGGCGCGCCGTTACCCGCGAGCTATTGCAGCTGTCCGGGCCACGGCCTCGGCCAGAGCTGCGCGACCTCGCCGAGCGGTTCGGCGTTCTGCCGTAGACCCCTGCACAGCCGGTCATACAACGGTCCGCCCCTGCTGGCTACGGCAAGGGAGTAGACCAAGGCAGTGCATGCTCCCAGCCGTTCCTGCATAGCCTGAACCATTTGACGTCTTGCGATAAATTCGCCCAAATCACGGTGTTTCCATCCCACACACAACAGAGCTGACTCTTGAATCCGCTCTTGAACTCGAGCTGAACCCACACCTGTTTTCCGTCCCAGGTCCCGTCCCTGACATAGGCCCAGCTGGGCGCATTCTTACTGGGTGTGTCCCGTTTCTCGGGTGGTGAGCCGCAGGAAGCCGCCTGTATTGACTTGCCGACGACAGGGCACGCAGGATCCGTGTCGGATGCCGGCTGATTGAACGCAACCCGGTATCCGACACACGCTGCATCCTGAATTGGGACGGAACCGGTTGCGTAGACCACTGAACCCTGGCGCACCGTCGAGGCCTTGAGGTTGTAGGAGTGCACTCGGTCGGCCCTGAGGGAGGAAGTCGGCATGCGGCAGAGCGACGAGGACCGATTCACCGCCTTCGTGCGTGCGCAAAGCGCGTCGTTGTTCCGTACCGCGTACCTGATAACCGGTGACCACCAGCGCGCCGAGGACTTGCTCCAGTCCACCTTGGTGCGCCTCTATCAGCGCTGGCCTCGGGTCGAGGCCATGGAGCAGCCGGTTGGCTATGCACGCAAGGTTCTGGTGAACCAGGCCGTCTCATGGTGGCGCAGGCGCTCCTCGCGCGAGGAGCCGCTGCTTCTCCTCGACGAGCCGACGTGGGACGGCGGGGTGGACGAGGTCACCGAGCACGAGCGGGTGTGGAATGCGGTGGTGAGCCTTCCCCCGCGTCAGCGTGCGGTGATGGTTCTGAAGTACTACGAGGACCTGGGTGTGGTCGAGATCGCCGAGACGCTCGGGATGGCGCCGGGCACGGTGAAGAGTCATGGTCACGCTGCCGCACGTCGCCTGGCGGAATTGCTGGGCGAGCCCGCCCTATCACGGGCACAACCGACCGAGGAGGCGAGGTCATGACTCTGGACGAGCGACTGACCCGTGCCGTTCACCACGTCGCCGACACGGTGATTGTGCCCGACGTGGACCTGGACGCCGTCCGCAGCACTGCGCGCGCGAACCGGCACCGGACTTTGGCCCTGGGTGCGGCCGCCTGCGCGGCGGTCGTCGTCGTGGGCATCGCTGGTGCGGCGCTCTCGGGTGGTCAGCGGGCCGTGGGGCCCGCCCAGGACACGTCGCCGTCGACGGTTGAGGAGTGGACGCCCGAGCGGACCCGTGCCGAGGGTTCGCCCGTGGACCTCCTCTATTCTTGGAGCGGCCCGGCGCCGTCCGGCCTCGACGCCCAGTTGTACTGCACCGGAGGCTGCGACGAATGGAAACCCGACGACGTCGAGGGAAGGACCAGCCACTGGGCGCTGGAGGTGAGGCAGGGAGGGCGGTCGGCGCTCTTCGACGTCCAAGGCGTGCCTTGGGCCAGATACTTCGACGAGGACTCGATCCTCGTCCAAGATGGGATCAACCAGGTCGTACGTTTCCGCCTGCTGCAGGCGGACGGCACCGCGGTGCCGCTCCGCCGGGTCAGCGACCTGGCCCCGGCCGTCCCCGGGCCTGACATCATGCTCATCATGGACCTCGACACCTATCGCCGCGGCACGTTCGGGCCCGATGGCCCTGGAGAGCATCCGTATCTCGTGGACGACCGCGCCGGCACGCTCCAACTGCTGGACGTGCCGTGGGAGATCGAGTGGTGGGGACCGAACGTCGACGAGTTCCTCTGGGGCGGGGACGACTGCCGTGTCATCTGGCAGCGGCCCGATGGCAGCTTCGACCACCACGACGCCGCCGACTGCCAGAACACTGTAGCCCCCACCGACCCGGGATGGAACTTTGACCGCTTCGCCGAATGGCTGGAACCTGGACGCATGGCGCTCGTGGAGCACAGCGCCGACGGGATCCCGCTGGTCGTGCACGCGAGCCTGGACCGCGGGGCCACCTGGGAGCGGATCGAGGTCGAAGGCCGCCCCCTCACCGACGCGCTGCTACAGCTCGGGTGGACCTGACCGGGCCTGACCGGCCTGACGGGGCCTGTCCGGGCGTGTCCGGGCGTGTCCGGGCTGTCGCCGCGGCGTGCCGCGGCGAGTGGTGAGAACTTGCTATACGCCTTCAAGGCGGCCCTGTCGGGCCGCTCCGCCCGGCGCGCCGCCTCTGTCTAAAGCCGCCGGCGGCGCACCGTGCGGTAGCCCGTTGGCCAGCGCAAGAAAGCCCGGCACCAGCCGACGAGCGACCGGCCACCGGGCGAGCACGGCGACGTCCGGGCCGTCACGGCGGACGAGCTCGCCGACCTCCACGCCACGGCGACCGCACGCCTCCGGCATTGACGGGCGACGTCACCGCAGCTGCCATCTCCGGCTCGGTAGCTCCGGCGCCACCCGCCAATGTCACCCCAGGCCTTCTCTTCGGGTACGTAATCTCCGGGGGCTCCGCCCCGCCGAACCCCCCGGCGCTCTGGGAAGCCGGGCCCGGCGGTCTCCCCGTCACGCACCAAAGGCCGCCAGACCCCGCCCGCCCGGTCAAGGTCGTTCGTCCATGGGGCGCTCCACCTTGACCGGGCGGGCGCGGCCCGGCAGGAGCAAGCCCTGCGTGACCTGAAGCCCATCCGGCAAGACCGACGATCACCCGTGGGAGAAGACTGGGAGACGATCTTGTGATTGAGAACCCGGACCGGCTGGCGAGACCAGCGAGCACAAGCAGACTGACCAGCAGACATTTCCAGAGGCCCATGTCACGGAGGCGCCTCGACCTACTTGACACGGAAGAGGTCACTGGTTCAAACCCAGTATCGCCCACCATGGATGGCAGTACGCGAATCGCATCGGCGGTGAGCGCGTGATCGGAGGCCGGACCGTAAGGTCCGGCTCGCCGTTTTTCTGGTACCGGCCGTGGGATCAGAATGTCGCCGCTCAGCCTGGAGCGTCTGGGAGTGGTGACTCGGTGCCGGCCGTGCGGACCGCGCCCGGTAGCGGTTGGCGATGGAGCACGACCAGGCTGGAAACGGCTCGGGTGAGCACTACGTAGAGCCGGCTGCGGCCCCGGGGTTCGGCAGCGACGATGTCGGCCGGCTCGACCACGATCACGTGGTCGTACTCGAGGCCCTTAACGAGGCTGGCCGGGAGCAGCGTGACATCGGCCGGACCGAAAGTGTCCCGCCGGTCCGGTATGACCGGGTCGCCGCGATGTCAGGGGCGAGGTACTGGGCCGCGTAGTCGGCGATGACCTGCGGGACGCGGTATCCCGTGTGCAGCTCGAGGGTGTGGGCGTCGCGGCGGCCGAGGCGGGCCAGCAGTTCGGGCCACGAGCCGGCCGAGAGCGGGTGGGTCGCCTGGCCGAGGTCGCCCACGATCGTCATCGAGGCGTGCTCGGCCCGGCGCGCGATCATGCGGCACTCCATGGGCGACAGGTCCTGCACCTCGTCGAGGATGACGTGCGCGTAGTCGTCGTCCGGGGCGGACGGTTCGGGCTCGGGGACCGGAAGCGGCTCGCGCAGGAGAGGGACGTAGGCCTCCTCGCCTACGGGTCGTAGCCGTCGACCCATCCGACCACCCGATGCCCCTTGCGCAGGATGACGAACTCGGCCCAGCGCTGCGCGGCCGCGACGGCATCGTTGTCGATGGTCGGCCCAGCGATGGCGATTGGCGTCGGGTGTCCCGGCGCGTACAGGTTCCACCCGTCGTAGAGGCCGCAGCTGAGGGCGAACGTGTCGATGGGCTGGGGCCCGGTGGTGAGCTCCCGCAGGCGGGCCGCCGGCTCCGCGCGGACGGTCGTGGCCGCCGGTGGCTGGCCCAGCAGCTGGGCCAGCTCGTCCAGCACGGGAACGTCGTCGACCGACCAGTCCGCCGGCCGTTGGTACGACGCGGCCAGGGTCTTGGCCGCTTCCGCGCTGAGGACGGGGACCCGGGCCGGGTCGGCGAGCCACGAGAGCACCTGGGTCGGCGTGAGCCGGGGCCACCACGAGGCGAGGAAGCGCCCGAACTCTGGGCGGTCGCCGACCTCCTCGACGAACAGCTCGCTCTCCAGGCCTTCACCGTCCACTTTAGACCACAGTGCGCTGAGGAGCATCGCCGTCGCGATGGGCCGCGCCGCGTTGGGGGGTGTTGCGGTCGTCTGGGCCCGGGCGCGGACCTGACTGCGGACCGCCGCCAGTTCGGGTTCTGGCAGCGTCAACACCTGGCCCGCGTAGACCAGGCGCAGCCGGTCGGGCGCGGTCGGCGGGGTCTGCCAGATCAGGTCGGTGAGGACGTCGCACATGTGCTCGCCGCCCTTGATGGCGGCGACCGGCCCGGCATCGCGGTGGGTGGCGGCCACACCATCGACCAGTTCGCCGAGAGAGCGCAGGTGCACGCTGTCCTCGCCGAGCGCGGGCAGCACGCGGCTGATGTAAGTGGTGAACACAGTGGACGGGCCGACGACCAGGATCCGGCCGTCCGCGAACCGGCCCCGGTCGGTGTAGAGCAGGTAGGCGGCGCGGTGCAGCGCGACCTGGGTCTTGCCGGTGCCGGGTCCACCGGCGATGAGGGTGACGCCCCGGGCCGGAGCCCGGATGGCCTGGTCCTGCTCCGACTGGATGGTGGTGACGATGTCGCGCATGGCTGGGCCTCGGGACCGGCGCAGTGCGGCCAGCAGCGCCCCCTCGCCGAGGACGCGCAGCTCGCCGGCCCGGTCCGGGGTCAACACGTCGTCGAGGTCGACGACCTGCTGCCCTCGGCACATGATGACCCGGCGGCGCACCACGCCCATCGGCTCGCCGGTCGTGGCCCGGTAGAACGCGGCCGCGGCCGGCGCCCGCCAGTCGATCAGCAGCGGCTCTCGGTCGTCGTCGCGGAGACCCAGGCGACCGATGTGGTACGCCTCGCCGTCGTCGTAGTCTAGGCGGCCGAAGACCAGGCCCTCCGCCTCGGCGTCGAGCGCCCGCAGCTGTCCGGCCGCCTGATGGACCATGGCGTCGCGCTCGACCAGACCACTGGCCGGCCCGGCCGCGGCCCGACCGTGAGCCTCGCGGGCCAGCTCCCTAGACTGCGCGCGCATTGACTCGACCCGCTCGTAGACCCGATCGACGAACCTCTGCTCATCAGCGATCTCCAACGATCGGGCGTCCGACACATGCTCCTCCAAAGGCGGTGGGATAGCGGCCCGGCAACCATACGTGCGGGTCGGCGCCGAGAAATCAGCATCTGGGCCGATTCGGAGAGGACTGTCCCAGCCGTACAATGGACTGGGAAGACAGCGTGATTGGCAACGGATCAACGTGATGCCCATCGCCCATCGCCCATCGCCCATCGCCCATCGCCCATCGTCGATTGGCGGCTAGCGAACCGCCGGTTCGGAGCGCTTGGGACGCTTCCAGTGGTACGTGTAGCCGTCCGGAAACTTCTCCGGGTAGTCCTGGTGCTCCGGCTCGGCCTCCCAGAAACGGGCCGCCGCGGTCACTTCTGTGACCATCTGGCCACAGTCCGGACGCGTCAACGTCCGCGATCATGTCCTCGGCGATCCGCCCCGCTGGTGTAGAAGATGGCCGAGCTGCCTGTCTCATGACCGCGTCAACCGGCTACGCAACTGGGTTAATCACAATGATTGGGCCCTGAGCTGCGCAAACGCGGTGCCGTTCCGCCGGAGCTATTTGCCTCAGGTATACCCGAGGGGTATAGTGTCCGGCGTGACCATATCCTACGCGTTGCTCGGGTTGCTCGAGGGGGCCAGCCGGCACGGCTATGACCTGAAGCGGTCGTACGACCGGCGGTTCGGTGGCGCCAAGCCGATCCGGTTCGGCCAGGTCTACCGCACCCTGGCCCAGCTCGAGCGTGACGGCCGGGTCGCGGTCGTCGGCGTCGAGGCCGGCGCCGGGCCCGACCGCAAGCGCTACTCCATCACGCCCGACGGAGTGACCGACCTCGACGCCTGGCTGGCCGAGCCGGAGGAGCCGCAGCCCCAGTTGCAGTCGGTGCTGTTCACCAAGGTGCTGCTCGCGCTGATGTCGGGCCGGGCGGCGGCCGAGTACCTCGACGCGCAGCGGGCCAGGCACCTCGCCGTCATGAAGGCGCTGACCGCGGCCCGCCGTAAGGCGGTGTCCACACAGGACTCTCTGCTCTTCGACTACCAGCTGTTCCACATCGAGGCGGACCTGCGCTGGCTCAACCACACCGAGTCGCGCCTGGCGAGTCTGGCCGAGGAGGTGCGCGATGTCCCCCGTCATGGTCGGCAATGAGCTGCGCAAGTCGTACGGGCTCACGCCCGCGCTGCGCGGCGCCAGCATCGCGGTCGGCGAGGGCGAGATCGTCGCGGTGATGGGGCCGAGCGGTTCGGGCAAGTCGACGCTGCTGCACTGCCTGGCCGGCATCCTCACTCCCGACGCGGGCGAGGTGCACTTCGCTGGGCAACGCATCGACCGGCTGCCGGACCGCCGCCGGGTGGAGCTGCGGCGCACCGCGTTCGGGTTGGTGTTCCAGTTTGGACAGTTGGTGCCCGAGCTACCCGCGGCGGAGAACATCGCCCTGCCGCTCCTGCTCGCCGGGCGGCCCCGGCGGGGGGCCATAGCCGAGGCGAGGACGTGGCTGTCCCGGCTCGGTCTGGACGGGCTCGGCGACCGGCTGCCGGGAGAACTGTCCGGCGGGCAGGGCCAGCGGGTCGCCCTGGCCCGCGCGATGGTCGCCCGACCGAGGGTCGTCTTCGCCGACGAGCCGACCGGCTCGCTGGACACCGTTGGTGCCGACGAGGTGATGGAGCTGCTCGTCGACGCGGCGAAGGAGCAGGGCACCGCCGTGCTCGTGGTCACCCACGAGCCGCGCGTGGCCGGCTTTGCCGACCGTACGGTTCTGATGCGTGACGGCGTCGAGTCCGTGCAGGTGAACAGAGTTGGGCCCACGCTGCCCACCGGCGGCGCCTCGCTACGGGTAGGCGCGGGCGAGGCGGAGCCATCAACGGACACGATCTCGGGCGGGACGGGGCTGCGTCCGGGCAGGACCCACCGGTGAGCCGCAGCCTGCGCCTCGGGCTACGGCTGGCCCTCGGCGGTGGCCGGGAAGGGCTGGTCCGGCTGGTCTTCATGGCGGTCGGGGTCGGGATCGGCGTCGCGCTGCTGCTGCTCGCACTGACCGCCCCGCACGCCCTGACGGGCCGGTTCGACCGCATGGCCTGGCAGGACGCTGCCTACTCGGCGCTCAGTCCGGAGACCAACGATGACCCGGCCCCGGAGTCGGTCGACGGGGCACTTTTCCTTGCCGTGAGCGACTACTACGACGGTCGGCCGATGACACGCGTGTATCTGGCGGCACTCGGAGCCGACCCGCCCGTACCGCCGGGCCTGGACCACGCTCCCCGGCCGGGCGAGGTGGCCGCGTCGCCGGCGATGCGTCGGCTGCTGGAGTCCACACCGGACGATGAGCTCGACGACCGGTTCCCGGGCCGGGTCACGCTCACGATCGGTTCCGAGGGGCTGGCCCACGACAACGAGCTCGTCGCCATCATCGGTCGGACGCCGGACCAGTTGCGCGGCGTGCGGTCGGTCGGCGAGGTCCACGGGTTCACCCGGGTGCTCCCGACCGGGTGGGCGATCGTCGCCTTCCTGGCGTTCTTTCTTCTGACTGGCGCGTTGGCCGTGCTGGTCCCCGTCGTGATCCTCATCATCGTGGTGACAAGGGTCGCGTGGCGGCAGCGGGAGCGGCGGCTCGCCGCGATCCGACTGGTCGGCGCGACCCAGACGCAGATCGCCCAGGTGGCCGCGGCCGAGGCGGGGCTCGCGGCGGTTGGGGGCGCGGCCCTGGGCTGGGCACTCTACGAGGTGGGCCGGCGGGTGCTGGCCGCCACCGTGACCTTCCAAGGTGGACACTTCTGGACCGAGGACGTGGCTGTCGAGCCGCGGTGGCTTGCCGGGATCCTGCTCGGCACGCCGGTGCTCGTGGTGCTGACGACGGTCGCATCGCTGCGTAACGTCCAGTTCCGTCCGCTCGCCGTGCAACGGCAGCCGCGGCGGCGCAGGCCGTCGCTCTGGCTGGCGGTGCCGTTGATCCTCGGCCTGGGTGGCCAGTTCGCAGTGCTGCCCTTCCAGGGCTGGCTGACGGTCACCACCACCGAAGGGGAAACGTCGCCGTACACATCGATCGTGGCGCTCCTGACCCTGTCCACGATCGTGGGCTTCGTCCTCATCGGACCGTGGCTCGTCACGCTGGTCGGCCGGGGTGTCGCGCGGCTGAGCCGGTCAGTGCCCAGCCTGCTGGCCGCGCGCCGCATTGCCGCCGACCCGAATGCGACGTTCTACTCGGTCGCCGCTGTGGGCTTGGCCACCATCGCGTTGACCTACCTCGGCTGCACCGTCGCGGTCACCTCCGCACCGGACGGGCCTCGGAACTCGCGGTTGCGCCCGGGCGTGGTGGCGGTCCTCACCGGCGGCGTGCCGGAGGCGGCGGTCGCCCCGCTCCTGTCGGCGGAGGTCGTGACGGGACGGCTGGGCTACAACGGGCAAGTCGTGCCGTGCGCGGACCTGGCGCGGGTGGAGTACATCACCTGCCCGTACGACCCGGAATCCGGGTTCGTCGAGCCGGCTCCTGGCGCTCCGGCCATCAACAATGTCTCCAATCTATACATTGAGACAGATGGGTCGCTGGTGGCGGAGAACCGGGTCCGTACCAGGGTCGCGAACGCCATACCCAACGCGATCATCAACAGCGACCGCGATCCCATCGACTACCAGCTGGAGACGTTCGTTCGCGACTTCGACCGGTTGGGCGCGGTCGCCGCCTTCTTCGTCGTGATAGTAGGGGCGTTCGGGCTCTCCGCGGCGATGGTCGGCGGGCTCATCGAGCGCCGGCGGCCGTTCGCGCTTCTGCGCGCCGGCGGCATACACCTGGGTGAGCTGCGCAGGGCCGTGTTCCTGGAGACCGCGGCGACCGTGGCGGTGATCTCGGTCGTCGGCGCCGGAGTGGGCATGCTGCTGGCGTACGGCGCCTCTCGGCAGGCCGCTGTGGACTGGCGCTGGCCCGGGTTGGATGTGTACGGGCTCATCGGCGGCGGGGTCCTCGCCGCGCTGCTCTTCTCCACCGTCGCCCTGCCCCTGCTGAGCCTGACCACCCGCCATGACGCCGTCCGCTTCGAGTAGCGGGACCTCGTGCGCCGAGCTTCACCATGGTCCGGCTGACGTGCGCACGAATCGTCGCCGGACTCACCACGAGCTCGGCGGCGACCATCGAGGTGCGGCCCGAGCATGCCGGGCACGCCATGTGCACCCTCTTCGTCGGCGACTTCGACGCCCGCATCGCCCAGATCGCCGAGCGGGGCCTGGAGCCGGCCGAGCGCGAGACCTACGCCAACGGCGTCCGCAAGGCCACCTTCCGCGACCCGGACGGCAACGAGATCGGATTCGGCGGCGCGCCGGCCTGACCGTGACGGACGATTTTTCGTCGGGTCGGGTGTCGATTTGCGGGCGGCCCGTTCGACGCACGGGGTATGACTGACACCATGACCGAGCCGATCTCAACGCGCAATCTCGACCGATACGGGTCCACGGAGCTGCCGTGGAGCCGCCCGCGCGACATCCTGGCCAGCGATACGCCCGAGGCCGACCTGACGTTCTTCGTGGCGACTGTGCGGCCCGACGCGCGGCCGCACTCGCCGGGCGTCGGGGCCATGTGGGTGGACGGCGCGCTGTACTTCACGAGCGGGCCGGGCACACGCAAGTCGCGCAACCTGGCCGTGAATCCGGCGTGCAGTGTGTCGGTACGCTTGCGTGGCATCGACCTGGTGCTGGAGGGCGAGGCCCACCGGGTCACCGAAGCGTCCACGTTGGAGCGTGTGGCGGCCGTTTACCGTACGGGCGGCTGGCCGACTTCGGTGGAGGGCCACGCGCTCACGGCTCCGTACAGCGCGCCCAGCGCGGGCCCCGCGCCCTGGCACCTGTACCGCCTCACGCTGCACACCGCTGTCGGCGTGGCCACCGCCGAGCCCCACGGCGCCACCCGCTGGGACTTCGCCCACTAGGCCGACCGGCTCACCTCCACCGGCCAGGACCCGCGTCCGGCAAGGCCAACGGTCGTCCGGGGACCGCCAACCAAATCGCGGCGATGCAGGCTCTGGCGACCAAGGTTCTGGACGGGACAGTGGTGCTCGACCCGCCCGGGCTGCGGGCGCAAAGCGCCGACGAGGTGGTCGCCAGGCTGTCGGCGGTCCGGGGTATCGGGAAGTGGACGGCGCAGATGTTTCTGATGTTCCAACTTCGGCGCCTCGATGTGTGGCCGACGGGTGATCTCGGAGTGAGGAAAGGGTTTGGGCTGGCCTGGGAGATCCCCACGCCTACGCCGAAACAACTCGAACTGCTCGGCGACCCGTACCGGCCCTACCGCTCGGTCGTGGCATGGTACTGCTGGCGCGCGGCCGAGCTCTACGGCAGCGCCGCGGCAAGCGCCCTCACCCGCTGACCTCCGGCCCGCGCGACGGTGGTTCCCGCAGATCGGCCGGGCGCAGCCGGAACACCTGCAGGCGTAGGCCGTAGTACTTGTCGGTCTCGCCCACCCACTCCATGCCGATCCGCCGCGCGGTCGCCGCGGCGCGCACGTTGGTCGGCCGCGCCACCGCCAGTACCTCATCGAAGCCCTCAGCGAACGCCCACCCCGCCACAGCGCGTCCGGCCTCGGTCGCGTAGCCGCGTCCCCATACCGGCGGGCACAGCTGCCAGCCCGTCTCGAGGTCCTCGTTGCCGGGGGGCAGCGGCAGCAAAACGGCCCCACCAACCACTCGGTGATCCTCCCGCAGCTCGATCGCCCAGCGGCCCGCGGGCGAGACCAGGCGGGTGTCCTCGGCGATCCACTGCTGCAGTACCAATCGCATCGCGTTCACGTCGGGGACCAGGTCCATGGCCGGACTCAGCCACCGCGCCACCCCGCTCTCGCCGTATACGCCCAGCGCCTCCGCGGCGTCCTCCTCCCGCCATGGCCGCAGGATCAAACGCTCAGTCTCCAGCCGCACCGCCACCCGGCCACTCTAGTCCCGAGGTCAACTTCCAGGCCGCTCCGCTCAACCGTGCCGTCAGCCGGCGTCGGTGACTCGTTAGCGCTGCCGGGCCTTTGGCGGCTCGCGCGAGTTGCTCAGCACCACGTCGTCGCCGGCGGCGACGGCCAATCGCGCCACGGGTGCCGCCGATGCTTCCATTGCCGGACTCCCCAGCCTGTGCTTCCGACAGGATCGTGGCAGCCCGGGATCGCGCAGGTCATGTTGACGGCCATCGGGACAGGCAGCCGGCCAGGATCACCGACAGGACCTCCTCCAGGGCAGAGTTGAAGTCGAGGCGTAGGCGGGCTATCTCCGGGTCCTCATAGACGCACAGCATCGCTTCGGTTGGGTTGGTCAGCGGCCAGACGCCGCCTACCGCTAGCAGGGTGCCGGCGGCCGCGCGCCATGCTCCGTCGTTGGACAGCTCGGGTAGCGCCGAACGGAGCTGTGCGGCCATACGTTCGGTGTTCGCGATCGACGCGAGCTTGTAGCGGCGCGCCACCTGCGGCGACACGTTGCGTTCCAGCACGGACGCGGACACACTGATCAGCTCGCATACGAGCGGATCGGCGACGAGCGATGCGGTCAGCGACGCGGCGACCCGCTCATAACGGGCGCGCGCGTCGCCGTCGGCGGCCGCCGGCGGCAGGACCGCGTCGAGTCGGTCGAGCCACGCCGTCCAGGCCGTGTCGTACAGCGCCAGCAGCACCGCCTCGCGCGTCTCGAAGTAGCGCAACACGTTTGACTTCGCGAGCCCTACGCGGCGGCTGAGCTCGTTGAGACTCAATTCCGCCACCGGCATCTCGGCAAGCATCGCGGCGGCCGCCGACAGGATGGCGCGCCGTCGCTGCTCCCGTTGCTCATCGCTGCGTGCCCGTTGAAAGGTTGTCACGTCACAAACTTTACAGACCATTGGTGCCTTGTATAGAGACCGATGGTCTGTTACGGTCTGAGTCATAACAGACCACCAGATCTATAATGGGGAGCAGCCATGTACCAGGTACCCGACCAGACCGGCCGCCGGGTCGTCGTCACCGGCGCAAACAGCGGCACCGGGAAGGAGGCCGCGAAGCGCCTCGGCGCCGCCGGCGCCCATGTGATCATGGCGGTACGCACCCCGGAAAAGGGCGAGCAGGCGAAGACCGAGATTCTCGCCGCCCACCCTTACGCAGCCATGGAGGTCCGCCGGATCGATCTGGCCGACCTCGCCTCGGTGCGCGACTTCGCCGACGGGCTCGCCGGCGACGGCCTACCCGTTGATCTGCTCTTGAACAACGCCGGAGTGATGATGCCGCCCGCCAGAATGACCACGGCGGACGACTTCGAGCTACAACTCGGCAGCAACTTCCTCGGCCCGTTCGCGCTGACGATGCGCCTGCTGCCCCTCCTGCTCGTCGCGGAGGGATCGCCGCGCATCGTCACGATGGCGTCTGGCATGGCCAACTTCGGACGCATCCGATTCGACGATCCGCAATGGACACGCCGCTACAGCCCGACCCGCGCGTACGCCCAGTCAAAGCTCGCCGACCTACTCTTCGCCCGTCACCTCGCCAGAGTCGCCACGCAGCACGGCTGGCACATAGCGAGCATCGCCGCACACCCTGGCTACACCCGCACGAACCTACAGACCGCCGGTGCGAGCCTCGGCCGCGACAAGCCACGCCGCGCACCAGGCACCGGCCTGCCTCTTCTGCCATCGCAGGCCGTTGAACAGGGCACCGAGCCGATGCTCTATGCCGCTACCAGCGTCGACGCGGTAAACGGTGGCTACTTCGGCCCGAGCGGCTTCATGGAGCTGGTCGGCCCGACCCGCGCCGCCCGGCTCAACCGGCGGATGCGTGACGACGCGACCGGCGCACGACTGTGGGCACTCGCCGAGGAGTTGACCGACACCCACCTGCCGGAACGGAGTATCCGGTAGCGGGCAACTGCGCCACCGTGATCACGTCGGGCACTTCCGTCAACGTGCGTCGCCACCTTGTTCGAAGTCGATCCGCATGACCACCCGCCGTAGGGTGGGGTGGCTGGTCTCCTCGAACCCGGCGTCCTCGAAGACCTGACGGGCCCCGACGTGCAATTCGCCCCAAGTGATCTCCTTACCCGGATGGGTGATCATCGAGTAGGCCTCGAGCGCCCGGGCGCCGCGCTCCCGGGCGAAGTCGATCGCGGCCCGAGCGAGGTGATAGGTGAGGCCGCGGCCCCGGTAGCCCTTCCGAACGGCGAAGCAGGTCACCGCCCAGATGCCTTCGTCGTCCTTGTCCTCGTTACGGCCGGTCCACGGGACACGGGAGGTGCGCAGCTTGGGGTACGCCGTCCGGGGCTCGACCGCGACCCAGCCCGCCGGCTCGTCGTCGACGTAGGCCACCAGCCCGCTGGTGGCCGCGGCGTTCGGGTCGCCGCAGGCGGTCTGCGCCCGGAGCCTCGCGGTCCGCTCCTCCTGAGTGGAGTCGCGCCAGATCCAGCCGAGGACCTTGAACCTCTGGCACTGGCACTGGCCCGCGTCGGTGGTGCCGAGGATCGCGGCGAGGTCGTCCCACGACGCCTCGTTGGCGGGGGCGATGGTCAGCTGCTCGACCGGGATCGGCTCCTGCATAGCCGTCATCATGACTGCGGCGGGTCCTCTCCCAGCAAGCCGTCGACGGCCTCGCGGAGGAGGTCCGCGTGCTCGACCGCGCCTCGCCAGAGCGCGTAGAGCTCCTCGGGGGTGTCGCCGGTCGCCGTACGCCACTCCCAGCCGGGTTCGGCATCGAAGTCGACCGCGTCCCATGGCGGGCCGGGCGCCCGCCCGGTGAAGTCGATGGTGTACCGGTCCTCGACGAGAGCGAGGTGCTTGAGCAGGCCGCCCAGGGTCATCGTCGACGGCGGGTGCGGCTTGTTCAGGCTGGCCGCGTCCAGTCCGCCGCACTTCCAGGCGAACTGCGCCCGGGAGCGTTCCAGCGCGAAGAGCAGCGTTTCGACCTCGCAGGCCGTCATCGATGGTTCGGCAATCCTGGTATCCCGCGGTGTCGCGTAGTCCGGCTCCGCAAGCGTCGCCGGACCTGTGTCCTCGGTCATGAGTCGCATGCTAGGTTCCGTTCCGGACGTTCTGCTTCCGGATTGCAGGGTGAGGTGTTGCTGTGAATCCCGACGCGAGCCCTACGGCACGGGCGCTGCTGGCCCTCGAACTGGTTCAGGGCAGCCCGGGCATCTCCGCGGACCGGCTCGCAGAGAAGCTCGGCGTCTCGGGGCGGGCCGCCCGGCGGTACGTCGGCATTCTCCGCGAAGCCGGCATCCCGATCGAGTCCGTCCGTGGGCCCTACGGCGGCTACCGCGTCGGCCGCGGCCTCCGGCTCCCGCCGCTGATGTTCAGCGCTGCCGAGGCCCTCGGCCTGGTCATGGCCGTGCTCGACGGCCACCACGACGTGAGCGATCCCGCCGACTCGGTCGGCAGCGCACTCAGCAAGATCGTGCGGGCACTCCCGGAGGCGGTGGCCGCCCAGGCCGAGGCTGTCCGTCGTACAACGGCGCCCGCCCCTGACCGCGCCGCCGCCCGGCCCGACCCCGGGACCACGACCGCCCTCGTGCAGGCCTGCTCGGACCGCCGGCGGGTGCGGGTCGGCTACCGCTCCGAGGCCGGGTCGGAGTGGGTCATGGATGTCGACCCGTGGGCGGTCGTCGTACGGCACGGCCGGTGGTACCTGCTGTGTTGGTCCCACACCGCGGACGCCCGACGGGCATATCGGATCGACCGGGTCCGCGGAGTGGAGGTGCTCGAGGACACGTTCAGCCCACCCGCCAACCTCGACCCGGTCGCCACGCTCGAGGCGCATCTTGCGGTCGGATGGGAGTACGACGTCGAGGTCGTCATCGACGCGCATTTCGAGACCGTGGCGCCTTGCCTGCCCCGCGCCTTGGGATCGCTCGAGCCGGTCGATGCCGAGACCACCCGCCTGGTCGGCAGCACCAGCAACCCGGTGTGGTACGCCGAGCAGCTCGCGGCGATCCCGGCGTCGTACCAAATCGTGAGGTGCCCCGAGCTCCAGGAGGCCGCGCGCGTCCTCGGGCAGCGGCTGCTGGCGGCGTGTGAGAGCCCGGAGGAGAGCATCGGTAACCGCGACCCAACGGGCAGAGCCGTCCGCTCGAGGTCGCGTCATGGCAACAGAGGCGACCGCGACAAAGGCGCCGCCAGCGGCGTCGATCAGGTAGTGGTTGGCTGTCGCCATGATGACCAGCAAGGTCACCAGGACGTGAAGGCCACTTACCGTTTGACTCAACCCACCGCTGGCGATAGTGGCGAGGATCAGGCTGACCCATAGGGCCCACCCGATGTGCAGCGACGGCATCGCCGCCAGCTGGTTGGCGTGCGAAACCAGCGGCGAGCCCCACGATCCCCAGGTGCGGTCGAGCACGACCGTGTCGGTGAAGCCGAGGTCCGCAACCAACCGCGGCGGAGCAACGGGATAAACCGTGAAGCAGATGAGGCTCACGAGGTTAAGCAGGATGAATGACGTGCGTGCCCAGCAGTACATCGCTGGCCGGCGAAGATACAGCCAGAGCAGCAAGCCGAAGGAACTGACGATGTAGGTGAGGGCGTACTCGTAGTTGGCCGCCGCGCGCAGCCCTTCGCGCTGGACCAACCAGTGATTGAGTGCAAGTTCGACGTCGATGTGCAGGGACCGTTCTAGATCGAAGAGCCACCGGCTGTTCTCGACGGCGGCACGCTGCCGTCCGGACCACTCGATGCTCGTCAGGACCACATAGACGGCAAAGACCGCGAGCCAGATTCCCAGCTCCCGCCGGTACGGCTGCCGCGGGCTGTCGCCGTCAGCCGACCCGCCGATCCTCATTCTCCGACTTCTAGCAGGTCACGCCGGCGTGCGTTGGTGATCCCGCGAACGCTCGAGTTGCGGCCCAACGCGGCGTATTCTGGCGCGCCCCCGCCCCGCGCCCCCCGCGCGCTCGGCGCGCCTGGCCGGGCGGCTCCTGCTCGTGCCGTTAACGGCGGGAAGTCACGGCTCTTGCCGGTGTGGCTGGTCGGCGAGCACCGTCGGCGGCGCGCCCGCTGGCGGCTGCACGATCGAGGAGTGCGCGAGCCCGACTACTCCGACACTAATCAGCGCCCCAGCCGCCGCCGCTGCGGCCAGCCTGGGCGGACTCGCTTCCGGGACGGCATGGAACGCCAGGACCCCGATGAGGTAACTGGCCACGGGGTTGGTGATCGTCATCGTCGCCACCGCGGTTGGCAGTGATCCGGTAGCGAACGCCCACTGGCCCAGGACGACGCCGGTCACGGTCGACGCGGCGAGCGCGTAGCCGGGCCAGTCAGCCGCCGTGGCGGCGACGCCGTGCTCCACCAGGTCCTCCGCGGTCAGCTTCATCAGCGCCGCGCTGATCGCAAAGCACAGCCCGGCACCGACCGATATCAGCGCCGCTTGTACCAACGGCGACCGCTTGGCCGACATACGCAGGAGCACGGCGATAACACCGGCGGCCGAGACGCCAGCGAGAACGATCCGGTCCCGGTCGGCCTCGCCCCCCAGCTGCGAACCGCCATGGGCGACGAGGAAAAGGGTGACACCGCCGCAGATGGCGGCGCCGCAGAGCCAGTCGCGCCGGCTCGGCCATCGGCGAGCCCACCACGTGGTGAGCGGCAAGGCAAAGATCAATTGGGTCACCAGCAACGGCTGGACCAGCGCGACCGAGCCGAGGTACAGGGCAGCGCCCTGAACCAGGAAGCCCCCCAGATTGATGGCCCAGCCCAAGCGCCATAGCTGACTTCGGGGCAACTGACGGGCCAGGGCGAGCAGGAACGCGCGCCGCCGAAAATCGGTTCCGGCCTCGTCCGGCCGCTGCAACCCGGTCTGATGTCGTCGATGCTGGATGGCCCGGTTGGCCTTGTTAGCCTCGTGTTGCTGCAGTGATCCGGCGAGTGCGAACAGAAATGCCGCCGCAAAGCCGAGACCGACAACGAGCAGCACGGCCATCCCCGAAGCGTTAGGCAGGTCTTCGGTCCGATCGTCCCACGGTGTGAACCGCGGTCTCGCGGGTGTTCGGCGGTTAACCGGGCATCCCCCGACAGAGCCGGTCGTCAAAGTCATGACCGGCGTGAACGGCTTCTACTTCGACGACGGGCGGTGAGCCCGCGACTCGAGATAGGCCCGTTCCGGGATGCTGAGGGTCCGCCGCGCGGCCAGCTCGTACTCGGCTCGGGCGCCGGCCGTGTCGCCAGTCAGGTCGAGCAGGTGGGCCCGGACCGCGTGCAACCGGTGGTGGCCGGCGAGCACCGGGTCGCCCGCGGCAAGGTCGAGCTCGCGCAGCCCCGCCCGTGGACCGTCCACCATGGACAGTGCGACGATCCGGCCGAGCGTGACCATCGGCCCGGGCGCGACGAAGTGCAGCAGGTCGTAGAGGACGAGGATCTGCGGCCAGTCGGTCTGGGCCGCGGTGGCCGCCTCGTCGTGCACGGCGGCGATCGCGGCCTGCAGCTGGAACGGCCCCGGCTCGGCCATTGCCAGGGCCCGGGTGACGAGGGCGATCCCTTCGGCGATGGCGGCCCTATCCCACCGGCCGCGGTCCTGCTCCGCCAACGGGATGAGCGCGCCGTCGCGGTCGGTACGGGCGGGCCGGCGGGCATCGGTGAGCAGCATGAGCGCGAGCAGACCGGCGACCTCCCCGTCGTCTGGCCGGTGCGCGTGCAGCCGCCGGGTCAGCCGGATCGCCTCGGCGCTCAGCTGGACGCGCTGCAGGGCCGGCCCGGAGCTGGCGGTGTAGCCCTCGTTGAAGATGAGGTACAGGACATGCCGGACGGCCACAATCCGATCGGCCAGCTCCGCCGATGGCGGCAGCGTGAACTGTGCCCCCTTGAGGCGCTGCTTCGCGCGGCTGATCCGCTGGCCCACGGTCGCCTCCGGGACCAGCAGCGCGCGGGCGATCTCCGCCGTGGTGAGGCCGCCCACGGCCCGCAGCGTCAGCGCGACCTGCGACACCGGAGTAAGGGTCGGATGGCAGCACAGCAGCAGCAGGGTGAGCGTGTCGTCCTCCGCCGGGGCCGGCGCGGCGGCCGGCGGCTCGAGCAATGCGGCGTGCGTCTCGCGCCGCCGCCGGGCGGTCTCGCTGCGCCACGCCTCGGTCCACCGCCGCGACGCAACTGTGACCAGCCAGCCGGTGGGATTGGCCGGCACGCCCTCGGCCGGCCACTGCTGCGCCGCCGCCAGCAGTGCTTCCTGGACGGCGTCCTCGCACTGGTCGAACCGACCGAACCGCCGCACGAGCACGCCGAGAACCCGCGGGGTGAGCTCCCGCAGCAGGCCCGGGATGTCCGCCGTCACATGTCCACGCTGATGTGGTCGAGCACGGGGCGCACCTCGATCTCGACAAAGTCGGCCTCGGGGATGCGGGCGGCGACCTGGACGGCCCGGTCGATGCTGTCGCACTCGATCAGGTAGAAGCCGGCCAAGTGCTCCTTGACCTCGGCGTACGGCCCGTCACTGGCGATCACCTCGCCGTCGCGCACGCTGACCACCTTGGCCGTCGACGGGTGGGCCAGCGCCTCCGTCACGATCAACTCCCCGGACGCGGCGAGATCCTCGGTTAGCGCCGCGTAGACGGCGAACCCTTCGGCACGCTGCTCCGCGGGCATGCTCGCCCAGACCTCGAGGGCCTTCAGGTTGTGCCGGATCAGGATCACGTACTTCATACGTACCTCCTCGCTCTTTCCTGATGTCGAAACCGACCGCCCAGCTTCTACATACCGTATGAGTGGCGTCCACAGAGCTGCCGATACGTCGCCGGACGCTGGTACGGGAGGAGAGGTCCCCATGTCTGACCTGCGCACCCTGATGACCGGGATCGTCTTCGGCGAGTCCCTCCGCTGGCACGACGGCCGGCTCTGGTTCGCCGACTGGGCCCGCCAGGAGATCATCGCGGTCGACCTGGACGGGAAGAGTGAGGTGATGCTCCGGCCGCCGGGCGACGGTGGCTTCGGCCCAGTCTGCATCGACTGGCTCCCCGACGGTCGGCTGCTGCTCGTCTCGGGAGCCACCCGCAGCGTCGTACGGCAGGAGCCGGACGGCACCCTGGTCACCCACGCCGACCTCAGCAGGGCGTTCGACGTGCAGCAGTGGAACGAGATCGCGGTGGACAGCCGCGCCAACGCGTACCTCAACAACATCGCGTTCGACTTCGCCGGAGGCGATCAACGCGGCAACTTCCCGGGCGGAGAGTTCCGGCCGGGGCTGGTCGCCCTGGCCACCCCGGACGGCGCGGTCCGCCAGGTGGCGGACGGGTTCGGCTTCCCCAACGGGATGGCCGTGACGCCCGACGACTCGACGTTGATCGTCGCGGAGTCGTACGCGCATGTGCTGACCGCGTTCGACATCACACCCGACGGCAGCCTCGCCAACCGTCGGGTCTGGGCCCATCTGGGCGACGCGGCCGCCCCGGACGGCATCTGCCTCGACGCCGAGGGGGCCATCTGGTACGCGGACGTGCCCAACCACCACTGCGTACGGGTGCACGAAGGTGGCGATGTGCTGCAGACCGTCGATACCGGGCTGGGCTGCTTCTCGTGTGCCCTCGGTGGCTCGGACGGACGGACGCTGCTCATGGTGGTGGCCGACTGGTCCAAGGGCCCGGAGATGTTCACCGGTGACCCCACCGGCCGAATCCTGGCCCTGGACGTCCCCGTCCCCGCGCCCCCGGGAGCCCCATCCACCGAGGCGGCAGGTTTGTAGGGTGACACGTTTGCGCGATCATAACGCCGTCGCCAACGGGGCCTCACCCTTGCGCACAGCGGTGGCCGCCGCGCTATCGCATGCCCCCCGCGTTGCAGCGGCTCGAACCGGCGCGCCGCAAACACCATGTCGACAATGCCGTCCGTCAGTACCGAAATGGTGGAACTCTTTCTGTACGCCACACTGAACGAGTCGGCGACCTTCTCGAACCCCGCCACCGATCGCTTCATCCGCCGCAAGATGTCGTGAGCCTCGTCGGCCGTGGCCACCGTCCGCAACTGTCGAACTGCCTCGTCCGGGCCGAGTGGCGTGGTCTTCGGTGGTGCCGACTTCGGTGGCGGCGTTCGCGGTGTCGAGCGCCAGCTCGATGGTGGCAATTGACCGCGGATCTGCGGAGAGCGAATGCTCGGCGGCGATCTCACTGATTCGGCGGGCCAGGTCGACGTCCTGTTGGGTCACCCACTCGACCTGATGCTCGGTGCCCGCGTCGTCACAGTAGATGGCGTCGTCGCTGATCAGCTTCAGATCTACATGAGCCGTGCCCATCCGAACCTCGGGATAATGCCCGGCGGCTTTCCCGGCCTCGCCGATGGCGGAGAGGAAGCGGACACCTGCGCCCAAAGTCGCGGATGACGAATCGGGCGTGCAGACCCTGGCCGAGCTTGCGCCAATCCGTAAGGGCGGCCGCGGTGATCTGCTCGCCGCTGAGCATATCCATGATGTTCATCCTCCTGTCTGTGGGTGGTAAGGCGACCGTAGTGCCGATTCCGGACGAAAGTCTTCCGGACGACAGCGGGCATCAGGCGGCACGATCTGCGGCAGTTGAGGACGCTTTGGCCGCCTCATCCCTCGGCTGGCAGCCGGAGTCAAGGGTGGTCTGGGCTTTCACACCCCCGGGGGGTCCATGTTGGCCTTTACATCCGGCGGTTTGCGGTGCTCCGCGAGCCACCGTCCGACCACATCGACGTAGGCATCCGGGACCTCCAGCGGCACCAGATGTCCGACCGTCTCAAACACGTGCAGATTCCAGTCGGGTCGCCGCGCGATCAGATCGTCGATCACCGCACGCTCGATCAACGGGTCCTGGTCACCCCACAGCAGCAGCGTGGGGACGGCCACGCGGTCGATCGCCTGCTCGACCGGGCGCCGTGTAACGTACATCGCCGAGACCGCGGACGCGAAGGCTGGGACGGCGCCGCCCAGCCGCCCCGGCCGCGACCGCATCTGTTTGAACTCCTCGGCCCACAGCGCGGCCATCTCCGGCGACAGCCGCGACAGATCCCCACCCGCGACGTCAAGCCTGCCGGCCGCCAGCACCGCTGGGTCGGCGTACCTCAGTTTCAGGTCGATCAACCTTCGGCCGAACACGCCAAGGAGTCCGCGAGCAATCGGCGGGCCTGCGAACAGGGCGAGCCGGCCGAGCGTCTGCCAGCCCAACGCCTGCCGCGCGGTCAGCGGCCCGGGCAGGGTGGCGTCCACGAGCACGAGCCGGTCGACCCGCTTCGGCGCGACATCGGCGAACAGCAGCGCCGCCAGACCCCCCGTCGACCAGCCGTGCACCACCACGTGGTCGAGACCGAGCGCGTCGGTGAAGGCGCGCAGGAACCGGGCGTTGTTCTGCGCACGTGCGGCGTTGGGATGGGGCAAGCCGGTATGGCCGGCGACGGTCCCTGGCAGGTCGGGGGCGACCACCGGCCCGTGCGCGGTCAGCGGTCCCAGCACGTCCAGCCACCACACCGCGCTGGCACCCATCGGGTGAACCAACAGCTGAGTCGACCCATCCGGCGGTGCCCCGGGGGCGGCGTCCGCCCGCACGAGGTGGACAGCCACACCGCGCACATCAACCACCTCGCTGCGGATCCCAGCCCAGCGTGGTGATCGCTCGCCCCAGTCGGCGTACGGCACGCCGCCCTCCTCGTGCTGCCGCCTCCGACGCTAGCGCCCAGGCGCAGCGTCCGCTCACCCGCATAACGCACTCAATTCGACAGATGAG
>JAHRHA010000151.1 GCA_020027875.1 Micromonosporaceae bacterium | reverse complement strand
TCCGCCGGTTGGCCGAGCAGCTCAACGTCCACCCCGAGGCCCTGCGGAACTGGATCCGCCAGGACGAGGCCGACCGCGGCCAGCGCCATGACCGGCCGACCACCGACATGATCGAGGAGAATCGGCGGCTTCGCCGGGAGAACGCCGAGCTGCGGCGGATCAACGACGTGCTACGGGCCGCCAGCGCATATTTCGCCTCAGAGATCGACCCGACCCGGAGGAATTCATGAGCTTCATCGACACCCATGACTTCCCAGTCGATCTCGTATTACGGGTTCTGAGCGTGCCCTCCTCGACCTACTACGACTGGCGGGCCCGCCAGACCGCACCCAGTCGCCGGCAAATGGAAGACGCCGAGCTCTTGGAGATGATCGTAAAGATCCGCGGCTCGCATGAGTTCGCCGGCACCTACGGATCTCCGCGGGTGTGGCTGGTCCTGCGCCGGCAGGGCGTGCGGTGCGGCCGCAAACGCGTCGAACGGATCATGCGCGCAAACGGGCTGCAGGGCGCGTTCCTGCGCAAGGGGTGGAAAGGCGGCTCCACCAAGCAGAACCCTCGCCACAGCGCTGCACCTGACCTGGTCGACCGGGACTTCACGGCCACCGAGCCGAACCGGCTGTGGGTGGCCGACCTGACCCGGATCCCGACCGGGGAGGGAGTGCTGTGGCTGGCCAGCGTGCGGGACGCGTTCTCCAACAAGGTCGTCGGTTGGGCCACGGACGCCCGCGCCGACACCGAGCTGGTGCTCACCGCCCTCGACCACGCCCTGCGGTCCCGCAAAGTCCATGATGGACAGTTGATACATCACAGTGACAAGGGCTGCCAATATACTGCGCTGCGGTTCACCCAGCGCCTCCACGATGCGGGCATCGCCCCGTCCACCGGCAGCGTCGGGGACAGTTTCGACAACGCCCTCGCGGAAAACCTATGGTCGACCATCAAGACCGAGCTGATGTACTGGGCCGGCTCCCAGTTCGACACCCGCGCCGAAGCTGATACGAGGAGATGTGGCACCGCCAAGACGACCCAGCTATCATCCACCCCGAGCCGGAACCATCCAGATAATCAAGTCTCCGGAAAACCGGGGGAACCTCAGAGCGGGCGCGGGCGGATAACCCGGTTCCGGCGGCGCGCCGCTCCAGCGGCTTGCGCACCAAGCAGCGCGGACTGCTCGGACACGTCGGGCCCGGCCGGCCGCGCAGTGGTGGGCGTCTGGTGCGCCAGCCGAGTCTGTTGCCCGAGGCGCTCGAGCCGGACGACGTCGCGGCCTTCCTTTCCGATCTGCGGACCCTGCGGGATCGGGCGATAACGCTGCTGATGCTGCTGGGCGGGCTGCGGTCGGCGGAGGTGCGGTCTTTGCGACTGGCCGATGTGGACATGGGGCTGCGCCGTGTGCGGGTGACAGGCAAGGGCGGCAAAGAACGAATCGTCCCGGTGGACCAAGCGTTCTTCGCCGAGCTGGCGGCGTATCTGCGTGAGGAACGTCCGGCGGCGTGTGCGTCGGCGGCATGCTTCGTGGTTCTGCGGGGGCCTACGGCCGGGCAGCAACTCACGGAGGCCGGGTTGCGGCGGATCTTTCGGACCCACCGGGCGAGCTCAGGCGCGATCCGCGTACGGCCGCACCGGCTCCGGCACACTTATGGCACGGAACTGGCAGCGGCTGGCATCGACTTGCTGGCGTTGCGGGAACTGATGGGGCACGCCAACCCGGAGAGCACGGCCGCCTATGTGCATCTGGCCCCGGAGGTGCTCGCTGTCGAGTACGCCCGCGCCCGGGCGGTGCGGTCATGAGCGCAGCTGCTGCGGTCACGCTGCGCCGACAAGGGGCACCGGATTTGCTGATCGCCTACGCCGACGCGGTCGCACAGCTACCCACGAATCCCGACTGCAAGCGGCTGCGGCGTAACGCCGCCAAGTCCTTGCTGTCGATGCATCCACAGCTGTCGGTGTGGATGTCGCGGCCGACCTGGGCTCGGCTCGCCGATGTGAAACGAACCGGCACGTGGCCTTTTCTCACCTGGTGCTTCGTCGAGGGCCACCTGCGTCCAGACGTCGATCTGCTCCTCGCCAAGAAGCCCGGCGACCTCTACGAGCAATGGGTCGCGCGCAATCGTGAGGACATCGCCCGCGTCGTCGAGGTGGCCTGTCAGTTCGGCTGGAGCGCGAACTGGACGCGGGACGTTTCCCGAGGCGGGCTGGCCCTGGTCTGCCTCACCGCGGGGAAGACCCTCACCGAGCTGACCGACGCGGACTTCACTGCCTTCGCCATGGCGCTGGCCGAAGCCCCCACTGCGGGTGCAGACGCCAAGTCGCACAACTCGGCTCGTGCGTTCAGTCTGCATCAGGCCTGCTACGAGCTGAGGATCTGCCAACATCCGCCGCGGATGGCCCGGCGTGGTAAGGCCACTCTCGACCAACGGCTCAAAGCCACCATTGTCCAACCGAAGATCCGCGAGATCGTCCTGCGCTATCTGAACACGGTGGCGGCGACCCTGAGGCCCAACACCGTTGAGCTTCGCACCGACAGCCTCATCTCCTTCGCCGAGTACTTGGCCGCCCACCACCCAGACGTTCGTCGACTGACCCAACTCACCCGCGGGCACATGGAAGCCTTCCTCATCTACAACCATGGTCGGCCATGGCGTGGTCGGGTCGCCCGTGACCAGCCTGTATCTCAATGCGTCAGCAAGCGGACCGTCATCGACCTTCGCTGCTTCCTCGAAGACCTGGCTATCTGGGGGTGGGCCGAACGTCCGACCGTGCGGCTGCTGTTCCCTACCGACATTCCCAGGCTGGACAGGCCTTTGCCGCGAGCGCTGCCCCCAGACGCCGATCGCGACCTGATGTCCGCGATCGCTGAGCTGGCCGACCCGTTCGCCCGCACCGCGCTGACCATCCTGCGGGGTACCGGCATCCGGCTTGGGGAACTGTTGGATCTCGAGCTCGACTGCGTCTGGGACTCGTCGAGCCACGGCAGCTGGCTGAAGATCCCGGTCGGCAAGCTCGGCACGGAACGCACCGTCCCGCTAGACGCCGACACTCTCGCCGCGCTGGATGAGTGGATGCAACTGCGTGGTCCGCAGCGTGCCCTGCCGCATCCTCGGCTGCAGCGGCCGGCCGACTTCCTGTTCGTGGAACGCGGTCGCCGGCTATCCGCCTACCGGCTTCGCCAGGGCCTCGACGACGCCGCCGTAGCGGCGGGTCTGCGCGGCCACGACGGGCAGCCACGTCATGTGACCCCGCACCAGCTCAGACATTCCTACGCGACCAGTCTCATTAACGCGGGCATGTCCCTGCAGGCGCTGATGGCACTGCTCGGTCACGTGTCCACGGAGATGACCCTGCGATACGCGGCGCTCGCTGCGCCAACCATCCGGGCCGCCTACGAGGAAGCCATGGGCAAGGCCCGTACGAGGCTCACCCTCACCATCGCCCCAGTCGGGAAGCCCATCGTGCCCAACCGCATCGCGTGGCTACGCGAGGAAATGCTCAAGACCCGCGTCGCGCACGGCTACTGCTCCCGCCAACTCACAGCCGAGGCCTCCCCCTACGCCAACATCTGCGAGCAATGCGACAACTTCGTAAGCGCACCCGAGTTCGTCCCCGCGCTGCAAGCCCAACTCACTGACGCCACTGCGCTGCGCGACGACGCCGCCGACCGCGGCTGGCACACCGAGGTCGCCCGCCACTCCCGCGTCATCGCAAGCATCGAACGCCACCTCACCCGACTCACCCGACACGCCCAACGAAGCGCCGATGCGTGACCCTGCCACCCAGGGCCGGTTAATCGAGATCTACTTCTCCGTCACCCAGCGCAAACTACTCACACCCGACGACAGCGACGACCTCACCACCCTCGCCGAACGCATCCAAGCCTTCGAACAGCGCTACAACGCCGCAGCCGAACCATTCGACTGGAGGTTCAACACCGACGACCTGCACCGACTACTCCAGCGACTCAAGCCATAACCCCCGACGAACAAGCGGGCTTGACCACTAGTCAGCGGTGATCTGCTCTATCGACTGAGCGGCGGTGGCGAGTACGGCAGTGTCGCCGCTGCGGGTATGCGCATCGATCGCGGCGTCGACGAACTTGATCGCGTGGGCATCACCGGACTCCGCCCCCGCGCCGCATGACCTCGTCAATGTCCAAACGGACGCGCCCGGGAGGGGCGGGCGCGCGTGGACCGGGGCGAACGCGGCCGTGACCGCGGCTGCCGCTGCCCGGGCGCCGTCGAGACTCGGCGACCGCAGCGTTTCCGTCAGAGCCGGCAGGGCGCGCGTGACGGCGTTCGGTGCGGTGGCGGCGTGTACGAGCATGACCGGGCTGGCGTATCCGTGCGTACCGTACATGGCGACGGCGGCGTCAACGATGGCGCCGAGACGGGCCGGCACATCCTCGTCGTCGCTGCCAGGCACTCCGCCTGCCGCCGCAGGCCACTCGGCCAGGTCGGCAAGCTGCGCAAGGCGGGCAGGAACGCCATACCGCTGGTCAGGAACTCGGGGTAACGCGTCAAGCGCGGACCGGGGGTCGGTTGTTACGGTCCGGCGCCGGGCGGAGCGAGGGGCTGCCACCGGGCTGCCCAGTAGGCCAGCCCTTGGCCGAGCTCGGCGACGCGCCGAGCGGTCTCGTTGTCGAGCAGCGCGCGTACCGCGTGGCCAACTCGGATCACGCGGTGGGTCGCGCCCGCGGCAATTCCCGGCAGCAGGCGCGGCCACCATCTGACGAGCACCTCGCGCCAGGGTTCCCCGGCCAACTCGCGGTCGAAGTAATTCAGCCAATCGCCGGTGCGCACCGCGTCACCCAGGGGGTCACGCCACTCGTCGGCAGGGATGGAACAAATGCCACGCGGCCGCTCTTCCAGCCCGATCCGCATACGAGTCGAGCCACCGATGAACGGCCCCGTTGTGCCCATAGTGGACCAACGCATCCACCACCATCGGGACGTGATTGGACAACCAGCCGTTCCGCTCCGGGCCGGTGTGTCGCACACGTTCGTATCGTCCACGTTGCGATCTTGTCGGCGATGTCGACGGACGCTCGACGCGTTGACCTTGTGGAACATACCGGTCGATCCCCGAGGGTGGCGTCGCTCGAGGAATCGGCGACATCGCCAGCGTCGGCCGAGGTCGAGGCGCCGGCGGCGCCGGGTGAACGCACTTGGCGTCAGGAGCTTACCGAGCAGCTGCTGGAGCGGGCGAAGACTGACGGAGTGCGCCTGGTCGGCCCGGACGGGCTACTGACGGGGATCACAACGGCGATGACGGAGACGGCGCTGCAGACCGGCGCGGTCAACGAGGAGCTCGCCGCGTGGCGCAACCGACCGCTGGACCGCATCTATCCGGTCGTTTTATCGAAGCCATCGTGGTCAAGATCTGTGATGGGTCGGTGGCGAACCGGCCGGTCTACGACGTGGTCGGGGTCAACCTCGACGGGGAACTCGACGTGCGCGGCCTGTGGGTCGGCACCGGCGGTGAGGGTGCCAAACAGTGGCTGACGTATCTCGCCGAGCTCAAGAGACCGTGGCGTGGCCGACGTGCTCATCGTCTGCTCCGACGACCTCAAAGGTATCGGCGAAGCCATCGAGGCGACCTGGCGCGGGGCCACCCACCAACCTGTGTGGCCCATAGGAACGGGCGACGCTGCGCTACACCAACCGCAACGACTGGCAGACGGTAACCCCTGCCATGCATGCCATCTAGACTGCCTCCACACTAGATGAGGCGTTGTCACGGTTCGACGACCTCCACGACGAGTGGGGCGCCAAGTGCCCGCCGTCGTTCGGCTGTGGCGCGAGTCGTGGGAGAAGCTCACCCCGTTCCTCGCCTTAGATGTGGAGGTCGCCAAGGTCATCTACAGCACCAGCATGATCGAATCTTTGAACTCGAGGTTCCGCTGAGCCTGCCACCGGCGAGGGCGAACTTTCCCACCGAACAGGCCGCACTTATAGTGCTCTACCTCGTGATCCGAGCCAGGAGCCGTAACGGCAAGACCCTCATCGACCGAGTCAAAGGCTGGAAGCAAGCACTCAACGCGTTCGCTCTCAGTCACGGCGACCGGGTCAACATCAACTAAATCAACCACCCCGCCGGACGCTCATAGACTGATCCGGCCAGGCCCCCAACTCCGCTCTGCGGACACCAAACGAACCGCAGGCCGGCCGCGCGATTGGCGCAGCGTCTGAGCCGTGGCGACCGGGGCAGCAACGCCGCTGAGGTTGTCGTTGGCGCTAGGCACAGGTGGACCTGCGGACGTTCCTGGAGGGACGGTTTCGTCAGGACTCGATGTGCTCCGAACAGGATATCCAGCACCGTGGAGGTACGGACGCCCGCGCCGCTGTCAAGTTCGCCCGCTTTGTCGTCGAGGCCCTGGCGGGCCCGTTGTTGTCGGTCATGTTGGAGGAGCTCGCCGTTGTGGGCGATCACGGGTGAGCCTGGGTACCACTGGTCGGGGTGGGACGGGTGTCGCGACGATGAATGAGCTTGTGGTTTGGCCGTCCATAAGGAAGCGGTCGAGGATAGCCTCGAGCGCCTCGATGGCTGGCACGTGCACCTTAAGCAAGAAGCAGTCGTCGCCGGAGATGCGGTGGCATTCGGTGACCTCGGGGGTGCGCTCGGCCAGGTCGGCGATCTTCGGGATTTGTCCTAGGCCGGGTCGGATGCGGACCCAGGCGGCCACCGGCAGACCGATAGCGGCAGGGTCGATGTCAAGGCGGTAGCCGCGGATGATGCCGGCTCGTTCAAGTCGGCCGATGCGTTCGCGCACTGCCGGGGCGGACATGCCGACTCGGCGCGCCAGTTCGGACGTGCTTAGCCGCGGGTTGGTGACGAGGATCTGCAGGAGCTGCGCGTTGACCCGGTCCAGCAGCGGCGTTCCATTCTGAATGTCAGGTGGCCGTTCAGCTGCGCGATTGGTGGACATGTTCCTACTCGGCCTTCATATGATTATGTTGTTCTGCCCTTGTACCCTCAATCTGGCCTCCACGCCAACGGGGGAATCGCACTGGCCTCCACGCTATCGGGGGAATCCCAATCCTCCTTGGCCACCCAGAAGCCGCCGGGCTGGTTGCGGTTGGCGCGGAGCAGGTCGATGAGATCCCGACGGGCCTGTTCGTACTCGACGCTGCCCTCGGCAGCGGCCTCCAGCGCGCTCCGATACGGCTGGCCGATGGTCACCTCCCCGGGATCGGAGACGACCGGCGGAGCGCCGGCTCTCTCGAGCACGAGGAACGAGTCGCCGAGAACGAGGTAATCGGCACGACCGTCGGTCAGCCGCAGGAGGGCCAGGGTCGCCGACGGGCGCGGGGATCAGCGAGATCGCAGGTGCCCCAGTGGGCATCCGCCACCCGCTCGATGGCCTCGCCGAGCAGCGTCGGCAGGCTCCGGTTCGCGTCGAGCGGCAGCAGGCTGAGCAGTTCACCGCCCAGGCGGTTCGCATACCAAGCCACGCCATGCCGGCAGATCGACTCGATCCCGCATACGCCGGCACCGTCGATCAGCACGGCTGCCGTCGGTTTGACGCCGGTGAAGTCCTCGTTTGCGCAACCCGTCCGAGCCGCAGCGGCTGCCATCGCCACGCGATGCCGTGCCGCCCTCCGACCAATTCAGACACCCACCATAACGCCCCGACGCGCTCAGCCGCACACATCTGCTGCCGAGCGTCGCGATGCGCGAGGTCATGCCGATGTGGGGATGGATGGCGTGACCTTGCCGCGCAGTACCGTGCGACCATGCAGGTTCGGCGCTTCGCCGGGGTCATCGCAGTCCATGACGATCGGATCGTGCTCGTGCGCGAACGGCACGAAAGCTGGGGCGGGGAATTCTGGAACATCCCCAGTGGCATGTTGGAGCGCCACGAGACGCCGGTCGTCGGTGCTGTGCGAGAACTGGCCGAGGAAACGGGCCTCGTGGCGGCAACCGATGGCCTTCGTCTCGTCGGGACGTCATCGACGACGAGCGAGACCCATCGTTCACTGGCCTGGAACTTCACGACGGTAATCGACAGACCGCTTATCGCCGTCAACGATCCAGACGACTTGATACTGGGAGCCGAGTGGTTCACCCGGGGCAAGGCGATTGACCTGCTGAGGCGGCTTCCGTACCGCCCCCTTCGCGAACCCGTAGTCGCATACCTCACTAAGAGCGTCGAACCGGGTTCGCACTGGCGCTACGACACAGCGGACGCAGACCCGGTCGTGACATCCCTTGGCGAGGCGTGAGTGGCATTTGCTGGAAGACGGTCGCCGGCACTCCATGAACATCCTCATCTTCCTGCCGACGCAGTTGCAGCCACACCCGCGGGGACCCGTACGTGCCGGCGAACTCGTGCGCTGTGCGGATCTTGACGATCATCTCCAGCAGCTCGGCGTCTTCCCGCTGCCGGCGGCTGGGCGAGACCTGCCGGGCCCGCCAGTCGTAGCAGGTCGAGGCGGGGATGCTCAGAAACACAGAGGGGTGCCAGATTGGTGCAGACAAATCTTGGCGCAACACGGCCGGGTCAGGGTGGATTGCCGCAGGTGCGCCAACGGGCCGGTACGCCATCAGGCAGCGAGCAACTGTCGAAACTGGGCGTCGTCCTGGTCCACCGGCGGCTCGTCAGCGTCGGCAACGAAGATCGCGAGAAAGCTGCTCTCCGCGCCTGCGTTAGTGAGCAGATCACGCCACGACAACAGGTTCGGGTGCGGGTGGTGCGTGGCGGCCTCAGCCGGAGCCAGCCGTTCGACCGCGTCAACGAACTCCTCGCGGTCCAGCCGAAAGTCGCCAGTCGTAGCGACATAGCCGCAGACGAAGGCGAGTACGACCGCCGGGAGCGGTTGTGCCGCGCCGAACGCGTTCACGCGGCAAATTAGTGGGGTCGAGCGAGTGGTGGCGGCAAAGTTGGAGGCGGTCTGCTTGCGAGGCAGCGAGTTAGATCGAGGCGCCGACGATGCTCGCGATGGAATCGCGTACGGCGGGTGATGACGCGGATATCACGCTCTACAGCGCGGTGTCCCCCCGGATCGCTAGCCCCACCCGGGCGGCGCCCTCGAAGCGGTATACCGCGTCGCATTCCTGGTTCCCGGCCTACCCGTATGTGGTGGGTAGTTCGGAGAACTGCTCCCTGAGCTGGTCGAGTGCGTATCAGGCAAGGGATGGTCGAGTCGGCGTCCACGTCTGCGTGCCACTGCAGGGCGTCCCACGCACACGTGAATGTAGACGAGGAGGAATCCTTGGCGTAGTGGGTGGGGGAGTCGCTGGTGAGCGCGTAGGCGTCGGTGCGCGAGCGTTGGACGAGTCCGTTGCTCTGCAACCAGGAGATCGACGAGGCGGCGAGCAGGCTGGCGTCGCTCCACGGTTGGTGCGAAATGAGAGCGCGTCTGATGATGAGGTTCCGCAGAGAGGAGTTGGGATGGACGGCAACCACTTTCACGTCATCGTCCGCGATCTAGCTGGCGCGTTGGCCTGGTTCGCCCGGGTCTGGACCGCAGAGCCAGTGTATCGGGAGGAAGGCATGGCTATGATCCGGTTTGGTCCGATCCTCTTGATCCTCGACCAAGATGAGGAAGAAACCATCACTACGACTGGATACGCCACCGCTGGCCGCGATGCCAATTTCCGAACAGTGGTTGGTCGCGGCGCCCAAGCGATCGAGGAGCCGGCGGACCGGAGCTGGGGGGTGCGGGCGGCGTACCTCAAGGGACCAGGCCGCATCCCCTTAGAACTGGAACAAGCGCTGGACGCCAATGCGCGGAGCAGCGACTCCGCCACCTGACAACGCGGCGGCTCGAAGGTCAATGATCTCGCCCTCTGCCACCGCATGATCCACCCCAGGTGGCCTGTGGGGTTCCAAAATGTCTTCATGGGCCCTGATCTGGGCGGATGCTTCGATGTCCGTCGGCGGTGCGGGATGATCGGGATGTGTGGTTGCCTCCGCTGTACGTGCTCTTTTGCCGGATCTTCGAGGGGCTGGCACGGCTCGCCCGGAGCCGGGCGAGCCTCCAGGTGGAGCTACTCGTGCCGCGTCACGATGCCTCAGTTTGTGGGTGTAGCCAACGCGTGCTTCACCGCGGCCGCGGCAGCCTGATGGACTGTGGGATCCACGTCCTGGGCGTCGGCCTGAAGGAGCCCCGGACCACCGGCCAGCGCGTCGCCCGGCCGATGCGGTGCGAGATTGAAGTGCAGGTGGGGCACGCGGTCGCCGAAGACGTACACGTATACCTTGTCGGCGGCGGTGGCCGTGCGCAAGGCGGCGGTGACACGAGCCAGGACCGGCCCCAACGTCGCTGCTTCCATGCTGTCGAGGTCGGTGATGAAGGGAATGTGGCGGTGCGGTTCGAGGTGAGCGAATCCGACCACGGGCCCTTGCAGCACCACTGAGAGGCGCCAATGTTCGTCCTCCCACACTCGTCTACGCCGGAAGTGGGCATCGGCGTCGCTGACGCGGCACAGCAGGCACCCAGACGCAGTCACGCCTTGAGTCTGGCGTACCGCGCGCGCTAGTGGCAGGTCGGCCCGGGCCCGGGTGGATGTCCTGCGCAAGGAACTGTGCGATAAGCGGGACGACACAGTCGACTGATCTCTCTCGCGTCCAACTCGCCAACGACGCGTCGGCAACGTCCGGTCATGCTTGATGTGCGGATGCCTTGCTGCCCCGGGTCACGGCTCGGGTGGCGGGATGGGACCACCCAGCGGTGCTGCCGATCAAGATGGGTTCCCGTCCGGACCGGCGACGTGCGCGGCTCTTTCGCCCCATGGTTGGTCGGCGGGCTCGACAGCACGGGAGTTCCTCCGCGCCCAGCGCCTCCACCGTGTCGTCAACGCGGTAAGCGTAAAGGCAAACCGCTACACGGTTCCGTGTTCCCGGGCCAAGGCGTCGACCGTGTCAGCCGGCTGTCGCCGCGTTCGAAACCGAACTGTGCCGGCCACGACTCAACACGACGAACCCGGCTCGCTATCCTGCTCGCTCGGGAATCGGTGCGACTCGTTGAATCCCAGCAGGTCTCGATAGAGCCTCGTGACTCTCGCCCGATCGTCGATCACGATGATTGGAAACGGATCATGGAATGACACCGGCATGCCCATGATGGTCCGCCGGTTCGGCGGGGATCCGACGCCCGACGTCGAGCTACCATCCGCAGCAGTAGTGGACGGCTGTGGGAACGTGGGAGCCTGTCATGGTCATCATCGGTGCACTGATCGCGGCGCTCGCTCTGGCCGCTGGCGCGTTGGCTTGCCGACACGGTCAGCGATCTCGGCTCCCGAGCCCCGCAGTCGCTGGCCGGACTGCCCACATGGGACTGGCAGCAGCAGATGGCGCTATCGGCACGGCGGCGCACCAATGCCCTGCACGGCCTGATCCATTCGAGTTCGATTTATCGATCACGACGTCAGCGGGTCGGCCGGATCGCAGACGAGGTCGGTGCGGGGGCGCCACGGGCGCCGGAACTATTCTTGGATTCAGCCGGGAAGGTTCGGCCCGCGCCAAGCCAACTGGCGTCGCCGATTCGGGTGCTGGTGTCAAGGCCCAGTTCGGCGCAGGTCTTGTCGACTGCCTCGACGAACGCGTCGAGGGTGGCTGGCGCGGTGGTGTCGCTTCGCCAGGACAGGGCGATGCGACGCGGTGGTAATCGCTCGTCGAGTTCGATGATCGCGACGTCGTCGTTGGCGGGCTCGGCCATCAGCCGCGGCACGACCGCGACACCGGCACCCGCGGCGACTAGTCCCCGCACGGTGGCGTTGTCGTCGGAGCGGAACACGATGGTGGGTTCGTGGCCCCGTTCGCGGATATAGCTCTCGAAATGCCCGATGTACCGGCACCCATGTGTTGCCGCGATGAGCGGAGCCGTCACCAGCTCGCGTACGCTGACCGGACCGCCGCGCGCCCATGTCGAGCCCGGCGCGGTCATCACCACGAACGGG
>JAHRHA010000280.1 GCA_020027875.1 Micromonosporaceae bacterium | reverse complement strand
GACAACGGCTACGGCGCCAAGACCAACTCCGGCGACTTCCTGCTGCGCCTGTACAAGATCCGGCCGGACTTCAAGACCGCCGCTGGCGGGACCGGCACGGTGGCGGTGCTCGGCTTCCTGCAGCTGCGCGACCCCGATGGGAAGGTCCCGTTCGCGCTGTTCCGGCCGGACCGACTGCTGACCGGGGCGGACTTCGACCTGGAGTCGGTGCGACGGGCCAGGGACGGCAGCTTCTGGTTCGGTGAGGAGTTCGGCCCCTTCCTGCTGCATACCGACGCCACCGGCAGGGTCCTGGCGGCGCCGGTGCCGCTGCCGGGCGTCCAGTCGCCGCAGAACCCGTTCCTCCCGGATCCGGACGCCTGGACGATTCGAGCCAGCCGCGGCTTTGAGGGCATGGCCAGAAGCATCGACGGCAAGCGGCTGTACCCGATGCTGGAGGGGGCGCTGCGCGACGACCCCGACCCGCGGCGGCGGATCCTCAACGAGTTCGACCTCCGCGTCGGCGCCTACACCGGCCGGACGTGGCAGTATCACGTCGATGTGGGCTTTCCCGACGCGGTGATCGGCGACCTGACGGCGCTGGACCAGTACCGGTTCGTCCTCATCGAGCGCGACGACGCCCAGGGCGCCGAGGCCAGGCAGAAGAAGGTCTACCTGGTCGACCTACGCCGGGTCGACGCGGACGGCTTCCTGCAAAAGCGCCTGGTGCTGGACCTGCTGGCCATCCCGGACCCGGAGGGCATCTCGCTGCCGCCGCGGCCGGGCGAGTTCGGCGTCGGCGACCCGTTCTCGTTCCCGCTGCAGTCGGTGGAGAGCCTGGAGGTCCTCGGCGGCGAGCGGCTGCTGATCGCCAGTGACAACAACTACCCGTTCAGCGACGGGCGCTGGACCGCCCGCGACCGGCCCGACGACACCGAGCTGATCGTCGTCCGCGCGCCCGCATTGCGCTAGCACCCAGGCACCTCTACGGAGAGGAGAAGCCCGTGCGGCAACCCAACCGCAAGACCACCCGCCGACTGATCGGCGCCGCCTTCGTCGCGGCCCTCGCCCTGACGGCGACGGTAGCAGGCTCCGGGCTGGCCGCCACCTTGGTGACGCCGTACGTGGCGCCGGTCGGCGGTGACTACCAGATCAGAGCGCTGTTCAGCGTCGATGACAGGGTGCCGCTGCTCGGCGGCGCACCCGGGCAGGAATACCGTATGGTCGGGATCCCCGACGGGCTCGGCGCCCATGCCAACGGTGACGGCACCAGCACGCTGTTCATGAACCACGAGCTGGGCTTCACCGCGCAGTCCGAGCCGGTCGTGGGTGGGCCGAAGAACCGTGGCGCGATCGTCTCGCAGTGGATCCTCGACGCCGACGGCGATCCGGTCGCGGGCAGGCGCGCCTATGACCAGATCTTTGACGAGGACACCCTGCTGGGGCCGGCGCCGGTGGTCGGCAACGAGGCGCAGATGCCCAGCCAGTTCGCCCGGTTCTGCTCCGGCTTCCTCGCCGGCCGCGCCAACGGCTTCGACCGGCCGATCTACCTCACCAACGAGGAGTCGTCCGGCGCCGAGACGTTCGACGGCAAGGGTGGCCTGTCGGTGGCGATCTTCGACGGCGAGCTCCATACGCTGCCGAAGCTGGGCCGCTTCCCGAAGGAAAACACCAACGTCCAGCCGGGTCAGGACATCCGGACGGTGATCCTCCCGACCGAGGACGGGCCGGCCACCCTCGACAACCAGCTGTACATGTACGTCGGCACCAAGGACCGGTCGGCGGACGCCTCCGTGCTGGCGCGCAGCGGGCTCGACAACGGCAGGCTGTACGTCTTCCGTTCGCTCGACCCGGAGCTCAACAGTGAGCGGACGTTCACCAGCGGCTCGGTGACCGGTAAGTGGGTCGAGATCCCCGATGCCGAGGACCTCACCGACACGCAGCTGGAGGCGGCCAGCGACGCTGCCGGCGCGATGACGTTCGTGCGCCCGGAGGACGGCGCCTTCAACCCCACCAACCCCAACGAGTTCTTCTTCGACACCACCGGCTCCTCCAGCGGCGCCGACGACGGCGTGAATGAGCTCGGGCGGCTCTACTCTCTACGGCTGAACAAGTCCGACCCGCTCAAGCCGGCGACGCTCTCGATCGTCTACAACGCCGACACGGTGGTCGCGGCGGGTGGCGACATCGCCATCAGCCCCGACAACATCGGCGTGAGCGGCCGGTACCTGATGATCAACGAGGACGGCACGACCGAGAGCCGGCTCGTGATGGCCGCCAAGGGCCGCGACGGCTCGATCTGGCGCTTCGACCTGGTCAAGGGCCGGGTCGGTGTCGACGCCTCGACGGCGACGCGCGTCGCCCAGCTGGATCCGCCCGGTCGGGACGGCGTCGCGGTCGGCCCGGGGGTCTGGGAGACCAGCGGCATCATCGACGCCTCCGCGATGTTCGGCGGTGACACCTGGCTCTCCGATGTCCAGGCTCATCCACCCACGGCCGCACCGGGCGGCTCGACGGTCACGGTCGAGGACGGCCAACTGTTCCTGCTGCGGCCCACCGGGTAGCACAAGCAACCACGTGGATTGCCGGTAGGAGGCGGGCTACCTCGCCCCCTACCGGCGTTTCTGGTCGCAACGCGCGACTCGAGAGTCAGCCCGGTGGAGCGCCGCGGAGAGTTCCGCGGCCACCTCGGGATCGTCGGGGAAGCCGAGCCGCCACGCCCGATGTCCACCTCTCGCCCGCTGAGGCTGAGGGACCGGACTGGTTACCTTGCCCGGAGGGGAACTGAGTGGTGCGAAGCTGACATGCTTGCGCCTGCTGACCTTGTGGGGTGCGTAGAGGGGTTCATGCAGCTTGCCGGTACTCGCGCAGGAGATCCCCGAGTAGGTCGCGTCGGTGGACCCGACGGTGTCGAGCTTCGCCGACGACGCTCAGAGCAGCGGATAGTCAGGCGGTCCCAGTCCCAGCGCCGGCTGCTGGTCTTGGGCTGCCGGCAGCTGCGGTCGGTGCTGGCCGAGTACCTCGACCAGTACGACCGGCATCGCCCGCACCGCGCCTTGGGGCAGACAGCGCCGCTTGGGCCTGGCGAATCAGCTGTCGCCGTGCCGGCTGGGAGGGGTCGCGCGGCGAGATCGGCTCGGTGGGCTGATCCATGAGTACGCGCAGGTCGCATGGCGTGAACCGAATAACTGGCACCCACACCCTGTTTCTCGTCATCTCTGTCGTCGGCCTGCTGAGGGTGGTCGGACTGGTGGTGGACGGCGGCGTGAAGATCTGCGCTGTCCAGCGCGCCGATACTCTCGCCGCTGAAGCCAGGCGTGCTGGCGGGCAGGCCATCCGGGTGCCGCTGGCGATCACCGGGGAGGCACCCCTCGCCGTTGCGCGCGCTGCGGCCGCCGCGGCCGAGGCGTACCTGCGGATCGACGAGGTCACGGGCGACGTGGTCATCACCACGGCGGCGCAAACTCTGCGTGGTCGTCGCCAGCACGGCTCCCACGGTGTTCTTCGAGCTGATCGGAGTCGCCACCCTGACAGCTCAGGCCAGGCCGCCGTCACCCTCGTCCACGGCGTCAGCGAGGCGACCCGATGACCCGGCAGCGCCCAACGCCGTAGCGGTCCTGGCCCGCCCGCATTGTCGCGACGGGCCGCTCGGGCAGCCGAGCAGGGCAAAACCGGTCGGCGTCACGGCAACGGATTCTGCGCGTGTTGGGCTTCAAGCCCGAGGCCGCATCGGGCGACGGGCCCGGTGAGCGGTCTCGGCAGGTGTTGAACGCCGACGGTGTTCGCCTCCCCGCGACGGCTCTTGAGCACGATGCCGATCCGACCTAGAGTCAACGCCTCATGCGCCGCCGCCA
>JAHRHA010000279.1 GCA_020027875.1 Micromonosporaceae bacterium | reverse complement strand
CGATGCGCTGCTCGGCGAAGGCCAGCAACAACTTGAACGTGTCTCGGTAGGCGGCGACGGTGTGTGGGCTTGCCTGACGTTGGCGGGCAAGCCGGTCGGTGAAGAACGCCTGCAGTGTTGGCGCCAGTGGGGTCACGGCTGGCCCTCCAGGTGGGTCTGGAGCCGGTCGGCGGCCAGGGCCAGCAGCTCGGGTGCCGCAGACAGGTACCAGTACGTGTGCTTGGGGTCGGTGTGACCCAGGTAGGTTGAGAGCCTGGGCAGCAGAGCCGGCACGTCGTCGGCGCGGCGGTACCAGTCGAGCAGGGTCGCCACCGCGAAACTATGACGAAGATCATGAATACGTGGTCGGCACTCGGCGGAGCGCGCGGTCAGCCCGGCGACGCGGGTGAGTTTCTTGAACACCTTGTGGACGCGGCTGTGGTCGAGTCGAGTGCCGGCGGTGGAGACGAACAGCGCGTCAGTGACTGCGACGCGAAGACCGGCACGCACGCGCAGGTAGACGCGCAACCCGGACGCTGTGGTGGGGTGCAGTGGGAGCAGCCGCGTCTTGCCGAACTTGCCCTCGCGCACGATCAGAACGCCGTCGTCGGCGTCGAAGTCCTGGACATTGAGTGCGACTGCCTCTCCAACCCTCATGCCCGTGGCGGCCAGGACGCCGATCAGCGCCGGGTAGCTCGCCCTACTGACCGGGTTGGGCAGACTTGCGGCAGCGGCGATCATCGCGACGATCTCCATGCTGGAGTACAAGTACGGCGTGGCCCTGTGGCGGCCGTAGGCGATGATCCCGGCCGGCGGTATCTCGGCGATGCCATCGACCGTTCGCAGGTAGGTCGCGAAGCCTCGCACGGGTGACATCCGCATTGCCCACCACCACGGCGAGGCGTTGACCGGACGAGTGGCCCAAGCCAGGGCATGGTCGATCGTGACCGTCGCAGCGTGCTGGTCTTCCAGGTAGGCGACGAACTGACCCAGGAGTTTCTCTGCCCGGTCGAGTTTGGATCCCAGCGCTCGTCTGACGCTCAGGTAGTCGGCCAGGGCTCGGCGTAGTGGGGTCATGCTGCCGCTCCCGATCCCGGCCATGGTCGGGCCACGGTTCGCAATGCTGCTATGTCGACCTTCGCGTAGATCGTTGTGGTGAGAGCGTGCCGGTGGCGCAGCACCTGGCCGATCTCGCTCAGTGATGCGCCAGCGTGGAGCATCGCGGTAGCCGCGCTGTGGCGCAGCCGGTGCCCATGGATCGTGCCCAGCCCGACTCGCCGCGCAGCCCGAGCAGCGACGTTCGTAACGGCGTTGCGGCTCATCTTCCGGTACGGCGCGAAGGCGCGGACGAACACCGCCCGCGCTTCAGTGGTCGGTCGCCCTCGGGTCAGGTACGCCGCGATGGCGTCTCCGACATCGCTGGGCACCGGTAGCCGCTCGTGCCTGTTCGCCTTCCCGGCGACCGTGAGCTCGCCGCGGCGCCAGTCGATGTCCCCCAGCCGCAGCCGGGCGATCTCGCCCGTACGAAGCCCGAGCCGCGACATCAGTTTCAGGATCGCGAAGTCACGCAGCCCAACCGCAGTGCCCTGATCGCAGGAGGCCAGCAGCGCCGCCACCTGCTGCAGTGGCAGGGCTTTGGGCAACGTTGCCAGCCGCCGTCGTGCGACCGTCGGCACCGCCGCGACCAGTCCGGTCACCGTGAAGCCGTCGGCTTCCAGGAACCGAAGCAGCGACCGCAGCGCCGTCGCCATCCGTGGCAGGGATTGCGGCTTGCGACCGGCCTGACCGACCACGAACTCGGTGACCTCACGTGGGGTCAGCCGCTCCAGTTCAAACGGCCCGTCGCCGAGCACACGGTCGACGAGGAAAGGACGCACGAGCGCCGCGTTGCGCGCGATCGTTGTCTCCACCAGCCCCCGCTCGCTCGAGAGGTAGCGGCAGTAGCGGTCCAACACACGATCAACCACCGAGGACGGAGGCGGCGGCTTCGAAGGCAGGACAACACCAATGGCACGCAAGTACTCCCAGGTGGGCACGAACGCGCCCGGCCTCAACCGGGCCAGATGCCTCGTCGCAGGCAACGACCCGATGAACGCCTCGACCACGTCCGACTCGGCCCGGTCCGCAGCGATCTTGTGCTCCTGCATCCAGCGGCTCACATGGGCCATTCGCCGCGCGTGGAACAACACAGAACTCTCCGGACGACCCTGCTGAGCAAGCCAGGCAGCGAACCCCACCACATGCGGCGCCAGCGGTCCCGACAACCGGACTCGCGACACATCAACCATTAACTCCTCCTCCGGAGACGACTGTTTCCGGATCGAGGAGAAGCGACGGCGGTTCGAACGGCATCAGAGCCGGATCAGAAGTCTGTGATTATGCCGATCCCGAGAGTGGCCAACTTCTTGCGCCGCAGCGGTTGGCCGCTCCCGGTCGGCATAACCTCGGCGTCCACATAAGATGCGTTATGCCGATCTTGGCATAACGCATCGCCGGCCCAGATCTCGTTGGGCCGGGCCGCCTCGAACCGGCCGAACACCTCGGCCACGGTCGGCGGCGGGGCGTGCAGCTCGAGGCGTTCGAAGTGGCGTTGCAGGGTTCGCTCTGACGGCGACCAGCCGGACTGCGCCCGCAGGATCCGGACCACCTGCGTCGCCGTACGACCCAGGTTCTCCTTCTTCACCGCCGCCGCCAGGTCCAGAACCTCGGCCGGCGTGCGTGGTGGGACCCGGGCCGGCTGCGGCACCAGGGCGGCGAACCCGCCGGTGCGCCACCACCGACACCACCGGTCGATCGTGTTGCGAGCAACCCGGACCTTCTCCCCGAACGGACCGTCGTGCTCCCGCGCCGCCAACGCCCGGACCAGCGGCCCGCGCTGCCGGGTCGACAACGCCGGATCGATCACCTCCTGGATCAGTTCGTAACGGAACAACGCGACCCGCCGGGCCCGCTCAGCCCGCAGCCGGGCCTCCTGCTCTCGTGCGTTCATCAACACCCTTCCCCAACACAGTCCACATAGGTCCGTGTCGAGGATTCCGGATCATCGATGCTCCGCCCAGGGGCGAGTCGTGTTGGTCAACATCGCCGGCCCGGACGGGGCCAGCAACGTCCCTCCGGTCACCGCACCGGCGAACTCCCACACCGACACCGTGAGCACCAACGGCCACCGCACAACGGCCGCAGCAGCGGCCGCCCGCACCGCGATGGCAGCGTCGGCGAACACCGACCCGGTCGCCTCGATCGGCGGCGGGTCAGGGTCCAGATCCCGCGCCAGAACCGTGAACGCGGCCCGGATCCGCTCGGCATGCGCAGCGAAACGGCGCAGCCACCCACGCACCGTTGACGAAGCGACAGCCAACCCGGCGGCGATACGCCGATGACCCAGACCCGCCGCCCCACCCGCCAACCCGGCCCCGATCACCGCAGCGCTATCAGCACGGCGCAGCAGGCCAACCAGGGACAACAACACATGAGTCCGGCCGCAGCCGGCACACATCGAACGACGCGGTCGAAGCCACACCGGCCCGTCCGCCGTGCGCAGCGACCGGGCCCGAGCGAACCCCCACGGACTCAACGAACCCGCGCATGACGGACACGCCAGCAGACCCGCGCGCAACAACTCCTCGACGCCGTCAGCGTCTCCACCTACCGTGAGCAAGCTGCCTCCAAGCAGCACCCACGGCCCTCCCGGACGCTCCGCCAAAGATGGACCGGGAGGGCCGTACCCCAACCGGACATGCTCACGTTGGCGTCGCACACGAAGAAGAGCAACCCAAGCGGGCCGCCCCGAGATCACACTCACCGCCGATGACGCCGACCTACCCCACGGCCTCGCGCGGGACGTCGCTCAACAG
>JAHRHA010000150.1 GCA_020027875.1 Micromonosporaceae bacterium | reverse complement strand
ATAACATCTGTAACATATGCTATCAGCATTATGCCACCGCCGCCCACACGCCTTGTGCAAGCAGGGCGCCCAGGGATGCGGGCGGCAATCGACCAGGGGCGTTCGATCTCGTCGGCCGCGCCAGGTGATCCGGCCCTGGCCGACTGGGTCGACGCCGATGTGGGCATTGGACCTGTATCTCGATGCCCGCCACGTCTGGTTGGGCGTGGCATCGATCCGTTTCGGCCTCGGCAATTGAGGAAGCTCCCGCTATGTCATCTGCCTGCACGAGGCAGCTCCGCCGTGGCCGTAGAATCGCCCGGTGCGTCTGACGGCTCTCGGTGGCTGTGGGGCATGGCCGGAGGCTGGCTAGGCCTGCACCGGCTTCCTCGTCGAGTACGAAGGGTTCCGGCTGATCATCGACCTGGGCTACGCGACAGTACCGCGGCTACTGCAGCTGATCGCCGCCGATCAGGTCGACGCGGTGTTCATCAGCCATGGACATCCCGACCACTGCGCCGACCTTAACCCGCTGCTGCGGGCGCGAGCGTTGCGCGACGATCCGCCCGCGCCGCTGCCGGTGTACGCACTGCCCGGGGCGCTGGATGCGGTGCTCGCGCTGGACCGGCCGGGGATGCTGAACAACGCCTACAGTCTGTACGAGTTCACCGCCGGTGGCCGGCTGGATATCGGCCCGTCCACGCCGAGACCCGGTTCCCGTCGCCGACTTGCGGTCAGGCCGATGCGCTCGCGCGCGACATCCGGGAACTGGATGTACGGATCCAGCGTGCGAACTGGGGGGGTGGACCTCCTGGATTGACGGAAGAAACCAACGTAAAGCGGGTAGCCGTCACGGAGGCGTGCACACACCGCGGGTCGGCGGTCATCCGGCCCCTCCTGGCGCGTGAAGAGCAGCGCGGGGTTCGACTCCCCACACACATTGCCGCTCAGCACGGCGCACAGGTGACCGCGCATGCGCACGGCACATCACCACGTGCAGATCCGAGGCAGTGAGGGTTGGATCGGGGTCCTTACGTTGTCGGCGATACCCAGGGAGGACCGGTACCGAGCAAGGCCGCGTCGGCGGCCGACCGCATAAGTCGCGCGACTCGCGGCAAGCGGTACCGGCGAAGTCCACGTATTCGCCGCCGGGCACAGGCCCGGGCTCTCTCAGCGAGCAGCGTGGGGCCACGGGCCGCAACGCCGCGATGTATGAACTGGAGGCCCGATCAATCCGTCAGAATGAACGGCGAGCCAAGGGCGCCCTGGCGGCGAAGGCCCCACCAACGGCGGAAGCTGGTGATGACGAAGCTGACGCTCGACCTGCATCCGATCTTCAGGAGCGACCGGGACATCGATCGCGCCCTCCGAAATATCGTGTTCGAGGCGGTACGCACGAAGGCCGACCTGGTGGAGATCATCCCAGGCAAGGGAACGGGAAAGCTGAAGAAGCGGGTACTGGCATTTCTGAACCAGCAACAGATCAAGAAGCTGTATCGGCGCGTTGAAACAGACTCGGACAACACCGGAACAGTGTTCGTACACTTCGTCGACCGCCAATAAGTCACGGGACGCCTTACATCAACGGACCTCCTTTGCTTCACGGGCTAGCCCACAAGACCGGGCGATCGACCACGACTACTGTCCGTGTGGGTCTCGCCGCCTTGCTCGTACCTCTCCTTCGATGAAAGCGCAGCTCAACGCGGTGTTGCCGATAGGGAAGCAGAGCAAACGGGCGACAGAACAAGGTCGGCCCGGCCGCGCGGCCGACTACTCAGGGTAATGGCCGCCATTGGGGCGGGCGATTCTCCGATGCGCTACGGGGCCGAGGAACCTACGGTCCATGTATGGACACCATCGACACGGGCATGGGCACGGTTGTCCAGATCGCGGCCGACGTGCGGGCCGGTCAGCGTACGGCGCGGGACGTCTTGGAGCGCTGCCTGGCCAGGATCGAAGCCACCGATCCCAACATTGGCGCGTTCCAGGTAGTCGATGCTGACGGCGCGCGGCGCGAGGCCGATGCGATCGGTGCGCGGGCGGATCTCGAGGACCTGCCGCTGGCCGGCGTGCCGGTGGCCATCAAGGACAATGTCGACGTCGCTGGCCTGCCCACCCGGCACGGCTCGGCCGCTACGTCAGCGGACCCCCGGCCGTCGGACGACCTGCTCGTGACCCGGCTACGAGCGGCCGGCGCCGTCGTCGTCGGCAAGACTCGGCTTCCGGAGCTGGCCATCTGGGGGTTCACCGAGTCCCCGAACCACGGCGGGACGCGCAATCCGCGCGATCTGACCCGCAACACGGGTGGGTCCTCCGGCGGCGGCGCGGCAGCTCCTGGTAGGCGTCCCATTCCCGGTCGCCGCGTTGGAGATCCTGACGTACGCCGTTGGCGCTCAACGAGCCCGGTCCGCCGTCGCGGCCCGCGATTGACGGCGGACAAATCTGGCCCCACCCGTCCATAGTGGGCTAACGATCGAGCAAAACATCTGCACCGACACAACATCCGGGTGCCGAGCGCGACATCGCCTCGTAAGCTTCCCCGCGTGACTGCCAGCACCTGGGTCAAACTCGCGACGAAGTCGTTCGCGGCCGCCGCTGTGGTCGCCGCGGCTCAGCTCGGCGTCGGTCAGGCGTTGGGCATCCTCGAGTGGGAGGCCGCGGGTGACGACGCAGGCCGTCGACGCCTGCTCACGTGGCTGGTGTTCATCTTCGCCGCGGCTGTCCTGGGCGGCGCAGCCGCGGGCGGGCGCAGCATCCGCGGCATCCGAGCCGTCATCATCAACCAACGCGCGCTCGCGGCCGCGATTCGGAGAAGCGGCGTCCTGGTCGTCCCGCACAAGACCGTCGCTGGGGCACCGCGCCGGGCCGTGCGCGCGGCCCGGAACGCGGTCCGGAGCGCTGTGGTCGACCTGGTCCGCGGTACGGCCGTCACGGCGGCCCGGGTCAGCGCCACCATCGCCGCCGTACTCGGTGCCGCGGTTGCGTTTCCGCTGGTCTGGGTGCCTGCGCGGGTTGTCGCCTCCTCCCCTGGCACGACCCCGGTACGGACCATCGCCGTCACCGCCGGCGCCGGCATCCTGATCGGATTGATCCTCGCTTTCGCGGCGCTGTCGGCCGCCCCGATCGCCGCGGGCGCAGGCACCACGGTCACTTGGGTCTGGATGGCGGCACTGACCTCGGTCGGCCTCGCGTTGGCGGCGGACCGCGTGCCGGATACGCCCCGGTTGGGGATGATTGACGCGCCACTCACCGGCTCCGTCGGCTGGTGGGTCGGGCCCTACCTGATGGTTGGCGTCGCGGCCGTGCTCGGTGTGGTGGTCGCGGCCACGGCCCGGTGGGTAGGCGCCAATCGACTCGGTATCTCGCTATCGGGGTTCGCCGGGCCGGCGCTGGTAGCGGCCGCGTACCTGATCGCCGGCCCCGGCACGAGCGGCGCTGGTGGCGCCGAGGGTGCTGATGGCGGCGGCCTCGTTGCGCCATACATCGCGTCACTGCTGGCAGCCACGGTCGGCCTGCTCGCCTCAACCGCGACAGCCGCCGCCCATCGTGGCGAAGTCGTCCCCGCCCGACGAGCTGCCGCACCGGCGTCGGCGAGGGCGTCACAGCCGGTTGCGGCAATTGCGAGCCTCCGGCCGCCCAGGCCGGCCGCCCTACCGCGCTCCGCGCCCGTGCTCGCCATCGAAGCCGCGCCTGTCGTGGCCCCGCCCGCGTCTCCGCCAGCCCGAGCTATCCAGCCGGCCGCGGTGACCCCGGTGGCGTCCAAGCCAACCCCCGCGGCCAGACCCACCCCGGCGGCCAAGCCCACCTCAAAGGTCAAACCCACCCCAAAGGCCAAACCCTCAAAGGCCAAACCCATCCCGGCGGCGGTTGCGGCGCCCGCGCCAGCGCCGAGGCCCGTGGTTGACTCCACGGCGATCCAGACTGGCTCGGCCGAGCCGCTCCCCCGCAGACGCAAGGGCAGGCCCGAGCGGCCGACCCGTGGCCGGAAGAACAGGCTGCACAAGCGGGAGAAGGAGCACATCGACTGGGTGCAGAACCTGGTCAACATCCCGCCCGATCCGGAGCTCCTCCGGCGCAAATAGCCAGACCCGGCCTGTTACTCCGCGGCCATCAGGGCCAGCGTTTCGTAGATGAGGTTGGCGGCCGCGATCGCCGTTATCTCGGCGTGGTCGTAGGCGGGAGAGACCTCCACCACGTCCAGGCCGACGATGGGTAGGCCACGCAGTCCCCGCAGGATCGCCACCAGCTCCCTTGTGGAGAATCCACCGATCTCCGGTGTGCCCGTGCCCGGCGCGAATGCCGGGTCGAGCACGTCGATGTCGATAGACAGGTAGACGGGGTGGTCGGCCACACGCGTACGCAGTCGCTCGACCACCCCGGCGAGACCCAGCTCATCGAGCTCCCAGGTGCCGGTCACCTCGAAGCCCATCGCAGAGTCGTCGACAAGATCCTCCGGACCGTAGAGGGATCCGCGGATCCCCACGTGCGCGCTGTGCCCGGGTACGAACAGCTTCTCCTCGGCGGCCCGTCGAAACGGTGTGCCGTGGGTGTAGGGCGCACCGAAGTAGGTGTCCCAGGTGTCCAGGTGCGCGTCGAAGTGGATCAGAGCGACCGGACCATGGATGCGGTTCATCGCTCGTAGCAGCGGCAGCGCGATCGTATGGTCGCCGCCGAGCGTTACGAGTCTCGGTGCGCCGTCGAGCAGCTCGTTGGCGCCGCGCTGCACCGACTCGACCGCCGCCATGATGTCGAACGGGTTCGCGACGACATCTCCCGCGTCGACCACCTGCTGGCCATGAAACGGCTCGACGTTGTGTTGCGGGTGGAAGCGGCGCAGCAGCTTGGAGCCGGCGCGGATGGCCTGCGGCCCGAACCGTGCCCCCGGCCGGTACGTTGTGCCGGAATCGAACGGAACCCCGAGCACGGCGACGTCGTAGCGGCTGACCTCGCCAAGGGCGGGCAGTCGGGCGAACGTGGCGGGCCCGGCGAACCTCGGCAGGACACGCGCATCGGCCGGCCCCACAATGTCATCGGAGTCCGGGCGGTCTTCGTCAGTCACGACCACCAACGTAGGGCATCGGCAGCGGCGACTCTCGTTCCGCCCGTGCTCTCGCCGGGCGAGGTCGGTTAGTTGACACGACGGCTGGTCAACCAGCGGATCCGGTGGTGCGCTACGCGGGGCCGACCCGACTTACGCCGCGCTACACGGTTCTGCAGGAACTCGCCGTTTCGGGCGACTTCGAGGCGGTGCTCAGCTTCGGGCTGGGCTTGTCCGCCGTGGCCCGGCTTGATACATCCGCGCCGGCTGGGACCGGCAGTGTGATCCTGGATCTGTGGACGACCTCGGCGACGTAGCCGGCTCCTACCCCCGTACGCGACTACTCAAGGATGGGGACGACTGGGGCCAGGTCCAGCTCCGCCGCCCGGGCCAATGCATCGGCTGCATCGGCGCGGATGACGTTGCGCCGCAACTTCCCCGTGGCCGTCATGGGCAGCTCGGCGACGAACAACACCGTACGCGGACACTTGAAGTGGGCCAGTCCGGCGCGGCAGAACTCGACCAGGTCCGCCTCCGCCACCGTCGCATCTGGTGTGCGCACCACACACGCGACGGTCTTGTCCAGCCCGACCTGGTCCGGCACCGCCACGACAGCGGCGAGCGCGACCTCCGGATGCTCCAGCAGCCGGGCCTCGACCTCGGCCGGAGACACCCACATCCCACTAGACTTGATCATGTCGTCGGAACGGCCAAGGTAGGTGTAGTAGCCGTCGGGCGAGGCGAGGTAGAAATCGCCCGTGCGCAGCCACTCGCCTTGGAACGCCCGGCGGGTCGCCTCGTTGCGGCACCAGTACCCCAGCGCGGTCGAGTCACCCCGCACCAGGAGATGCCCCTCGGTGCCGGCCGGCACGTCGAGCCCCGCCTCGTCCACGATCCGAGCGTCGTACCCGGGCACTGGCGTGCCGCTGGTGCCCGGGCGCACCTGGCCGCGCCGGTTGGACATGAAGATGTGCAGCGCCTCGGTCGAGCCGATCCCATCGATGACGTCCACCCCGTACCGGGCCACGAAGCGCTGGTAGATCGGGGCTGGCAGCGGTTCCCCGGCCGAGGTCGCGAGCCGCACCGACGCCACCGCGTCGGTGGGGACACTCGCGCCGAGCATCGCCGCGAAGAAGGTGGGCGAAGCGGCGAAGAGCGTCGGTCGGTACTCGAGCAAGTTCGCCGTCACACCGTCCGGTGTGGACCGTGCTGGTTCTAGCACCGTGGAGGCACCCACCGAGAGTGGGAAGAACGCGGTGCAGCCCAGGCCGTACGCGAAGAACATCTTGGGTACGGCGAGCACACGGTCCCCTGGGGCGATGCCGAGCACATGCCTGGCGTAGGTCTCACAGACCACCCGAATCGAGGCGTGGCGGTGCATCGCGGCCTTGGGCACACCGGTCGTACCCGAGGTGTAGAGCCACAGGCCGGTGGTGTCTTCCCAGGTGGGGTACGGATGGGTGGCCTCGGACGCGTCGCCGGCGGCGAGCAGTTGCTCGAAGTCCCACACCGCCACCCCGGGAGGACCCAACGCTGGCCCGGGACCATCGACCACGACCGAACGCAGGTCGGGTACGTCGACCAACGCCGGCAGGCCGGTCTCGGCGAACTCCGCGCTGACCACCAGGGCGGATGCCCGCGAATCCCGGACCACACCGGCCAGGTCCTCCGGCCGCATCATCGTGGACACGGGCACCGGGATCGCGCCGATGCGCATGGCGGCGAGAATCGTGGCCAGCATCCGTGGACTGTCCACGGTAAACAGCATCACCCGCTGTTCGGGTCGGACACCCATCTCGCGGAGTCCTGCAGCGATCTGTCCGGTCAGATCGTGCATGGCCAGGTAGGTGAGGGTGCCCCGCGGACCCGTGACGGCGATCCGCTCGCCGTCGCCGGCCTCGAGGCGGCGGTCGAGCAGGTATGTGCAGGCGTTGAACGTCTCGGGCATGGCGACGCTCCTCAGGCCAGGTGGACATACTCGTAGTCGAAGGGCTTTCCGTTGATGCCGTTGCGGGGTGGGGCCAACCAGGCGGCGATCTTGCCCGGCTCGTGTACGGGTTGCATCAGCGAGCGTACGTGGGTCTTGTCCACATCGGTGGGTAGCCAGCTCTTGTGGCTGGCCTCCCACTCGTCGGCCGATAGGACCTCGCCGTCCGGGCTGATGTGCCCGTTGGCGAAGGCGCCTACCTTGCGGTTGAACCCGGGGTGCGGCAGCGCGAGTCGCTGTGGCAGCCCCGCCTGTTCCAGGATCCGGTTCCACCGCGCCACTCCGGTGGAGCAGTCTGCGATGTACTCCCGGCGGAGGTCCTGGTTGAGGCCGATCAGGGCGGGCACCTCGACCTCTCCGATGGAGCCGTTGGTGAAGGTGTCCACAAAGGTGGAATCGTTGGTGAGGACGTGATCGTCCTTGCGCCGCTCCTCCGACCACCGACCCTTGAGTCCCGCGGTGAAGTAGTTGGCCACGTTGGTCGACGTCTCCCCGCCGAATAGGTCCAACGAAACGCTGTAGTGGAAGTTGATGTATTTCTGGATCACCATGAGCGGGATGCCGCCGTGCGGCCCGGCGTCGTCGGTGTTGTTCTCCACCATCAACTGCGCGGTGCGCTCGACCACCCGGTCCACCCCGGTGGTGCCGACGAACATGTGGTGGGACTCTTCCTTGAGCATGAACTCGCAGGTGCGCGAGAGCGGGTCGAACGCGCTCTCCTTCAACGTGCCCAGCTGGTACTTGCCGTCGCGGTCGGTGAAGTAGGTGAACATGAAGAAGGACAGCCAGTCCGGCGTCTCCTCGTTGAACGCGCCGAGGATGCGCGGCGAGTCGACGCTGCCCGAGTTTCGCCGCAGCAGCGCCTCCGCCTCGTCCCGGCCGTCCCGCCCGAAGTAGGCGTGCAGGAGGTAGACCATCGCCCACAGGTGGCGCCCCTCCTCCACATTGACCTGGAACAGGTTGCGCAGGTCGTACAGGCTGGGCGCGGTCGCGCCGAGGTTGCGCTGTTGCTCGACCGACGCGGGCTCGGTGTCGCCCTGGATGACGATGAGCCGCTGCAGTTCAGAGCGGTACTCGCCGGGCACCTGCTGCCAGGCCGGCTCGCCCTTGTGCGCTCCGAAGGCGATGTGTCGCTCCCCCTCGCGTTCGGCCAGGAAGATGCCCCACCGGTATTCGTCGACCTTGACGTGCCCAAACTGCGCCCAGCCGTCCCGGCCGACGTTGATCGCGGTGCGCAGGTACACGTCTTTGGTGGCCAGTGTTGGCCCCATCTCCGACCACCAGGTGAGGAACTTTGGCTGCCACGATTCGAGCGCCCGCTGTAGCCGACGATCGCCGGTGAGGTCGACGTTGTTCGGGATCCGGTCGGTGTAGTCGATGCCCTGCGACATTATTGTCCCCCCGCCATCATTAGACTCGCTTCCGGTCGAACTGCCCGCGCTGACCCGTTCCGTACCGGCGCAGCGCGCCCTCCGGCCCAGCGGCGTTCGGCCGTGTGAAGATCCAGTTCTGCCAGGCGGCGAGCCGGCCGAAGATCTTCGTCTCGGTGGTCTCCGGGCCGACGAACCGGTGATTGGCCTCCATTCCCGTGAGCGCGTCAGGCGACAGCGCGGCCCGCTCCTCCAAGACAAGTCTTATCTCGTCGTCCCAGTCGAGGTTGTCGGGGGCAGCGGTGACCAGCCCCAGCTCGAGCGCCTCGGCCGCGGGCAGGGGTTGGCCGCGATGTGCCGCCAGGGTCTGCAGATGGTCGGCATGTCCGAAGAATCGGGACTCCAGGCGCGACAATGCATTACCCATCGGGTAGGGCCCGGCGTTGGCCTCGGTCATGACGATGGCCGCCGGCGCACCCTCGGCATCGTCCTCTGGCAGACCGTCCAACATGTACTGACGGTCGCAGGCGAGCGCAACCTCGAGCAGCCAGCCGGCGAAGCAGCTGCCCGGCTCGATGAGCGCGATCAGGCTGCGGCTGGTCACATCGAGTCGCTTGAGCGTCCGCTTCGCATAGAGATTGATCTCGTTGGCCAGCCAGTCACGCTCGCGGTTGGCGGTGACGAGCCGCTCGCAGGCGAGGAGGCTCTCCGCGTCCCCGACCGTCCGGAACACCCACGTGCCGATCTCCAATTCGTTGGTGCGCAGGTGCAGAATCAGGTCGTCGAGCTCGCGGGTGACGGCGAGCATCCAGAGGTCGGCGCCCAACTCGTGCATCCGCGTCAGCGAGTCGGGGACCTCCGCCGGCGATGGGCCTTTGATGGTTATGGCGGCGGTGGACGCGCCCCGGTCCAGGTCGGCGGTCAGGTGGTCGTAGGCGACGTCGTTCGTGGTGATCGTCCGGCGCAGCGGGGTAAAGGGGATCCCGCGCGCATCCGCCGGACGGGTCGAGCGGGCTGCCGCCGCAAGCGCGCGTTCGCGTACGACCTCATCGAACGTCGCTCTCGGCACGGCCTCGTCGACCAGGCCCCAGGCGACCGCGGTCTTTCCCCGCACACCCTCGGGTCTGGTGGCGAAGACGTCGGCGAGATCCCTTCGTACGTGGCGCTTGTCGGTGACCCTGGTCAGGCCGCCGGTGCCGGGTAGCACACCGAGCAGCGGCACCTCGGGCAGCGAGACCGCAGAGGAGCTGTCGTCGATGAGCAGGATTTGCGCACAGGCCAGCGCGATCTCGTAGCCGCCGCCCGCGGCGGTCCCGTTGAGCGCCGCGAGGTAGGTCTGCCCCGAGTTCTCGTTGGCATCTTCCATCGCGTTACGGGTCTCATTGGTGAATTTGCAGAAGTTAACCTTCCACGGGTGGCTCGACTGCGCCAACATGCGAATATTGGCCCCGGAACTGAACATCCGCTCCTTGGCGCTGGTCACCACGACGCACCGGACGGCCGGATGCTCAAACCGCAACCGCTGCACCGCGTCATTCAACTCGATGTCCACGCCGAGGTCGTACGAGTTCATCTTCAACTCGTAGCCGGGCACGATTCCGCCGTGATCGTCGACGTCGAGAGTCAGCGTCGCGATGTCGCCGTCGACGGACAGCCGCCAGTGGCGGTACCGGTCGGGACTGGTCTCGAACGACACCGATCCCGACTCAGCGCCGGCCTGAACGGACGCGAGGTCGCCCACGCTCCCCATCCTCTACGTGGGCCGCGGCCACCGTCAACGTTCGTGGCGCCTCCCGACGTCAAGATCACGCTCAGCGGCGAGCGGTCGTTCTTGATGAGTTGACGAAGAAGTTCTCATTGTGGCGCTAGCCTGACTCGTTGACGAGGCAAGCGGAGGACGACACTCAACGTCCTCCGCGTGCCTCGTCGGCGCTAACGCGGACGCCCGCGAACAGATCGTCCTCAGGTACCGCCGTGTCGACGAATGAGCGAGCCAACTCGTACTCCTCCGTCGGCCAGGCTGCACGTTGGACCTCGGTTGGGACGCTGAACCAGAAGCCATGAGGGTCGACCTGAGTTTCGTGTGCCCGCAACGCTCTGTCACGGACGTCAAACCAGCGGTCGCAGACCACGCGCGTGGTGAACTCGCGCCCGTTCGGCCTCGCGGCGCCCTCTGACCAGACGTACGCAGGGGATCGCCCGGCGCGAAGCATGGCATCACGAAGCGATGCCGCCCTCGCCCTCGAGTGCGCCCGGCTGTAATACAGCTTCAACGGCTGCCAGGGCGTGCCGAGGCTTGCATAGCGTTCAGGATCGCCGGCTGCTTCAAATGCATGGACCGAGATCCGATGACACATGATGTGATCAGGGTGCGGATATCCACCACTCTCGTCGTACGTCGTCATCACATGTGGCCGGAATGTGCGCACGAGATCAACCAGCGGGTGCGCGGCTGCCCCCAGGTCCGTGGCGGCGAAACTGCCGGCCGGTAATCGTCCGCCGTGCGGCATACCCGAATCGACAAATCCCAGCCATCGGTGGCCAACACCAAGGATCTCCTGTGCAGCCGCCATCTCGCGACGGCGTATCTCCGGAAGGTCCTTCATGAGATGGACGGTGCCCGCTAGCCGCGGGTTG
>JAHRHA010000060.1 GCA_020027875.1 Micromonosporaceae bacterium | reverse complement strand
TCCCCGTACACAGCGGAGGCCACGTCTCCCAACACGGCCCGCGCGTCGTCGACGACAAGAAGGGGTACGGGCAGCGCGGCGCCCAGCACCAGCGCGGCGCCCGCCTCGTCGGTCAGGACGCCCGCCGCGCCCGCCGCGACCGCGCCCGCCGCGAACTCCGCGCCGTGGCGCCGCGAGCCAGGCAGGGCAGCGTAGAGATCGCCAGGGCGGACCGCGGCGCTGTCGTGAGTGATCCCGGCAACCGCGGCGTTGTCCGTCGCTCCGGTGGCACTACCAGCGACGATCCGCGCACTCGCGATCGCCGCGAGAGCCCGCAGCGGGACCGCGGCGACACGGCTGGGGCGCGGATAGCCGGACACGGCCCCTGACCCTACCCGCATCCGGCGAGAGGACAGCGCGCGTGGCGTGACGGGACTGCCATCACGGGTAAACGCGGAATTTTGGGGGATTTGTACCGGTGGGCGCCACCCGGAAGTGGCTCAGCGTGTACTCCATCAGCTCGGCGAATGCCGGCCCGGCCACCACACCGCCGTTGCCCCCGGGGGTGTGGGCGAATACGGCGATGACGTAGCGCGGGGCATCGGCCGGCGCCATGCCGATGAACGAGGCGACCTCGCCGGCGACGTACTTGCCGTCCTGCACCAGCTTGCCGGTGCCGGTCTTGCCGGCCACCCGGTACCCGTCGACCTTCGCGGAGAGGCCGGTCGCGCCGGGCACTGTCACGACCGCCTCGAGCATGGTGCGCAGCGCCGACGCGTTCTCCGCCGAGATCACCCGGCGGGTCGGCTCGGCCGGCGCCGGGGTGGACTTGCCGTCCGGTGCGATCACGGCCCGGACCAGGTGCGGTCGCACCCATACCCCGCCGTTGGCGATTGCCGCGTACACCGCGGCCATCTGCAGCGGCGTGACGGAGACACCCATGCCGATCGGGATCGAGCCGTGGCTGGCCTCGCTCCAGTTCGCGGGCGGCTGCACCAACCCCGCCGACTCCCCGGGCAGGTTCTCGCCCGTCGGCTCACCGAGCCCGAACGCACGCTGGTACTCATAGAGCTTCTCGGCGCCGAGCTGGTCGGCGAGTGTGATAGTGCCGAGGTTCGACGACCAGGCCAGAATGCCCGGCAGCGTCATCCGGACCGGCTGCGCGTGAGGGTGCGTGTCGCTGAACCGGGTGCCGCCCTTCGTGATCGACGACGGCACGAGCACCGAGTCCCCCGGCGCCACGATCCCCTCCTGTAGGCAGGCGGCCACGACAATCGCCTTGTGCACGGAGCCCGGGTCGACCGCGATGCCCGAGGCCGCGTCGCCGCGCTCGCCGGGCTGGTAGTTGAACGGGTTCGCCGCGTCGTAAAAGGGGTAGCTCGCCTGGGCGAGAACCTCACCGGTGCGCAGGTCGAGCACGACCGCCGAACCGGTGATCGCCTTCGCCTGGCGCATCTTGACACCGAGCACGCGCTGGACCTCGAACTGCAGGTCCCGATCGATGGTCAGCTGCAGCGAGCTGCCCGGCCGCGCCGGGATCTCCTCGTGATAGCCGCCCGGGATCTCGTGGTCGAGGTTGACCTCACCAGCAGGCTGGCCTATCTCGAACTGACGCATCCCGTCGATGCCCCGCAGCAGCTCGTCGTAGCTCGCCTCCAGGCCACCCAGGCCGGTCAGCTCGCGGCCGGTAAACCCAATGAGGTTGGCCGCGAGGTCGTGGCCGGGCACCACCCGACTCTCGTCGCGACGCACGCCGATGCCGGCGAGGTTGAGCGCGCTGACGGCCTGTCCCATGGTGACCGGTACGCCGCGAGCCAGGTACTCAAACCTGACCTCGGTGCCGTCCCCCCGCCGGTGCGGCGCCAGTCTGGGCAGCAGCTCGGAGCGCGGGATCCCCAGCACGGGGGAGAGCGCGTCGGCGGTCTTCGCCGGGTCCTTGACGAGGTCCGGGTCGGCGAAGACGTAGCGCGCCTCGGCGCTGCCGGCGAGTACCGCGCCGTAACGGTCGAGGATGCTGCCGCGTGGTGCCGGCAGGTTCACCGGCTGCAGCCGCGCCGCAAGTCCCTGCGCCGCGTACGTCGGCGCGTCCGTGACCTGGAACGCCACGAGTCGGCCAGCGATGACTATGAACAGCGCCAGAAGGACCGCCGTGCCGAGGCGGAGACGGCGCGCCTGATCGGCCAGCCGAGGTTGGCGGGGCGGTCCTACGCGCCGCGACGAGGCGGGATGCGCGTGTATGGGCGAGCGGCGCGCGGTTTTAGTACGCGCGGTGTCGGTACGCGCGGTGTTAGGACGCGCGGTGTTAGGACGCGCGGTGCTAGGACGCGCGGTGCTAGTTTCCGCCGTGCTGGCCCGCGGCCTGGTCCGGGTGGCGTCCTCGGCATCGGGGACCAGCCGCAGCACCGGCCGGACCGACTCACCGACCGTGCGCCCGCGTGGGTGATAGCCGCGGGCCTCGGTGATCCGACTACGCCCGGTCGCCGACGATCCGTCGGGGAGCCGCTGGCGCGGTGGAACCTCCGACGGCTTGTCGTCGGGGTCACGGCGCGCCATGACCTACTGTCCTTGATCGGAGATTGTGGTGGTGGCGCTCGACTGTCCGCTGGCCGGCTGCGGCACGCCAACGACGCGCCCGTCCGGCAGGCTGATGAAGGCCGGCTTCCCGGCCGGCACGAGGCCCAGCCGCTTCGCCGCCACCCGAAGGTTGCCGGGCGACTCCCGCTCGGCCAGCTCCTGCGCGAGCTCCTGCTCCTGGACGTCGAGCGCTGCCTTGCCTGCCTGCAGGTCATCGAGGCGGATGGCATTCTCGTTGATCTTGGTGTTGAGAACGAGCACGCCGAGCACACCGACGACGACGAGCGCCACCACCATGACGAGGAACGGAGCGCGTGGCAACGAGACCGGCAGCGGCGGCGCGAGCGTCGCTGGCGAGGTCGTCAGCCGGCTTCGCACTCGCGACCCGCGGTACTGCGCGGTGGGCTTGCCGACGTCGGACGGCGCGCCGGCCTCGGTCGGGTCCGCGTAGCCGATCTGGAGCGCGTTCGCCCCGTCCTGGTACGCACCGTGCGATGCCTCGCGACGTCCATCGCGCTGCGGATGTGCCTGTGGCCGCACGCCTCGCCGTTGGTCGGCAACGCCGCGGCCCGTACGGGCGCGGGTCGTTGTCCCGTTCATCGTCACTCCCCCTCGTCGTTGATGTCTCGGTCCGCCGGGTACGCGGTGTTTCGGTCCCCCTTGCTGCCGCGGTGCCCCCGCGCCAGGGGTTGATGCAGTGCTTTCGTCGGCCCCGACGCGGATGCGTCTGGGTCGATGCGCTCGGCGGCGCGCAGTCGCACGGATGCCGCCCGCGGATTGGCTGCCACCTCCGCCTCGCTGGCACGCTCGGCCCCGCGGGTGAGCAGGCGAAGACTCGGGCCGGTTCCCGGCAGCTCCACCGGGAGGTCCACCGGCGCGGTGGACCGTGCCCGCTCCGCTAAGGCCCGCTTGACCATGCGATCTTCGAGGGAGTGATAAGCCAGCACCACCACCCGTCCGCCGACGGCGAGCACGTCGAGCGCCGCGGGCATCGCCGCCTCGAGGGAGGCGAGCTCGCCGTTGACCTCGATGCGCAGCGCCTGGAACGAGCGCTTGGCCGGGTGGCCGCCGGTCCGCCGAGCGGGTGCCGGGATGGACTCCCGGACCAACTCCGCCAAGCGAGCCGAGGACGTGATGGGTGCTCTGGTCCGTTCGCGGACGATCGCGGCAGCGATGCGGGTGGCGAACTTCTCTTCTCCGTAAACGCGCAGCACCCTGGCGAGTTGCGCGGCCGGGTAGGAGTTGACGACTTCCTCGGCGGTGACCCCCCGCGTGGGGTCCATCCGCATGTCCAGGGGTGCATCCTGCGCGTAGGCGAAACCTCGAGCCGCGTCGTCGAGTTGCATGGACGAGACGCCCAGGTCAAACAGGATGCTGTCCACTGTGCTCAATGCGAGCCGGTCCAGCACGTCGGGCAGATCGTCATAGGCGGCGTGGGCGAGCATGATCCGATCGGCATACGGCGCCAGCCGCTGCGTCGAACGCTCAATCGCATGGGGGTCCCGGTCGAGCGCGACCACCGTCACGGACGGGTGCGCGGCGAGCACGGCCTCCGCGTGCCCGCCGAGGCCGAGCGTCGCGTCGACGTGCACCGGATGCTGACCCTGCAGCGCGGGGCTGAGGAGCTCCAGGCAGCGCTCGAGCAGTACCGGAGTGTGCTCGCCCCGCGAAACGTTCCTTCCACTGGCTCGTGACACCCCCGCCCCGTTGTACTCGGGCGTGCCTGAGCCGTGGGAAGCACGATGCTTCCCCACGACGACCCCCTTTTGGTGCCTACACGGCGCGCGGATTCGCGGTCCACGTGCCGTATGCGCCCGGCGGCCAGACCGGCCGTACCGCCAGATCCCCACCCGCTCGCTCGCGCCTGGCACCGGGGAAGGAGTGTCAGGAGCCGGTGAGCGGCTGGAGATCTCGCGGTACGGATGTCCCCATCGCCGCGGTGTCGCGGAATCCCGTGCGACTGCGCACTTCGCGTGCGCTGGCGTCGCGATTCGCGTCACCGGCGGGCCATGGGCCGGCCGCCAGACTCCCCGCGGGCATCACGGCCCGCTGGGCAACACCCCTTCCTCGATCCCGGCGTAGCCGTCCTCGTTGCTCGCCAGGTATGTCTCCCATGCTTCCTGGTCCCAGATCTCCACGCGGCTACTCGCCCCGATCACCGCGACGTCGCGGTCCAGCCCTGCGTACTCACGCAGGTGGGCGGGAATGGTCACCCGACCCTGCTTGTCGGGCACCTCGTCGTGGGCGCCGGAGAAGAAGACCCGGCCGTAAGCCCGGGCCGCCTTGTGGGTCACTGGTTGTGCTTGCAGCCGTTCGGCCATTCGGCGAAACTCGGCAGTAGGGAGCACATAAAGACAGCGTTCCTGTCCCTTAGTGATCACGACACCACCCGCCAGACCATCCCGAAACTTCGCCGGAAGGATCAGTCGGCCCTTGTCGTCAAGGCGCGGTGTGTGGGTGCCCAGAAACACAGGACCCCACCCCCTCGCCCGGTCCCCCGGGGCCGACGAAGCCGACCGGCTCCGCCAAGGAACTCCACTCTACTCCACTTTCCCCCACCGTCAATCCGGTTGCCGGGTATTTTGTCCGACTCGGCGGGGGAAGTCCCAGGCCAAAGAGCGTGGCTGTGGGTGGAGGGAAAATTGCACCTCAAGCTAGCTGGCAGACCCATCGGGCGAGACGATGATCGGACATATAGGGGTAAATAATGTCATTGCAACGCTGAGTTGGTCCCCTTATCCGCCCTAGTGGAGGAAAGTGGAGCCTCGTGCGCCGATCATGACCTGGAGGTCATGATCGACGCCATTTGACGACGGATTCGCCGTGATCGTGGCGATCTTGGCGCTGAACCTGCGGCGCCAGGATGGGCCTATGCGAAAGGGCGCACCCACATCGGTGTGGGTGCGCCCTTCCGGGGGGGAAGCACGGGCTCAGACGAGGCGGCGGAACACCACGTTGGAGCTCCAGATCTTGTGCTTGCCGACCCGCTGACCGGGTCGCGGCGAGTCGTACATGTAGCCACCACCCGCGTAGATCGCCGCGTGGTAGCCGTAGCCGCCGCTGAGGAAAATGATCAGGTCGCCCGGGCGGGCCGAGGCCCGCGAGACCGGCCGGCCGTAGCTCTTCTGCGAGTTCGCCTTGTGGGGCAGCGAGACGCCGAACTTCTTGAAGACGTACTGCGTCAAGCCCGAGCAGTCGAAGTAGCTGGGTCCGGCAGCACCGTAGCGGTACCACTTGCCGGACTGCGCGGCCGCGGCGGCCACGACCCGCGCCCCCCGCGAACTGACCGGAACAGCCTTCACCGGCGCCGCCTTAGGCGCGGCCTTGACCGGTGTGGCCTTAACCGTGATGACCTCCCGGGTGGAGACCGACCTGCCCAGCGACGTGGCCCCTACGTAGGAGAGCCGGTAGGTCGTCGACCGCGCGGGCTTCACCCAGAAGACCGCGTAGCCATTCCCCGACAGGCGCTTGGTCCAGATGGTCTTCCAGGCAGTAGCACTACGCACCTGGAGCTTGACGATCTGGGAACGGACCCGGGCCTTGTTCGTACCGTAAGTGACCTTGCCGGTCAGCTTGACGGTCTGGCCCGGCTGGGCCGTCGACCGGTTGCTCCACAGGTACGTGTGGGTGACTCGGGTCGCTGCGGCCAACCTGCTCGCGGCAGCCGCCGCGGTCGGCGTCGTGGCCGCTGTCGGCGACGACGTTGCGGTGTATGTGGTGGCAGCCGCGGAAACGACTGCGGTGGGAGCAGCGGTCAAGGCCAACGCAGGCGTGGCAACTGCCACACCGCCGGCCAGGACGCCGAGCGCCGCGAGCGCGACCGCGCTCGAGCGCCCGTACCGCCGCACCCCACGGGGGGTGACTGGATGCACGGAAATTCCCTCCGGCACGCCTGCGAAGTGAGCTGTCGGGTTCGGGCGCGAAGGGCTGCCCGGCCGCGAGTGCGGCTTCACCCCAAGTCCCACCGGCTGTCGGCCGGCGGGACGGGAGAATGGTTCCCCCGCTCCTGCCCTCGTCCTGTTGTGTGTCGTGAGGACCGCGCCGGCGGGGAGGGCAGGGTTCGGCGTGACCCTGCCGGCACACGGCGCCCCAGGGCGGGGCACCGGCACACCTTTGTAGCCGAGGACCCTCGTCACTCGGTGCGGTCGTGATCTCACCAAGCGAATTGCTGAGGCGAATCATTTCCGTCCCGTCCCACGACGACCGAGTTGTGACTACAGCTCGTGGGCACGACGGCACGATGGGTAGATATCGACGCGTGAGAGTACTCACAGAAGTTCGCCCGTCATCGTGGGTGACCAGCCACACATTCCGGAATAAAGCCCGGATATCCGACTCCTCGGCAGCGCTGGGTGCCGGGCGTCGCACGCCGCGGATGGCGGTACTGTCGTCGCATCGCCGGACCCGGAACCCAACCCGAGCGGAGACCAAACCGAGCGGAGACCACCCGAGCGGAGACCACCGAGACGATGACGAGCAATACCGGCCCGAACAAGAGCTTGCCGCTGCGGGCGAAGGTCGCCACGTCGGTGTCGAAGACCGCGGCCGCCCTGTCTCGGGCGGCCGGCCGAGGCGACGGCTCGGTCATCGGCGGCTGGATCGGTCTGAAGATCGATCCGGATCTGCTGTCACACCTTGCCGCCGGGCGGCGGGTCGCCCTCGTCTCTGGGACGAATGGCAAGACGACCACGACCCGGCTCACCGCTGCCGCCATGGGTGTACTCGGCGACGTGGCGACGAACTCCCTCGGCGCGAACATGCCGACCGGGCACACCTCCGCGTTGGCGCGGGCGGGGCACACCCCCTACGCGGTGCTCGAGGTGGACGAGCATTACCTGGACCAGGTGATCACCGCCACATCGCCGCACGTCGTCGCGCTGCTCAACCTCAGCCGGGACCAGCTCGACCGGGCCAAAGAGGTCGCGATGATGGCATCGCTGTGGCGCGACGCCCTGCGCGGCCGCGACACCCACGTCGTCGCCAACGCCGACGACCCCATGGTGGTCTGGGCGGCCCGGGTCGCCGACAGCGTGACGTGGGTCGCCTCGGGGCAGCGATGGCACGACGACTCCTGGGTATGCCCTGAGTGCGGGGCACACATAGAACGCGTCGACGGAGACTGGTACTGCACGGGTTGCGACCTGCGCCGCCCAGTTCCACAGTGGCGTCTCGACGGCGACGCCGTTGTCGATCCCTTCGGCGAACACCACCTCGTGACGCTGCAACTGCCGGGCCGGGTCAACCGGGCCAACGCCGCCACTGCCCTCGCGGTCGCCGCCCAGTTCGGGGTTCGGGCGGCCGACGCGGTACCCCGGCTGGGGCAGGTCACCTCCATCGCCGGCCGATACGCCACCGCCGTGCGCGACGAGCGCACCATCCGCCTGCTGCTGGCCAAGAACCCGGCCGGCTGGCTGGAGGCCTTCGACATGGCCGAGCACGTGCCCACGCTGCTCTCCATCAACGCCCGCGACCCGGATGGGTTGGACACCTCGTGGCTATATGACGTCGATTTCTCACCACTGCACGGGCGACCGGTACTTATCACCGGCGACCGGGCGATGGACCTCGCCGTGCGGCTCGAGGTGAACGGCGTTTCTTTCACTCACGTCACGTCGTTCGCGCGGGCGCTGGCCGCCATCCCGCCAGGTCGCCTGGAGGTCATCGCGAACTACACAGCTTTCCAGGACATCCGAGCGGAGCTGGACCGTGTCAACTGAGTCCGTACGCATTGTCTGGGTCTACCCGGACCTGCTCTCCACCTATGGCGACCGCGGCAACATGTTGATCCTCGCCTGGCGCGCCCGCATGCGCGGCATGCCGGTCGAGACCGTCGAGGTTCGGTCGGACGAGCGGCTGCCCGACCAGGGCGACATATATCTGCTCGGTGGCGGTGAGGACGGCCCGCAGGCCCTTGCGGCGCAGCGGATGACCCTCGACCGTGGTCTACATCGCGCACTTGAGAGCGGCGCCGCGCTCTTCGCGGTGTGCGCCGGATATCAGCTCGTGGGAAGTTCATTCTTCGCCAAGGGCGAGATGTGCGCTGGGCTGGACCTGCTCGACCTGAGTTCGGACCGCGGCCCGACGCGTGCGGTCGGCGAACTGGCCGGCACGCCCGCACCCGATCTCGGCCTGCCGCCCATCACGGGCTTCGAGAACCACGGCGGGCGCACCCACCTTGGGGCTGGGGTCCGGCCCCTGGCACGGGTCACCACCGGCGTGGGCAACGATGGGGCGTCCGAGGGCGTGTGGCAAGGCAAGATCGTTGGTACGTACATGCATGGACCCGCGTTGGCTCGGAACCCCGCGATCGGGGATCTGCTGCTGTCCTGGGCGACCGGATCCACTATGGAGCCACTCGACGACGCTTGGCCGACCCGACTTCGCAACGAGCGCCTCGCCGCCGTCCGATAGAGAAGGCAGTGCCTCACCAGTCGACGGGTTGCCGGCCAGCGTCCAGGAGGGCCTTGTTGCATGCGCTGAACGGACGGCTGCCCAGGAACCCGCGGACGTTCATCGGGCTGGGGTGCCCCGCCTCGAGCACAACATGGTGCGCGGCCGTAACCAAGGATGCCTTCCGCCGGGCGTACGCCCCCCACAGCAGAAACACGACGCGATCCGCCTTCGCGTCCAGGGCGCGGATGACGGCATCGGTGACATGCTCCCAACCGCGGCTGGCGTGCGACGCCGGCTTGCCCTCCCGGACGGTGAGCACCGCGTTGAGCAGCAACACACCCTGAGTCGCCCACGCGGTGAGGTCACCGCTCGTCGGCGGCACCACCCCGAGGTCGTCCTGCAACTCCTTGAAGATATTGCGCAGCGATGGCGGCAGCGCGACGCCGGGCCGGACGCTAAAGCTCAACCCATGGGCCTGGCCGACCTTGTGGTACGGGTCCTGGCCGAGGATGAGGACGCGCGCCGTCTCCTGGGAGCACAGGCGGAACGCCGCGAACAGATCCGGCCGTGGCGGGAAGACCGTGTGCCGTGCGTACTCCTCATCGACGAACCTGCTCAGAGTAGCCACGGTCGGCGGGTCCAGGAACGCGGACAGCGCCTCCCGCCACGCCACCGGGAGCAGGTCGATCAGATCAAGGGCCACGCCCGGACTGTAATAGCCCAGGTAGGCTAGCCGTGATGAGCCCGACCCGCCGCATGATCGTTCTGGTGCTCGCGGTCGCCGCGCTCGCCGCCGTCGCCCTGTGGCTCCCACTCGCCTCGCTGCCCGACGAGGTCGCGCGGCTCGGCTTGGCGGCCCCACTCGTCGGAGTGGGCGTCGGCGCCGCTCTCCTGGTGGCGCTCATCCCCCGTACTCCGATCTCCCTGGCCTGCGGCGTGCTCTTCGGTGCGGCGACCGGAGCCGTGTGCGCCGTGCTCGTCGCATTACTGGCGGCAGTCGTCACGTTCGCCGCGGGCCGAGGGCTCGGGCGCGACTTCGTCGCTCAACACGCGGGGCGTCGGTGGGACCGGCTTGAGGGCTGGATCTCGCGCGAGGGCCTACTTGCCGTGGCCGCCGTCCGGGCGTTGCCGCTCGGACCGTACGGGTTGGCCGGGTATGCGTACGGCGCCTCGGCGGTCCGGGTGCGCGACTACGGTTTCGGCACGCTCATCGCCGCCGCGCCGTCTGCTGTGAGCTACGCGATCATCGGCGCCGCCGTCGTTCGGCCCGGCTCCGTCAATCCGCTCGCCCTCGTCCCGTTACTGTGCGGGCTCCTCCTCTCGGCGGCCGTGGTGCTGCGGGCGCGGATAGTGGCCCGCGGATACGGCAAGACCGTCAGGAAGTTCGCGTTGCGGCCGTGGGTGCCACTCACGGCGTACATCGGCACGGTCTGACCGACACCGCCCAGTAGACGGTCCGAAGACCGCGCTGATGTTTACGCCGGTCTGATTCAGGTCGCCGTAGTTCGTCTGCGTTCCGCCGGGATACCCGATGTCCCCTGTGGACAGCGCGAATCGGGCGCCGCTCGCGGCGATCTGCGCGGCCACGCCGGCCTGGTTCACGTTCAGCGAGCCATTGTTGACGCCGCTGTTGGTGGTGTCTCCCCAATCGCCAACACGACAAAGGTGAACGGAGCCGCGCTGTCGGCCGCGTCCAGTGTAGTGAACTGTGGCGAGGGGTTGGTCCCGAGCAGGTCCACCGGACTCGTGCCACCCGTGAACACGCGGTAGCAATAGGCGGACCCGGTCGACAGACCAGTTACTGACACCGAGTTTGGTACTGGGTAATGCCGTTGACGGTGATCGGATTACCGAGCGTGGCGGACGTGACCGCGCTGGCGGCGGCGGACCGAAGCGCACGGTGCCCTTGCTCTGACCGGTGGTTGCCCATGTCACGCGCACCGAGTGCTCGGTCAGATCGGTGAGGTACGGCGCGGGAGTGAGCTGTGAACTCGCCCCGGGCAACGCGGCGTGTGCGCTCGTAGGCCCGAAGGAGAGCACCGCCACGACCGCGGCGGTGGCGATCACCCCCGCGCGGCCAAGGAAGCGGCGCAGTTTTGAATGTCACGGTGTACTTCCTTCTCCATGGCTCTGGATGGCACTTAGCCGACCGCGGCCGCGGCGACGAATGAGGCCAGCCGTCCCGTCGATGCGTGTGGGAAAGCCGAGCAGAAGCAGCACGTTGGGCCAGTACCGATACAGCATCGCCAGGGTTTCGTCGGCCTCGCTGGAGTCCGCAGCCGAGGGGGGATTCGGTGGCGGTGTGCCGCGCAACTCATACAGCACATCCAGATAGAGCGTGCCGTAGTTCTCCGAAGGCTCCACATGGGAGTTTTCACTGAACTCGTTCCAGCTGATCAAACTGAGGAGATCGGGCGAAGAGTTGACCGCCGCCGCGTACTGCTCGCGCAGAGTCTAGCCGTCCCTGCGGGCGACGTCCCTGGTGCCGCCCACAAGGCGCGCATCGAACCCGGACGCGAACGGCGCCATCCAGTACTTCCCATCGGCGTGGACGGCGGCGGCCATGTCGGCGAGCTTTTCGACGTAGTACGAGTTCGTCCAGGGGTTCACCGACGACCAGGAGTAGGCGTCACCGTCGGTCACATCGGACACCCGCCGGTAGCCGTCCACGTTCCTCTCGGTCGCGAGAACGAGCATGCTAGCACGCACCAGCGCCGTCACCGTGGCCATGTCGTCGTGAGAGAACGACCACCGTGCCGCTCCAGATCGTCAGCGGCTTGCAACCGAGTCTGATAAACACCGGATCCTTGGCGAACCTGTCCCGGAACGTGACGAAGTCGGCGGCGACCCGGGCCACCGGTTGGGGCCGACGTTCGAAGTCGAGGCCCTGGTAGATCATCGCTACCTTGAAATCGAGCTCCCGCGCCACGGTCATGAGCAAGCGAGCCGACGGTTGTTCGTTGGCGTGTCCTTCCAGCTCACGATGAATCCCTGGATGCCGGCGGACTTGGCCCACTCGATGTGCTGGCGCATGACGCGCCCATCGTCGCTGGAGTATTCGCCGAGCTGCGGGTAGTCGGTCTTGGCTCGGTTCCTAGAACTCGGATCGAACCACACGTAGTAATAGGCGAACAGTCCGATCGCGCGTTCGGCCCGCCCGCCGGCGCAAGCCGGTGACATCGCGTTGTGTGACGTGCTTCGCCTATCGATGGCTTGCGCCGGCGAGGACATCCTCACCGAGACAGAACATCGGTTCGCTCGATTTATAGACGGGTGCGACTTTGTATGCACGGGCCTCGAGCTCGAGAGCGGCCTCTCGCGCCAAGCGACGACCTTCAGAGCTGAGCTTGATCACCTCGACGAGAACCAGCGTCTCGCCCTCGGGATCGTCGCGCGCACCGATTTCGACGACACCAAATCTGGGTGCGTAGTACTTGATCTGAATGCCGCCCTCAGGGTCGAGCGGGCTACGCTCATCGGTGACGAGAACGTTCGTGAACGTACCAGCTGGGACGATGCGCGTGTCGCCAGTAGCGACCACTGTCGCGCAGTCCAAGAACTCGATCTTCGGCGCGAAGCCCTGCACATACTCAGGCTGGTTCAGCTTCGGCTTCGCCTTCATCATCACGCCGGCCTGGGCCCGCTGTTTGCCGACCAGCCAGGTGCTCGGCGCGCCGACGAATTCCCCGTTCTCGTACTCCTCCGGATACTCGCCCACGCTCCAGACATTCCCGTTGAAGTCTTGGGCGAAGAACGCGAGTTCGGCCTCGGAGACGACACCCTGGTTGAGGTCGACATCCCACAGCACGCGCGAGGTGACGCCATCGACTCTCTTGAACAAGTCGGTCACGGTGAAGATCACCTTGTGGGGCAAGACGCCGCCGCCGCGGTTCGCCCGGCCTTCGAAGACGTACTGCATGCCGGGGGCCAACGGGAAGAACTTGTTGTTGATTTTCACATCGGTCGATTGCGCAGGAAAGTTTGTGTTGTCGTAGGGCGCGGCTTCGGCGCACGGCTGTTCGACGGGCGCGGCCGCCGCGGGTGACGCCTTCAGCGCCGCCGAGAACGCCGCAAGGCTGATGACGACGACCACCAAGACGCTTCGTTGCAGAGCCACGAGTCCCACATCCCTCGGAATTGCGAGTTGGTCATGAAGAGAGTGACGGCACAAAGCCGCGCGACCCGTCGACCCGGCTGGCGTCGGTTCGGTCGCACGGCAGTCCTACCGTTGCTTGTACACCATTCGTCCTGGGCCCGGATTCCCCCATTCAGCCAATTCCATCCGATGTGCGTATGACTCTCGCTGATGCTTCCCGCGCAACTCATGATCAACCTAGGTCGGATCATGCTGAGCGGACAGTCAGAATCCATCGCTCGTACTATTGACATCCACTTCGGACAGGCGGAACGTCCCTTGCTTAAGCGCGGCTGAACGCCGCGACATCCCCTCCTCTGGGCTGCCTCTCGGGTGGTGTATTTCCTCATGCGCTGGATCATTGGATCGAGCCTGCGCTTCAGGCTCTTGGTTGTGCCCATCGCCGCGGCGGTGTTATTCCTCGGCTTCGCGCAGCTGCGATCGGCGCCCGTTGACGTGCTGCCCGAGTTCACGCCAGTCACCGTTGAAGTGCAGACGGAAGCGCTGGGTCTCTCGGCCGCAGAGGTCGAGGAGCTGATCACCGTTCCGTTGGAGCAGGATCTGCTCAATGGAGTCGCCTGGCTCGCCCAGATCCGATCTGAGTCGGTGGTCGGTCTCTCCTCGATCGAGCTCGTCTTCCAGCCCGGTACCGATATCCTGAGGGCCCGGCAGATGGTCCAGGAGCGATTGGCGCAGGCGCACGCTCTGCCGCATGTCTCGAAGCCCCCGATGATGTTGCAACCGCTGTCGTCGACCAACCGCGTGATGATGATCGGAATGTCGTCGGCGAATGTGTCGCTGGTCGAGATGTCGGTCCTCGCGCGTTGGAAGATCAGGCCGCGCTTGATGGGCATCCCGGGCGTGGCGAACGTCGCGATCTTCGGCCAGCGGGAGCGCCAGCTCCAGGTGCAGGTCGATCCTGCGAAGCTCGCCTCGCTCGGCGTCAGGCTCGACGAAGTTGTAACGACCACGGCGAACGCGGTGTATAGCTCGCCGCTGACCTATGTGGAGGCATCGACACCCGGCACCGGCGGCTTCATCGACACGCCGGCCCAGCGTCTCCCGATCCGCCACGTCCTCTCGATTCGTACGTCCGAGGATCTGGCGCAGGTCGCCGTCGATGGAACTCATGCCAAGCCGCTGCGAGTTGGCGACGTAGCCACGGTCGTCGAAGATCACCAGCCGTTGATCGGTGACGCCGTCCTCAACGCAAGTCCCGGGTTGATGCTTGTCGTCGAGAAGTCGCCGGACAGCAACACGCTCGAGGTCAGCCATCAGGTTGAGGAGGCGCTCGCGGCGATGCGCCCCGGCTTGAAGGGCATCGACATGGACAGCAACGTCTTCAAGCCGGCGAGCTTCATCCAGACTGCGCTGGACAACATCGTGCTCACCGTCGCTATCGGGGCCGTGCTCTTGCTTGTCCTCATCGGACTGTTCTTCATGGAGTGGCGGACCGCGCTGATAAGTTTCGTGTCCATTCCGGTCTCGCTCGCGGCGGCGGTCTTGGTTCTGTCGCTGCGCGGTGTGACGTACAACGCGATGATTTTGGCCGGTCTGGTGATGGCGCTCGGTGTGATCGTCGACAACGCCATTGTCGACGTCGACAACATCAGGCGGCGCATTCGGGAGCACCGCGCCGGGGGGAACGGCAACGTGACTGCCGGCCTGATCCGGCACGCATCGGCGGAGGTGCGAGGGTCCATCATCTTCGGCACATTGGTGACCCTGATCTCTGTCTCGCCGCTGTTCTTCGTGCCAGGGCTGACTGGCTACTTCGCCAGACCGATCGCGACCTCGTATGCGCTGGCGGTCGTCGCGTCGACTGTGGTCGCATTGACGCTGACCCCCGCCCTGGCGATGCTCTTGCTGGCGTCGGGGCCGGCCGCTCAGCCGGAGTCGCCGCTGCTCCGCTGGGTGACCAAGATCTACGACGATGTCTCGCGAGTGGTCGCGCGGCCGTGGCAGCTCTTCATCGGCGCCGGTGTCGTGCTGGTGGTCGGCCTTGCGTTGCTGCCGCTGCTCAGCGTAGGCGCGACCGTGCCGACCCTTCAGGACCGCAACCTGCTCATTAGCTACGAAGCAACTCCAGGTACGTCGCGTCCGGAGATGATCCGTGTCGTCACCCAGGCCAGCGAGGATCTGCGCGCGGTCAAGGGCGTGGACAACGTAGGCGCACATGTGGGTCGAGCCGTCACCGGGGACCAGATCGTTGGCATCAACTCGGGCGAGATCTGGGTCAGTATCGCGGGTGATGCGGACTACCACGCTACCGTCGCCGGCATCCAGTCGGTCGTCGACAGTTATCCCGGGTTCGAGCGCGACATCCGGACCTATCCGGCAGCGAAGATGCGCGAGGCACAGACTGGCTCGACGGCACCGATTGTGGTGCGGGTCTTTGGCCAGGATCTCAACGTTCTGCGCTCGAAGGCCGCCGAGGTGCGAGCCATGCTCGCCGGGATCAGCGGCGTGTCCGACCCGCAGATCGAAGCGCAGTCCGAGGAAGACACGATCGAGATCGAGGTCAATCTCGTCAACGCTCAGAAGTACGGCCTGAAACCAGGCGACGTGCGACGTACCGCTGCGATCCTGTTGTCGGGGCTTGAGGTCGGCAACCTCTTCGAAGAGCAGAAAGTCTTCGAAGTCGTCGTCTATGGCGCGCCCTCCGTCCGGAAGGACCTGGAGAGCATCAGGCAGCTTTTGATCGACACGCCATCCGGAAGGCAGGTGCATCTGAAGGATGTCGCAGACGTACGCGTTGCGAAGAACCCAACCGTCATACGGCGCGACGCCGTCTCGCACCGTCTTGACGTCACCGCTGAGGTTAGCGGCCGCAGCGTCAACGCGGTCGTGGCCGACATTGAGGCAAAGTTGCCGGGTGTGAGGTTCCCGGTTGAGTACCACGCTGAGGTGCTGGGCGACTATTCGCAACGGAGGGCTGACCGCAACACTGCGTGGGCGATCACTGCCGTAGCTGTGATCGGTGTCTTCCTCTTGCTGCAGGCCGGATTCGGGAGCTGGAAGCTCGCGACGGCGTTCTTCCTCGCCCTGCCACTCGCGTTGGTCGGCGGTGTGCTCACTGCCCTCCTTGGTGGCGGGGTGCTCTCGCTCGGGGCGTTGGTCGGCTTCCTGGCGGTCTACGGCCTGTCCGTTCGTAACGGGATTCTCCTGATCAAGCAGTATCAGCAGCTCGAGCGAAAGGGTGAGCCGTTCGGACTCGATCTCGTAATGCGCGGTACCCGGCAGCGGCTCGCGCCGATCGCAATGACCGCGCTGTTGACGGCGGCAACAATGCTGCCGTTCGTGCTCCTGGGGAGCATCGCCGGACTGGAGGTCGTCCGCCCGATGGCGATCGTCGTCCTCGGCGGGCTCGTCACGTCGACGCTGCTGAACCTGGTCGTCCTGCCAGCGCTCTACCTGCAGTTCGGAAGGGGCGCAGGCCAGGACGACCTTGACACCGTGGGGGCAGGCGAATGAGGGAGTCGGAGAGATGAGTCTCAGCGAACGAGCCCCGCGCCCAGAGGTCCACCCGCCCCGGCTCCGTGCGCCTGCACTGGCGGTCGTGGCCGCCGCTCTGGTCGTCCTGTCGTTGGCGTCGTCGTGCGACGCGGCGTCGCCCACCCCTAATCCGACCGCGGTCTATGGTGCTCCGGCCAAGGTAGAGCCTGTGCCGAGTCAGTCGTACGCCAAGATCACATTGTCAGAGGCGGCCGTGAAACGAATCGGTATTCAGACGGTCAAGCTGTCCGAGACTCGCATCGGTGGAGTGCTTCGCAAGACGATCCCGTATTCGGCAGTGATCTACGACCGAACCGCCAAGACATGGACGTACACGAATCCAGCGCCGCTGGTGTTTGTGCGGGCTCCAATCACGGTCGAGTACATCGATGGAGAAGTCGCGGTACTGACGGCCGGACCCGACGTCGGGACCGACGTGGTGAGCGTCGGAGCGATCGAGCTGTATGGCACCGAGTTGAAGATCGGGTAGGGACTGAGCAGCATGATGCATTGGATCGTAGGCACAAGCCTCAAGTTCAGGGCCCTCGTCGTCGCCATTGCCGCCGGCATGCTCGTCCTCGGTTCGGTATCGATCGGCAAGATGCCGGTGGACGCGTTCCCAGAGTTCGCCCCGCCGAGGGTCGAGATACAGACCATTTGTCTGGGCTTGTCGCCCGAGGAGGTCGAGGGTCTCGTCACCGTACCCCTCGAGGACGTACTCAACGGCGTACCCGGTCTGGATCAGATGCGGTCGAAGTCGGTGTCACAGCTGTCGTCGATCGTACTGATCTTTCACCCCGGCACTGACCTCATCAAGGCGCGGCAGCTCGTTTCAGAACGGGTCGCGACCGTCGCCGCCACGCTGCCCACCTGGGCCGCCCCTCCGTTCATGATTCAACCGCTTTCGTCGACGAGCCGCGTCATGAAGATCGGCCTCTCGTCGGAGACGCGCAACATGATGGAACTCTCGATGATCACCTACTGGACCATCCGGGCGCGCCTGCTCGGCATCGAGGGCGTCGCGAACGTGGCCATGTGGGGCGAGCAACTGCAGATGCTTACGGTTCAGGTCGATCCGAAGCGGCTGGCGGCACACAACGTCACCCTCAATGCCGTCATGGAGACCACCGCAGCCTCGCTCGACGCAGGCCTACTCCGGTTCTCCAGCGGTTCGGTCATCGGGACCGGCGGCTTCGTCGACACCGCGACCCAGCGCCTGCCGATCCGCAACGTCCCGTCCATCACCACACCCGACCATCTGGCGCAAGTCCCGGTCGGCACAACTCCCGACGGAAACCCGCTACGACTCGGCGACGTCGCTGACGTGAAGTACGACCATCAGCCGATGATCGGCGACGCGGTCATCAACAGCGGGCCCGGCCTGATGCTGATCGTAGAGAAGTTGCCGTGGGGCAACAGCCTCGACATTACCCGCGAAGTCGAAGCCGCTCTAGCCGATCTCGCCCCGGGTATGGAAGGCATCGAGGTCGACACAACGATCTTCCGCCCGGCGAGTTTCATCGAAACGGCGGTCGACAACCTGACCAACGCGCTGCTGATCGGCTGCGTCCTGGTGATCCTGGTCCTGATCGCATTCCTTTATGAGTGGCGGGCGGCGCTCATTAGTATCGTCTCGATCCCACTGTCGCTTGTCGCGGCTGCGCTGGTACTGTACTACCGCGGAGCCACGGTCAATACGATGATGCTCGCCGGCTTTGTCATAGCCGTGGGCGTGGTGGTGGATGACGCCATCATTGGCATCGAGAACATAACCAGGCGATTGCGCGAGTCTCGACAAGCCGGGAGCACGAAGTCGACGGCCTCGATCGTGCTCGATGCATCGCTTGAAGTTCGAGGGCCAATCGTCTACGCGACCCTGATCATTGTTGCGGCGGCGGGACCGATCTTCTTCCTGCAGGGTCTGACAGGTTCCTTCTTCAAACCATTGGCCATCTCCTACACCCTGGCGGTGCTGGCCTCGCTGGTGGTCGCCTTGACGGTCACCCCGGCGCTCGCGCAGCTGCTTCTGCGAAAGTCGCACATCGAGCGCCGCAACCCGCCGCTCGTGCGGTTCCTTCAGAAGTATTACCACCGCGGCTTGGATCGCATCACCAAGCAGCCACGCTGGGCGTACCTCGCTGTCGCGGCCATCGTCGCCGGCGGCATCGCGATCACGCCGGGTCTGGGCCAGTCGCTCCTGCCGTCATTCAAGGAGCGCGACTTCCTGATGCATTTCGTGCTCGAACCGAGCGCATCGTGGCCGGAGATGGTGAGGATCACGCGGGCCGCGGAGGCCGAGCTCAAAGCCATTCCGGGGGTCCGCAACTCCGGCAGCCACATCGGTCAGGCATTCCTCATGGATGAGGTGGTCGGGGTCAACTTCACCGAGATCTGGGTCAGCATCGAACCGAACGCGGATTACAAGAAGACCCACGACGAGATCGAGCGAACCATTAACGGTTACCCAGGCATTAGGCGCGACGTCCAGACCTACCTCAAGGAACGAACCAAGGAGGTTCTCAGCGGCACCGGCGACTCGATCGTGGTTCGGGTCTTCGGCGAGAATCTCGACACGCTGCGGACGAAGGCCGACGAGGTTAAGAAGGCGCTGGGCGAGACTCCGGGCGTGGTCGACCAGCATGTGTCGCTACAGGTGCCGGTGCCGCAGATCCAGATCGAGGTCAAGCTCGACATCGCGGAGAAGTACGGGATCAAGCCGGGCGACGTCCGGCGGGCAGCGGCGGCGCTGTTCGCAGGCGAGGAGGTCGGCGACAACTTCAACGGCGGCAAGGCCTACGACGTATGGGTGATCGGCACGCCACAGGTCCGGTCGAGCCTGACGACGATCGAGAACGCTCTGATCGACACGCCGTCCGGACAGCGGGTGCGGCTGGCCGACATCGCCGAGGTGGCCTTGAGGACGACGCCGAACCTCATCGAGCATGACCGTACGTCGCGCCGGATCGATGTAGGTGCGAACGTCAAAGACCGCGATTTGGGCTCGGCGGTGGAGGAGGTCAAGGAGAAGCTCGCCAAGATCCAATTCCCACAGGGCTACCACTACGAGCTGCTGGGAGAGTATGCCGAGCGTCAAAAGGCGCAGAGCCAGCTGCTCTGGCTCGCGGTGGCCGCGCTGATTGTCATCTTCCTTCTGTTACAGGTCTCCTACGACAGCTGGCGCCTGGCGATGCTGTCCTTCCTCACGCTCCCATCTGCGTTGGTAGGCGGCGTGCTCGCGGTGTACTTCTTCGGCGGCGGTGTCGTTTCGTTGGGCTCGCTCGTCGGGTTCCTCACCGTGCTCGCCATCGCCGCCCGCAACGGCATCCTGCTGCTCAACCACTACCAACACCTCGAGCGTGAGGAAGGCATGACCTTCGGCAAGGAACTTGTGCTCAAGGGCTCCCGCGACCGGCTATCCCCGATCCTGATGACGACGCTCGCGACCGGTCTGGCCCTGGTGCCGCTGGCGGTGCTCGGCGATCGTCCCGGTCACGAGATCGAGCATCCCATGGCGATAGTGATCCTCGGCGGTCTCGTCACCTCAACGCTGCTGAACCTGTTCCTCGTGCCGGCGCTCTACCTGCGATTCGGCCGGGGCGAGGCGGCGCGCGCGGCGCAGCCAACGCCGGATCCCACGGCGCCCGAGGCCAGCGACGCGACACAGCCCCAAACGCAGACGGCGGTGATCGTCCAGCCGGCGATGGCGGCGGCTGGCGCGGCTGGCGCGACGAGTCCGACGAAGGAGCGGACCGCACGAAGCGGACCGACAGCACGCAGCGGACGCCGACCGCGTAAGGACGCGCCTCCGCCAGCGTCATAGGACAGGCGTGGTCATGCGGGTACTCGTCGCTGAGAACGATTACCACCTCGCGAGCTCGATCAAGCGTGGACTCGAAGCCGAGGGCTTCGCCGTTGACGTGGCGCGCGACGGCCGCGCCGGCCTCGCGCGCGCTGAAATCGGGGAGTACGACGCCCTCGTGCTCGACGTGGTGCTGCCGCTGCTGAGCGGGTACCGGATGTGCGCGCGCTTGCGGCAGGCCGGCAATTGGACGCCAATTTTGATGCTGACGGCCGAGGACGGCGAACATGACGAGGTGGAGGCACTAGACAACGGTGCCGACGACGTCCTTTCCAAGCCGTGTTCGTTGGCGGTTCTGCTGGCCCACTTGCGGGCGCTCATGCGCCGCGATATCCGAGAGCGGCCCGCAGTACTCAGCGCTGGCGACCTCAGCCTCGACCCGGCGTCGCACCGGGTCCGGCGCGGGACGGCCGAGATCAAGCTGACACCGCGGCAGTTCTCCGTGCTCGAGTTCCTGATGCGGCGCGCCGGCGAGGTCGTTGGGAAACGCACGATACTCGAGCACGTGTGGGACTTCGCCTACGACGGCGACCCGAACATCGTGGAGGTTCACGTGCGACACCTCCGTCAGAAGATCGACGAGCCGTTTGGGCGCAGAGCTATCGAGACGGTGCGGCTTGTTGGTTACCGGCTCGACGAGAACGGCGGCTGATTCTGTAGCTGACTCACGATGGGCCGGCAAGCGGGTGGGGTCGCCATAGCGTTCGCAGGGCGGCGCCACGATTCCGCTCCGAAGGAAGTCGGGCCATCTCGCGCTCGATCCTCGGGATGCGCCAGGCGTACCAGCGGTTGGCCACTCTCCGCCGCTGAGCCGCTGGCGCGCAGCCTTCCAGTCACTCGTCGGTGACCAGGTAGCGCCAGGCGACCCGATAAGTCTGGCCGTCGGACGCCGCCGGGATCCGGGTGAAGGGCTCCCTCCACGGGTCCGCCCGGCATTATGGCGGCCGCGACTCGTGCGGCCTCGCCCCTGAGGTCGACCCACCGGGCGTCCTCACCGCTCTCATCAGCGACAGGCGGAAACGCCACCGTGCCGGGCCACGACGTGATGTCGCCGGTGGCTAAACGCGACCCTGGGCGCAAGCGCCGGCAAGCAGAACGTGACGCGGCCGAGCCTCGCCGTGATCACCGGTTTCCGGTGTCGCCCTGACGACACCGGAAACCGGTGATCACGCACAGGCCCAAGGAGGGGCTAGACGACGACGCTGACCATTCGGCCAACGACGACGATCACCTTTCGAGGATCGCGACCGTCCAGAGCGGACGCGACCTCGGCCAGCGCCGCTGCCCGTACCTCGTCCTCGGACGCCTCGGCGGCGACCTCGATCCGTCCCCTCACCTTCCCGTTGACCTGCACCGGGTAGGTGACCGACTCCGCCACCAGCAGCGCCGGGTCGGCAACCGGGAAAGGCTCGTAGGCCAACGAATGCTCATGCCCCATCCGCTGCCACAGCTCCTCGGCCAGGTGCGGGGCGAACGGCGCAGTCATCAGCACCAGCGGCTCGGCCAGAGCGCGCGGCGTGCCGCCAGCCGTCACCGAGGTGGCCCGGTTCGTCAGCTCGATCAGCTTGGCGATCGAGGTGTTGAACCGCAGGCCGTCCATGTCAGCGCGGACGCCGGCGATGGTGCGGTGCAGCAGTCGCTCGGTCTCCGGGTCGATCTCGACGTCGACAACCCTGGGTTCGCCGGTGGCCTCGTCGACGACCAGGCGCCAGACCCGCTGTAGGAACCGATACGAGCCCACCACGGCACGCGTCTCCCACGGGCGGGAGACGTCCAAGGGACCCATCGACATCTCGTACACGCGGAAGGTGTCCGCCCCATAGGCGGCGCACATATCGTCGGGAGTCACCACGTTCTTCAGTGACTTGCCCATCTTGCCGTACTCGCGCTTGACCTTCTTCTCGCCGTAGTAATAGGACGTCGTCCCGCCCTCGACTACTTCGGACACCTCCTCGGCGGGGACGTACATGCCGCGCTCGTCAGAGTACGCATATGCCTGGATGTAACCCTGGTTGAACAGCCGCCGGAACGGCTCGAAGGACGTGATGTGGCCCAGGTCGTACAGGACCTTGTGCCAGAAGCGCGCATACAGCAGGTGCAGCACGGCGTGCTCGACGCCGCCGACGTACAGGTCGACGCCGCCGCTGTCCGATGGCGACTGCGGACCCATCCAGTACCGCTCGTTCTCCAGGTCCACAAAGGATGCGTCGTTGGTGGGGTCCAGGTAGCGCAGCTCGTACCAGCACGAGCCGGCCCACTGGGGCATCGTGTTGGTCTCGCGGGTGTAGCGCTTCGGCCCGTCCCCCAGATCCAGTTCGACCTCGACCCACTCCCGAGCCCGCGACAGCGGCGTCTCTGGTGACGTGTCGGCGTCGTTGGGGTCGAACGTCTTCGGCGAGAAGTCGTCGATATCCGGCAGTTCCAGCGGCAGCATCGTCTCGGGCAGGGCGATGGGCAGGCCCGTCTCGTCAAAGACGATCGGGAACGGTTCGCCCCAATAGCGCTGGCGGCTGAACAGCCAATCCCGCAGCCGGTAGGTCACGGCGCCCTGGCCGGCGCTGTTCGCCTCCAGCCACTCGATCGTCTTGGCTTTGGCATCGGCGACGCCCAATCCATCCACGCTCAGCCCCGCGGTAGGACTGGCCGAATTGATGGCCGGCCCTTCGCCTAAGTAAGCCTTGCCCTCGAAACCCTCGGGCGGCTGCACAGTCCGGATTATCGCCAGGTCGAAGACCTCGGCGAACTCCCAGTCACGCTCGTCCTGACCGGGCACCGCCATGATCGCTCCGGTGCCGTACCCAGCCAACACATAATCGGCAATGAAGATCGGGATCGGTTCACCCGTGGCCGGGTTGGTAGCGAAGGCGCCGATGAAGACACCCGTCTTGTCCCTGGTCTCGGCGGTCCGTTCGACCTCCGTCTTGCCGGCGGCGAACTTGCGATACGCGTCCACGGCCTCACGGGGATTCGCGTGCCCACCCGTCCATGCCGGCTTCGTCCCCTCCGGCCACGCATCGGCCACCAGGGCATCGACCAGGTCGTGCTCCGGCGCCATGACCATGTATGTGGCGCCGAAGACAGTGTCCGGCCGGGTGGTGAAGACGCGCATCGGTCCCGCACTCGTCGGAGAATCGCCGCGTTGATCGCCTACGGCGAAGTCGCCGCGTTGATCGCCTACGGCGAAGTCGCCGCGTTGATCGCCTACGGCGAAGTCGATGTGTGCGCCCGTCGAGCGTCCGATCCAGTTGCGCTGCATCAGCTTGACCGGCTCCGGCCAGTCCAGTGTGTCCAGATCGTCGATCAGGCGGTCGCAATAGGCGGTGATGCGCATCATCCACTGCTTCAGGCTGCGCCTGAAGACGGGAAAGTTCCCCCGCTCGCTGCGACCGTCGGCGGTGACCTCCTCGTTGGCCAACACCGTCCCCAGGCCCGGGCACCAGTTCACCGGCGCCTCGCTGATGTAGGCCAGACGATGATCGTTGACGACCGTTCGCTGCTCCACTGGGGACAGTTCGCCCCAGGCCCGGCCATCCGGCGTCGGCCGAGCCCCCGCCTCGAACGCCGAGATCAGGTCAGCAATCGGCCGTGCCCGGTGTTGCTCAGTGTCGTACCAGGAGTTGAAGATCCTCAGGAAGATCCACTGTGTCCAGCGGTAGAACGCGACGTCAGTCGTGGCCACCGAGCGCCGGTCGTCATAAGCCAGCCCCAGCCGTCGCAGCTGCGCACGGTAACGCTCGACATTGGCCTCGGTCGTCTTGCGGGGATGGGTGCCAGTCTGCACGGCGTACTGCTCAGCCGGCAGGCCGAAGGCGTCGAAGCCCATCGCGTGCAGCACATTACGGCCGGCCATCCGCAGGTAACGCCCGTAGGAGTCAGTGCCGATATAGCCCAACGGGTGCCCGACGTGCAGGCCCGCGCCGGACGGGTACGGGAACATGTCCATGACGAAAAACTTCTGCGCCCCGGCGCGGGGATGGCTTGCATCAGCCAGCGGTCCGGTCGGATTGGGCGCGTGGAAGGTCCCGTTCTCCTCCCAGAAGTCCTGCCAGCGCGGCTCTATCTGGCCAGCCAGCGTCGCCGTGTAGCGATAGGGCGGAATGTCGCTCGCGGCAGTATCCCGCTCTCCGGCTCCGCCGGCGCCCCTCGTCTCGCTCATCAGTGCCACCTCACGTCGTTATTGCCGGGCCAAGGGTTGGCGAAAGGGCATAAAAAAGCCCCTCGCGCAGGAGGGGTCGCCGTGCTGTCGCCGCTATTTCACTCCATACAGCGCGTCAGCACGGCTCACTAAGAAGCAGGGTGGCCCTGGTCATGTCAGCAGTGTACCGCGCCGGTCCCGCCAGTGGCACGCCGGTTACGGCGGCGCCGTCGATGCGCCGCGGTCAGCGGTATGTGGCGGCCGTGATGACGGCGTCGACGGCGTTGGTCACCTGACGGACGGTCACCTGGTTCTCGCCGGTCATCCGCTCCAGGGCCAGCAGGAGGTCGGATGTGGACATGCTAAGGAGCAGCGACGACTCCAGCCGCAGCACCCTGACCAGGCCGCAGAGCGCGGCCGTGGACGCGTCGGGCAGATCCCGGTCGAGGATGGCGTACCGCAGCCGCGACCGTACCCGTACTAGGTCTTCCGCGTTCTCGGGCAGGCAGCGGCTCACCGGCACGACGCCCAGCCGCCGGGCCGTCGCACGCCGGACGACACCGGCGGTGGAGAGCGCGTCCCCGACCCGCTCGTACGCACCGTGGGAGATCCAGCTGACCCAGGCCCGGGGACCACACGGCGCGGTGTTCTCGGCGATTGCCTCGATCGTTGCGTCGGTCTCCTCGTCACCGGAGGCCGACGGGTCGATGACGTCCAGCCGGCCGTCGACCACGGCAATTCGGCGGCTGAGGAGCAGGTCGATCAGTGTCGCCCCGGCGAGTCCCGCGGAGATGCTCGCCACCTGGATGATCAACTTGCCCGCATCATCGTGGGCCAGGAGGAACAAGTCGTCCCGCAGGGACAGCACGTGCATGAGACGCGACGGTATCTGCCGACCCAGTCGCGCGCCATTTGTGCAGGTCGGGGCGGCACGAGTGGGGTGGCGTTAGTTAGGGTGAAGCACGCGCCGAGGCTCTCGATCGGCGCAAATGAGGCAATCGGTGGACTCAGCCTGTCTTCCGTCGCGACGCGGTAGTCGAACCGCCCATTCGGCGCATCCACGAAACGTGGTTAGCCTGATAGGCGGGGAGAAGCGGGGGAACTAGTTTGCCGGCGAACCAAGCCGGGCTCCGGCGCCTCTAAACAGAGGCATAGGAGTCGGAGATGACGGAGGAGGGGCCGGTGACCACACCGCAACGGACCTTTGATGAGCTCGGCGGACCGATGGGCTCAGACGAGTTCGCGTCGAGCGCCAGCTCGATCGTGACCAACATCGAGCAGGTCATCGAGGGAAAGACCGCCACGGTGCGATTGGCCCTGGCCGTGCTCCTCGCCGAGGGACACCTGCTCATCGAGGACGTGCCGGGCGTTGGCAAGACCAAGCTGGCCAAATCGCTCGCCCGGTCGATCGACTGCTCCGTGCGCCGGATCCAGTTCACTCCGGACCTGCTGCCCAGCGACGTTACCGGCGTGAGCGTATACAACCAGGAAACCCGGGAGTTCGAATTCAAACCGGGCGCCATCTTCGCGAACCTCGTCGTCGGCGACGAGATCAACCGCGCCTCTCCGAAGACCCAGTCCGCGATGCTCGAGTGTATGGAGGAGCGCCAGGTCACTATCGACGGCATCACCTACAAGCTTCAGGTGCCGTTCATGGTGATCGCGACGCAGAACCCGATCGAGATGGAGGGGACATATCCCCTGCCCGAGGCGCAGCGGGACCGGTTCACCGCGCGCATCGCGGTCGGCTACCCGGACGCTCCTTCGGAGCTGGCGATGCTCGACATCCACGGGGCTCACGACCCTCTCGACGACCTGCGGCCGGTGGCGGACGCCGTCACCGTCCGGCGGATGATCGCGTCGGTGCGGGAGGTACACGTCGCCGACGCCGTAAAGCAGTACGCGGTCGACCTGGTGACCGCCACACGCGAGTCGCCCGACCTGCGCCTGGGCGCCTCCCCACGGGCCACGCTGCACCTGCTGCGCACGGCCCGGGCCGTGGCGGCTCTGGAAGGGCGCGACTACGTCCTCCCCGACGACCTGCAGACTCTCGCCGTGTCGGTGTTGGCCCACCGCATCATCCCCACCGCCGAGGCCCAACTTGGGCGGCGGACCACCGACGCACTCGTGGCCGACATTGTCCACCGCCTGCCGCTGCCGACGGACCGCCAGCGCTCGCCGTACGACCGTAAATTTGACACCGACACCCGGAGGCGGTGACCGTGCGCCAGGCGCTGCGAGGGCTGACCACGCGTGGTCGTTCCTTCCTCGCGGCGGCGGCGGCGGCCGGGGTCTCCGCGCTCATTCTCGGCGAACGCGACCTGCTGCGGGTCGCTATCCTCCTGGCCACGCTCCCTCTACTCGCCGCTGCCTACGTCGGGCAGACCAGATACCGACTCGCCTGCACGCGCACGGTCGAGCCCGGGCGGGTTCCGGTCGGCTCACCCGCGCGGGTGCTGCTGCGGCTGTCCAATTTGTCCCGGCTGCCCACTGGCACGTTGCTGCTGGAAGACCGGCTTCCTTACGCGCTGGGCAGCCGGCCTCGCCTTGTGCTCGAGCGCCTGGGCGGCCAGCGAGCGAGCACCGTGGCGTATACGGTGCGCGCGGAGGTCCGCGGGCGCTACGAGGTCGGACCCCTCGTGGTCCGGCTCACCGACCCCTTTGGTCTCTGTGAACTGAGCCGGTCATTCACCACGATCGGTCGGCTCACGGTGGTGCCACAGGTCGTGACACTGCCAAACGTTCGACTCGCCGGGGAGTTCGCTGGCAGCGGCGACAGCCGGGCCCGCTCGGTCGCCGTTCATGGTGAGGACGACATCGCCACGCGGGAGTACCGCGACGGTGACGACCTGCGCCGTGTGCACTGGCGCTCCACCGCGCGCACGGGAGAGCTCATGGTGCGGCGGGAGGAACAGCCGTGGGAGAGCCGCGCCACTGTCGTCCTCGACACGCGGCGACAGGGTCACCGTGGTGAGGGCCCGACGTCGAGCTTCGAATGGGCGGTGTCCGCCACCGCGAGTGTCGCGCTCCACCTACGCCGCAGCGGATACAAGATCCGGCTAGTCACCGGCGGCGGCGTCGACATGGACGCCACCGAGCGCGACGGCGAGGGCGCCGTCCTCGACTGTCTCGCGGAGGTGGACCTCTCCGCCGCCAACGACACGCTGTCGCTGGTCGAGCGGGTTCGCCGGCGCGGGGATGGTGGGCTGGTCATCGCGGTGCTCGGCGGTCTGAGCCTGCTCGAGGCCGAGGCCCTGGGCGGACTACGCTCCTCCGGCACGACCTGTTTCGGCCTGTTGCTCGACCCGGCGACCTGGTTGAACCTGGCCGAGGACGTACGGACGCAGACGGTTGCTGACCACGAGGCCGCTGCCCTGACGCTGCTGCGCGCCGGCTGGCGGGTGGTGAGCGTCGAGCACGGAACGAGTCTGGTCGCGCTCTGGCCGCAGGCTGCCCGCGGATCACAGGGCTTCGCCTGGCGGGCAGCGATGGCCGAGACGGTCGCGCCCACCGGTGGGAGGACCCGATGAGTCAGCGCCATCCCCTCGCCATGGTCGCCGGCGCGGCGACCCTTCTCGCCGCGTTTCCCCTGACCACCGTCTTTGCCTCGTTCACCTGGCTGTTCTACACGGCGATCGCGGTGGCCATCGTGGTCGGGACGGCCATGCTGGTCCGCACCACCCGTGGACCGGTGTGGGCGCAGGTCCTCGCAATGATGGCGAGCCTGCTGCTCTACCTCACCCTTGCGTTCCCCAGTGGCCAGGAGTTCGGTCGGCTGATCCCGACGGCCGCCACCTTCCGTCACTTCAACGAGTTGCTGGTCGTCGCCGGACAACAGATCCGGGACGAGGCTGTGCCCGTGCCGGACCTGGATGGCCTGCTCTTGCTGACCACCGCCGGAGTCGGCCTCGTCGCGGTCCTGGTCGACCTCGCCGCGGTCGGTATCCGCCGACCGGCGCTGGCCGGTCTGCCCATGCTCGCGATCTATTCCGTGCCGGTAGCGGTGCTCCCCGAGGGGCTGTCCGTATTGCCCTTCGGCTTCGCCGCGGCAGGCTACCTCTGGCTGCTCGTGAGCGACAGCGTCGACCGGGTTCGCCGGTTCGGGCGACGCTTCACCGGCGAGGGACGCGATGTGGACCTATGGGAACCCTCGCCACTCTCCGCGGCCGGCCGCCGGCTGGGCGTGGTCGGCGTGGTCATCGCGATGCTGCTGCCCCTCGCCCTGCCGGGGATGACGTCGGGCCTGCTCGACCGGTTCGGCGGCGGCGGCGGCCTGGGCGACGGCGTCGGCGGCGGTCTCGGTGGTCCGGGGGCTGCGGTGAACCTGACGGCCATGCTCAAAGACAATCTCGTTCGCGACAAGGCGTTCGACATGGTCCGGGTGAGCACGACCGACCCGACGCCCTACTACCTGCGCTTCGGGATAGCCGACCAGGTAACGAAGGACGGCTTCGTCAACCGAGCACCGGCCAGCGGCGTCGGCGTCAACCGCGGCCTGCCGGAGTTTGTAGCGCCGGCCATCCCCGGCGTGACATCACAGCGCTACGTGGCCCAGATCGAGACGGTCAACTTCGACATGCGGCTCGCGCCCGTCTACCAACAGCTCGTGACAACCGAGGGCCTGGACACGTCGTGGTTCTTCGACGCCTCCACCAACCAGGTGTTCTCCCGCCGGGCCAGCATCACCGGAAAGAGCTACAAGTTCGAATTCGTCCGCGCGTCGTTCACCCAGGCGGCGCTGCGAACGGCCTCGCAGATCCCGCCGACGGACACGGGCGCTCGCGAGCTCACGGCCGTTCCCCCGGTGCAGGAGGTCAGCGAACTCGTCGCCGAGCTGACGGAGGGCAGGACGACCCAGTACGACAAGGTTCGGGCGATCTACGACCACTTTGACCCGCGCAAGGGTTTCACCTACTCGCTCACCACGGAGCCGGGCACCAGCGGCAACGCGATCGTGGACTTCCTCGCCGCCAAGAAGGGTTTCTGCGTCCAGTACGCCGCCGCGATGGCCTGGCTCGTACGCGCCGCGGGTTACCCGGCGCGGGTCGCGTTCGGCTTCACCCGGGGCGGCGGTCTGCATGGCGGCGTCTACACGCTGACCAACTACAACCTGCACGCGTGGACCGAGGTCCTCTTCCCCGGCTTCGGCTGGGTACCGTTCGACCCGACGCCCACCGGGTCGGTCCTCGGTTCGGTGCCGTCATCGTGGGCACCGGACCCGTCGAATCCAGGCGCGGGCGGAGACGAACCGCCAGACGTGGGAAATCCGTCCGCGGCACCGACCGGCTCGATCGGCCCCGGCGGACTGCCGAAGGACCCTGGCGAGGAGACCATCCCCGGGGCTGGCGCGCCGGCGATCAACACCTGGTGGCTGGCGGGAGCCGCCGTCGTCGCCTTCGCCATCGCGCTGATGCTCGCGCCGGCGCTGCGCCGCAGAGGGCTACGCCGACAGCGCCGGGCCCAGGCCGACCAGGTGATCGTGCTCGGCGAAGACGGCTCGACCACGGTGGGCGCGGCGCGGGCGAATGTCATCCTTGACGCGACCGCGATCGCCACGGCTCGGCGCGACGCGCACAATGCCTGGGCTGAACTGCTCGACACCATGGTCGACTTCGATGTCGTGGTCGACTCGGCGGAGACCCCCCGCGCGACGGCCGACCGGCTTAGCGATCTTCCCGCGCTCGCACCGTCGGCGAGGGGTCACGCCGGCCTGCTGGCCAGCGCAGAGGAGCGGGCACGGTACGCGAAGATGCCGCTGCCCCCGGACGGCCTCAATGAGGCGGTGCGGGCCACCCGGGCGGGGTTCGCCGAGCGCGCGACGCGCCGGCAGCGGCTCACCGCGGCCTTGATGCCGCGGTCGGTCGTGCTGCGCTGGCGGGTCGCCTGGGTCGGCTGGGTGAGTCGGACGGTAGGCGCCGCGGGTCGAGCCCGCGAAGCCCTCGTTGTCGCAAGTCCCCGACGATTGCTCACCAGGGGCAGCGCCCGCTAGATGCCGGTCAGCCTTCGCCCTCGGCTCGCCCGCGCCACCGGTCCTCGAGCCGGTCAAGCAACGAACCTTTACGAGGTGCGGCCCGGCGGGCGGTGGTGCCGCCGACGACCCGGAGCTCTGGGTGGCGGCCGCGCCGGAACGCCTGGATGCCCAGCGCGACCGCGCCCAGCATGACGACGAAGCCCGCGACGCCCAGCAGAGGGTTCTTTTCTGCGACACCGAAAATCAATACGGCAAGGCCGAGCAGCACGGCGATGGCCGCGATAATGATCCGCCGCCGCGCGTGGAAGCGCGGATCGGTGGAGCGAACCGCCGAGGCAAACTTGGTGTCCTCAGCCAACGACCGCTCGATCTGCTCGAACAGTCGCTGCTCGTGTTCGGACAGCGGCACGGCGCCCCTCCCCGGCCTTTGCGGCCGACCCATTGGGGTCGGCGGACCGAACGCAGCCGGTCGGCTGCATAGCGCAAGTCTACGAGGGGCGCAGCGGGTCGGAAAGCGGATCGAAGTCACGTTCTGCCACGACTCTGTCCGGGCCGAGGTTGGAGTCGCCCACGAGGGTCGAAATGTCCGCTGCAGACCCATTGGTGCTGTGGTTCATCGAGCCGGCACCGCGGAGCAAACTTGCTGGTGCGACGACAGCGCCGAATCGCGCGGCCGCGGCGTCGGCGGCACGCTCGGCGTCACGCCAGCCATGTTCGCGTTCGCCCAAGGCGAGCTGCCGGCCCGTGTCGTCGCCCTCGACCAGCCCTTCGACCCGAACACCGACGAGGCGGATCCGCTCGCCCGGGTTGAGAACCTGGTAGAGATGCCAGGCCGTGTCGAAGATCTCGCGGGCGACATCAGTAGCGGTAGGCAGCGTGCGAGAGCGGCTGAGGGTACTGAAGTCCGTGAGCCGCACCTTGATCGCCACGGTCCGGCCGGTGTGGCCGGCCTTGCGTAGCCGCTCGCCTACCGTCGTGGCCAGCGCCAGCAGGGTTCGCCGGATGACGTCCTCGTCCATGACATCGACGTCGAAGGTCGTCTCGGCGCCGGTCGATTTCTCGACTCGTTCCGTGCTGACCCGGCGCGGATCGCGAGCCCACGCCAGGGCATGCAGCTGAGCCGCCGCGGCATCCCCGAGCGCCTGGCGCAGCATGCCGAGCGGCGCCTCCGCCACATCGGCCACGGTGCGCAGACCAAGCCGTCGCAGCACATCGGCCGTACGGTCGCCGACGCCCCACAACGCGTCGACCGGCAGCGGGTGCAGGAAATCCAGCGCATTCTCGGCGCTGACCACGAGCATGCCGTCGGGCTTGGCGCGGGTGGAGGCTAGCTTCGCCATGAACTTCGTGGCGGCCACGCCGACAGAGCAGGTCAGGCCCTGTTCTGCCGAGACCCTCGCCCGGATATGCCGCGCGATCGCGGTCGGGCGGCCGAACAGCCGAAGGGCGCCGGCGACATCGAGAAACGCCTCGTCGACCGAGAGGGGTTCAACCAACGGCGTGACGTCGGCGAAGATCCCCATGACCGCACGCGACGCCTCGGCGTAAGCCGCCATGTCCGGTGGCAGGAAGACTGCCTGCGGACGCAGACGCCTCGCCTGAGCGCCGGGCATCGCACTGCGTACTCCGTGGGCGCGCGCCTCGTAGCTCGCCGAGCTGACCACACCACGCGGCCCGGCGCCGCCGACCACGACGGGCCTACCGCGCAGTTCGGGGCGGCGGCGCACCTCGACCGAGGCGAAGAACGCATCCATGTCGACGTGCAGGATGGTGCAGCCGCAGTCGTCCTGCTCCTGGTGCGCGCGCTCCACGTACGCAGGCTATTACGCCGGTACGACATAGCGGGCTCGCCCCGAGCTAGCGCCTAACGATGAGCAGCGGGATCATCATCTCCACTTCGGTGGCCGAGCCGTGGAAGGCCACGAGTTTGGCCACCGTGGGTGGATCGGTCCTAGTGGCGAGGACGGCGTAGTCGGCATGGCACGCGGCCACGACATCGCCGATGCGCTGCAGGTGATCCTCGGGTACGGGGCCGAACCAGCCCTGCGCCACCGCCTCATCCCTCGAGACCACCCACGCCGCCTCCCCGAGAATCCCGCGCCAGGCGGCGATGACGTCCTCGGTTGCGCCCTCCACGGTGTGCAGGTAGCGCACGCGGGGCTCTCCTGCCACCACCCGGATGCCGGCGCGCAGCCGCGGATCAGCGTCGAGGTCGAAGCGACGCTCGGCTGGCACGTCGAGTTGTCCGTGGTCGGCGGCCAGCACCAGCGCCGAGCCCGGCGGCAGGCCATCCAGCAGACGCGTCACGAGACGGTCAACGTCCGCTACGGCCAGCCGCCACGGCTCGGAGTCGACGCCATGAAGGTGGCCGGTCTTGTCCAGGTCGGGGTGATACCCGTACACGATCGTGGGTCCGGTGGCGGCGACCAGCACGGCCACCATCCGGTCCGCGAGGGCGTCCACCGTGGCCGCACCGATGAACGCGCCGCCACGGTAGGCGGCGATGCTCAGACCGCTGTCGGCGAACTCGGGTCGGTCCACCACGTGCGCAGATACGCCCGCGGCGGCGGCTCGCCCGAACTGCGTGGCCAGCGGCTGCCAACGCACCGGGTCGGGGTCGTCGCGCCACTCGATGAGATTGAGCACCCGGTCGGTGCCGGGGATGTTGAGGAAGAAACCCACCAGCCCGTGCGCGCCCGACGCCGCACCCGTGCCGAGGCTAGCGAGGCTGGTCGGCGTCGTGGACGGAAAGCCCGCTGTGATCGCTCGCGCGCTGGATCCGGGCACTCGTTCGTGTGCCACCTCGGCGAGCGTCGGGGCGTACGGTGCGGCGACCGGGAGGAGGTGGTGGCCGAGTCCATCGATCAGGAGCACGGCGACCGCGCGTACCCCTGCGAGCGGCCCAGCCGCAAGGCCGAGCGGATCCGTTCCGCCCGGGACACGCTGTGAATCCGGAACACCTAATGACGTCAGCACACCGGGCATCACGTCGGCGAGACTCGCCGCGCCGTAGCGGGGCCGCACAGTGGCCAGGCCAGGGCTCATCACGGACGGCGTGCCAACAGGTGCAGCTGCGTGGCGATGTCCCGGAACGGGCTCTGCGCGGCGGTGGCCAGCTCGAAGGTGGCCAGCGCCTCGTGGTCGCGCTCAAGCACCGTACCGGGCACGAGGTCGGCGACCACCCGGACACCGTGGATCTCCTCGACGACGAGCCCGGCCTTGCCGAGCAACTCCGTAGCGGAGTCGGCGTCGAAGCGACGACGCAGCGTGTCCCGGGCACCCGAGCAGCCGTCGGGGTCTCGAAGGAGCGCCGCCGCGGTCTCCAGATGGCCGCCCATGGCCCGGGCGAGAATGGCGGCCACCCGGTTGGCGACGATGACGCTGGCGGCACCACCCGGACGCAGTGTGGCGGCGAGGGCATTGGCGACATTGGCCGGCGAGTCGACGACCTCCAGCACGCTGTGGCACAGGACAAGGTCGGCGCCGCCGGGAGCGACGAGGTCGGCAAACGCATCCGCGTCGCCCTGGACTGCCCGAACCCGGCCGGCCACGCCCGCCTCGGCCGCGCGTCGGGTGAGTGCGGCAAGCGCGTCGGGGCTGGCGTCAACGACCGTGATGTCATGACCTGCCTGGGCCAGCGGGACGGCGAAGCCACCGGTACCGCCACCTACATCGACCACACTCAGCTGCGAACGACCCGCGGACGCGCGCTCGATTTCACGGCGGAGCACCTCCCAGACCACTGCCGTCCGGGCGGCCGTATGCGGCCCGCCTGCATACCTGCGCTCCACGCAGGGCAGCATAGCGAGCGCGAGGAGCGAGCTTGCGAGACCCGCAGTCGCGAGCAAAAACGCGACATAGCGAGCGCGAGGAGCGAGCTTGCGAGC
>JAHRHA010000059.1 GCA_020027875.1 Micromonosporaceae bacterium | reverse complement strand
CCGGGCGAGCGTGCGGGAGCTGGCCAGGCGCACGCCGGCGAAGGCCGCGACGACGGCGATAGTCGCCGCGGCGAGCACCGGCCAGCGGGCCTCGACGTGCACGCCCGGGCCGAGTATGGTTCGCGCGGCCACCTCGACCATCCCCAGCCCGGCGCCCGCTCCTAGCGGTGCCGCGAGCAGGACCAGCAGGAGCGCCTCGGCGCGGCCAAAACGTGCCGCCTGGCCGAGGGAGAATCCCCTCAGCTTGGCCAGCGCGACCTCGGGTCCACGTTCCTCGGTGAGCGCCGACACGAGGAGGAACAGGATGAACCACGAGACCAGCACGAGCGGCACGGCGACGATCGGCACCGTCCGACCCAGCGCGGACGCCTCGTCATCGACGTCGTCCATCACACCGCGAAGGGCGGTGGAGAGCTGGATCTGGGCCCGGTTGACGTCGGTCTCGAAGCCACCGAGATCGGTACGGAGCCGGGCCACGTCGTCGAGTCGCACGGTGTCGACGCGGAGCCGGTAATCAAGGTGGACCGACGGCAACCCGCCCGGCAGCGCCAGGTCCTGCTCGTCGCCGACGAAGACGGCATCGACGCGCGGCAGCGACGACTCGCTATCGGGTGCGCCAGCCGCGAAGTACCCGCCCCGCCCCCAGTACGGCTCATTCGGGTCCTTCGGCGTGTAGAGGCCGGCGACGGTGATGTTGCGGGTGGTGCTCTGGTCGGTCGCGGTCCGGCTGCGAAGGCTCAGCGACTGACCCACCGTGATCGAGTACCCGTTGGCGGATCGTTCACTCACCATCACCCTGCCGGGGTCGCTCACGCACTTGCCCTCGGTCATGGTCAGGTGGGCGCACACGTCGTCGCGGAAGGCCAATCGGGCCAGGACCGCTTCGGCGCCCACCGGTGTCGCCACCGTGTCGAGGTCCGCGCCCGCGACCGGTGGTGCCAGGTGCGACGCGAGCCCCGGACGGTTGGCGAGCATCTGGCGCAGCTCGAGCTTGGCCTCGCTCGTGCTCTCCAGCGCCGGCGCCTCGCCGGCGAGCGGCTCCGAGCGCACGTGCAGGCTGGTCGCGTTGACCGGCGCGGCTCGGAGCTGGTCGGAGAGCACCGACTGCTGCGCCGCCCGGCTGTACGCGGGCGCAAGCACCGTGGCCGCGGTCGCGATCGCCGCGAGCAGTAGCACCACCAACGACCGACCGGACCGATACCGGATTCCGCGCAGCACGACGGTCCAGCCGCCCAACGTCTTCCCTCCCCATGCCTATCGCGGGCCTGCTAACAGGCAACGACCCGCGCCACACCCTAGAACGTCGTGACCTGGTTGTCTTGCGCCCGGGTACGTCTCACTACACGCAGCCCACGACCAGTCACCCGCTGTTGACCGCTACCCGCCGTCGCCATCGACCTGGTCGAGGCTCGCGAGGAGTCGGGCCGCGGCCGCGTACGGGTCAAGCCGCCCGGCCGCCACCTCCGCGGCTAGCGTCGGCAGGGCCGAGCCCTGCCGGAGCGACCCGATCCGCGCCCGCAGCGTGCCGAGCGCCAACTCTTCCACCTCCACCGCCGCTCGATGCTCCCGCCTGAGCTGGAGTTGGCCGTGCTCGGAGAGCCAGGCGCGATGCTTGGCGATCGCGGTAATGATGTCGTCGATGCCCTCGCCACGGGAGGCGACCGAGCGGACAACCTTGGGTCGCCATTCGCCCGGTCCGCGCTCACCGAGCGCGAGCATCCCCTGGATATCCCGGTAGGTGGCCTCAACACCGTCGCGGTCGGCCTTGTTGACCACGAACACATCGGCGATCTCGAGGATGCCGGCCTTCACCGCCTGGATCGCGTCGCCCATGCCCGGAGCCAGCAGCACCAGGGTCGTGTCGGCGAGGCTGGCGACCTCGACCTCGGCCTGGCCGACTCCGACCGTCTCGACCAGTACGACGTCGCATCCCGCGCCCTCGAGCACGCGCACGGCCTGCGGGGTGGCGGCCGCGAGCCCGCCGAGGTGCCCACGGCTGGACATCGACCTGATGTAGACACCCGGGTCGGTGGCATGGTCCTGCATCCGGACCCGGTCGCCGAGGATGGACCCGCCGGTGAAAGGGCTGGACGGGTCGACCGCGAGAACGCCGACGCGCCGACCCTCGGCCCGGTAGATGCGCACCATCTCGTTCGTCGTCGTTGACTTGCCGACGCCAGGCGAGCCGGTGATGCCGATGATCTGCGCCTGTCCGGTGTACGGCGTGAGCGCGGCGGCCAGCTCCGGCAGGCAGGGGTCGCCGTTCTCGACGAGCGTGACCAGCCGGGCCACCGCCCGTGGGTCGCCCTCCCGCGCCTGAGCGACCAGGCCGGGCACGTCCCGGCTCCGCCGCAACGAGTCCGTGCTCACGCCAGTCCTCCCGACGCCGGTCCCCCCACCCGGGATCGTGTGTGGTTGTGCTCGCTATAGCGATGACAACCACACACGTTGAACGGAAGGCGGTGGGGCGCGGTCATGTCGTGGAAGGCACGTGGATGATCAATGCGTCGCCCTGGCCGCCGCCGCCGCACAACGCCGCCGCGCCGAGGCCGCCGCCGCGCCGGCGTAGCTCCATCGCCAGGGTGAGCACGAGGCGCGCGCCGGACATGCCGATCGGGTGACCGAGCGCGATCGCCCCGCCGTTGACGTTGACGATCTCGGCACTCACGCCGAGGTCCTTCGTGGACTGGATTCCCACCGAGGCGAACGCCTCATTGATCTCGATCAGGTCGAGATCACTCACGCTCCGACCCTGCTTACCCAGCGCGTGCAGGATCGCATTGGCCGGCTGCGAGTGCAGCGAATTGTCCGGACCGGCGACGTTGCCGTGCGCACCAATCTCGGCCAGCCAGGTCAGGCCCAACTCCTCCGCCTTGGCCCGGCTCATCACGACCACCGCACAGGCGCCGTCGGAGATCGGCGAGGAGGTGCCGGCCGTGATCGTGCCGTCGGCGCCGAAGGCCGGCCGGAGCTTGGCGAGCGTCTCCACGGTGGTGTCGGCGCGGACACCCTCGTCCTCGTTCACCACGATCGGCTCGCCCCGTCTCTGCGGGATCTCGACCGGGGTGATCTCCTCGGCGAAGGCGCCGTTCTTCTGCGCGGCCGCGGCGAGTTGGTGGCTGCGCGCGCCGAACGCGTCCTGCTCCGCCCGGGGGATGCCGCGCTTGGCGTTGTGACGATCCGTCGACTCGCCCATAGAGACGCGGTCGTAGGCGTCGGTGAGCCCGTCGTGCGCCATGTGGTCCAGCATCGTCACGTCGCCGTACTTGTGCCCGGTGCGCGATCCGGTGAGCAGGTGCGGTGCGTTGGTCATCGATTCCATGCCGCCGGCAACGAGGATGTCGAACTCGCCGGCGCGGATGAGCTGGTCGGCCAGGGCGATGGCGTCCAGGCCGGACAGGCACACCTTGTTGATCGTCAGCGACGGCGTCGACATCGGGATGCCGGCGCCGACGGCGGCCTGGCGCGCGGGCATCTGCCCCGCCCCGGCCTGCAGCACCTGACCCATGATCACGTACTGAACCTGCTCGGGTGCGACCCCGGCACGCTGCAGGGCGGCGGCGATGGCGACGCTACCCAGCTTGGTGGCGGGCACATCCTTGAGATTGCCGAGCAGCCGCCCCATCGGGGTCCGTGCCCCGTTCACAATCACCGACGACATCGTGGGCCTCCCGGTCACGCGCCTTAACGATAGTTCGGTCAGACTATCGCCATGACCTTCCCTGCTCCTTCCGGTGACAGTGCGGCATCGGTCACAGGCATCGGACTGACCCGCATCGATCACGTCGGCGTGGCCGTCCCGGATCTCGATGGGGCGATCGCGTTCTATGAGCGCGTCTTCGGCATGCGGTGCGTGCACGTCGAGACGAACATCGAGCAGGGCGTGCGAGAGGCGATGCTCGCGGTGGGACCTAGCGCCGACGGCGGTTGTGTCCAACTGCTCGCCCCGCTGAGCCCCGAATCCACGATCGCGAAGTTCCTGGAGACTCATGGGCCTGGCGTCCAGCAGGTCGCGTACACGGTGGTCGACATCGACGCGGCCTGCGCGGCGCTGCTGGAGCGGGGTGTCCGGCTGCTCTACGACTCACCCCGCCGGGGCACAGCCGGCTCACGGATCAACTTCGTGCACCCCAAGGACGCCGGCGGCGTGCTGGTGGAGCTGGTCGAGCCAGGTGATTCGGTCGAACCCCCAAGATCCCGTCGATCATGACCTGGAGGTCATGATCGACGCTGTTTGACGACGGCCACATCATGATCGACGGGATCTTGGGAAGTGCGGTAGTTCACAAACCGTTCCAATGTCCCGCTACTCGGCAGTAACATCACCTGGGCAGCGCGTGACCCGGCACTCGAGAAAGGGCTGAGCGCCGTGAAGCAGGTCCTAGAGGCGATCATGTCCGCCGAGGGCGCCGCCGATCCGGGCGCCGTGCTAGCCGACGTCGGCTCCGTGCCCGTACCGGAGACCTATCGGGGCATGGTTGTGCGCGCGGACGAGACGGCGATCTTCGATGGGATGGCGAGCGGCGATAAGGACCCGCGCAAGTCGTTGCATCTGCAGGAGGTGCCCACGCCGGAGATCGGTCCGGGCGAGGCGCTCGTCGCCGTGATGGCGAGCGCCATCAACTACAACACCGTGTGGACGTCGATCTTCGAGCCGGTCTCCACCTTTTCCTTCCTCAAGCGCTATGGGCGGCTCTCCGAGCTGACCAGCCGGCACGACCTGCCGTACCACGTGGTGGGGTCGGACGCGGCGGGCGTCGTGCTGCGGGTTGGTCCGGGCGTGACCAGGTGGCAGCCCGGCGACGAGGTCGTCGCCCACTGCCTGTCGGTGGAGTTGGAGGATGCGGCCGGTCACGACGACACCTTGCTGGACCCGCAGCAGCGCATCTGGGGGTTCGAGACCAACTTCGGCGGGCTTGCGGAGTTGGCCCTGGTCAAGTCGAACCAGCTCATGCCCAAACCGCGACACCTGACCTGGGCGGAGGCAGCCTGCCCGGGATTGGTCAACTCCACCGCCTACCGGCAGCTGGTCTCGCACCACGGTGCCCAGATGAAGCAGGGCGACACTGTCCTTATCTGGGGCGCCTCGGGCGGCCTGGGCTCGTACGCGACCCAGTTGGCCCTCAACGGCGGCGCGGCGCCCGTCTGCGTGGTCTCCTCACCGGAGAAGGCGGACCTGTGTCGGAGCATGGGCGCCGATCTCGTGATCGACCGCGCGGCCGAAGGGTTCCGCTTCTGGCTCGACGAGCAGACGCAGGACCCGAGCGAGTGGAAGCGGTTCGGCGAGGCCATCCGCGAACTCACCGGCGGCGACGATCCGGACATCGTCCTCGAGCACCCCGGCCGGGAGACATTCGGAGCGTCCGTCTTCGTGGCAAAGCGGGGCGGCACCATCGTGACGTGCGCGTCGACGAGCGGCTTCACACATTCGTATGACAATCGTTATTTGTGGATGAACGTCAAACGGATCATCGGCTCGCATTTTGCCAACTACCGCGAGGCATGGGAGGCCAACCGCCTGGTCGAGCGTGGCCGGATCCACCCCACCCTGTCGAGGACCTATGCCCTGGAGCAGACTGGGCAAGCCGCCTATGAGGTGCTCCGCAACGCCCACCAGGGCAAGATCGGCGTGCTCTGCCTCGCTCCCGAAGAAGGGCTGGGCGTGCGCGACGTCGAGCTGCGCGCACAACACGAGGGCGAGATACAGAGATTCCGCGACCGCTAAGTCGAACGGACTCACGCGGCCCGACCGCTGAACTGTGAGGCATCCGACAGCGTCGCGCCAAAGGCGCGCAAAAGCCGCACATTCCCCTAGTTCGAGTCGTCCCGATCTGCCGCCAAGTGTTGACCATGCCCACAAGGTGCGATAAGTCGGCGGACGCCCTTGCGAAGGGGCAGGGTGAGTCTGCAAGTATGTGCGACATGGCCCAGCAGTCTTCTCTGACGTTCTTCGAGAACGCCAACTCCCAGCCTGACTTCACGGTGGTTCTTCGCGGCTACGACCGGCCCCAGGTTGATGACTTTGTACAGCGCCTCAACGCCGCCCTGGTTCAGTCGGAGGCTGCGCGGGCCGAGGCTGAGCAACGGCTCAACGAGGCGCAGCGACGCGGCCGACAGGCGGAGCAGGCGCTCACGTCGGCTCAACAGAAGCTGACCGATCAGAACAAGCAGATCGAGGAGAGCAGCCGCCCCACGCTCTCCGGACTCGGCACCAGGGTCGAGCAGATCCTGCGCCTCGCCGAGGAGCAGGCGAACGAGCACCGCGGCGAGTCCAAGCGCGACTCCGAGGGGATCATCTCCGGCTCGCGCCTTGAGGCCCGCGAGATCACGGACAAGGCTCGGGCCGAGTCCGCCACGATGAAGGCCTCGGCCGAGCGCGACGCGAGCAACCTGCGCACCGTGGCCGAGCGTGAGGCCGCCGAGGTGCGGGTGCAGGCCCGCCGCGAGGCCGACACGCTGCGTACCGACGCCGACCGCGACACCAAACAGCTGCGCACCGCGACCGCCCACGAGGTGGCCGAGCTGAAGGCGACCGTGGAGCGCGAGGTGGCGACGCTGCGGGCCACGGCCGAGCGCGAGATCACCCAGCTGCGGGCGAAGGCTGCCCGCGAGGCTGAGGAGAAGCGCGCCGAGGCGGCGAAGCTGTACGCCGAGGCGAAGGACCGCCGGGACAAGGAACTCCAGGCGCTCGCGCTTGAGCTCGCTGAGCGGCGCGAGAAGACCGAGCGCGAAGAGTCGCAGCGCCACGCGGCCGCCGTCGCCAACACGAACAAGCTCGTCGCGGAGGCGGAGGGCCGCGCCCGGGCCGCCGAGGAGCGGGCCAAGGAGATCGAGCAGCGCGCCGAGGCGCGCAGGATTGAATCCGAGCGCCACGCGACGGACACGGTCGAGAAGGCGAAGTCGCTGGCCGACAAGACGATCAACGACGCCCGCGCCGAGGCGCACCGCGTTCTCAGCGAGGCACGCAACGAGGCCGAGCTGACCACGGGTTCGGCCCGCCGCGAGGTCGAGGACCTCACCCGTCAGAAGAACGCGGTCACCTCGCAGCTCGGTCAGATGCTCTCCGGCCTCGCCGGCATCGTCCCCGCCGGGGGCGAGCAGAAGCCCGAGGGCGGCGACCCGCGGGCCTCCAACAGCAACCGCTGACGTTCGACCCCCGCGTACGGCGGGTCGGACGGCGGCCGGACCCGAATGGCCACAAAGGACAGCCAGGCGTCCCGTCACGCATCACAGCCCTGTTACACACCACGACAGGGGCCTGCGTGACGGGACGTGGCATGTGAGGATAGTGCTATGTCTTCCGGCCCCGAAGTTTTCCCGTTTGGCAGCGGCACGCCGTCCACCTTCGAGATGGCCCTGCGCGGCTACGAGAAGCGTCAGGTGGACCGGTACGTCCAACAGGTTGAGGCGGAGGTCGCTGCCCTGGCGGCTGAACGCGAGGAACTCTACGCCCAGATCGCGATGCTGAACCAGCACGTGCAGCAGCTGCAGCAGGAGATGGGCTCGGCGCGCAGGTTTGTCGCGCCCGGCGACTCGGTCTCCTATCGCCACCTGGGGGCACGCGCCGAACAGATCCTCGCTCTAGCCGAAGACCAGGCAGCAGAGATCCGCGAGCGAGTCGAGCGGGACCTCGCGCAGCGCGAGGCCGCGCTTGCCCGTACCCGGGCCGAGCTCGAAGCGAAGGCGCAGGACGCTGTCCGCGACTTCGAGGTGGCTCTGGCCGGCCGCCGAGCCGAGGAGGAGAAGGCCACGGCCAAGCGTCGCGCGGAGATCGCGGCCGAGGTGGAGGCCGCCAACGCGTATGCCGCGAGGATCAAGTCGGACGTCGACGCGCTCTACACCGCCGCCATGCAGGAGTCGACCCGGGTGGGGGACGCCACCAAGGCGTACGCGGACAAGGTCCGGGCGGAGACCGAGGCGCACGCGGCTCAGGTGCGAAAGCAGGTGGACGAGGAGCTGGCTGCCCACCGTGCGACCGTCGAGGAGGAACTCGCCGGATTGCGCGCCACGGCCGAGTCCGAGTTGGCGGCCCGTCGCTCAGAGGTCGAGGCCGAACTCACCCAGATACGGATGACGCTGGACGCAGAGCTGAGCAAGCGGCGCGTCGACTCGGAGCAGGAGCTGGCGAAGCGGCGTACCACCGTCGAGCAGGAGATCGTCGACAGCGAGCAGAGGGCCAGCGCCGAGGCCCGCGAGCAGAGGGCTGAGGCGGAACGGTACGCCACGACCCTGCGTGCACAGGCCGACGAACAGCTCGCCTCCGCCCGGGCTGAGGCGGACCGCCTACGGACCGAGGCGGGGCAGGCGTTGGCCGGAGGGAGTAGCGAAGCAGAGGTCCTGCGGTCCACGGCGCTCGAGGACGCGGAGTCGGTGCTCGCAGGTGCCAAGGCCGAAGCGGAGGCGGTGCTCGCAGGGGCCAAGGCCGAAGCGGAGACCGTAGTGGCCACAGCCAAGGGAGAGGCCGAATCGATGCTCGAAGCCGCGAAGGGCGAGGCCGGCGTGGAGAACCTGGTCGCCGCCGCGCGCGCGGAAGGTGAGTCGCTCCTGGCTGAAGCAACGGCCGATGTCGGCACCCTTTTGGCGAACGCGAGGCTGGAGGTCGAATCGATCAAGGCGGAGGCCGAGACGCTGCTCGCTTCAGCAAAGACGACGGCACGCGAACTCAGCGAGGCGGCCAGAACCGAGGCGGACGCCATGGTGTTCCGTGCCGGGGCAGAGGCCGACGCGTTACTCGCCGCCGCCGCGACCGAGGTCGAGCGCCAACACACCATGGCACGGACAGCGGTACAACCGGCCCCGGCGCAGGCAGTATCGGAACCCGCGTCGGCATCGGCCGCATCACAATCCGCCGCATCAGAGCCGGCCACGCCGGAACCGGCCGCCTCGGAACCGGCTGCCCAAGTCTCGGCCGCGTGGGCACGGGGCCCGGCCGGCTCCCCGACGCGAGCGACCAACGAGCGGGACGCCACGACCGAGGGTATGGCCATGCCAGAACAGCGCCGGCGATCCGAACCGGCCGAGGACCGCGACGACGCGTCAGAACCGGCTGGGATTGGCGCTGGTGTCAACGCGCGGGCGGTCGCCGACTAGCCGCAACGGCGCCGTCATGCCACCATCAGATCGGCCGCCACACCGAGGCGCTCCGTTCGCCTCGCGACCCCGCCCCCACAGCACTGGTCTCGCCCCGCGCACGGCAGATCGACGCAGCGGTGAGCCACCGAGGCCCAGTCTCAGCGCAGTCGGATCCGTGCGATCGTCTGGTCATCAGGGGCGCAGACGAATTCGTCGCAGGCGAATGCGTTGGCGGACAGCGTCGCCTTGCCCCGAACGAAGGTGCCGGCAAGCACTTGCACCGTCGCCTCCCACTGCAGAGGGCTGGCGGGGCAGCCGACCGAGGAATGGAACGGCACGAGCCAGCCCGACGCGTTTCCCTGGCTGAGCGTTCCCTGGACGACGACCTCCGAGCCCGGCGGAAGGGCACGGCTGCACTGGATGGTGCCGCTGACCGTGGTTACGCCGCCGTTGATGTCTGCGGTCTTGTGCAGGCTGAGCGACACGCTGATCGGGTCCACCGCCGCCATGCTGACGTTGATGACACCACCTGGGTCGCTGCCGGCCGAGGCTAGCTGGATGTAGTACGTCGTGCCGGCGGCAACGCTCAGCGTCTGCGTGCTGGCGAAGCTGCATTGGACGAAGGCGAGCGATCCGGGGGAGCCGGTGGCCACCGAAGTCGAGACCTCGCCGGGGAATTGAGGCTGCGTGCGGAGGCCGAGCACCATATCTGTGGTCGGGCTGATGGAATACCAGACGGTGTGGGTGTCATCCAATCCACTACAGTCCAGGTCGCCGGGGGCTGCGGTCGCCGCGGACGTGTCCACAGTGTCCAAGAACGGCAGCGCCGAGACCATGGTGGCGCCGCCGACCTCGTCGTTTTGTGGCGCTTCGGCCAGCGCTGGAGCAGGTAACGCGAGCAGGCCGACGAGCAGCACAACCAACCTCGTCACATGGGCTCCTTCACCAAACCGCGTGCGCAGTGCGCAGAGATGTTTGGGAGAGGCAACAAGACCCCGCAGTGGGGCGATGGCGATTATAGGACTGGCGTTGCCCGCTATCAACCTGCCTACATCAACTGATGCCGCATGGGAGGTTCGGGCACGCCTCCTGTCTCGTCGTTGGGCTGGTCAGGAGGGTCGGTAGGTCGACACGAGCGTGACGGCCGCGAGGATGTTGGTGAGCTTGCGGTCAACGCGGTGGGGAGAGGTGTGGGCGCGTCAGTTGCTGCTGGGGTCGGCGCGTCGGGGTATCGAAGGTATCGCCACACTCGGGCGAGCGGACGGGACACACGCGGCTATGCGCCGCATGATGACACCGATCGTCTGGATTCCGTCATGAGCAGGCGGCGAGCCGGGCCGGCGCGGTAGGTTGCAGCTCACCGTGAGTGTCGTTCGGAAGGCGGGCGTCGTACGCGCCCGCGCTGGGCGTGTTCGGGTTCAGGAGGCGTCGTGAAATCGGCCGTCGTTCGCCTAATCCTTGTCGTGCTACTTTCAGCGTTCGCGGTGCCGGTGTCCGGGTGCGACGCACATGTGCCGGGGCGTGTGTCCGCAGCTGCCTCGGATGCGACCGAGCCTGGGGCCCCGGCCACGTCGTCCATGGATGGGCCGTCGGATTCGGCGCGGATGGTGTGCGCTGAGGAGGCGCAGCAGGAGATTGAGGCTGCGCTCGGGGTGCACCTAAGTGAACCTTTGGCACCGACCTGGTTGGATTATGTGTACTCCTGCCGGTATGTGTTCCCCACTGGGGTAATCGTGCTGGCGGTCAAGGAGCTGCCCGACGCCGCGTCGACGCTGGCGTACTTCATGTTGCTGCAGAACAAAGCGGGGCAGCCCGTTTGGCTGGAGGACTTAGGTGAGGCGGCGTTTGCCGGGCCGGACGGCTCGGCGGTGGTCCGCAAGGACTTCAAGGTTCTTCAGGTGGATGTGAGCGGGCTGCCGGATAAGTTCGGTCAGTCGTCGCTTACTCGCGCCGAGGCGGCGCGTCAGGTTGCCATAGTTATCATGGAGTGCTGGCCGGGCGGCTGACGTCACAGCATCCGGCCGCGGTTGTCACGAAAGAGGTGTGGTTCGAGCCGCCGATACCCACGACGAACGCGCGGATGCCGGTGCGGTCGTCGCGAACCGCGGTGCCGGCACGCGGACGACGTGCCAGCGCCGCCGTTGGAGCTCGAGCTGGTCGGGTCGCACGCGATGTCGCCGGCAGCGACCACCGAATCAGATGCGAGCGTCGCCGGGTTTAAAGGATGCCGCTTCGCGCCATCACATACTCCCCACCGTGACCAATATCCGCCGGTCAAGACTCCGTCAGGAGGACCAGTCGGGGCGCGGTGTCCTCGCCGCTCTCGAGGCTTGCGTAGTTGGCCATCGTGTCGCCAGCACTGACGAGCGCGAGGTCGAGCGGGCCGGGCTGCGAGACGAGCACGGCGACGTTGAGCTCGACCCACCCGTCCGCCTCAACGGTCCTTCCCTGTGCCACCAGATTGCCGAGCGCCGGCGCGGTTTGCCACGTCACCCCCTCCGTCCACTGGGTCGGCGCCACCGAGGCGACCACGACGCCCGTGCGGTCGGGCGCATTCGCATACAGTCGCAGGCGCGCGCCGGTCAACCGGCCGGGCAAGGTCGGCACTTCGAAGTGCAGGTAGGACCGTATGGCCGTCGGAGCGCCGTCTGTGCGGAGTTCGAGCGCCTTCCCGTACGAATCCTCGGGCTTGGCCTCGCTCACATAGGTGTCCCAGAGCGGGAGTACGACCACCTCCTGCCGCACCGGGCCGGGGCTGTCCCGACGCAGCCACACCGCCCCCGCGGTGCCGGCTGCGCCCAGGGCCACGAGACAACCCGCAGCGATCAGGCTCCGCCGAGTCAGAGACATTGATCATCTCCCCCGTCGAGTACCGTGCCCGCGCCGGTCCACCGGCTGTCCGTCACCCGCGTCTCCCGCTCGCGTGCCGAATTCGTCCGCCACCTCTCACGGGGCGAACCCGTCCGCGCGGACGCGGCCGTGGGGCAGTGCTGTCGTCCCTGGCTTCATCGTGATCCCTCCGCTGATGGCAGTACCATAGCCGATCGACCACGGCGCCGACACGATCGCCAACACCAATGCCCGATATACACCACCGCCCCGCGGCATCCGCCTACGGCGCGGTCGTGACGACGAGCTGCGGACGCTGCGCCTCGGTGGCCTGCCGGCTGCTGTAGTAGGCGCCGTTGCTGTTGGTGCTGGTCAGATCCATCGCCAGTAGCCCGTCACCGGACACGATCGGTGTGACGTCCCACTCGTACCACGCGCCGGGCGTAACCGCGCCCTGCGAGGCCACCGCGGAGGCGCTCGCCGCGGGCGCGGAGTTCCACGTCACTGCCTCAGTCCACGTCGTGTCCGGCACCCCATGCACGGTCCCACCCAGGCTCGAGGGGTCGATACACCACATCCGCAGCACAGCCCTGAGCACTGGCCGGCCGGCGACGCCGCTGATGTTGAACTTCAGCAGCGTGCGTTTCACCGGCGACCCGTCCGCGATCAGCGTTGTGCTCGTGCCGGAGGAGGACGCCGGCGTGTCCGCGCGCACGTACGTGTCCGCGATCGGGGTCAGGGTAATCGTCGTGGGGCGGGCCGGGGTCGTGACGGGGACCGGCGTCGACTGGGCGGACTCGTTGTTCGACCGGTCTACGGCCGACACCGCGTAGGAGTAGGTCGTCGCGGGCTGAACGGCCGGATCGGTGAAGGTCGCCATAGGCGAGGTGCCGACGAGCTGACCGTCGCGAAAGACGCGGTACGACGCCACCGCCGTGTCATCGGTGCTGGCCGTCCAGGCCAGATCAACGGAGTCCGGCCCTATGGAGGTGGCATGCAGGCTGGTTGGCACCGAGGGAGGCGTAACGTCGGGGGGCATGGTGATGTTGACCGGCGCGCTCGGCGCCGAGGACCAACCGTTGTAGTCCACGGCTGTCACCACGTATGTGTGGGTGGCCCCGGGCAGTGCGGTCGTGTCGCTGTACGACGTCATCTCCGAGGTTGCCACCTGGACGCCGTCGCGTTGGATCAGGTAATTCGAGACGCCGGTCGCATCGGTGCTGGCGGTCCACGACAGGTTCACCTGACCCGGGCTGACCGCTGCACCGGTCAAGTTGGTGGGCTGGCTCGGGGGCGTGGTGTCGGAGGGCTTGCCGTGGCAATTCTCTGAACCCATGTCGGTGAAGGTTGCGCCGGCCTCGGGCACGAACTGCCAGTCATAGCTGTCCGAGTGCAGGGTCAGCTTGATCACGCCGAAGGTGGTGGCGTTGCGAACCTCGCTGTTGGCCGCGGTTGTCACGAACGAGGTGTGGTTCGAGCCGCCGGTACCCACGATGAACTCGCGGATGCCGGTGCGGTCGTCGCGAACCGCGGTGTTGGTCTGGCGGGAGAAGCGCTCGTAGGTATGGTCGTGGCCGGCGAGCACAACGTCGGCACCGGCATTCCAGAGCTGCCCCCAGATGCTGCGGGAGTTAGACGATGCGCGCCCGCCGGAGCTGAACAGCGGGATGTGCCAGAAGGCCAGGGTGCACAGGTTCTGGTGCGCGGCGAGGTCAGCGGCGAGCCACTGGCCCTGCGGTGACGTGGAGCTGCACCCGCCGGCGTCGCCGCAGTTGGAGTTGATCGCGATGAGGTGCCACGCCCCCACGTCGAAGCTGTAATAGCCCTGGCCACGTTGTCCCGCCGCGGCGCCAAAGTAGTCGAAGTAGCCGGCCGCACCCGCATTCGCCGAGGTGCACCCGGTGCCGCCAGAGGTGAGGTACTCGTGATTGCCCACGACCGGGTGCGTGATCGCCTTCAACCGGCCCCAGGTCGGATCGTAGACCTGCTGGAAGGCCGAGAGGCCACCACAGTAGTACTGAATGTCGCCGAGGGGGAGAACCGCCGCGGGATTCATCGCGACGAGCAGGTCTGAGACATAGCGCTGCCGGCACGCGGACGACGTGCCAGCGCCGGCGTTGTAGCTCGAACTGGTCGGGTCGCATGCGGTGTCGCCCGCAGCGGCCACCACCGGATCAGAGGCGAGTGTCGCCAGGTTCGGTGGCGCATCAGCGAACGCCCGGACCGGCCCTGGCTGCGCGTGGATGGCGAGCGGAGACATGCTGCCCACGGTGACTACGACCGCAGCGACAGCCACGAGGATGCGCCTTTGATCCGTCATGATCGCCTTCCTATCGTCGATCAATCTCCACAGGTACTACGCGCAGCCATGCCCGCGCGGCGTCTACTGCTCGCAAATCGCGCAACGCGCCGCATCTCACGAGGTCACGTCCAGTAGCAACTGCGGGGCAGTGCTGGACTCGCGGCTCCCGTAGCTGCTCGACGAGGCACCGGATGAGGTCAGAGCGACGGTGAACGTGCCGTTCCCGCTGACCAGCGACGTGATATCGACGGTGACCCAGGTGCCGCTAATCGTCCGACCGGTCGTGGCGATCGACGCACTGTCGATAACGGGAGCGTTGTTCCAGTTCATCAACGTTTCCGACCAGGACGAGTCCGCCACAGGGCGCACCACGAATCCGCTGGACGAACCGGCCACGACCCAGATCTTCAGTCGCGCTCGAAGCACCACGCCGGTCTGTCCGGACACGGTGAACTTCAGATAGGCGTTCGTGATTGGGTCACCATCGACCCGCAGGAGCGTGGCGGTCCCATACTTAGTCGTGGGACTGGTCGCCTTGACGTACGTGTCAGCCACCGCCAGGATCGGCGTGGCGGCCGGCGTCGTAGGAGTGGCCGGCGCACTCGCACCCGAGGAGTTTCCGGCTGCGTCGAAGGCGGAGACCGTGTACGTGTAGGTGGTCTCGGACAAGGCTGCGTTATCGGCGAATGACGTGCCTGCGGTCGTCCCGATGGTCGTGCCGTCCCGGTACACCGTGTATCCGGTCACGCCGACGTCGTCGGTCGCGGGCGACCACGCCAGCTCGACATGGTTAGGTCCGATCGCCGAAGCCTGCAGATTGGTGGGCACCGTGGGCGGGCTGGAGTCGGCGTTGTTGACCGTGACCGGGCTGCTTGCCTCGGAGATGTTCCCCGCGGCGTCGACAGCCTTGACCAGGTACGTGTGCGACGTGCCGGTGCCGCCAACTTTGTTGTCCATGAAGGTTTGGCCGGACAGCTCGACCAGGAGGCTTCCGTCCCGGAACAGTTGGTATTTCACGACCCCGACGTTGTCGGTCGCCGCGTCCCAGGCGAGAGTGACCGCGCCGGGCACCACGCTGGTGACTCTTAGGTTCGGCGGGGCTGACGGTGTCAGTGTGTCGCGCACCGCGGTGACCATGTTGGATTCGGCGCTGTCGTTTGAGGCGGCGTCAAACGCGCGCACGGTCCAGGTGTGCGACTCGTTCGCCGGCACGGCACTGTCGGCATATGTCGTGTCTGTCACGGTCGCCACCACGACCCCGTCGCGGAGCACGTCGTAACCCGTGACGCCGACGTTGTCAGTCGCCGGCGACCAGGCGAGCGTGACCGCAGCCGGGGCCGGTGCGGCAGAGAGCCCGCCCGGAACGGTGGGCGGCGTAGTGTCCGGGCCGAGGGTCGTCACGGCCACCGGTGGGGTAGCTGTGGATCGGTTCCCGGCCGCGTCAACGGCATCGAGCGTGTACTCGTACGTGGTCGAACCGGCGACGGAGGTGTCCGTCCACGACGTCGCCGTGGCGGGCAGGTCGGCCACGGCCGTGCCGTCGCGGTAGACGCGGTAGCCGGTCACGCCGTAGTTGTCGGTCGCTGCGGTCCATCCAAGACTCACGGAATCGGTCTGGTTCGCGGTTGCGGTCAGGCCGGCCGGTGTGGTCGGGGCGAGTCCGTCCGCGCCCTTGCAAGAGACGGTCGACGAGTCGACCAAGGTCGTACCGGTGGCGCCGGCCGCGTGGTACTGCAGGTTGGCATGGTTGCCGAAGAGGTCCATGCGCACCCCGCCGTAGCTCTTGTTTGTCTTGACCACCCGGGCATCCGAGCTGGTGAAGCCCTGACTCGAGTGGCCGCCGCCGCCCACCACGACCTCGACGATGCCGTCGCTGGCGAGCGCTCCGCCGGCGCCCATGGGCGCCCAGCGCTGGTAGTTGTGGTCGTGTCCGGTGACGAGCAGCGTGACGTGGTTGGAGGCCATGAGGTCCCACATCGCCTGCATCCGCTGTGCGGGGTCCTCCGAGCCGACAGTGAATAGCGGGTGGTGCCAGAACACGACCGTGCACGGGCTGCGGTTGGCGGCGAGATCCGCGGCGAACCAATCGTACTGGGGGGTGCCCGGCGCGACCTTGTTGTAGTTGCTGGTCGAGTCGATGGCGATGAAATGCCAGCCGTTGGCGTCATAGCTGTAGTAATGCGGAATGTTGTCCCAGAAGTTGAAATAACCGTCTGCCACCGCGCCGTTGTACTCGTGGTTGCCGATGACCGGAGTGGTGACTCCTCGCAGCCGACCGTAGAAAGCCGTGGGGCCGCCGTACCAGTTCTTGAACTCCGTCAGCGTGCCCTCTTCGTACACATCGCCCAAGTAGAGGAACAGGTCTGGGTCCCACCCGGCGAGTGCGTTGGTGACGTTGACTGAGTTGGTCTCGCCGCCGGCACCGTCACCGACGGCAGCCACAACGAAGGGTTCCTGCGGCCCGCGGGCCTGGATGGGCGGGACCGCCCACTGCCGCGTGTTCGGTGGGGTGGTGGCGTTGCCGTTGACGAAGGTCACGGTGAGGACCGTCGCCGGGGAGGTGTACCCGTCGCGCATTTTCGCCGAGACGCCGATCGCGTATTGACCGTCGGCGAAGTCGGCGGTGGAAATCGTGAATTGGTGCGGCGATTGGAAGTCCGTGAGCAGGTGCTGGCCGTTCAGAGACCACTCCGTCTTGGCGACGCCGGGGCTTGTGCCGACCGTCACGTTGACGGTCGCCTTGGCGAGGGTGTCGCCCGCAATCGTGCTGCCACTCGATGGCTGGGTAAGGCAGACCTGCACCGTGTAGAGCCCGCTCGGCGCGGTCGACGATTGGCATGTGGGGGAGGCGCCCTCCGCGGGCCCGCTCAGGACTACGGGCAGTCCCGCGGCAATGAACACGGCCACGACTACGGACGCGGCCCTGGGGTGGGCCGCTTTGACTCGGTTCATCGGAGGCCTCTCCTGATAGACGTACGACATCTTGGTTGCTGAGATCCTCGGCACCGGGAGCTCCGTGGCGTTACCCGATGGCCAGGACCGAGAAGAACCAGACGGCGCCCGCCCGCCGGCGAGGGGCCTCCCGACGGAGACCCCTCGTCACGTGACCAACATCGCGCGGAGGCGCGATTACTCGACGGTTGGAGTTTCGCTCGTTTATAGATAGATCGTGCCTGTCCCGAGGTCGCGCACCGGGGCAGTCAGGTTCCCGGCGAAGTCGTTGCCGGGTCCCACAACCGTCCGGTTGCACAACGAACTCGCGATGTTGAGCCCGTACTTTTGGGTCTTCACAGGTTGGTTGTCGGTCGCGATGTTGTTGGACACCACGTTGTCGTCACAGGTGATCGAGTCGCCCGACGTGATGCGGATGCCGTCGCGACCCGACGTGTCGTCGGAACTGTTCGTGACCGTGTTACCGGTGATCTGGTTCCGATCCCCGCTGATGACGTCGATGCCGTCCTGCCCGGCCTGGTCGATCACGTTGCCGGTGATGATGTTGTCGTTCGACTTCTTGTTGGGCTGGTCGGCACTGGTTGACGACTTGTTGGCCTGGATGCCGTGGCCGCCTACGTTCGTGATCGTGCACCCTTGGATGGTGTTCTGGCTTGATGCCAACAGCTCGATGCCGTCACCAGCGGTTCCAGTGATCACGCAGTCGCGTACGGTGTTCCGCAGCGACGTCCATGTGCCGTTCTTACCGTCAAACACTATGCCCCGGCCACGAGACGCCGTGACCTTCACCCGCTCGACCAGCACGTCGTTGCCGCGGTCGAAGTCGAGCGCGTCACTGGTCGTCCGGACGGGCCCTCCCGCCGATACCGTCAGGTCGCGGATGGTCACCCGGTCGGCACCGGTGAAATTGAAAGGCTCGGTATCCGCCGCCGCACTCGTGAGGTTCTGGATGATCGTGACGTCCATCCCCGCTCCCACGAACACCACGTCGGCGACGTCGAAGAACTTGAAGTACTCGGTGCCGAAGTCGAACGTCCCTGCCGTGAACTGCACCGTCCCTCCGCCGTAGGCTTTAAGGTCGGCAACCGCACTCTCCACCACGAACTTCAGGGTGCCGGTGATCGTCGTGCCGGTCGTCGCAGAATGCGCCTCGTACGAGGTGCCGACCTTGGTGATGACGTACGGCGACGGGGACCCGGGGGCGGGCACGATGAGCTGCGGCTGGTTCACGCCCTCCCGGCTGGTGATCCTGATCGCTGTGCTGGATGTGGTCGTCAGCGCAAGGCTTACGAGCCCGTCACCGGTCACCGCCGACGACACGTCGACCGTGATCCAGGTGGCGGCCGGGAACGCCCCCGTAGTGTCGAGCGTCGCGCCGACCGCGGGCGCGTTGTTGTAGGTGATCGAGGTCTCGCCCCAGCTGGTGTCACCCACGGCGTGGACCTCGAGCCCCATGCTGCTGCCGGACTCCACATAGAACTTCAGGATCGCCGAGGTGGCACTACCCACGCCCTGGACGTTGAAGCGAAGGTACGCCGCACGCACCGGTGAGGCGTCGGCGCGCACGTATGCTCTGGCGCCGTAGTTCTTGGTAGGGGTAGACGCGTCGATGTAGCTGTCAGCCACCGGGTGGAAGGTGGTCGATGCGCCGGCGGGCTCGGCCGCGACGATGAGCGCGGTGGCAACCAGCGCACCCACGGCGGCCAGCCTCGGTAGTACGGCGCGTCTGGTCGATCTTTGCATGTGCCCTCCCTTGGTTAGTAGAGGCCGGAGCGGTCGGCAGGCGCGGCTGCGTGGCGCCCAGGGTTCGGTCGCTCACCCCTGTTCGGGGTGTGACTCCGCTCCGGATTCAAGCTCCCGCCGACCGCGTGGGCGCCCGTCGCGGCATGCGCCCAACGGCGCCGGGCGACGGCGATTGCCAGGGGCAGCAGGAGCATCGCGCTGCCGACGAGCAGTAAAGCCCCCCACGAGGTCAAGCCTTTATTGCGGCTCGCCGGGTCGCTACTGTCCGTTGGTACGGTGATATCTGTCCGGGCGCCCAGAATGTCGGCGAGAACGTTGAGGTCGGTCGCACCGTACTGGTAACTGGGCTCGATATGCGTGTTCTCGCTGAACTCGTTCCAACTGATCACGCCGATCGCGTCGGGCGCCGAAGTGCGTGCCGCGTCGAAGGACGCGCGTAACGTGGCACCATCCCGCCGGAGCACCTCCTTGGACCCGCCGACGAGCCGGGCGTCGAAGCCCGGCGCGGCCGGCGCGATCCAGAGGCCCCCCTGCAGGTGCACGGCGCGGGACATGTCGGAGAGCTTGGCTGCGATGTCGCCGCGCAACGGGTCGACGGCCGCCCAGTAGTAGGCGTGACCGTCCAGAACCGGCCCGATGGCCTTGACGTCCTCCACGCTCTTCGCGTTCCCCAGTACGAGCAGCCGGTCGCGGACAATCTTGATTGTGGCCTCGATCTCCTGACGAATCTGCTGCTCGCTGCCGGTCCACACCACCACGGGTTTGCCGAAGATGTCGAAGACGGGGTCGTTGGCGTACTCGTCGGCGAAGAGCGCCAGGTCTGTCTCGATGGTCTTGAGCGGCAGCGGCCGCCGTTCGAAGTCCAGGCCCTGGTACACGATGCCGAGATGGAAGTCCTCACTCCGCGCCACGTCGACGAGCTTCGCTAGCCGCTCGTCGAGTTGCGGCGTGTGCTTCCAGGAGACCAGGAAGCCATCGATGCCGGCCGCCTTCGCCATCCGTACGTGCCGTCGCATGATCTCGACGTCGTCGCTGGAGTAGCGTCCGAGCAGAGGATAGTCGATCTTGGCTCGGTTCCAGGACGTGGGCGTGTACCAAATGTAGTAGTACGCGAGCACGGGCACGGGGTTGGTGAGTGCCGATCGCCCCACTTCGCCGGGTGGGCCGGCGAGCGCCGGTCGCGCCGGCGCTAGCGCGATAACCGGCACCAACAGCAGCAGAACGAGGATGACCGCGCCGTGCCGCTCTCTCCGGAACGCCGTCAACCGGATCGCCGGCCACAACAGCCACGGCCATATCCGGTGGCCGGTACGGATGATCCGGCCGCCGCCGCGGCGCAGCTTCGCGCGAAGAAGCGGCCGTCCCAGCAGAACGAGTCCCAAGGCGGCGAAGAGCACTACACCGCCGAGGAGCACAAGGTCGAGCCAGGTGATCACGCTGAGGGTGACCTGCTGGTCCTTGCTGATGCTGACCGGGCGGGCGAACGACACCCCGCCGCCGTAGATCTTGACGACGTAGGTGCCCCGGGGAAGATCCGAAACGGTCACGGTGTTGTCCGGGCCAAACGGCAAACGCCTGGCGACGCCGTCAGGCCCGGTCAGCTCGATGCCGGAGCCAGCACCGTCGGTGAAGAGCATGTCGCCGCCGCTGAAGCCGACCTTGAAGAACAGCAATTGCACCGTCCACCGTTGCTGCACCCAAGGAGTGAATTGCTGTTGGGCACGGTGGACCACCGAGGTCTTGTCCACGACGACGGAGTCCACCACGTAGTACAGCTGCTTGGACACAAGCCCGCTCGGGCCCTGTTGGGTCCGGCTCTCCGATACCCACAACGGCTGGTCGACCTGCGGCCCGCGCAGATCGAAGACCTCGCCCGTGTTGCTGCGCAGCTGCATGGACTCGACCCGGTCGACCGGCACCTCGTCACCGTATTTGTCGACGAAGTGCCACGACACCAGTCGCTGCGTTCGCACGCCCATCTGGATGACCTTGCCGCGCGCGCCGCTCTTGAGGTCACCGCGGAAGCGATCGAAGACCGCCCTCTGATCCGGCGCGATCTGCGTGACGGGCACGCTGATGCGGCCCTCCAGGTTGATAAAGTTCTGCACCGGCACTGAGATACGACCCTGTGCGTCCGAGTGCGCGGTCGCGCCGTCCACCTTTACCACCACGCCCTCCAGTGGAGGGACCGTCTGTAGTAACAGAGTCCCGGCCAACGCCGCGGGCCCGAAGGTGCTGGGCGTCGCCTCCGCCCGTGCGACGGGGATGGCCACGAGCAGTCCAGAGAGTACGGCCAGGGTTAAGCAACGACGCGCGATCATGTCTGGTCTTCTTCCGGGTGTGCCGCCGCCGCTCCTAGGAACCCACGCCCGTTGAGCCCTGCGGCCGACGGCTCGAATAGTGTGCTGTTCTCTGGTGGCAACCCCGCGGCCAGCGTCGCGGTCGACCGTGCGGCCAGAGCCACGGTCGAGACTGCCACCGTCACGGCGGCCGAGCGCGCACGCCGCGCCCTGAGGCGACGCACTGGGATGGCCGCGCCCGCGACCAGCAAGCCGAGGCTCGTCATTGCCGGTCGGCGGCGCCTACTGACGGGTGCGTCCGCGACCAGTAGCGGGGCGAGGACCGCCGTTGCCGGGCGCCGGCGCCTACCGACAGCCGCGCCCGCGACCAGTAGCGATACGAGGGCCACCACGGCCCCGTAGGTCCCGAACACCGCGCTGGCTTTCGGTCGGACGGCGGGCTGCGGGTGCCGTTCCGTCCCCAGGAACACCGCCGGCCTGGGTGGGCTGGCGAAGTCGAACGCGCCCATGAATGTCTCTGCCTTACGGTCGCGCTCAGCCAACGGAGCCAGTCGCCAGTTCAGCTCGATGAACTTGAGCACCGAGGTGAAGTCGAGCGTGGTCGAGTCCACATAACCCCGTTTGGCGTACGAGCTGACGAGCAGCGCGGGGACTCTGAAGCCGTAACCGTACTGATCCACCTGCGGTGGCACGACGTGGTCGTACCATCCGCCCCAGTCGTCGTACGACCACAGGAACGCCGACGTGTTCCACTGCGGCGAGCGCTTGAGCTGGTTCAGTAGCGAGCGTACGAGGTTCTGCCCGGCCTGGATGCTGCCCGGCGGATGCTCGCTGTCGCCCGACGGGGCGATAAAGGCCACCGCGGGAAGATTGCCATCGGCCGCGTCTTGGTAGTAGTCGTTTAGGTTCACAATCTTGGCGGACAGCTTCGGATTGTCCACGTAGCGGGCGTACCCGAGCAGCGGTACCCAGATCACCTGAGCGCCCCGGTCGACGTCGGCCGTCGTGGCCCTGGTACGGAACGTAATCTTGGGGTCGTAGTTCTCCACATAGAACTTCCAGCTGATGCCGGCGGCCTCCAACCGGTCGAAGATGGTCGGGATCTCGCCCCACCCGTCGGCTGGGATCGACTCCGCCTTCCCGGTCGCACCGGGACCGGCGGTCACCCGGAACATGTGGTTACGGATGCTGCCCGAGTTCGACGAGCTGAAGAACCGATCGAAGAGTACGTACTCGTCGGCGACGTTCCAGTAGTACGGCAGGTCGCGGTCGTCGTAGTACGCCATGGCCAGGCGGCCGTTCTTGTCCTGAGTGCTCACGCCCTCGACGAATCCGTCCATCTTGCCGCCGTTGTACTGCGTCCGGAACGCCTCAGCTGTGTGGTCGAGGTCCAGGCTGCCGAGTTGGCCGAGGTGGTACGGCTCGACACACGGCTTCGCCTTCCCGCGCCGCTCCGGCATGCAGGTGCCGGGCGGAATGCCGTCCACGCCCGGCCGCGTGCCGAAGTAGTTGTCGAAGGTGTGATTCTCCTGCATGAGGAAGACGAAATGCTCGATCGGCGTCGTCGTCGTGCCTGGCGCAGCGGCTTGCACGGCCGGCCCGCCGACGCCCATCGGGGTAAGCGGGAACGGCGCGGCGCCCTCCGCCGGTGCGGCCGCCGGCACCGCCGCCGCCGGCACCGCCGCCGCCACGAAGAGCGCCGTGACCGAGGCGATGGCCTTTAGCATGATTCGTCTGCTCATGGCCGTACCTCGTAGACGACGATCACTGGAATCTGGACCGAAAATCCCTTGGCGTCCTTTCCCTGGACGTACTCGGTGTGCACCACGCGCCCGTGGTATCGGCGCGCCAGCGTGATCAGTCGCTCGGCGAAGAACGGGGAGCGATCAGCGGAGAAGGCGTCCCACACGATGAACTGCATCTCGTTGTGGCGCAGATACCAGTCCGGGTTGGGCAGCGGCACGTAGGAGGGGTTGCGGTGCAAGGGGTTCGGACTCACCGACAGGCCATAGCTGCGCCGGTGGCCGTAGTACTGAATGATGTTCGCCATCGACGGCCCGAGGGTGAGCACCACCGACCCGGCCGGCGTGTTCTCCGCCAGCCAGCGGCCCGTCTCACGGCCTCCCGGCACACCGCCGGAGCCGGCGAGGAACGTGGTCGCGTCCTGGCGACTGATTGCTGACCACGTGGGGACAAGAAGGCTAAGCACGACAACGCCGACGGCGGCCGCCCGAAGCGCCGGCGCGAGCCGGGGCGAAGACAACCGGCGCGGCAGGGGGAGGGAGAGTAGCCCTCGCGCGGCGAGCACGGCCATCGGCGTCACGATGGGTAGGAGATACTGGAAACCCTTGACCGGCCAAACCTGGAAGAACACGACGGGCACCAAGATCCACGACAATAGCAGCGTCTCCCGCCAGGAGCGTTCGCGCCGCAACCACCACAAGCCGCCGAGCGCCGCCGCCACGACCAGCAACCCGATGGCCAGCGGCACGGTCTCCGCGTAGAAGCCGAAGGGGTGGTTCGGTCGCCGGAACAGCTGCCATACCAGATAGCTCTTGCCCGTGGCGGCGCGGCCAGCAAGCGCCTGCGATATCGGGTGGGCCGCGAAGACGGCCACGGCCGCCGTGAGCGCCACGAGCGAATAGCGCACCGGCCGGCGTATCTGTGGCGTGAGGGCGAGGAACGCGTAAACCGCGCCGGCCAGCACAACACTCGTCTCTTTTGTCAGCATAGCGACGCCGAGCACGCCGCCAGCGGCGACGAACCACGCCAAACGCTCGCTCTCAACGAACCGGACGAAGCAGTAGATGATGAGCGTGGAAAACAGCACCATCGGTCCGTCCAGGAGCACCTGGCGCGTGACCACGACGTGGTACGGCATGACCGCAACCAGAAGCGCCGCGAGCAGCCCGACCCGCCGGCCAAACAGTCGCGCGCCCAACAGGTAGACGGCGAACACGGTGGCCACGCCGAACAGCGCCACCACGACCCGTCCGGCCACGTCGACGTCGCCCACGCGGAAGACCGGCGATAAGATCGCCTGGAACAGCAACGGATGGGCGCGAAACGCAGGGAACAGCCCGACGTAGCCGGGGTTGCCCGCTAACGCGGCCGCCTGTCCGGCGTACACGGCCTCGTCGCTGTTAAAGCCCAGCGCGTCGAGGCGCCACACCCGCACGAGCAACGCGACGGCCCCGATGCCGACGAGGGCCGCCACGCCCCACCAGGTGCGCGCCGGCCGGCCCGAGGAGTCCGCGGCGGGCTCCGGCACCGCAGCCTCCGACCCCCTTGCCACCACGTCGAGCACGAGCGCCCGGATCGGGCGCTCGTGCTCGACCTCCACCGCATCGGCAGCCTCGACGACGACTGCACGGGTGTTGCTCACTGCACCTTCTTTCGCGACTTCGGGACCGGGCGGGCTCGACTCATGCGACCTCGCCGGAGGGGGCGAGCCGATCATGCCACTGCGGCCAAACCTCCGGCTCCACGTGCGAGCCGTTGTGCGTGGAACGGCCCAGGTCACCCAGCCCTGCCCGCTGGGCCTGCATGAGGCGCGGAATCTCGTCGGCCCATCCGTAGCAATCCGACGAGATCACACGGGTACGCACGTGCGTCAGGAACGAGGCGAGGATCTCCCGCTCGTGCTGACGCAGCTGGGCGTACCCCTCGCCGCCGATCGTGATTGCCGGCGCGAGGTACCGGAAGGGCGGGAAGCCGTACGCGTCGTCGGTGTTCTGGATCATCCTTTCCAACGTGGCCGCGCTGTCGAGATCATTTATCGTGGGCGTACCGCGCTCGATGATGAACAACTCCTCAACCTGGGTCGACGTGCCGATCCGGCAGGGTACCAGCCGGTCGACGCTGTACTTCGGTGGCGGGATGAGCCTCTGCGTGATCGCGTTGATACCCATGATCGGCACGTTGAACCGGCTGAGTGTGAGGGCCAAGGAGCGGCCGCCCTTGGAGTGCAGCCGGCTCTGGAACTGCAGCCGCCGCCACTCGGCCGGCGTCAGGTCCTGGGCTTGCACCGCGCGCAGCGTGTGTGCGCTGATGGTGAGCGGCTTGGGGAAGCAGAAGGCTTCGCCGTTGGCGGCGATGACGGTCATGTCGTCGGAGAGGAAGAGACCGCCGTGGTCGCGCAGCAGCCGCAGCACGGTGGCGGTCTTGCCGGTGTCGGTCAGCGCCGAGAGCATGACGCCGACGCCGTCGAGAACGACGCAGGCGGAGTGTAGGAGCATGTGACCCCGGTTGACCATGACGAAGCGCAGCAACGCCTCGACGATGTTGGTGTAGACCACATGTGGGGAGCGCGCGAGCAGCGGACCGACCTCGATGTTGATGGGTGAACCGAGCTCGACCCGGAAGTTAGCACCGAGCCGGCCGAGGTGCTCCTCGTAACGCAGCGTCGCCTTGTTGGCGTACTCGGTCATTTCCGCGCGCCGCTTCGGGCCGCGGCCGCCGACGTCGCCGACTCGCACGGCGATATCGACATCGGCGTCAGCGACCCACTGCGCGCGGAAGAACTCCAGCTCGGGCAGCAGGATCTGCGAGCCGATAGTCACCCCGCCGGCCACGTTATAGCGGTACTTCAGGTACCGGTACCGCTTGCGCGACGGCGTGGGCACGGTCTCCGTGGCGTCCAGGTCGACGAGCATGCGGACCGGGTCCCGGCTGGCCGCTTGGTCCGCACGGTAGATCACCCGGTCGCTAACGAAGAAACGGACCAGGAAGAGCGCGACCAGCGTGATCGCGTTCGCGACGAGGACGTCGACCGCGGCCCACACCAACACCTGCAGCACTGGCAGGCGGAATATCAGTAGCAGGTTGTTGAGAAGGAAGAAACGCAGGGCCCGGCCGAGCCAAGTGCCCTGCCGGTTGCGTCGGTACACGAGGTTGTCCACGAGCAGGAAGTTCCACGCCGTGGAGGCCTGCGTGGCCAGCGCTGCGCCGGCTAGGTGGTGCATGCCGACCCCCTCGTGGTAGAACCACAGCGCCCCCGTGTTCACCGCGATGCCGGAGAGCCCTACCAGGCCGAAGGCGATCATGCGCCCGATCTCGCGGAGTCGTTCACGCGCCGTGACCGGCCGCTCGCGCAGTTGGCCGACGAGCCGATTGCGGCGCAGGCGGACGAGATGGCGGACGAAGGTCAGGCCCTCCCGCAGCGACGCCTTGGAGCGGCCGGCCTGGCGCGGGGCCATCTCGTACGCCACCTCAGCCACGCGGGCGGATCTGTTGCGCACCAGCAGCTCAAGGAGAATCTTGAAGCCCACGGGATCCAGCCGGTCGAGGTTGACGGCCGCCCTACGAAATGCGAACAGGCCACTCATCGGGTCGCTCACTGTCGCGAGTCGACGAGGGAACAGCGCCTTTGCCAGCCGGGTGGCCGAGGATGAGGTGACCAGCCGCGCGGGACTGCTCAAGCCCTCGACCGAACCGGCGCCTGCGTACCGAGTGCCAACCACGATGTCGACGTCGTGGCGCATGGCGGTGCGGACGAGCGTGGCCGCCGACTCGGGTGGGTGTTGCAGGTCGGCGTCCATCACCAGCACCCAATCACCCCGGGCGTGCCTTGCGCCGGCGACGACGGCGCCGCTCAGGCCGCCCCAGCGGGCACCGGCCGGCCGGTGCAGCAGCCGCACCGGCACCGGGCACCCCGGCGCGTAGCGGGCCAGCACCTCGGGCGTCTTGTCATCGCTGTCATCCACCACCACGATCTCGGCCGCCAGCGGCGCGACCGCGGGGCCTAGCCGGGCCAGCAGCTCCGGGACGTTCTCGACCTCGTTGCGAGTCGGCACGATCACCGTCAGCCGGACAGAACGTTCCGGCGCCGGGTCGTACAAGGCTGTCACTACCGTGTGCCCGTTGCCGCGACCGTGCCCGTTGCCACGACCGTGCCCGTTGCCGCGAGCGTGCCCGTTGCCGCGAGCGTGCCCGTTGCCGTGAGCGTGGGCCCCGAAATACTCGGCAGTGGGGGTCGTGGCCTTCCCTGCCAATTCCACCGTGTGCGGGGGGTCAGCAATATCGGTCATGAAACCTTCCCTGGGTGCGGAATGGGTGCGCTTGGGCTAACTCCGCGCCAATAGATGCGGGAGGTTCCGATTACGTGCATGCGGCATCGGCCGAAGCCGGGGCGCTGGTGAGTTAGGTGCGGGACAGGAACTCAGACTTCGGCCAATGAGCGCGCATGTTGAACAACGCGTGGAGATAGATGATACGGCGCGTGAACGGAGAGTGTCCAACGTAGACCAGTCGTGAACACGACAGAACGTGCCAGCCGTAGACGACATACGTCACGGTTCCGTTCCATAGCGGTACGGGTCTGAGGCGTGACGATTGCCGCTCTCTTAACGGATGACCATTGCCTAAGCGTTTGGATCAAAGCTCAACGTCGCCGGAAAGCCTCACATGGCCGGAGTATCACGTGAAAGCCAGCGCGCAATCCTCCGCTCCCTTGTCACGCCTTAGAGACTCGGCGGTAAAGTTTGACCGTTAGGCCGACCTAGGAGGCACGTACGGACTAGTGGGTCGGTACGCGCCGTGTCAGACATGGTTCGGGTCGCACCGAGGTGAATTGGATCAAAGCTCGACGTCGCTGGAAAGCCTCACAATGGCTGGAGCATTGCGCGAAAGCCAGCGCGCATTCCGCGGCTCTTGTGTCACGCCTTATTGATCCAGACGGAGAAGTTTGACCGTTGGGCCGACTCTAAGAGGCACTTATGGACAAGGGCGTCGGTACGCGCGGAGTCAGATATGGTTCGGATCGCACCGAAGGGGATCTGTCCGCAGTGGAGTAGGCCGGGCGACGGACCGATGTCTGATCCGCCTCGTTGGTTGACATGCCGGGGATGATGGGAGCGGGCCGTTCGTTGTGGCACGTTCAACGACTCGGTCGTCGATGGGGGTGACGGTCACCGTAATGAAGCGTGGGATCTTCGTTTGGGCAAGCGTCGGGCTGATCACGCTGGCCATCTCGGCGCCCGTAGCCGGCTGCTCTGCCGCCGCCGGGTCGTCGGCGCAAGCGACACCTTCTCTCCCCTCGACGGATCCCGCGACCTCTTCGAGCACCACTGTCTCGCCAAGCCACAGCCAAAGCCCAAGCCGCCCGCCCACCACCGGCACCCAGCCCACCACCACCGGCACCCAGCCTGTCGCCAAATCGGGCGGGGACCTCGTGCTCGTCGCGGCGGGTGACATTGCCTCATGCAGCTCCTCCGGCGACGAGGCGACCGCTGACCTGCTGAGCGGGATCGCCGGCACAGTTGCGACACTCGGCGACAACGCGTACGTCAACGGGTCGGCGAGCGAATACGCCGACTGCTATGCGCCGTCCTGGGGCAGATACAAGGCTCGGACCAGGCCTGCGGTGGGCAACCACGATTACTTGACGCCGGCAGCGAGCGGCTACTTTGGCTACTTCGGTGCGGCGGCGGGCATTCCGGGCAAGGGCTACTACTCGTACAATCTCGGCTCCTGGCACGTCATCGTGATCAACTCCAACTGCGGCGAGGTCGGCGGCTGCGAAGCTGGGTCGGCGCAGGAGAAGTGGTTGCGCGGCGAACTCACCCGGTCTAGCAAGCGATGCACCCTGGCGTACTGGCACCATCCGCTCTTCAGCTCCGGTGCCGAGCACGGCAACCATACGGCGATGCGCCCGATCTTCCAGGCGCTCTACGACTACGGGGCAGAGGTGGTGCTCTCCGGGCATGAGCACAACTACGAGCGGTTCGCGCCCCAGACCCCGGGCGGGGCGCTGGACCCAGGGCGCGGTGTCCGCGAGTTCGTGGTCGGCACTGGCGGCAAGAACCACTACGCCTTCGCCGGCGTTCAGCCCAACAGCGAGGTGCGCAGCACCGGCACGTTCGGGGTGCTCAAGCTAACCCTTCAAAAGAACGGGTACGACTGGCGCTTCGTGCCGCAGGCCGGCAAGACCTTTACCGACTCCGGCAGCGGCACCTGCCACTGACGCCGACCGGCCGGGATTGGGCACGACGTAACGGACCGGCTTGGGCGCCGACGCCGGGCGGCTACCCACCGACGATGTCGTGCAGCGCGTCGATGTACGCACCCATGCCAGAGGGGCTCGCCCACTCGGTGGCGGACTCGACCGAGGTGCCCTCGCCCCACTCGTTGAAAGTGGTGATCAGCTGGAACCGCGCCTTGGACGCCACCATGTCTCGCAGACCCTGCCGCCAGTTGTCCAGGTTGCGCTTCAGCCCCGGCGTGGGTTCGTTGGCCTTCCAGAAGCCGGGGGACACGCTATACGAAAAAGGTGCGTGGTCGCTCACCGCCGTCAGCGGACCGTACTGGTGCCAACCGTCCGGTTGGGACGGGCATGTCTTGTACCCGTGGAACAGCTTCAACACGACGTAGGCGCCCACCGTGTTGGCACGCCTCCACCGGTCCGCCATCGCGCAGCCGTCGTGCGGCTGCGCATAGACGAACACCACGAAACGGCCACCGATCCGGAGGAAGTGCGGATCCTTACCGTAGCGGTCGCGTAAGTAGGTCAGGTCCGCAGTGAGTTGGCTGACCGTGGGGTCGCGCTCCCCTTCCGCCTCGTGGTAAACGCTCCAACGAAAATGCTGGCCCGCGACACCCTTGAGCAGCGGTGCAAGATTGCGGTCGGTCAGGCTTTTGGGACCCCACCATGAGGCGATCCCGGCCTGCAAACCCGCGTACCGCATGGCGTGGATGTGCGCGGCGAGCACCGACGGCGACCTCACGTCGTAGCGGCCGAGCGACGGGTGGTAATGGGTGAAAGGTCTCATGCCCTGCTGATTCCAGCCCTCTGGAAACCAGGGGTAGTAGAACGCCGCCCGGATCGGGAAAGACGGCTGCCAGTCGAGCGGGCTGTTGGTCGTCGGCGTCGGCGCGGCCGGCGTCGGGGTTGCCGCCGTCGCTGTCGAGGTGGCCGTGGCTGGCAATGTGGGCGCCGTCGCCGTCCGCGGGGTCCGGGTCGCCGTGGCCGGTGTTGTTCCATCTGGCCACGGGCGCAGGAACGCGGTCAGGCCGATCACGATGAGCAGACTCCCGACGAGCGCGATCAGTCGACCGCCGCCCAAACGTAACGAGCGCTTGCCTGCGTGCCTCTGCTTGCTCAGATTCCTTCACTCCGTTAGGTAGCCTTCGCAGCACCGTACACTGCCGCCGAACGTCGTACCCCGGGGCGAGGTCAGGACGGGCCGTCGCGGACCCGGACCACCGCACGTTCCACTGCGGCGCCCGGCTACCCGAGCGCGTGGAACTCGTCGCGTTCGGGATTCGTCAACAAAACGTCCGAGCGCAGATTCTGTCACTTCGGTTGATTGTCCGTTACCCGTCCGTCAGGTCGATGTTGGCACGATTCCTGGATACGATCTCGAACTGAATCAACTTAGGATCCGTTAATGGATAGCCGCGCAGGGGTGGCCGTGGAGTTTCGTCTGTTGGGTGCGGTGGAGGCTTGGGCACGGGAGGGGCAGCTTCAGCTCGGGCCCCGAAAGCAGAGGTTTCTGCTGGCCGTCTTGGCTTTGAACGTGAATCGCCTCGTACATGTTGATCGCCTGGTCGCGCTGACCTGGTCGGACAAACCGCCGCACACCGCACAGCATGCGATTCACGTTCGCATTTCGCAACTGCGAGCCCTGCTCGCCAAGGCTGCGGCCGATGGCGATGGCGTGGAGATAGACACGCAGGGGTCGACCTACGTACTGCGGGCAGACCCGATGCGGGTCGACGCTCACCGGTTCCGGGCTCTCGTCGCAAGGTCTCGATCCGCAACCAACGACCACGAGAAGGTCGCCGTCTTGCGAGAGGCGCTCGACATGTGGCATGGGCCTCCGCTTGCCGACGCCGCATCACCGGAAGTGGCCGCCCAGTTGTTCGGCGGCCTCCAAGAGATGCGGCTGGCGGCGATGGAGGAATGCCTGGACGCGGAGCTGCGGCTTGGCCGGCACTGGGCGGTCATCGACGAGCTCATCGAGCTCACCGCGCTGTACCCACACCGGCAGCATCTGCTCGGCCGGCTGATGCTTGCCCTGTACCGGGCTGGCCGCACCCCCGACGCCCTGGCCATATACCGGGCCGCGTACCGCCAGCTGGTCAATGAGCTTGGGCTCGAACCTGAGCTCCAGCTCCAAAAGCTACATACCGCCATCCTTCGCGGGGAGCCGGCGCTCGACCTGCCCCGACCTGCTGGCCAAGCCCGCCACGTGCCACTGCCGACGGTGGCCTTCGCGGCGCCAGCCTGATCGACCGACGAGGCACCGGGACGCGAGGCCGCCACCGTGGCCGGCGTCGCGTGTTTCGTCCCGCATAGCGCGCTGCACCGTTGCCGCCCTATCGCTTTTTCGGCACACGCCAAGGTTCGGCCGGATCGGACTGCAAGCCGAATGTCAGCGGGGCCATGCGCACAGTGTGAGAAAGCTATGAGCGTGGCATGAGGAGCACGGGTCACCCTCAGCATCTGGGCGCCTACGGGCGCTGGTGATTGTCCAATGAAAGGTCTCCGGCAATGATGCGATGGATCGTCGGGTCGAGCCAGAAGTACCAACGTCTGGTCCTTGCGGTCGCCGTGGCCCTAATGGCCTTCGGCTTCGTGCAGCTTCGCAATAGCTCGGTGGAGGCCCTGCCCGAGTTCGGACCGGTGCGGGTGGACGTGCAGGTGGAGGCCCTCGGCTTGTCCGCCGAGGAGGTCGAGAACCTGATCACCAACCCGATGGAGAACGAGTTCTTCAACGGGATCCCGTGGCTGGCCAAACTCGAGTCTCGAACTATCCCGGGACTGTCGTCGATGGAGATGACCTTCGAGCCGGGCACCGATCCGATCCGCGCGCGGCAGGTGGTTCAGGAGCGCCTCACCATGGCGCCCGCGCTACCCGCCGCCTCGTCGAGGCCGCCGCTGGTCGTGCAGCCCTTGTCGTCGACCGGCCGGCTCATGATGATCGGACTCTCCTCCACGGACAGATCCCTGATCGACATGTCGCTACTGTCCCGATGGACGATCGTTCCCCGCCTGCTAAGCGTTCCCGGCGTGGCGAACGTGGCCATCTGGGGATTCCGCGACCGGCAGCTGCAGGTGCAGGTCGATCCGTCCAAGCTCATGGCGAAAGGTGTCACGCTGGACCAGGTCCTGCGGACGTCGGCGAACGCGCTCTGGGTCTCGCCACTGACCTTTGTGGAGGCGTCGACGCCCGGACTGGGCGGCTTCATCGACACCGCGAACCAGCGGATCGAGATCCAGCACAACCAGCCGATCAAGACCGCGCAGGATCTCGCCAAGGTGACCATCGAGGGCGCCGAGGACCGGGGGGTACTGCTTGGTGACGTCGCTCAGATCGTCGAGGACCACCAGCTTCTTATCGGGGACGCGGTCGTCGAGGACACTCCCAGCCTCATGCTGGTGGTGGAGAGGTTCCCCGGGGCCAACGTCTCGGAGGTAACCCGGAACGTGGAGGCCGCACTCGGCGAACTGCGACCGGGCCTCCCAGACGTGGAGATGGATACGACCGTATACCGGCCGGCCACCTTCATCGAGACGATGGTCGAGAACCTCACGACCACGCTGATCCTCGGCGCCATCCTCCTGCTGTTCGTGCTCGGCGCCTTCCTCTTCAACTGGCGCACCGCACTGGTCAGCCTGGTGACGATCGCGGCGTCGGTGGCGGTAACGGTGCTCGTATTGTCATGGTTCGGCGTCGGCCTCAACATGATGTCCCTGGCGGGGCTGGTGATGGCGCTGGCCATTCTGGTCGATGACGCCGTGGTCGGTGTCAACAACATCACGCGACATCTACGGCAGCGCCGCGAGGCGCAATCCGACGAACCCGTCGTTGACACCATACGTGCGGCCGTCGTCGAGATGCGCGGGCCGCTCTTCGTGGCGGCGGTGATCGCCGTGGTCTCGGTGGTGCCTCTCTTCATCCTCGACGGGGTGAGTGGTGCCTTCCTCACCCCGGTCGCACAGGGCTTCCTGGTCGCCACGGCGGTTTCCCTGGTGGTCGCGTTGACGATCGCCCCGGTGTTGGCGACGCTTCTGCTCTCCCGGACGTCGCTGCAGCACCGCGAGTCACCGCTGGCCCGAGGGTTGGAGCGGGCGTACGCCGCGCTGCTGCCCGGCCTGCTCCGCCGGCCTGTGTGGTCCTACGCCACGCTCGGCTTGGTCGTGGTGGCGGGCCTGATCGCGGTGCCGTTCCTCGGTGGGCGGCCGGTGTCGCCGACGCTTCAAGAGCGGGATCTGCTGATCAGCTGGGAGGCCGCGCCCGGTGCTTCGCGCACGGAGATGAACCGCATCACTTCCGCGGTCACCTCGGAACTGCGGGCCGTCCCCGGGGTGCGCAACGTCGGTGCCCACACCGGGCGTGCCTTGGCATCGGACCAGATTGTCAACATCAACTCTGGCGAGGTGTGGCTCAGCATCGACCCGGCGGCCGACTACGACACCACTCTCGCCGCCGTCCAGCAGGTGGTTGATGGCTATCCCGGGGTGCACAGCGACGTGATCACCTACTCGGACAAGCGGATCCGGGATGTGGTGGCGAGGGGTGTCGCGGAGGACCTGGTCGTGCGCATCTACGGCAATGACTACAAGGTTCTCCGGGCCAAGGCGCAGGAGGTGCTCGGGATCGTCTCCGGCATCGGCGGTGTCTCCGAACCACGGGTAAGGGCGGCGCAGGACGCGCCCACTGTGGAGATCGAGGTGTCCGTCGCCAAGGCAGCGAAGTACGGCCTCAAACCCGGCGATGTGCGCCGGGCGTCCGCGACCCTGGTGGCGGCGACCGTCGCCGGCAGCCTCTTCGAGGATCAGAAGGTGTTCGAGGTCGTCGTGTGGGGCGTCCCCGCGTTGCGCCAGAACCTCTCTACCATCAAGGACCTTCTGATCGACGCGCCGGTCGGTGGCCCTGGCGGCGGGCCGACTCAGGTGCGCCTGGGCGACGTTGCCGACGTGAGGATCGCTCCTCGGCCGGAGATCATCACGCATGACCAGGTATCTCGCAGCATCGATGTTGTCGCCAATGTGCGCGGACGGGGTCTGGGCGCGGTCACGGACGAGGTCGAGGACCGCCTCCAGCAGGTCACGTTCCCTCGCGAGCACCACCTGGAGGTCCTCGGAGAGGGTCAGGAGCAGGCGAGTTCCGACCTCCGGGTGTGGGCCTACGTGATCGGCGCGGGGATCCTGATCTTCTTCCTGCTGCAGGCCGGCTTCGCGAGTTGGCGGCTCGCGTCGTTGTACGTCCTCCTGCTGCCGGCGGCATTGGCGGGTGGGCTGCTGGTGGCTGC
>JAHRHA010000149.1 GCA_020027875.1 Micromonosporaceae bacterium | reverse complement strand
AAGATCACCCGACGCGCTCTTAGCGCGCTGCAAGCACAGATCCATCCAAGCCATGCGGGCACCCTCCCAGGTCCGAGGATTACCCGCATATCAAGCAGAGTAGTGCGCGTCGGCGCCCCGTGCGGCCGCTCCTTGCCTCAGCCCCTGGCAGTGGACACCACAACCTCCCCGGAGCCGAGGCAGGACTCTGGCGCGCAAAGGGTTGTGGCGAGCGTCGTCCGGCGACAAGATTTGATCATGTACAGCCCGTACGCTCAGGACGGCTTCCGTGCTCGTTTCGACTGGGGACCGGCGGGGGCCGAGGCAGTCGGACTCGGATCTTCGATGGTCGCTGTCGTGGATGTCCTGTGGTTCACGACCGCGCTCACCGTCGCCGTCGACCAAGGCATTGAGGTCTTCCCGCACCGTTGGCGCGATCGCACAGCGCTCGCCCACGCACAACGTCACGATGCCGTGCTCGCGGTCGGCCGATCCCGAGCCACACTGCCCGGTCAGGTCAGCCTGTCCCCGGCGACAATTCGGCGATCCCATGGGATCGAACGTCTGGTGCTGCCTTCGCCGAATGGCTCCGCGATCTCTCTGGATCTCGCCGCCGCCGGCTCGCGCGTGATCGGAGTTTCACTACGCAACGCCGAAGCCGCAGCCGATTGGACAACAAGCCGCCTTCGCGAGGCCCCGGGGACAGCGATCGCGGTCATCGCTGCCGGCGAACGCTGGACCGATGGCACTCTGCGCCCCGCGGTGGAGGATTTGTGGGGGGCAGGAGCGTTCCTCGCCGGATTGGCCGACCGGGGCATCGCGCCGCTGTCCCCGGAGGCCGAGGCCGCGGCCGCGGTCTACCGGCAGGCCGCTCAGCGCTTACCGGAATTGCTGTCTGTCTGCGCAGGTGGCCGGGAACTTGCCGGCTACGGTTTCCCGCAGGACGTGGCCATCGCTGGCGAGATCAATTCCAGCCGGTCGGTACCTGTGCTCGACGGCGATAGTTTCAGCGCGGCGGCGTGAGACCCCGGCGAAGGAATCTTGCCGCCGGCCAATAGCGGGTTGGACAGATGGACAATGCTCGTCGACTCGGTCGGACGGGTGGAACTTCATCGTTCGACAATCACGATCGGACCGTACGGCGACCGCCAACCGGCTGATCATCGCCCGCGGGACGCAACAGTCGCCGCTCAGGCCATCCACACTGATGACGTCGCCCGCAAGGGCCTCACCGGCGTAAGGCACAACGGCGGGGGGGCCCGGAATGCGGAGTCAACCATGATCTGAGATGGCCGCCGGTGGGGACATTCGATGTCCAAACGTGGGGACTTTCACATGGCCGTTGACACATGGCCGGAGCGCCGAAAGACGCCCGCACTTGCTGCGTCGTGTGCGAGTAATCCGCGGGCCGCTTCAGTCCTGTTGCCACATGCTTGGTGCATGACTGAGCAGCGGGACTGGGAACGCGTGTGGTGGAACGGCTCATCGACTTCTTGAACACCTGGACGTCGGCTATTGCCGTGGCACCCGATCGGATCCGGGTCACGCTCACCGAGGGGGACGATCCACACGTGGTGACGCTGTCGTCAACCTTCGGGAGCAGTCGGTTTCCACGGCCCCTCGATGACCGTCGCTTCCTTGTCGCCGGGCCAGCGCGGCATTGTGATGCAGAGGAACTGGAGTGGGTCGACACCGGTGCAGCGATACTGGAATGCCGTCCCAACGGGAATGTCGATGGAAACGCCTCTCCCCAGAACGGTCGTCTCCTCACCAGTGGCGTCTCGTCGCCATATCTGCCCCTCGCCCGAGAGAACATGCCAGAACTCGCTCACGGTGGCGTGGACGGTCGCCCGATTCACCTGACCTGGCGGGACGGTGGAGTGGATCATGCCGCCGGTCTCGCCTTCGATCAGGTGCCGGATCTCGGCCCCGGCAGGGGAGCGGCCATCCGGGGTGGAGGGGAACGAGCGGGTCTGCATGGAGAACCCCCCTGTGCTTCCAAGCATTATCCGCACACGGACGCCTCGGTAGCTTCCGGCACGCTGGCGGATTCCGGCGGGACGTCACGCGAGGTCGAGATCCTCATGTCACCTGATGGGCAGGGGGTTCGGGCCGGTCGCCGTGACCAGCCGCTGCGGGACCCAGTCGTCGACGTGGTGGACGCCATCGAACGTCCCGCCCTTCAGCTCGATCACCGCGCGCAGCGAACGGCGGTGGAACTTCACGTGGGTGAAATGCTCGAACAGGACGTAATACGGCTCGTTCGTCGCGCTCTGGAACTGCTGGCCGGTCAGCGCTGCGCGGTGCCGACGGGAGAAGGCGTCGACCTCCTCGCCGACGACCACGCCGAGGTGCTCCAGGCCCATCTTGTAGACACGCTGGTGGACGGGCGGGATGAGCTCGATGAGGGGGACGACCTGGCCGTCGAGGACGCGGAGCGGCTCGGCGAGGAGGATCATGGATATCGGCCGTCCGTTCCAGACGTTCTCGACGTTGGCGACGGCGTGCCGCTCGAGGACCGTCCGGAGGTGGACGTACTGGTCCCACTCGGGGACGCGGACCGCGAAGTGGCTCAGTTCGTAGGGCGCGATATCGATGCCGCGCGCGGCGAGGCGGTCGCGCTGCCGCGCCGTGAACGCGCGGTAGTCGCCGATGAGGTCCGCGATCGGGTCGGTCATGGCCGGGTGGATTCGAGAGGCGCGGCTGCGCGGCTTCCTGCCGGCCGCACGTCGCCGGAAGGCGGGCTGACGGATGGCGAAGAGAACACCCAAGGGCGAGGGATCCGTCTATCAGCGCGAGTCGGACGGCAAGTGGTGCGCCGCAGTGACTCTCCCGTCCGGACGTAAGAAAATCGCCTACGGCGACACTGAGGAGGAGGCCATACGCGAACGCCGCAGGCTGCTCGCGGCGGTCTAGGCGGGCCGCCCGAAGCCGGCCGGGCGAACCCCGACGCTGGCCGCGTACCTGACCCGCTGGCTTGACGTGCGCATTTGCCGGCGAGGTCGAAGCCGGGCACCTCGACGAAGCCACCGCCGACTCATACAGGCAGATGGTCGAAGGGCACATCCTGCCCACGTCGCTGGCGCGGGTGAAGGTGACTGCGCTCAGCCCGGACGAGAACGATCAAAGCCCCGAACCGTCGTTTACGCTGGTCGGGGCCTTGTCCACCTTGCGCGCCCGAAGAGATTCGAACTCCCAACCTTCTGATCCGTAGGCTTGGCGAGGTCGCGTGGGACGGTCCAGCCGCGTCGCGAACTGCTGGTCAGATGCCGTGGCATGTCCATGCTTGTCCGGGGCGAGGCGTTGCGGTTGCTGTCATCCGGTGCTGTCAGTCGAGGTGCCGATCCTCGGCCAGGGCGGCGATCTTTTCAACCACGGCGACGGGCATCAGTAAGGCGATGTCCCAGGTCTCGTCGTCGTGTCCGATCATGATCGTTGCGGTGTCCTCGTTGGCACACCAAAAGACCCGGGCGCCAGCGCTCGTCCCTGCTGTTATCGAACGGCGCTCGTTCCAGTGCGAAGCTGCGTGCTCCGCGCGCACGCGGGGGTGGTCCTGCGCGGCTGCTTGAGCTGTACCGGGAGGGGCGTGCTCCCCGCGCACGCGGGGTGGTCCGGACGAGGTCGCCAAGAAGATCCGCAACAGCCGGGCCTGCGCGCGCGGACGTGGTCCGGACGCCGCCCAACCAGCGACGCCCACCGTGCTTCTTGTGCACCGCCTGCTTGGAAACCCCAGCACCGCGGCGATCTGGGTCCACGTCACCCCCGGTGTTGCGAGCTCGGCGAACGAGCACTGCCTCTCGATCAGATCCATCTCTACGCGAATCTGTGCGGCGGCCCGCAAGCCCACCAAGGGATCGTCATCGGCGACAGCCACCGCCACTTCCGCCGAGTTCCTCAAGTTCCATGGCGTCAACTATACTACTGATGTATAGTCACGGCGTGTCGATCGCGTACGCCGTCCTCGGGATCATCGGTCAGCGACCAAGCTATGGGTACGACCTGAAGAAGGACTACGACCTCTATTACGGGAAACAGAAGCCACTGGCCTTCGGACAGGTGTATGCCACGCTATCGCGATTGCTGCGCGACAAGAAGATCGCAACGCAAGGTGCGATCGAACCGAGCAAAGGTCCTGAGCGAAGGCTCTATGCGATCACCGAACTCGGCCGTAATGACCTCGAGACTTGGCTCACGACACCCGAAGAACAGCGGCCGGACACGCAAACTGTTCTATTCACAAAGGTCGTCACGGCGATCCTCCTAGAGAAGGAACCGGACGTCTACCTCGACGCGCAGCGCGGCGCTCACATCCAACGCATGCGCGAACTCACGACATTGCGAAGGGAAAGCGACAGCTTGTCTGAGAGGCTGACGGCCGACTACGCGCTGTTCCACTTGGAAGCTGACCTGCGGTGGATGGACGTCACCCTGGGAAGGCTGAAACCACTCGCGAAGGAGATTCGACGTGAGCGATAGTGACCACCTGTTGGAGGCGAGAGACGTCAAGAAGGCGTTCGGAGCGACGCCTGCCCTCCGAGGCGCGACTCTGGCTGTCGCGCGCGGCGAGATCTTGGCGATTATGGGGCCGAGCGGTTCCGGCAAGTCGACGCTGCTGCACTGCATGGCGGGCATCGTCGAGCCTGACAGTGGCGAAGTCTGGTTCGACGGCAGGCGACTCGACACGTTGGACGAAGCCGGGCGGTCCCGCCTGCGGCGAACTTCGTTCGGGTTCGTCTTCCAGTTCGGCCAGTTGGTTCCCGAACTGACTGCCGAGGACAACGTCGCGCTACCACTGCTGCTGAACAGAGCAAGCAGGAAGAAGGCGTACACAGTCGCTCGGAGTTGGTTCCCCCGTCTTGGAATCGAGAACCTGGAGCGGCAGCGAACCGGTGAGATGTCTGGTGGCCAAGGCCAGCGAGTCGCGATCGCGCGGGCGCTCGCCATCGAACCGCAGGTGTTGTTCGCCGATGAGCCGACCGGCGCACTGGACTCCCTGGCGAGCGAACATGTCATGGAGTTGCTCGTCACCATCTCGCGGAAACAAGGCACGACGGTCGTGATCGTCACGCACGATGCGCGGATCGCCGCCTACGCCGACCGTGAGGTCATGGTGCGTGACGGCCGAGCGAACATCGCCCGGAGTCGGGCTGAAGCGGCCCTGTGATGTATCGCCTCGGGTTGGAGCTCACGCTCAAGGGCGGACGTGAGGCCTTGGCGCGACTGCTGCTGACGATCTCCGCGGTGGCTGTCGGGGTCGTGATCCTGCTCGGTGTGTTCGCCGGCTACCACGCGCTGCAACTGACGAGCAACCGGCCGTCGTGGGAATCGACATCGGGTAGCCCGATCACCGCGCCTCCGAGAGCGAGCTCGAACGTCTTGCTGTGGAATTACAGCGAGAGCATCTATCAGGGACAGTCCATCGAGCATCTGCAGCTCGCAGCAGCTGGCCCGAACGCGCCGGTCGTGCCCGGTGTCGCAGAACTGCCGGAGCCCGGCGAGTTCTACGCGTCGCCGGCGCTCGCCTCGTTGCTGCAGACGGTGCCGAGGGACCAGCTCGGCGACCGCTTCCCTGGCCGGCAAATCGGCACCATCGAACCGGTGGGCTTGTTGTCTCCGAACCAACTCGCGATCATCGTCGGTTCCAGACCGCAGCAGCTACTGCAGCAGCACGGGACGGTGGCCGTTTCCCGCATCTCGAGTGCCGCTCATGCGTCGAGCGGGTCTCGGGAGGTCTTGCTAATTGCAGCACTCGCCGTCCTGTTCCCGCTCCTCATCCTGATCAACACGGCAACGCGCCTGTCTGCGGCCCGACGCGAGGAGCGCTACGCCGCCATGCGACTCATCGGGGCGACGCCACGCCAGATCAACGCCCTCGCATCAGTCGATGCCGTCGTCGGAGCGCTCCTCGGAGCGCTCCTCGGTTCGCTCGTCTTCGTGGCCGTACGACCGGCTCTCGCCAGCTCATCGTTCACCGGGACGCAGTTCTTCCCGGGCGATGTCACGCCGACCTTGCGGGGCTACATCGGCACGATCGTCGCCGTTCCTTGTGTCGCCATGGTTGGTTCGCTGCTCTCGCTGCGTCGGGTGCAGATCTCGCCGCTCGGTGTCACTCGCAAATCGTCTGTTGCGAAACGACCACGAGCATGGCGACTCATACCCCTTCTCGCGGGCGTACTGCTCTTCCCACGCGCGGCGACGGAGGTGAGCTCGAGCTTGCGGCAGACCGGTGACTCGAACCCGTTCACGTTGTTCGTCGGCCTGCTCCTGATCATGGTCGGCATCGTGCTCAGTGGCTCCTGGCTAACGACGCAGGTGGCGAAGCTGGTGGCCAGGACCACCCGCAGCGCGTCGTCGCTCCTGGCCACGCGCCGCCTTGCCGACAACCCGAAGCAGGCATTCCGTACGGTGAGCAGTTTGGTGTTGGCGGTCTTCATCGGTTCCTTCGTGTCGGCGCTGGTACCGGCACTCAACCGGGCACAGAACCCGCCAGGCCAAGGCTCGTTGAGCAGCATTCTGCGTGTTCCGTTCAACACGGATCCGCTCGTACCGGGCGTTCCACCAGAAGGAGCTGCGGCGTTGGTGCGCGCCATGGAATCCTACGAGGGGGCAGCGGTCGTACCGCTCTATGCCAACCCGGCGTTCACGGCATTTCAGCAACGCACGTCCGGTGCGGATCCGCCTGCTGCTCCAGGACCTCCAGCAGCGTTCATCGCCACGTGTGCGAGCCTCGCCCAGATCGGTGCGCTTGGCTCGTGTCCACGTGATGCGCCGTCGGTGGTCGTCACGGCCGAGAACGTCCTGGCCGGCGATAGCCCGCTGAGCATCTACCAAAGCCTGCCGGTCGTCACGCCGAGCAGCCCACAGAGCTTGGAAGACGTCGGCACGCTGTCGTTGGCCGGGATGCTGATCGAGGTCGACGACCCGAGCACGCTCGAACGAATTCGTACCTACTTGACGACATACGAGGCCGCCTCTCGGCATCCGGAAGCAGGTCAGACGTCAGGCAACGGTCAGTACGGTACGTCGGTGCCGGAGACGATCGGCGAGGTCGCTGTCGCCAGCAACGCTCAGAACACCAACCTCGAGCGAGCCGTGTTGGCCTTCATCGTGCTGACCCTTGTGACAGCCGGTTGCAGCTTGGCGATATCGATCGGTGGCGGTCTGTTGGAACGCAGGCGCCCATTCACCCTCTTGCGCGTGAGCGGCGTCTCGCGCGGAACGCTCGACATCGTCATCCTGCTTGAGGCGGCACTACCGCTGGTTGCCGGATCACTGATCGCCGCCGGAATCGGCCTCGGGTTGGGCATCCCCGCGATCGCGTCGATCCTGAGTGCCTTCGCGCCAGACGGTGCCACCATTCGGGTCCACCCAGGCGCCGGTTACTACTTCGCGTTGGGCGGCGGGCTTGCGGCGGCGCTTGGACTGGTCGCGGCGACGTTGCCGGTTCTGCATCGGATGACGAAGCCGGAAGAAGTGCGGTTCGAATAGCAGCGGATCGATCTGATCGGTGGTGAGCGCGACGTGCTCACCCCCTTCCCGCCGGCCCGCGAGCGTCCTTCGACCGGGAGCGCACTCTGCGCCCGTCGGGGGCGGTCGGCACCCGGTGCATGGCCTGCCCGTGGTCGCGTTCGTCGCCCGCGGCGACGCCCGCTTCGACGCTGCCGAAGCGGCAGGGATCGAGGTCTTCTCCGTCGCCGACGGCTAAGTCGATCGGGGCGCGGTACGACCGTTCGGCGCCCCATCCCCCTGCTCGCTGAATGGATCGCCTTGACGGCTCAGCCGACGCGGCGACCACGAGGTCGGATCGTGAGCCCGGCCCCGCTGAGTGCCCGCCGAACCGCGCCCGACTCACACCGAAACGCAACCCGACCTCCATCAGCGTCAAGGCTTGCTCGTACAACGCGAACGCGTCCGCGATATCGGCCGGGCCAAGGCCGCGGCCGGCGAGTGCGGAGCGCGAACCCCTGTCCGTGCCCGAGGCGAAGCGGCTACTCGTCCACGTACGCAAGGACCGCCTGTCAGCAATGTTCGTCGTATTCGTGGTGCTCGGGCTTCGTCGCAGCGAAGTGCTTGGGGCTCCGCTGGGAGGATGTCGACTTCGAGCTCGGCGTCATCCGCATTCGTCGCGGCCTCCATCGCGTCGGCGGCGGCTTAGAGGTCTACGATCCAAGAGTCGGAGTTCGCGCCGAACCGTTCCGTTGCCAAGCGCTGTCGTGAAGGCGCTCGCCTAGCACCGCAACCGGCAGGCGGTCGAACGGAGCGAACTGGGGAACAGGTGGCCGGACGTCGGCTACGTGTTCACCACGCCGGTCGGTACACCAATCGACGCTCGAAACTGCACCCGGCTGGTTCAGACCGCGGGCGCGCGGGCCGGGCTTCCCGCCATCCGGCTCCACGACTTACGACACGGATGCGTCTCCGTGCTGCTGGCCCTTGGCGTCCCACCGCGGACCGTCATGGAGATCGTGGGACACAGCACGCTCGACATGACCATGACCGTCTACGGGCACGCTTCGCTCAAGGACAAGCGGACCGCGCTGGACCAGATCGGCGACCTCTTCGAGGATGACGAGGACGGCGGGCCATGAGCGGCGTTGCTGTCACCAGATGCTGTCCGGGCCGGTCATGATCGACCGGCCCCGCGCGTTTGTGCTGTTCAGATAGTGCGCGCCCGAAGAGATTCGAACTCCCAACCTTCTGATCCGTAGGTCGGCGCAGGACGTCTGCGTAAGTACGCGGACGTATGTTTTCCCAGGTCACGGGCTTTCGCGTACGCCAGCGTACTTGCGTGGACGGTTGGGATAAGGTGCAGAACAAGGTGCACGGACGTCCACTGTAGAGCGTCATGGCCTGGGCTTCGGGACACGCGTGAGGCGCAAACGGGCCAGCTTGACAGTGAACGTTGCCTCGATCAGATTCCGCAGCGCCTGCCTCGCCTCGGCGTGGGTCTTCCTGGCGGTGTCCATCCATTCGGCGTTGTCGCGGTTCCGCAAGAGGTCACTAACCGCCCACGATGACGCGTTGCGCACGTCGGCGAGCTTCACCGCTGCCTGCTCGGCCAATTCGCGAATATCGGGCCGCGGGTGACCCGCAGAGACCACTAGAAGGCGCTCGCGCGCCGCGTCGACCTGTTGAGTGAACGCCTTCCACCGCTCTGCCTCGACCTCCGGCGTACCGACGTTCATCGTCACGCGAATCGGGTCCATCTGGTCGAGGAGCAGTAGGGCCGGGCCATACGCGTTCGCGTCTGTCATCTGGCGATCTCGGAGCAGCTTCACGTAGGCGAGGCCGGCCGGTATCCCGGCGCCGATGAAGGCACCGATCAATGCACTCCAGCTCATCGCACCTCCAATTGACGGGTATCTGTAGACGGCTACTCCGGCTCCGTGCCGACGTAGGTTCCCCGGCCGGGGACGGTGTAGACCATGCCCTGATCGCGCAGAACCGCGACGACCTTACGTGCCGTGCCGCGTGCGATCCCGTACTCCTGCTGGAGCGTCTTCTCGCTCGGCACACGCCTACCGGCCACGAGGTCGCCGGAGCGGATCCGCTCGGCGAGGATCGCCGCCACCTGCCGGTACGGCGGCGTCGGAGCGTCCGGATCCACCATGACTCGACGGTAGGCGAGCATGACCGTTAAAGTTCCAGCATGTACGCCCCTGTACGTTCATGAACGGTGGGGGTTACGGTGGGCTGACACAACAAGGCGGACCCGAGCGGAGAGGCAATCTCCAACCCGGGCCCTTGATCGCCCCTAGGAGGCGACCCATGCACGAGCATCCCATCCCGTCTGTACTCGACGGGGTCGACGGCAATCCGATCATCGACACGGCAGAGACTGCGCTCCGCGCGTTCGGCGTCGACCTGGACCGCGGCGCCGCGGCCAGGCTGCTCAAGTTCTGGGGCCACTACCGCGAGCTGAGCGAGCGGGAGAGCGCCGCGGTCCTCGACAGATTCCCAACCGCCGATCCGGGCTGGGTCAGCGGCACCTGCGGGCAGAGTGTGCCGCACGGCGCCGACCGCTACGCCCAGCCCGGCGAGATGTGCACCTGCGGGTTGCCGGCCCGGGTCGTGTACGAGACCCCCGGCTACGGCGATATCGGCTACTGCGGCCGGAGCAACGGATGAGCGCCGGGCGCCCTGTAGTCGACGCTGAGCCAAGATCCGGATCCGGGGTGACCGTGCCACCGCGCGACGCCCAATCGTCGACGAGGCCCTACGTGGGGCCGCTGCTTGACGAGTTCACCGTCTACGCCCGCGCCGCCGGGCATACCGGCGCCACCATCGCCGGGCGCCGCAAGGTGATCCGGCAGATTGTCGCCGACCTGGGCGACCCGCTCATGGTCACAGCGCCCGCGCTGACGAACTGGTTCGGCCACGAGGGCTGGACGCCGTGGACCCGCAGCACGTACCGCAACGCGGCCCGTTCCTTCTTCGGCTTTCTCGTCGAGTACGGCCACCGGGTCGACAATCCGGCGGGCCGGCTGCGCCGGCCGCGGATGCCCGCCTCACTACCCAAGCCGGTCAGCGACGCCGAGCTCGCGTTTCTGCTCGACGTCTCGCCCGAGCCGTGGCGCACCATCGTCATGCTGGGCGCCTACGCGGGTCTGAGGGTGGGCGAGATAGCCGCCCTACGCCGTGAGGACGTGTCCGCCGAGACGATCCTGATCCGCCGGAGCAAGGGTGGCGACCCGGCGCTCGTGCCCACCCATCCGAAACTGTGGGCGCAGCTACGCGACCGCGGCCCCGGGCCGGTCGTACGGACCCCCCGCGGGCGGACCCTGACCGGCAAGAGCATCTCGTCCCGTCAACGGGCGTATTTCGACTCGATCCGCCTACGAGCCGTGCACATGCACCGGCTACGCCACTGGTTCGGCACGGCCGTGCAACGCCAACAAGGCGATATCCGACTAACCCAGGAATTAATGAGACACCGCTCGATTACATCGACGATGATCTACACAGAGGTGACCGTGGCGGCGAAGGTGAGCGCGATCCTGGCCCTGGACGCAGCGGCATGAGCACCGGTCCCGGCCGTGGTTCGCCGATGGTGAGACGACGGCGCGGCGCCGAACGGGAGCGGCTGGCATGGCGGGCCGGGTTCGCGGCCGGCGAGAGATCCGCGGCCGAG
>JAHRHA010000058.1 GCA_020027875.1 Micromonosporaceae bacterium | reverse complement strand
GTGCTGGCGCGGGACGCCCAGGTGGCGGTCCTGGTGGCCGTGGTCGCCCGGGCGGCGCCGGCGGCGCGTTCGGTCGCGGCGGCGGCAAGCCCAAGGGTCGCAAGTCGAAGCGGCAGAAGCGTCAAGAGTTCGACAACCTCTCCGCGCCGACGATGAGCTCGGGCGCCCCCCGGGGTTCGGGCCAGATGGTCCGGCTTCCGCGAGGTGCCTCGCTCTCCGACTTCGCTGACCGGATCAACGCGAACCCGGGTTCGCTCGTCCAGGAGATGTTCAACCTGGGTGAGATGGTCACGGCGACGCAGTCCTGTACGGATGAGACCCTGCTCCTGCTGGGCGAGCACCTCGGCTTCGAGGTTCAGATCGTCAGCCCCGAGGAGGAGGACCGCGAGCTGCTGGCCCGCTTCGACATCGACCTCGACGAGGACATTGACGAGGCCCGCCTGGTAACCCGTGCGCCGATCGTGACCGTGATGGGTCACGTCGACCACGGCAAAACCAAGCTGCTCGATGCTATCCGGCAGGCGAAGGTGGCCGAGGGTGAGGCCGGTGGCATCACCCAGCACATTGGTGCCTACCAGGTGCACGTCGAGCACGAGGGCCAGGACCGGGCGATCACCTTCATCGACACCCCGGGTCACGAGGCCTTCACCGCCATGCGTGCCCGCGGCGCACAGGCCACGGACATCGTGGTGCTCGTGGTCGCGGCCGATGACGGCGTCATGCCACAGACGATCGAGGCGCTCAACCATGCGAAGGCGGCCGAGGTGCCGATCGTGGTCGCCGTCAACAAGATCGACAAGCCCGAGGCGAACCCCGGCAAGGTGCGCCAGCAGCTCACCGAGTACGGCCTCGTAGCCGAGGAGTACGGCGGCGACACGATGTTCGTCGACATCTCGGCGAAGAGTCGTCTCAACATCGACGGGTTGCTCGAGGGCGTGCTGCTCACGGCTGACGCGGCACTCGACCTTCGGGCGCCGATCGATGGCCAGGCACAGGGCATCGCGATCGAGGCACACCTCGACCGCGGCCGCGGCCCGGTCGCCACGGTGCTGGTCAACCGGGGCACGCTCCGGGTCGGTGACTCGATCGTGGCCGGCGACGCGCACGGCCGCGTACGTGCCATGCTCGACGAGAACGCCACGCCCGTGCCGAGTGCCGGCCCGGCCCGACCGGTCCTCGTGCTCGGCCTCACCGCCGTTCCCGGGGCTGGCGATACCTTCCTCGCCGTCACCGAGGACCGCATCGCACGGCAGATCGCCGAGCAGCGTCAGGCCCGCGAGCGGGCGGCGCAGCAGGCGGCCAAGCGAGGTCGGGCGACCCTGGAGACTCTGCTCGAGCGGATCAAGGAGGGCGAGCGGACGACACTCACTCTCATCCTCAAGGGCGACGTCTCCGGCTCGGTGGAGGCATTGGAGGATGCCCTCGTCAAGATTGACATTGCCGAAGAGGTCCAGCTCAAGATCATCCACCGTGGTGTTGGCGGCGTAACGCAGGACGACGTGAACCTGGCCAAGGCGTCGGACGCGATCATCATCGGGTTCAACGTCCGGGCCGAAGGCAAGGTCCGCGACTACGCCGACCGTGAGGGTGTGGAGATCCGGTACTACACCGTCATCTACCAGGCCATCGAAGAGGTCGAGGCGGCCCTCAAGGGCATGCTCAAGCCGGAGTACGAGGAGGTCGAACTCGGCAGCGCGGAGGTCCGCGAGGTCTTCCGCTCGTCCAAGGTCGGCAACATTCCGGGCTGCATCGTCCGCTCCGGGATCATCCGGCGCAACGCCAAGGCCCGGCTCCTGCGCGACAGCGCGGTGGTGGCGGAGAACCTCACCATCACCTCGCTCAAGCGTTTTAAGGACGACGCGACCGAGGTCCGCGAGGGCTTCGAGTGCGGCCTGACCCTGGGCAACTACAACGACGTCAAGGTGGGCGACATCATCGAGACGTTCGAGATTCGGGAGAAGCCCCGCGCCTAACCCGCCCCGCCCCGCCTCGTCGATCTAGGGGTTAGCGACGTGACTTGATCTCCATTCACGTCGCTAACCCCTAGATCGACGAGAGAGGGAGCGGGATCATGGCCGGCGGGCGATCAGGATGTCGCGGGTGATGGCCTGATCGACGCGGTGGCGGAATCCCTCGTACGGGCCGTCGTCGAGCACCTCCAAGCCAGCCTCCGCCAGGATCGCGGCGGTGTCCTCACGACGCGCGACGAAGGTGTTCCACGAGATGCCCATGGCGCCGCCGGGGCGGAGCAGGCGCGCCCATACCGGGATCGCTTCCGTGAGCAGGTCCAGGGGGCCGCGGCGCAGACCCTTCGCCCCCGTGCGGCTACCGTGCTGGATCCCGTACGGGGCGTCGGCCACCACGACGTCGAAGCTCTCCGGCCGGAAGAAATCCAGCGCCAGGGTCGTGTCGGCGTTCACCACATCAAGACTGAGCGTGTCACCGGCGCGGTACGCCTCCTTGGTCGGAGCGAGCGTGACGGTCAGCCGGCGCGCGACGACCTTACGTTCACGGCGTACCGGCCCAAGGTCGGCCTGGTGCTTGATCTTCTTGCGCTTCAGATACGTCTGGACGAAAACCGAGTACGCCGTGAAGTCCTTCGCGTCGAGGTCCAGCCCCGCGGCGTCGTACCCGTAGGTCAAGGCCTGGTTCAGCGTGGTGCCCCGGCCGCACAGCGGATCGAGGACCCGCAACCGGCGATCGAGCATGTCCGGCGCGGCGGCGGATGCGAGCACCGTGACATTGAGCAGCAGCTTCGTGAATTGCTCGTTGGTCTTGCCCGGGTACTTCTGGATCGTGATCAGGTCGTCGTCGAACTGGTCGAGCCGGGTCAACTCCACCGGCCGGAGCACGTCGCCACCCAGCAGGTCGGCGCAAACCTCGAAGAGCGCGTAAGCGGCGGAGGCGTTGGACAGGTAGGCCACGTCCCGCGCGGTTAGTGCGTCGGCCGTGAATGTTAAGTAGCTCACCCCGCCGATCCGGGTCGGCGCGATCGCGCCCAGCCGGCCACCGAGCGCGGCCCGGTTGAACACCTCGAGTTCGGCCCGCGTGAGGTCGACGGCCGCGTCGGCGTAGACCCGGTTCGCCGACGGGAGCAGCAGCAACGCGTACTCGCCCATCCGCGAAATCCTGGCACAGCCGCCGGCCGATCGGCGCGGTGGGCTTCCCCGGCTGAATCCGCAGCAAACACCTCAATTTGTCAATGTCTTGCGGCGGACCTGGGCGGCCGCTACATTCACGGGGCTCGAACTTCATGCGGGGGAGGTTTGTTGGACGCCCGGTCTGTGTCATTTGTACTCGCCAATGTCGGCCGGTTCCGTCGGGGTCGCATTCGGCGGGTCGCCGTCTCGACTCTGGTTTCGACCGTCGTGGCCGGGCTGTTGGTGGCGCTGCCGCCGATGGCCGCCTCCGCTGCTTCGGATGGGGCTGCGCCGCCGCCGGTGGAGTCGGTCCGGACGAGTTCGGTGCCGGCGCGCAAGGCGACGGTGTCGCAGTCGCAGGGGGCGCAGTGGTCGCCGCCTGACGATCCAGTGTTGCCTGCGGCAGGTTCCCAGGTGGTGGATCTGTCCCCGTCGGTGGCCAGGGCTGGATCGGGGGTTTCGGCGGCAGCGCGCGGGTTGGTGCGGGCGGGTTCGTCGCCATTGTGGTTAGACGGAACAGCTGCCTCTGGTTCCGCGGCTCGGGTGAGTCGGGTACGGGTGGCGGTGGCCGATCAGGCGGCGGTGACGGCGGCGGGTGTGCAGGGGCTGCTGGTGTCGATGGCCCGCACGGATGGCGTCGCGGCGGCGGGTCTGGTCGATCTGGCGGTGGATGCGTCCGGGTTCCGGGGGGCGTTTGGGGCGGACTTCGCCTCCCGGTTGCGGTTGGTGTCGCTGCCAGCGTGTGTGTTGAGTTCGCCGGGGGTTGAGGCGTGTCGGCTGGCGACGCCGGTGAATTCGGCGTCGGTGAATATGGCCGAGGCGACGGTGCGGGCTCGGGTGTATTTGGGTGCGGACCCGGCGGCGGTGGCGCGGGTGGCCCGCACCGGGGGTGCGGTGGAGGCTCTGGTCGGGGTCGATTCGGAGCCGGCGGTGTTCGCGTTGACGTCGGGGGTGTCGGGCGAGACGGGCGATTTTTCGAAGACGCCGTTGGCGCAGGCCGGGTCGTGGACGGCGGGCACGTCTGCGGGTGATTTCTCGTGGTCGATGCCGGTGCGGGTGCCGCCGGCGCCGGCGGGTGGGGCGCCGGCGGTGTCATTGGGGTATTCGTCGGCGGCGGTGGATGGGCGCACCAACGCCGAGGGCGGGCAGACGTCGTGGCTGGGTGAGGGTTGGAATTTCGAGCCGGGCTATATCGAACGCTCGTATAGGCCCTGCGCTAACGATGTGGCCACCGGCAAGGACGCGCGGCTGTATCCGGGCAACGGCACCGGCGGGTTCGCCGGAGGTTCGGGCACCACGGCGGCGGTGTTGTGGGACACCGACGTGGCGGTGTTCTCGTCGGGGGACTTCACCGGCGACGGCGAGCCGGATGTGATCTACCGGGACGCCACCGACAAGACGCTGTATCTGGCCCGGGGTAACGGTTCGGGCGGCTGGCTCTCCGAGCCGCGGGTGCTGGACGCCGGGAACTGGGCGGCCCGGGACAACATCTTCTCGCCGGGGGACTTCACCGGCGACGGCTACCCGGATGTGATCTACCGGGACATAGCGAGCGGGAACCTGTTTCTGCGGGCCGGGGTGGCCTCGGGGATCGGCCTGGCGCCGGCGGCGGTGCAGATCGGTAACGGTTGGGGCGGGCGGGACATCATCTTCTCCCCCGGGGACTTCAACGGCGACGGCAAGCGTGATGTGATCTCCCGGCGGGCCTCGGACGGGGTGCTGTTCGCCAACTACGGCAACGGCGCCGGTGGCTGGATCGGCGCCGGGGTTCAGATCGGCACCGGCTGGAACAGCATGAACCGGATCTTCGGCTGGGGCGACTTCAACGGCGACGGCAAGGCCGATGTGATCTCCCGGTACGCGGCCACCGGCGACCTGCGCCTGTACAAGGGCAACGGAGCCGGCGGCTGGCTGGCCGGCTCCGGGGCGGTGATCGGCACCGGGTTCGGCGTGTTCGAGGCGCTGATGGTGACCGGCGACTTCAACGGCGACGCCAAGCCGGACGCGATCGGCACCCGACCCTCGGCGTCCAACCCGGTGCACCCCAACCCGACCGGGGACATGTGCTGGCGGCAGAACAACGCCACCCTGTCCTGGGCCGGGCGCAACTCGGAGCTGATCCGCGACGACGCCACCGGGGTGTGGCATTTGGCCGACGACGACGGCACCCGCGTGCAGCCGTTGACCGACACCTCGCTCAACAACGGCGACGTGTTCGGCGACTACTGGAAGTTGACCACCCCGGACGGCACCCAGTATTTCTTCGGCCGTAACCGGCTGCCCGGCTGGGTGTCCGGCAACGCGGAGACCAACTCTGCCTGGACGGTGCCGGTGTTCGCCAACCACACCGGCGAGCCGTGCCTGAACACGGGAAGCTTCGCCGCGTCATGGTGCCGACGGGCCTGGCGGTGGAACCTGGACCATGTGGTGGACCCGTACGGCAACACCACCGTCTACCACTACGCCAAACAGGTCAACCGAACCGGCTTGGCCGGCAGCACCTCCACCACGACCACGTATGACCGGGGCGGCACGCTGACCCGCATCGACTACGGCCTGCGGGCCGGCACCGAACTGACCACCTTGCCCTCGGCCCGGGTGAACTTCACCACCGGGTTCCGGTGCCTGTCCAGCTGCGGCACCGAGGCGGCGCCGGTGACGGCGAACTGGCCGGACACCCCGTTCGACCTGCGCTGCACCGCCGCGCCGTGCCCGGCCGCGGCGGTGGCGCCGACGTTCTGGACCACCACTCGCCTGACGAAGATCACCACCCAGGTGCTCTCCGGCGGCGCCCTGTCCGATGTGGACGAATATGCGTTGGCCCACCTGTATCCGGCTACCGGCGACGGCACCGACCCGTCGCTGTGGCTGGCCTCGATCACCCACACCGGCAAGGTCGGCGGCACGGTGAGCCTGCCGGCGATCACGTTTGGCGGCACCAAGTACGCCAACCGGTCCGACTACAACGTCTCCCTCGGTGTGCCGCAGGTCTACAAGTACCGGATCACGGCGCTGTCCACCGGCGCCGGTGGCGAGATCGCTGTCAGCTACGGGGGTTCGGACTGCACCACCTCGACCGAGCCTGATCCGGACAACAACTCCAACCGGTGCTTCCCGCAGTACTACTACCCGCCGGGTGCGCCCGGTCCCGGCTGGTCGTGGTGGAACAAGTACCGGGTCACCCAGGTGCTCGAGCGGGACCTGGTCGGCGGTTCCCCGGATGTGGTGCACGGCTACGCCTACTCGACCGCCGGGTCGTCGTCGACGGTGTTGTGGGGGCACAACCGGGGGGGTTGGGTGTCGACGCCGCTGCCTAAGCGGTCGTGGTCGGTCTGGCGGGGCTACTCCACCGTCACCATCACCGACGGCGCCGCCGGCCAGACCCAGTCGCAATCCATGCTGCGCTACCTCCGGGGCCTGCACGGTGACCGCACCGACGCCGGTGAGGGCACCAGGGTGGTGACCGTCACCGACTCCGAGGGCGTCGCCGTCAACGACGACCTCGCCCTGGCCGGATTCCTGCGCGAGAGGATCGTCTACAATGGACCCGGTGGGCAGGCCCTGTCCGGGGTGATCAACGATCCGTGGCGGGCCACCACCGCGACCCGTATGTTCCCGCCGAACCTCGCCACGCCGTTTGTTCACACCGCCGGTTACGCCCGCACTGGCACGGTACGTTCGCGGACCTGGCTGGCGCACAACTCGACCTGGCGGCGCACCCAGTCGGTGACCACCTTTGAGGCCACCCACGGCACCCCGATCATGGTCGATAATGCCGGCGACACCGCGGTCGGCAACGACCAGACCTGCGCCCGTACCAGCTATGTCCGCAACACCACGGCCTGGATCACGACCGCGCCGTCGCGGATCGAAACGGTTGGGGTGGCCTGCGCGACCACGCCCAGCTACCCCGGCGAACTGCTGGGCGACGTGCGCTACTTCTACGACGGCGCGGCCACCTTCGGCACCGCCCCCACCAAGGGTGCGGTGACCAAGACCGAACAGGCCGCCAGCTACAGCGGCGCACCTGTGTACGCCACCGTGGCCACCGCCGTCTACGACACGCTCGGTCGGCCGGTCGACGTCCGCGACGCGCTCAACCGCCTCACCACCACCGGCTACACCCCGGCCGGCGGCGGCCCGGTGACCCAGCTCACCGTCACCAACTCGGCCGGGCATGCAACCGCCACTGCGGTAGAGCCGGCCTGGGGGGTGCCGGTCACCGTCACCGACGCCAACAACAAGACCACCACCGCCGCGTACGACGCGTTGGGCCGCCCAATCAGGGTGTGGCTGCCGGGCCGGGCGCTGAACCTCGCCCCCAATGTGGAGTACGGCTACACGCTGCAGATCGCGGCACCCTCCTACACCACCACGAAGACGCTCAACCCGGCCGGGGTGCAGATCAGCTCGTACGACATCGTGGACGGGCTGCTGCGGCCCCGGCAGAACCAGCGGCCGGCGCCGCAGGCCAACGGTGGGCGGGTCATCACCGACACCACGTACGACAGCCGCGGCCTGCCGGTCAAGGCTTCGCTGCTATGGAACACGACCGCGCCCGGAACCGCGCTGGCCTCGTTCGCCGACGCCGATGTGCCTAGCCAACGTCGCTACGTCTACGACAGCCTCGGCCGCCCAACCGCCGACCAGCTGTGGGCGCTGGGTGTGCAGAGATGGGCCGCCACCACCGCGTACGACGGTGATCGCAGCTCCACCACCCCACCCGCCGGTGGCACCGCCACCACCGCCATCACCGACGCCCGCGGCCAGACCACCCAGCTGCGCCAGTACACGGCGTCGGACACCCCGACCGGGGCGTATCAGGCCACCAGCTACACCTACGATCTGGCCGGGCGGCTGGTCGAGGTCAGCGACCCGGCCGGCAACGACTGGACCTTCACCCACGACCTGCGTGGCCGCCAGACCCAGACCACCGACCCGGACAAGGGCACCACCGGCTACACCTACGACAACGCCGGGCAGCTCACCTCCACCACCGACGCCCGCGCCGTCACGCTGTCCTACGCCTACGACAGCCTCGGCCGCAAGACCTCGAATTGGCAGGGCCCGGTCGGCACCGGCACCAAACGGGCCGAGTGGGTCTACGACACCCTGGCCACGGGCCAGCTCACCTCCGCCACCCGAATCGACGCCGGCAACGCCTACACCACCGCGGTCATCGGCTACGACGACGGTTACCGGCCCTTGGGCGTCAGCGTCGCCTTCCCGCCGGTGGAGGGTGCCCTGTCCACGCAGGGGCCGTGGGTCAGCACCACTACGTACAATGTGGACGGTTCGGTCGCCGCGCAGACGCTGCCGTCCGGGGGTGGGCTGCCGGCCGAGACGATCACCACCGGGTATGACTCCTCCGGGTATGTGGTCTCGTCGGCTGGGCTGGACACCTACCTGGCCTCGATCTCCTACTACCCGTGGGGCCCTGCCTACCAAAGCCTGCATGGGCCGGCCGGAAAGCAGGTCCGGCTCACCACCACCCTCGACGAGGCCACCGCCCGGCTTACCTCCAGCCAGGTGCACACCGAGAACCAGACGTCGCCGGGCACGTTCGACGAGACCCGCACCGACGACTACGCCTACAGCAACGCCGGCGGGGTCACCGCGATCGTGCACAAACAGGCCGGCGCGGTCGTGTCGGCCCAATGTTTCGGCTACGACCGGCTGCAACGGCTGGTCGACGCGTACACCAACACCTCGGGCGTATGCGGCACGCCGGCCACCCCGACCGCCGGCCCGGACCCGTACCGCACCGCCTGGAGCTACGACCAGGTCGGCAACCGCACCGGACAGACCCGCTTCGGCCTCGGCGGTGCCGCGGACACCGTGACGACCTATGCGCATCCGCCGGCCGGCGGGGTCAGGCCCCACGCGATCAGCGCGGCCACCACCACCGGGCCGGGTGCCGGCACCGACGCCTACGGCTATGACGCCGTCGGCGACACCACCAGCCGCGATGTAGCCGGCACCAGCCAGGCCCTGACCTGGGACCCCGAAGCACACCTGGCCAGCCACACCGTCGACGCTCAGACCACCGGCTACCTCTACGACGCCGGCGGCTACCGGCTCCTGCGCCGCGACCCCGACGGCACCACCACCGCCTACCTCGGCGCCCAGGAACTCACCAAGAACCCGGCCGGGGTGCTGGCCGGCACCCGCTACTACGGCGCCACCGCCAGCCGCACCCAGAGCGGCCTGACCTGGCTCGCCTCAGACCACCACGGCACCGCGCAGATCGCCATCGACGCCACCACCCTCGCCGCCACCACCCGCCAGAGCATGCCGTTCGGCGAGGACCGCGGCACCCCACCCATCTGGGTCAACGACAAGGGCTTCGTCGGCGGCACCGCCGATCCCACCGGACTGACCCACCTCGGCGCGCGCGAATACGACCCCGACATCGGGCGGTTCATTTCCGTCGACCCGCTCATGGACCTCACCGACCCGCAACAGTGGAACGGCTACTCCTACGCCAACAACAACCCCACCACGCTGAGCGACCCATCGGGTCTGGAACCCGGGTCATGGTGCGACCGCTGGTACTGCGGCGTTGTCAACGCGCAGTCTCAGACGTCGCATCCCATGGAGACCGGCCACGTCAATGGCGTCGCTCGCACCAAGGCCGCGCCCAAGATTGATTCAAAGCTGTATGCGTCGGCGTACACCAAGCATGTCGGGGAGAATTGCCCCGCTAGCCACGGCGACAAGGACATGTGTAGTCCCCATGACGACGTCGCAATGGCGGTATGGAAGGACGCATTCGATCTCCATCAATGGACCTCCGGTCACGGCCTCCCCTATGTGCCGACCTTGGTCTGTGTCGTCTGCGGACAAAAGACAGAGCAAGAGGACAGGGCCTTCAACTGGATCGCCGAACAACTAGGCATAAAGGATGCAGTCGACTGCGTCAACGGCAGCATGACCGCCTGCGGCTGGACCGCCCTCAACATCGGCGGCGGTGTCCTCGGACGAGCCCTCAAGACCGTCGACAACGTTGCCGACCTGGCCAGGTCTCTCGACAACTTCTGCAGCTTCGCCGCAGACACCAAAGTGGTCATGGCCGACGGGTCGACGAAACCCATCGACGAGATCAAGGTCGGTGCCGAGGTCCTCGCCACCGATCCCGAGACCGGGAGGACAGCGGCCAAGAAGGTCACCCTCCTCTGGGTTCACAACGACACCGTGGTCGATCTTGATGTCGATGGCCAGTTGATCACCACCACCGAGGATCACCCGTTCTGGAACGCTACCGACCAACAGTGGCAACAAGCCCAGGCCCTCGACCCTGGCGACAAGCTCCTCAGCGTCGGCGGCGCCACAGTGCCGATCAGCGGTATCCGGTGGATCACCGCACACGTGGAGCCGGCATTCAACCTCACCGTGTCTGACATCCACACGTACTATGTACTCGCCGGAAACACACCAGTGTTGGTACACAACTGCCCACCAGGTGCCGGTGCTAGCTCCAATGCGCTCTCACCAAACCAAATGAACCAGGCGATTCTCCGGGGCAGCGCACCTTCCGGGATCAAGCGGGTTGACACCGGCAAGGTCCCTGGAGAGCAGACCCATGTTCATTTTGAAAATGGTGCCGCGCTCAACAAAGACGGAACCTGGAAGCATGGTTTCACCAACGTCACTAACACTCAGAGAAAGTGGCTTGAGAGTAACGGATGGGTGGTGCCTCGTGGCTGAATCGCTGCGAGCCAAGGTTGCGCAGTGGGCCGCCGAGTCGGCGCGTCAGTTCAGTCTGTCAACGCGGCCGGCATACGATTCGATCCATCTTGACGAGCTCCTGGGTAGTCACTATTCAAGAGACTCGGCGGTAGAAGACGCGCACATATGTGTGGAGGTCTTGTCTAAGGTCGCCACGGAGCAGAGCAACTCTTTTCGAGTAGCGATAGCCTTGCGAAGTTCAGCAGACCTGACGATAGCAGCTCCTAGTCCTGTAACAGTTCAGGAAGAACTCCACGCTCTCGAACCTCCGAGTCTCTACATCTGCCGTGACATATTCGCTATGTATACACCGTATTTTGAGGAGTTTCGAGTACCGCTAGAAGGCTTAACGCCGAGAGAGCGCAGTGCGACTCTGCGTTACTACTCCTGCTTCCGGTCGCTGGAGGCCGTTGGCCTCGATGAGGAGTACTCGAGGGTTGTTTGGCATGACATAATGGCGCGTCCTTCCGACCTCCTCTTCCACGAGATAGTCGGCATGTAACAACAACGGCAACCTGGCAGATGCGGGCACACGTACTATGTGGTAACGGGCACCGCCCCGGTACTCGTCCACAACAGCAACTGCATTACCGTGTCGTCCGCAATAGGCGACGACTCATTGCTAACAAAGGCCGCACAGCAAGGCGGACGGAATCAACGAGTCCAGCAAGAAATGGACAGCTCATTCGCCCAACTCAGCCAAGGAAATATGAATCCAGGAATCGGCACGATGTCGCTCAGCGCAACCGATGAGAGCGCCGTGATCAATAGGCTGCTTGAACTCTATGGCAGATGATCCATTGTAAGAGTCCAGCTCGGCGGAGCAGAGGCTGTGTTCATGCTTGGCAGTCATGATGCCGTCAAGTCGGTCGAGAATGTCGACGTCGAGGTAATTCTCGACGACGGAAGCCGATGGAGCGCAACGTTTCTCTTCCGTAGCCGAGTTAAGCCGAATCATGAGGCGGTGGAAGACAACCGGCGAACATCTCAATGGTGCCTATCTTCGTATTCCGGACGTCATTGTGGTCAACCAAGGTGGACTGGAAGGCATGGTTACGATACTCAAGTCGATTCTTGCCGCCGGCGATCCTGCGATAGCCTTGGTTCGCATTGATATTGAGGAATGATTCATGGAACTCAATCGTGACGTTCGACGAGATACCGCCACCAACTCGGGAGGAGTACGCCTTTACGAGGATATACGCAGGGGCTCGCTACCGCCTTCACCTCAACAGTGAGGATGCCCTTTCTCGCCGTCACTAGCGGCAGATTTGGTATGGAGGTATCGGTCGTTAGAGAAGCAATCGGAGTTATATATGAAGCAGCTGGGATCCCCAACGTTATCGGCCTGGGTTGGTGAACGTCGAAAACGTTACCGTTGAGATCTCGGATGGTCGGTCCGACTAAACGAGGTCTCGCCTCTCCCACGGTATCGCCACGACGAAGCACAGTGTTCATGCGAATCTGACGTCTGTCAAAGGGAATCCCAGCCGGGCCGGTAGTCACGGTTGCGGTCCAGATAAGCGCCAATGTACATAGATCACAGTGACGCCCGAGTCAGCCGGACGGAGTAGCGGCCGTCTCACGCGGCGTGGGTCTGGTGGGACCGCCGTCGCCTCACGGGTCCACGGACGCAATGGGACCGCCTGCCGACAAGGCGCCAACGTCGCCACGAAACTCGGCCGCCCTTATCGCTTGGCGTGCCGGGTGCAGAAACGTAATCTTGCACATCGTGTACACCGGGACTGCGGTATACGACCTTCTGCTGCCGAGCGACTCCCGGTCGCTGAAGGCCAAACGCTCGTACATCCGACCGATAGTCGCGGCGCTGCGCAAGTACGAGGTCGCGGCGGCCGAGGTCGGGCTGGCGGACCTGCACGGGCGCACGGAGATCGGGGTAGCCGTGGTCGCGGCCGACGCCGCGCATGTCCGTGAGGTCCTCGACTCGTGTGAGCGATTGGTCTTCGGCCGGCCCGAGGTGGAGGTCCTCGCGACCCGCCGGAGACTGCACGGCGAGGACGACTGACGCGGCCCGCAGGATCGCCGAGGAACGGGCGCGCCCGGAGTAGTCTCAGGGAAGTCGGGCTGCCCTTCGTTGACACTCTCGAACACGTCGGAGGTGGAGGAGATGACAGATCCGGCCAAGGTGCGTCGGCACGCTGAGCGCGTCCGGGAGCTGGTGGCGGAGCTGGTCCGTACGCAGATCAAGGATCCGCGTCTCGGCATGATCACGATTACGGACTCGCGGATCACCGCGGATCTGCGTGAGGCCACCGTCTTCTACACCGTGCTGGGTGACGCAACCGAGCAGATGGCCACCGCCGCAGCCCTGGAGAGTGCCAAGGGCCTGCTGCGCAGCACGGTTGGTCGGGCCCTCGGACTCAAGCACTCGCCGACGCTGGCCTTCGTCCTCGACGATGTGCAGGACCACGCAAAGCACATCGACGAGCTGCTGGCGGCGGCACGGGAGTCGGACGCCAAGGTGCATGAGCTCGCGGCCGGGGCCACCTACGCCGGCGACGCCCAGCCCTACCGGGTGGCCGGCGAAGGCATCGAGGACGTTGACGCCTTCGACGACGTCGACGCTTTCGACGCCGAAACCGTTAACGGCGCGACGCTCGGCGAGCGTCGGTGAGGTACGGGTCGTCCACTCTCGACGCAGAGCTGTTCCTCGCGGCCGAGACGATCGCCGCTGCGCCGCGCGATGGAACCGTGCTTCTCGCGTGTCACGTCAACCCAGACGGCGACGCGCTCGGCAGCATGCTGGGCTTCGGCCTCGGGCTGCGCCGGTTCGGCTTCACAAGCGTCTACGCGAGTTTTCCGGAGCCGTTCGAGGTCGCCGAGCCGTTCCGGTTCCTGCCCGGGCTGGACCTGCTCGTCGACCCCGGCAAGGCTCCGGCCAGGCCCGACCTTGCGGTCAGCTTCGACGCGGCGAGTCCTGGTCGGCTCGGCGAGCTCATCGGGGCGCTCGAGTCGGCGCCGACGTGGATCATGCTCGACCATCACGGCAGTAACACCGGATTCGGGTCGATCCGCCTCGTCGATCCGGATGCGGCGGCCACGGCCGTGGTCGCGGCGGATCTGCTCGCTCGGCTCGGCGTCGTCGTCGACCGGGAGATCGCGACCTGCTTCTACGTCGCCATCGCCACCGATACCGGCTCGTTCAAGTTCGACGCGACCACGTCCGAGGTGCTCGCCCTGGCCGCGCGGCTGGTCGAGGCGGGTGCCGAACCAGGGGATGTGGCCAGGCGGGTGTTCGACACCCGTCCGTTCGCCGCGATCCAGCTGCTCGCGGAGGTGCTCAACCGGGCCGAGCTCGATCCGTCGGCGGCCGATGGGCGCGGCCTGGTCTCGGCGTACGCCACGATGGCTGACCTCGAGCGGTACGGCCAGCCGATACACGTGCTGGAGAGCTTCATGGACGTGGTACGCACTGCGGCCGAGGCCGACGTGGCCTGCCTGGTCAAACCGGTCGCACCCGGCCAGTGGGCGGTCTCCCTGCGCAGCAAGGGAGGCACCGACGTCGCGGCCGTGGCGGTGGCGCTCGGGGGCGGTGGGCACCGACTGGCCGCCGGTTTCACCGGCTACGGGGAGGCGGCCGAGGTCCTGGGCACGGTACGGGACAAACTCGACCGGTCCGAGAAGATCAGGGTGGATTAGGGCTTGCCGACTGTGCCCAAGCCGCCCGTCAGCGGTAACAATCGACGTATGGAACAGCCGCCCCCGGTGACCGTTGAGGCAGTGCGTACGTGGGATAGACCCTGGGTCGTGATCCCACTTTTTGTACTCATCGCGGCCGTGGGTGGACTGTTTGGGTCGTTCACGCTCAGCGCCAACCTGCTTGTCCTCGCCGTGGGGGGCACTCTGCTCTGGCTGGGGATGACCGGCCGAACGGGGCGGCGGCCAGCGCCGACGCAGCTCGGCCGGAGTGCCGCGTGGTGGCTCGTACCCGTACTGATGCTTGCTTTCGTCGAGCTGTACGCGTTCAGCAAGCACTCGATTGACGACTATCCGACGCTATCCCTGCTCGCCGATCCCGTGCTGAACACATACCTTGCCCGGGCGGCCTGTTACTTCGGCTGGCTGACCGGCTTCTGGGCGTTGATCCGCCGATGAGCCGAATCGTGATCATCAGCCTCTTCGTCGTCGTCGCGGCGGCCTTTGCCGTCGTCGGCTGGCTGTCGCGCCGCGAGGACTCGAAGATCCCGACCTTCGGCGACATGAGCGGTTTCGTCATGCAGTACCAGGTCGGCAAGGTCCCGGTCGGCCGCGTCGCGGTACTCGGCTTCTGGTGGTGGGTCGGCTGGCACTTCTTCGCCCGCTGAGCCCTCGCGCGCGCCGACGTTCCGCAATCTGGGAACTTTGCGCCAGCCAGTGGGCTTAACGCTAGTTTGGACAACGTGCGCAGCGTACTCATTCTTCGCCGCCGCGGCGGGATCTGCAGCTAGCAGGCCAGCTCCCCGCCGCGGAGTTCGGCGCTGGCCCCGCAGATCAAGCACAGCGGGTAGGGGAGCGAGGCGAAGGTGCGACACCAATCAGCTTCGCCGAAGGCGATCAACGCGGCACTGTCGACCTCGACGGTTGATCTTCTTAGTTGACGGACTCCCACAGCAGGACGGCCGGCGATCCCGGCCTGATCGCCGCAGCGCCCCGATAACGACACCGGCGCTATCGCGCCGTGCGCAGCCAATCAACCCATGCGTGAATGAAGGTCAACACGATGAACGACAAGCCCAAACCGCAGCCCAAGCCGGAGCCGAGCGCGACCCAGCCGCGCGAGACAGCACGCCAGGCGCTGCAACAGTCCATGGATCGCCGCTGGTAGCCACGGTCCCTCTCCCTCCTCGAGCGCGCCCCGCTCACCGGGTGTCGGTGGGCGGGGTGCGCGCAGTTCCACTCTTCGGCAGATGTAAGTAGCGTAGATGGCGCAACTCCTTACCGCCGTGGGAGCATGACCGGGTGGAAGTGACAGCTGAGCCTGGCGCCGTATCGGCGCGACGCATCGCCGCCCTCGCGTTGCCCGCACTCCTCGTGCTCGCCGCCGAGCCGATCTACGTCCTGGTCGACACCGCGGTCGTCGGGCACCTCGGACGCACGCAGCTCGCCGGGCTCGCGCTCGGCGGCGGGATCCTGTCGATCGCGGCGTGGCTCGGCACTGTCCTCGCCTACGGCACGACCGGCCGTGCGGCGCGACGCTTCGGCGCCGGTGATCGCGCCGCTGCGGTCCACGAGGGTGTCCAGGCCTCCTGGCTCGCGCTGACGGTCGGCGTGGCGATGGCCGCGCTCGCCCAGCTCGGTGCGGCGCCGCTGACCCGCATCCTCGCCGGCGGCGACGGCGAGGTCGCCCGCGGCGCGGCGGAGTGGTTGCGGATCGCGGCTCTGGGCGCCCCCGGCATCCTGCTGGCGATGGCCGGCAACGGATGGATGCGCGGGGTGCAGGACACCCGCCGACCGGTCTACTACGTCATTGGCTCCAACGTGCTCTCGGCCGTGCTCTGCCCGCTCCTGGTCTATCCGGCCGGGTTGGGGCTCGTCGGCTCGGCCATCGCCAACGTCGCCGCGCAGACCCTGGGCGGGGTGCTCTTCGCCCGGGCGCTCGTGGTCGAGCGGGTGGCCCTCGCACCGGACCCGGCGATGCTGCGCCGCCAACTGGTAGTGAGCCGCGACCTCCTCGTGCGCGGTGCGGCCTTCCAGGCCTGCTTCCTGTCCGCGGCGGCCGTGGCGGCCCGCTTCAGCACGGCGGCCCTTGGCGCGCACCAGATCGCGCTGCAACTCTGGATGTTCTGCGCGCTGGCCCTCGACGCCGTGGCGATCGCGGCCCAGTCGCTCGTCGGCGCGACCCTCGGCGCCGGTGACACGACTGCGGCGCACCGAGCAGCGGCGCGCATCGCCCGGATCGGGGGAGTGTGCGGTGTGGCATTCGGCGTGGCCATCGCCGCGGGCGCTCTCGTGCTGCCGGGCCTGTTCTCGCCGGACCCGCAGGTGCGCGCTCAGGCTCTGGTGGCCTGGCCGTGGTTCGTGGCCATGCAACCCCTCGCGGGCGTGGTCTTCGCCCTGGACGGCGTGCTCATCGGCGCCGGCGACGTGCGGTACATGCGCAACCTCACCCTCGTCGCGGCGCTCGGCTTCTTCCTGCCGGCGATCTGGCTCGCGTACGCGCTCAACCTCGGCCTCGGCGGCGTGTGGGCCGGCCTGACCGTATTCATTGTGGTTCGCCTGGTCGCCCTGCTGCTGCGGGTGCGGGGCACCCAGTGGTCCGTCGCCGGGGCCGTACGCTAAGCGTCTCGCCGCGCGGCGGGAGCATTGGACACGTACCCGTGTTGAGGAGCGCCCACAGCGCGGCTAAGCGTCCAATGCATACCCATGATCCGCTAGGTCAGCAGGTGTCCTTGATGTCCAAGGAACGATTTGGATCAAACGCCGCCTTGTCGTCCTCGGCCGAACCGCCCGGGACGAGCCGTGGCTTGCCGAGCGCGAGCAGGCTCTGGTCAAGCAGCACACAGTCGATGTTGGACGCATAGCCCTGCGCCTCGTTGATCCACATGCCGCGCGAGCTCTTCTCGACGTCGGCCTCGACGGGGAAGACCCAGTGCACCTCGTCATGAACGATGACCAGGTGGTCACCCGGCTCGGAGAGCGAACCGCTGAACGGGTAGACCCAGACGAAGTTGGTAATCACCTCGAGCAGCCGGATGCCGTCCTTCTTCGTGGCCCTGAACGTCACCCGGCCCTTGACCCGCACCTTCTCGCTGGCGAGTGAGTAGCCCGGTGCGATCTGGCTGGCGAAGCTGAAGAAGTTCTGCTTGGTGAAGTCTTGCTTGATGCCATCGCGTGAGTCCGGGGCGAGCAGGTTGACCAGGCCGGATGAGTCTCGCGAGACCAGCATCTTCGGGTCCAGGCGGGACGCGACGAGGCCCTGCTTGACCTTCTGCAGCGACGCCGCAACCTGGCTCTTCGAGAAGCCGGTGACGGCGGTGGCCGTCGGCAAGGTGATGCCGGCCTCGCCCTCGGGGTACTCCGCCGCCGGGGTGTCCTCGAACGGTCCGGTCGGCGCCGCCGTCGCGGTGCTCGTGGCGGAGATGCCCGACGGGACGGCACCCGTGGGCACCGGATCCTTGCCGAGACCGTCCAGGAAGTCCCGCACGCCGGTCTTGGCCACGACGACGACGCATAGAACGAGCAGGATCGACATGATTGTGCCGAGGATCTTGAGAAAGGTCCGCTTCTTGGGCGCCGGTGCGGGGGTCATCGGTACGGGCGAGTACGTCGGCGGAAACTCCTGGGTATCCGACGGACCGGGCTGCCACTGGCCCGGCGGCGGGTACGACCCCTGCTGCGGGTACGACGCGGGGGGCGGATACGACGCGGGAGGCTGGTATTGGCCCGGCGGGGCAGGCCAAGGCTCGCTCGCGGGGTGAGGAGCGGGGGCTCCGGTCGGGTCCTGCCAGGGGCCGGGAGGGGGGTTAGCTCCTGGCGGGTACGGGCCGGTCATGGCGTCACCTCGATGGGTCGGGGGGGTCGTCCAGGCCGGATTGTGCCACGCAGACTCCACCGGCGGGGTGCTCGGTCTCGGCAGCAAGCCGGTCTGAGAGGCTGTCGGCCAGGGACCGTACGCAACGGCTGTCGATCAGAAAGGCATGGCGCGCCGGTGGCTCAGGACGGGCTGGTCGTGGTCGACAAGCCGGGCGGGATGACGTCGCACGACGTCGTGGCCAGAGTGCGCCGACTCGCCCGTACCCGTCGGGTCGGCCACGGTGGCACCCTCGACCCGATGGCGACGGGTGTGCTCATCGTCGGCGTTGAGCGGGCGACGCGCCTGCTCACCTACCTCATCGGCAGCGACAAGAGCTATCTGGCGACGATCCGCCTCGGGCAGGCCACGCTCACCGATGACGCGGAGGGTGAAGTCATCGCGGAGACCTCCGCCGCGGGTGTCACCGGGCACGCCGTACGGGCCGCTCTGCGCGCCTTCGTCGGAGACCTCGACCAGGTCCCGAGCGCCGTGAGCGCCATCAAGGTGGGCGGGGTGCGCTCCTATGCTCGGGTACGCAAGGGCGAGGCGGTCGACCTCCCGCCCCGCCGCGTCCATATCTTCCGGCTCGACGTCACCGCTGTGCGAACCGACCGCGCCAGCGGCGAGCCAGCCGTCGTGGACGTGGATGTCGACGTGACCTGTTCCTCCGGCACCTATATCCGCGCCATCGCACGCGATCTGGGCACCGCACTGGGCGTGGGCGGGCACCTGACCGCGCTTCGCCGGACCGCCGTCGGCGGGTTCACCCTCGCCGAGGCCGCGACGCTGGCGGAACTGGGGGAGCGTCCGGATCCGGTGACGCTGCCGATCGCCGCGGCGGCCGAGCGGTGTTTCGCCCGGCGCGACGCCGATTCCGACGAGGCGCGGATGCTGTCGCACGGTGGGCCCCTCGCGCCGGTCGGGCTCGCCGGCCCGTACGCGGTCTTCGCACCGGATGGCACCGTGGTGGCGATCGTGTCGGAGCGCGACGGAAAGGCGCGTCCCGAGGTAGTGCTGTATCCGGCGGGTGTGCCTCCGGCCGGCGGGTCTCCGGTACGACCTGCCGCGCCCGCCTCACCGGACGAAGGGAGCTGATCCGTGCAGCGTTGGCGGGGGGTCGAGGCCGCGCCGGCCGGTTGGGGCCGATCCGTAGTGACGATCGGGGTCTTCGACGGAGTCCACCGTGGCCACCAGCAAATCATTGGGCACACCGTCGCGCGGGCCCGGCAACTGGGTATCGCGTCGGTGGTCGTCACGTTCGACCCGCACCCCTCGGAGGTGGTCCGCCCCGGCTCGCATCCGGCCATCCTCACCGAGTCCGGCCGCAAGGCGGAGCTCATCGAGGCACTCGGCGTGGATGTGCTGTGCGTGATCCCGTTCACGCTGGAGTTCTCGCACCTGTCGGCCGAGACGTTCGCCCACGACGTCCTCGTGGAGCACCTTCACGCGAGCGCCGTCGTGGTCGGGCAGAACTTCCGGTTCGGCCACAAGGCGGCGGGCGACGTAGCGTTGCTGGAGCGTCTGGGGCGCACGTTCGGGTTCACCGTCGAGGGTGCGCCGCTCGTCTCCAGTGCTCCCGGCGACAGGCCGGAGAGCGCTGTTGTCTCGTCGACCTACATCCGCAGCTGCGTCGACGCCGGGGACGTCGCGGAGGCGGCGCGCGCACTCGGGCGTCCCCACCGGCTCGAGGGTGTCGTTGTGCGGGGTGATCTGCGTGGGCGGGAGCTCGGCTTCCCCACCGCGAATCTGATGACCTCGCCGCACACGGCGGTACCAGCCGACGGCGTGTACGCGGCCTGGCTGGCCCGGCGAGGTTCGGCGCACACCGAGCCGCTTCGAGCCGCCGTATCGATCGGGACGAACCCCACGTTCTCCGGTCGGGAGCGGCGGGTTGAGGCGTACGTGCTGGACTTCGAGGGCGATCTCTACGGCGAGCGGCTCGCTCTCGACTTTGTGGCCCGGCTGCGGGAGATGCGCCGGTACGACGGCATCGAACCACTCGTCGCCCAGATCGAGCATGACGTGGCCGACACCCGCGTCGCGCTCCCGTGAAGGGGCGAAGCGGGCGTACCCCATCGGTCTGTTAACCTTGGGCGACACCGGGTGACCGGTGGGGGGTCCCGCGTGCCTGCACGACGCCGCGGGTGCGGGACTGTACAAGCAACCCGACCGTAAAGGGAGATTATGGCGCTCGACCAGGCCACCAAGGCCAAGATCATTGGTGAGTTCGGCACGAAGGAGGGCGACACCGGTTCGTCCGAGGTTCAGATCGCGATGCTAACGCACCGCATCAACCAGCTCACCGAGCACCTCAAGACCCACAAGCACGACCACCACAGCCGTCGTGGTCTGCTGATCCTCGTGGGTCAGCGCCGCCGGCTGTTGGCCTACCTGGCCAAGACCGACATCCAGCGCCGCCGGGCGGTCGCTGAGCGACTCGGCCTACGGCGATGACGTTGATCGAGGGAGTGTCCCGCAGGTGTCGTACGACATCGGGACGCTCCCTCGATCACAATGACCGGTCACGAGAGAGCCGGTGATGGACGTGCGCGGAGCGCCCCGCATGTCGAGACAGAACGACTCAGCGCCGTGACCACGATGGTCCGGCGACAACGAATTGGTACGCCGACACGGGGAGCCGGTCGGCAACCCGCCGACACACGTCGGTCCTCGGTAGTGGCCCCCGGGACACGCACCGCGCGACGATCACCGTCGCGACGAGGTGCTGACAGGCCCGAGGGCTTCGATCGAAGACCGACCGCGGCGCAAGCTCCCCCGGGCGTACCCGTCACAAGGGAGACAAACTACATATGACCACGCCGCAGATGACCGAGCAGACAACTCTCGGCACCCAACACAGCACGGCGGTCATCGACAACGGGTCCTTCGGCGCCCGTGAGATCGTCTTTAGCACCGGCCGCCTGGCCCAGCAGGCCGCGGGCTCGGCCCTGGCCCAGCTCGGTGAAACGGTCGTCATGTCGGCGACCACGGCGAGCAGGCAGCCCAAGGAGCAGTTCGACTTCTTCCCGCTCACGGTGGACGTCGAGGAGCGCATGTACGCGGCCGGACGCATTCCCGGCTCGTTCTTCCGGCGCGAGGGTCGCCCGAGCGAGGACGCGATCCTCACCTGCCGTCTCATCGACCGGCCGCTGCGGCCGTCGTTCACGAAGGGCGTGCGCAACGAGGTCCAGGTCGTGGAGACCATCCTGGCGCTGGATCCGCAACACCCGTACGACGTCGTCGCCATCAACGCGGCGTCGCTGTCCACGAAGCTCGCCGGCCTGCCATTCTCCGGCCCGGTCGGCGCGACCCGCATGGCCCACGTCGAGGGCACCTGGGTCGCCTTCCCGACCCACGACGAGCTCGAGCGAGCCACCTTCGACATGGTCGTGGCCGGTCGGGTTCTGCCCGACGGTGACGTCGCGATCATGATGGTCGAGGCCGAGGCCACCCCGCACACGCTGAAGCTGGTGGCCGCGGGCGCGCCCAAGCCCACCGAGGAGGTCGTCGCGGCGGGCCTGGAGGCGGCGAAACCTGCGATCCGCGAACTGGTCCGGGCTCAGGACGAACTGGTCGCCGTCGCGGCGAAGCCCGTCACGGAGTTCCCGGTCTTCTTGGAGCACGAGGCGGACGTCTACGCGGCGGTCGATTCGGCCGTGCGCGACGAGGTCACCGAGGCGCTGAAGATCGGCGCGAAGGCCGAGCGCGAAGAGGCGCTGGATCTCATCAAGGACAAGGCGTACCAGCAGCTTGGTGCGCAGTTCGAGGGGCGGGAGAAGGAGATCGGGGCCGCGTTCCGGTCGTTGACCAAGAAGGAGGTGCGGGCCCGGGTCCTGCGGGACCAGGTACGCATCGACGGTCGCGGGCCTCGCGACATCCGGCCTCTTACGGCCGAGGTCGGGGTGCTGCCGCGGGTGCACGGCTCGGCGCTGTTCGAGCGCGGCGAGACCCAGATCCTCGGCGTCACCACGCTCAACATGCTGCGCATGGAGCAGGCGCTCGACACGCTGTCGCCGGAGAAGTCCAAGCGCTACATGCACAACTACAACTTCCCGCCCTACTCGACCGGTGAGACGGGTCGGGTCGGGGCGCCGAAGCGGCGCGAGATCGGGCACGGCGCACTCGCCGAGCGGGCGCTGATCCCGGTCTTGCCGGCCCGGGAGGAGTTCCCTTACGCGATCCGTCAGGTCTCCGAGGCGCTCGGGTCCAACGGCTCGACGTCGATGGGTTCGGTCTGTGCCTCGACCATGTCGCTGCTGGCGGCGGGCGTACCGCTCAAGGCGCCAGTCGCGGGCATCGCGATGGGCCTCATCTCCGACGAGGTCGACGGCAAGACGACGTACATCTCGCTCACCGACATCCTCGGTGCCGAGGACGCGTTCGGCGACATGGACTTCAAGGTCGCCGGTACCCGCGACTTCGTGACCGCCCTGCAACTGGACACGAAGCTCGACGGCATCCCGTCGGATGTGCTCGCCGCCGCCTTGCAGCAGGCGCATGACGCACGTCAGACGATCCTCGATGTCATGGCGGCCGCGATCGACTCGCCGGCCGGCATGTCCCAGTACGCACCGAGGGTCACCTCCGTGAAGATCCCGGTCGACAAGATTGGCATGGTGATCGGACCCAAGGGTCAGACGATCAACGCCATTCAGGACGAGACGGGCGCCGAGATCTCGATCGAGGACGACGGCACGATCTATGTCGGGGCGACGAACGGGCCATCCGCCCAGGCCGCCATCGACCGGATCAACGCGATCGCCAACCCCACCATGCCGAAGGTCGGCGACAAGTTCCTCGGCACGGTCGTGAAGACGGCCGCGTTCGGCGCCTTCGTATCGCTCCTGCCCGGCCGGGACGGCCTGCTGCACATTTCGAAGGTGGGCGACGGCAAGCGCGTCGACCGGGTTGAGGACTTCCTCAACGTCGGGGACAAGGTCGAGGTTGAGATCGCCGAGATCGACGGCCGCGGCAAGATCTACCTCGACAAGGTCCTTCCGGAGGGTGTGGAGCGCCCCGAGGCCGACCGGCCTGGTGGGCGTGGCGGCGACCGCGGCCCACGCGACCGGGGCGACCGGGGCGAGCGTGGCTACGGCGACCGCGGCCCTGGCCGCAGCGACCGTGGCCCGAGCTCCGGCGGCGAGGGCGGCTCGGGCGGCGAGGGGGAGCGTCGTCGCCGCACCCGCGACCGCTGACCCCGGCTTCATGAGCCGCGCCCGCACCTGGACGCTCGCGGATGACCCGTTGGGCGGCACGGTACGCCGTACCGTACTGCCCAACGGGCTGCGCATTCTGACCGAAGCCGTCCCCGCGATGCGTAGCGTCTCTTTTGGCGTCTGGGTGGCGACCGGCTCGAGGGACGAAACCCGCCAGCTGGGCGGGGTGTCGCACTTTCTGGAGCACCTGCTCTTTAAGGGCACCAAGCGCCGCTCGGCGCTGCAGATCTCGGCCGCCATCGAGTCGGTCGGTGGCGAGACGAATGCCTTTACCACCAAGGAGTACACCTGCTACTACGCGCGGGTCCTCGATCAGGACCTGTCGCTCGCGATCGACGTCATGTGCGATCTCGTGGTCGACTCCGTCCTCGCCGAGGCCGACGTCGAGACCGAGCGCGGGGTCATCCTCGAAGAGATCGCCATGCACGACGACGAGCCGGGCGAAGAGGTTCATGACCTCTTTGCCGAGGTGATCTACGGCGATCATCCACTGGGTCGGTTGATCTCCGGCACGGTCGGAACGATCTCGCCGATGAGCCGCCGCCAGATCCAGAGTTACTACCGCCGCCGCTACACCGCTCCGTCCATTGTGGTCGCGGCCGCCGGTAACCTCGATCACGCGTTGGTGGTGAAGCTCGTGAAGGAGGCATTCTCGCGAGCGGATCGTCTAGACGCGGTGGATCAGCCGCGGCCGCGTCGTGGCGCCGGCCACGCGGCCGTGGCCGGTAGCGACGGCGGTAGCACGAACGGACCGGCGCCACGACCGCGCGGCGGGCGCCTTCATATCGCGGACAAGGACACCGAACAGGCCCATCTGGTGCTCGGCGGGCCGGCGATCGCGCGTGACGACGATCGTCGCTTCGCCATCGGCGTGCTCAACAACGTTCTCGGTGGCGGGATGTCCTCGCGGCTCTTCCAGGAGATCCGCGAGAAGCGGGGCCTTGCGTACTCGGTCTACTCCTACATCTCCCAGTTCGCCGACTCGGGACTCTTCGGGGTCTACGCGGGGTGTGCGCCGGGAAAGGTGGACGAGGTGCTCGCTCTCACCCGCGACGAGCTTGGCCGTGTCGCAGCCGCCGGAGTCAACGAGGAGGAGGTCGCGCGCGGCAAGGGCATGCTCAAGGGCTCGTTGGTGCTCGGCCTTGAGGACACCGGATCGCGGATGTCGAGACTGGGCAAGGGCGAGTTGCTCTATGACGAGCTACTCAGTGTGGACGAGATTCTCGCCAGGGTGGACGCGGTAACCCCGGACGAGGTTCGCGACGTCGCTTCAGCCGTACTCGGTGGCCAGCCGTCACTCGCCGTGATCGGGCCGTTCGCCGACCACGACTTCTCCGACGTCGTCAGCCGGTAGCACGGTCGGCGGGTCGCCCGTGCACTAAGTTGGGCGATGTGAGCGAGCCTGTGCAGGGTGAGATAACAGACCCGGTGGAGCGGACGTCGGCCGAGCCGGTGCGAGTGGGTGTGCTCGGTGCGCGTGGTCGGATGGGCACCGAGGTGTGCCGGAACGTCGACGCGGCCGACGACATGGAGCTCGTGGCCATGGTCGATCAGGGTGACTGGTTGTTCAACATCGCCGACGCCGGCGCGGAAGTGGTCGTCGATTTCACCGCCCCCGATTCCGTCATGGATCACGTGCATTGGTGCGTCGACCAGGGCATCAACATGGTCGTCGGCACGAGTGGGTTCACCGAGTCGCGGTACGAGCGGATCCGGCAATGGCTCGCCCACAAACCCGAACTCGGCGTGATCGTGGCGCCTAACTTCGCCATCGGCGCCGTGCTCATGATGGAGTTCGCCGCTCGGGCCGCCCGATTCTTCGAGTCGGTGGAGGTCGTCGAGATGCACCATCCCAACAAGGTTGATGCGCCCAGCGGCACGGCGCTGCGTACCGCCGAGATGGTGGCCGCGGCCCGCGCCGAGGTGGGCATGGCGCCGGCACCCGATGCGACCAAGGAGGAGATGCACGGCGCCCGCGGGACCGATGTGAACGGCGTGCGGATCCACTCGGTGCGGGCGGCCGGGCTCGTCGCCCATCAGGAGGTCCTGCTGGGCACCTCGGGCGAGACGCTCACGATCCGGCACGACTCGTACGACCGGCAGTCGTTCATGCCGGGCGTCCTGCTCGCGATCCGTGCCGTCCTGCACCGCCCCGGCCTCACCGTTGGCTTGGGTCCGCTCCTGGACGGCTGAGGCGCCTCCGGGCGGCGTCACGTCAGCATGGTGTGCAGGCGCACCTGCGGGACAAGTAGGTCGTCCACGTCCAGCCCACGGGAGACGCCGTCGAGCTCCCATCCGGCGGACGTGAGGAATCCTCGCATTGCCGGGTCGGCTTCGAACGCCCATGCAATGGCTGAGGTGAATCCGTCCTCCCTCCACAGGTCGGTGCAAGCCGCCAGGAGGCGGCTGCCATGCCCGCGCCGTCCCCAGCGAGGCTCTACCAGCAGATCTGTGACCGCGGCGACATCTGGCCGAAGTATCGCCGCGCGATCCTCATCAGGTGCCAACGCAGCCTCATCGACCTCACCCGTCGCGGAGAAACCGACCAGGTAGGCTTGTTCCGCCTGTTCGACCGCGACCAGCACCCTGTGCCGTGGCGACGGCGGCGCCTCGATCGAGGTCAGCCACCGGTGGGTAACCCAGGCCTCGTCGATCCCGTCGACCACATGTCGGGGGAGAATGCGACGGTAGGCCTGCTGCCATGTGGTGAGCTGGATGCGCGCGATCTCGGCGGCGTCGTCGGGGTCCGCGGGTCGGACAAAGCCAAGCGCCATGCACGCAGAGCGTACGGGGTAACAGTTGGGCCGTGCCGCTGACACGGTTCCGCGGGGGATTGGAGGGACACGCCGTGCCGGACGCAGCACCGCAAGGCGCTGGGGCAGCACAGAGCGCTGTCGCACCGCACGGCGCTGTCGCACCGCAGAGCGCTGTCGCACCGCAGAGCGCTGTCGCACCGCACGGCGCTGTCGCACCGCAGAGCGCTGTCGCACCGCTGGACCGGGAATCGGGAGCGCAGCGACGCGCCACCCGGCGGCGGATACTCACGGTGCTCGGCCTGCCGGCCGCGATCTTCACGTTCGTCTACTTCCTGGCCGTAAGGCACGGCTTCTTCGACCTGAACGTCTACCACGGCGCGATCAACTACTGGGTCAACGATGGTGGTTCCCTCTACGACTTCGTGCTTCCGTTCAGCACGTACGGATATACCTATCCGCCGTTCGCCGCACTGCTCATGCTGCCGATGGCGGTAACGCCGTGGACGCTCGCCATCGTGATCAGCTGCATCGCGTGCGTCGTTACATCCGTGCTGCTGATCTACTGGCTGGTGGATCCGGTCGCCCGCCGACAGGGCTGGACCCGCTGGTACGCACTCGCGTTAGCGGTGTGCTTCGCCGCCGCCTTCGAGCCACTGCGCGAGACGTTCCTCTTCGGCCAGGTCAACATGTATCTGGTCGTCATCGTGGCGGCGGACCTGATGCTGTTGGTCCGTCGGGGGAGCCGTTTCGCTGGCGTGGGCATCGGCCTGGCTACGGCGATCAAGCTGACACCAGGCATCTTCATCGTCTACCTGCTGGTCACAAGGCGCTGGCGGGCCGCCATCATCGCGAGCGGCACGGCCACGGCGGCCACGGTTTTGGCGGCCGCAGTGGCACCGGACGCGTCCCGGGTGTTCTGGACCGACGCGTTGTGGAATACCGACCGCATCGGCGCACAGGCGTTCATCTCCAACCAGTCCCTGAACGGGGCGGTGGCGCGGCTCCATGCCGCCGACCCCAGCACCGCACTGTGGCTGGTGACTGTCATTGTGATCATGGTGGTCTGGGCGGTGCGGGTACGGCGCGCCGTGTCGGCCGGCGACGAGATGACCGGCTTCGCTCTCACCGGCCTTGTCGGCTGCTTGATCAGCCCGATCACGTGGGTGCATCACCTGGTCTGGGCCGGGCCCGCCATCCTGTTGCTGCTCGACAGCGCCCTGGCCGCGCCCGATCCGAAGCGACGCAAGCGGCTTCTGGCCTTCATGATCTTCTCGTATGTCCTGCTGTGCAGCCGACTCGTCTGGTCGTTCCACGAGAGGTGGGACAACCCGGTCGGCTGGTTCCTCAGCAACGCCTACGTGTGGATCTGCGTCGCGCTCCTCGTCGCCCTCCCGATCCGATCGGTGCGCTCGGCACCGCCCGATTCGCCTGCCGTACGTGATGGCGAGGAGGGCGTGAGTCCAGTGGAGCATGATCACGCACGGCCTGTCGATCAGGCAGAGAAGGTCGCGGTCTCCTGACCGACCTCACTCGGTGGGCGGGCCCGCATAGATATTTAGCGGGCCGTATGCATATGCGATTTCCGAGCATCCCGTTAGCGTAAGGGTGGGCGGATCAGGGCATTCATACTGTATGTGAGTTCGCTGTGGTGGTCGGAATCGGCCAAGATCGCATCAACGTGTGTGATTTTGCCGGCTCTAGCCGGTCATTTCCCACACGATAATTATCCAACCGGTTTGGCCGCCGCGTGTGTTCTCGCTTCACCGCGATAGGCACCAGCCTGTCGATCAAGGAGAACAGGTCGCGGTTTCGTGATCCAACCACGGCCCCTTGATCGACTGCCGGGGGTTCGACGCCGAACGTTGTGTCGGAGGCTGCGGGTAACCTGCTGTCACGATGACCGTTTCACTCGCCCAGTCCGACTCCCTCTCGCCGGCCCAGGCGCGGCGCATCGCGCTCAGCGCGCAGGGCTTCACCGACCCCCGCCCGGCGGGCGTGGCGACGATCCGCCACCTCCGCCGGGTGGTGGCGCGGACCGGCCTTCTTCAGATCGACTCCGTCAACGTTCTGCAGCGGGCGCACTACCTGCCGTTGTTCAGCCGGCTCGGGGCCTATCCCACGGCGCTGCTTGACCGGGCGGCCTATCGCACGCCGCGAGAGTTGTTTGAGTACTGGGGCCATGAGGCGTCGCTGGTCTCGGTGGCGCTGCAGCCATACTTGCGGTGGCGAATGTCCGCGGCTCACGTGCACGCCTGGGGGCGGATGCGTGACATCGCCACCGACTCGCCCGACCTGGTGCGGTGGGTGCTCGACGAGATCCGCAACCGTGGTCCGCTCACGGCCGCCGAGATCGAGCAGGACGTGCCGGTACGTACCCAGAACTGGGGCTGGAACTGGTCCGAGGTGAAGGCGGCACTGGAATGGCTGTTCTGGACCGGTGAGGTGACGACCGCGCGGCGTAACGGTGCGTTCGCCCGCGTCTATGACCTGACCGAGCGGGTCCTGCCGCCGGCGGTCGTCAACGCTCCGACCCCCACCGAATCCGAGGCGCGCCGGGAGCTGGTGCGGGTGGCGGCGGCCGCACTCGGCGTAGCTGCTGAGGTCGAGTTGCGGGACTATTTCCGGTTGCCGGTGGCCGGCTTTCGCCAAGCCGTCACCGAGCTCGTGGAGGACGGTGTCCTACGACCGGTGGCCGTGGCCGGATGGCGGCCGACGGCGTACCTGCACGTCGACGCCAAACTGCCCCGACGCGTGGATGCCGCGACGCTGCTCAGCCCGTTCGATCCGCTGATCTGGGAACGCGGTCGCACCGAACGGCTCTTCGGTTTCCGCTACCGCATCGAGATCTACACCCCGGCCGCACAGCGGGTGCATGGGTACTACGTGCTGCCCTTTCTGCTCGGTGACGCGTTGGTCGCGAGGGTTGACCTGAAGGCCGACCGGCGGGCCGGGGTGCTGCGGGTGCCGGGGGCGTGGGCCGAGAATGGCCGGCCGCCGGGGGAGGTCGCCGAGGCGCTGGCCGGGCGGTTGCGCGAACTCGCCGCGTGGCTGGACCTGACCGAGGTGGACACGCCCGAACGGGGTGACCTCGCTCTCCCGTTGGCGGACGCCCTCCGGTCGCCGTCACGGGTTACCGTATGACCGTGACCCATGCGATCGAGCACGCCGACCAGCCGGAGATCGGCCACGCGCATGCAGCGGCTGAGGTGGAGACAAACCGCTTTGCGCGGTTCCTGGTCCAGCTGCACGAGCGATCGCCGCGGTGGGCGGCCCCAGCTGCGATCGCGGCGTGTTTCTTGGGCGCGGCATCGTACGTGTGGATCAGCAACCCGGCCGACACCGGCGCGTCGGATATCTCCACCTGTGTCATCAAGCTGACGACCGGGCTGGACTGTCCCGGCTGCGGTGGCACGCGTGCCTTCTTCTACCTGATGCACGGCAACATCCCTGAGGCGGCCCGACACCACGCGATGGCCGTCTTCGCCGCTCCGTTCCTGGTCTGGCTCTACCTCGCCTGGACGATCAAGTTCGTCTGGGGACGGACGCTGCCGGTGCCGAAACTGTCGGCGAAAACCATCGGCGTGTTCCTGGCCGCCTGGGCCATCTTCATGGTGGTGCGCAACCTGCCCTTCGCGCCATTCACCTCGCTCTACGTCTAAGCCACCGGAGATCCGGCGCTGACGCGGTGCACGCTGATATCACCGCTCATGGTGCGCACCTGCAGGTTCAGCTGGGCGCCCTGCTCCGGCGCCGGAGCGGTCATGTCGAGGTCGCTGGCGGTTGAACCCGACATTGTGCTGAGGTCCAGCCAGACCCGGGTGCCGGTGGGTACGCCCACCGAGACGTCGCCCGACGCCGAGTCGAGCCGGATCTGGCCACCGCGTGCGGCGGCGATGTGGATGTTGCCCGAGGCGGATGAAGCCTTCACGGGTCCGCTCGCCTCCTCGATCTCGACATCTCCACTCGCCACATCCACGACAACCGGGCCAATCACGGTCGTCGTAGACACGTCCCCGGAGGCCGTGCTGACGCGCAGCGAGCCGCCCACCTCGTCGGCGCGCACGTCCCCGCTGCCGGACTCCACGGCGAGATCGCCGGCAGTCGTTCGGACGTAGATGTCGCCCGAGCCGGTGTGGATGACCGCCTCCGCCAGGCGTCCGTCTGTCTGTATGTCCGCGGAGCCCGTCTGGGCCTGCAGCTGGCTGTCGAGCGGGACGCGAAGGTCGACCCGGATGTGGCCGCTTCGCCGGCTCCAGCCGCCGCTGTTGTCTGTGGTCTCCACCAGTAGCCGGTCTCCGGTGAACTTGACCTTGGTGTTTGCGGCTGTTTTCCGGGACGCCTCGCTGTCGTCGTAGGGGCCGACCGCGACCTCGGCGGATGGTCGGTCCTCCGCCGTCACGGTAACGGTGCCGCCGCCGATGCGCACGATCGCCGTGACCGGCTGTGGGCACGGAAACTCGCGTATCTCGGTGTTGGTGTCGTCGGGCTTGGTATTACTGAACATCTCGACTCCTTCGGGTGAGGATGCTGGGTTACGCCTGAGCGAATCCGGTAATGCGGCGACCGAGCCGGCCGCGTCCGGGTGGGTCTGTTCTGGGTCCGCGCCCTGGGGGTGCGGCCGAGGCGCCTTGGCCGGAGACCACCTGCGCGATCGCCCGCACCAGCCAGGCGTTCGCGGAGATGGCCTCGGCCGCGGCTGCGCGTTCGACGGCCTCCTTGAGACCCTCTGGGAGCCGCAGCGTGATGCGCGCGAGGTCGCCTGAGTCGCCCTCCGTGGGCGCCTGGACACCGCTGGGTGGTGCCGCGGTGGCCGCCGCGGGCGCGCCCTCGGTGACCACGAACTGGGCCTCGCGCCCACGGAGCCGCACCTCGACGTAGCCGTTGGTCAGCTTCGTCGTGATCTCGGCCGCCGCGTCGGAGAGCGCCTCGAGCAGGCACAGCCGGGCGGAGGCCTCGATCGAACCCCCGAGCAGGTCAGCGGCCCGGGCCACGTCGGGGCCGCCGGGAGCCGCGGCCGCGGCGAGGTCCCGACGAAGGCCCTCGAGATATGAGGTCAACTCCATGACGCCATAGTGACGTCAAAGAGACGTCGCGTCAAGTCACAGTGACACGTCGGTGTTGGCGTGGTCCAGGCCCGTGCCAGCTAGGGTCGGGCGGGAGGAGGTCCTGCATGCCCGAGATGGTGCGTCCGCAGGTCAGGCTCGTTGGGTGGACACACTTCGAGCCACCAGACGACGTTGAGTGGGCGACTGATGCCGAGGGCGGCCAGGCGCTGGCGGAGTTCGCCGGCCGCGCGTGTTACCAGTCCTGGTCCAAGCCGAACCCGGCCACCGCGACCAACGCGACGTACCTCGCACACATCCTGGAGGTGGGCCACCTCTCGGTGCTGGAGCACGGCGTGGCGACGTTCTATCTCACTGGGGTGTCGCGCTCGTTCACGCACGAGCTCATCCGGCATCGCCATCTGTCGTACTCGCAGCTGTCCCAGCGCTACGTACCCGAGCGCGAAGCGGCCATGGTCGAGCCGGACGTGATCGCCGACGATCCGGTGCTGCACAGGCGGTTCGCCGAGGCGACCGAGGCGAGCGTGCGTGCGTACAACGATCTGCTGTCCTGCCTGGAGGAGCGGCTCGCCGACGGTACGGCGGAAGCCAGTGCCTCGCTGCGACGAAAGCAGGCGCGCCAGGCGGCGCGGTCCGTGCTGCCGAACGCGACCGAGACGCGCATCGTGGTCACTGGCAACTACCGGGCGTGGCGACATTTCGTCGCGACGCGGGCGAGCGAGCACGCCGACGTTGAGATCCGCGAACTCGCCATCGAGTGCCTGCGCCAGCTCCAGAGTGTCGCGCCGAACGTGTTCGCCGATTTCCGGATCAGCCCGCTGCGGGACGGCACGGAGATCGCGGCAAGCCCGCACGCCCTCCAGTCGTGAGTCTTGTGGCGGCAGTCGCGTACGGCGGGTCGTGTGCGGCTCGTCGCCAGGTTAGGTTGTTGACATGACGCAGGCTGCTGACGCGCGCCGGCCGTTCGGTCGGCTCCTTACCGCCATGGTTACGCCGTTTCGGGCGGACGGATCGCTCGACACCGAGGGCGCCGCGAAGCTCGCGAACTATCTCGTGGACGAGCAGGGCAACGACGGCCTCGTGATCAACGGCACCACGGGCGAGTCGCCCACCACTACGGATGCCGAGAAGGAGACCCTGCTGCGGGTCGTGGTCGAGGCCGTAGGCGACCGTGCTCACGTGATCGCAGGTGTGGGTACCTACGACACCCATCACACGATCGAGCTGGCCCGCACTGCGGAGAAGATCGGCGTCACCGCCCTGTTGGTCGTAACGCCGTATTACAACAAGCCGCCACAGTCCGGCCTCGTTCGCCACTTCACCGCCGTCGCGGACGCGTCTGGGCTGCCGTGCATGCTGTACGACATCCCTGTTCGTACCGGCACGCCTATCCACACCGACACCCTGTGCCGGCTCGCCGAGCATGAGCGCATCGTCGCGGTCAAGGACGCCAAGGGCGACCTTGCCGAGACCGCCTGGGTGACAGCACGGGCCGATCTCGCCTTCTACTCCGGCGACGACAAGCTGACCCTGCCGCTGCTCGCCGTCGGGGCGGTGGGCGTAGTCGGCGTGCCGACCCACCTGTTCGGCCGGCCAACCAAGGAGATGATCGAGGCGTACGAGCGCGGCGATGTCGCCGAGGCGCTCCGCCTTCACCATCAGATGCTGCCCGCGTACTTCGGCTTCTTCCGCACCCAGGGTGTGATCACGACCAAGGCAGCGCTGAATCTACTCGGCTTGCCGGCGGGTCCGACGCGCTCGCCGCTGGTGGATGCCACGGAGGCGGAGATCGCCCAGCTCCGCGCCGATTGCGCTGAAGCGAGCCTGACCCTCTAGCGCACAAGAGCGCGCCCAAGATCGCGCCGATCATGACCTGGAGGTCATGATCGGCGCCTTTTGGCGACGGTGAGGTCATGATCACGACGATCTTGCTGATGCGATCGTGGCGAAGGCTAGTCTCAACGCCCGTTCGAGGCCTCAGCTTGGCTCTGTGGCCCGCCCATCGTGAGGTTCAACAGGCAGAGTCCGTCGACGGTCTCGAAGCCGAGTTGACGGTAAAGCTGGAGTGCGGGGGCATTGTCGATCTCGGTCGAGAGGGACACCCGAGTCACCGCCGCGGCGTTCGCCTTCACGAGGACGTGTTCCATCAGAGTGCGCGCCAGTCCTCGCCGCCGTGCATGAGGCGACACATACAGATCCCGGACCTGCCATGCCACCCCAAGCGCCAGGGACGCCGGCACGGGAGCGACGGTGACTAGGCCGACGGGTGACGCATCGTCCGACGCCGTCCAGGCCATCAGACGCCACGACGCCAGCTGCGTCCGCAACCAATCGAGGGTGCGTTCGGGCGCCGACGGCCACCCGTAGTGCACCCGGTACTCGTCAAACACACGCGCCCCTCCAGCCAGCGCGGCCGCGCCCGACGCCAATTCGTCAATCCTCATGGGCCAACGATGTCACCGCTCGATCAGGCGGCAGCGCGGAACTCCTCGTACCGCTCCTCGAGCCTGGCTGGGTCGGGCTGGTCGAGCCGCGAACGCGGGACGACGATGCGGGACCCGTGCATCTCCTGCAGGCCGTGGCGCAGCATGGGGCCGTCAATCTCCGCCAAGATGTCCCCGCGGACCTCGACGATGTGGTCGGGTCGGATGCCGAGGATGTTGATATCGTAGGCTGCGTGGTGGATCTTGCACATGGCGAGTCCATTGGGGACAACGGGGTCGCCTCGCTCATGGCGGTCCGGGAGGATGTGAGCGGCGTCGAGGAGAGGCGCGTGACCGAGCCGGCACAGCGCGCACCGCGACTGGTAGGCCCGGAGCACCTTAGGCCGGAAAAGTGCCTGGTGTAGCCGGTGCAACGTGAGACGCCTGCTGTAGTGCCGCTCGAGCGGCGTACCCGCGTCGTCAAGGATGTCGATGTGCTCGCCGATGTCAACGGCAAACTCGTGGCGAGCGGCGTCCTCATCGACGAGAAACACCGGATAGATGGCCTGATAGACGCCCTTAGCGACGGCGCAGAAGTAGGCCAGTGGCACCCGCCGGCGCATCGCCTCGCGCAGCGCGCGGTTGTCGGCCTGCCCCG
>JAHRHA010000009.1 GCA_020027875.1 Micromonosporaceae bacterium | reverse complement strand
AGTCGGAGCACAACCCTGCCCGACCCCAAACACCATCGACAATCGTCAACATACGCCCAGCCGATCAAGGCCACCCATCACGCCCGCGAAGTATCAGGGGTGTCTCTGGCCCGGTCGCCCTTTCCCCATCCCGAAGAGGTATCAACATGAGTCACAACGAGATCGGATCGGGACCACCCTCGCACGTGACGTTGAGCTACTTCCTCTGGCTTCCGGCGGGAAAAGACGAGTTCGGTTTCAGTGACATGGACGACGCTCCGCTTAACAACACCGCCTTCTATCGCACACAGAGTGTTCTGGAAAGAACGATCTCTGATCATTTTAGGAATAGAGTGACGTCGCTGACGGATGATAACACGGGGCTGGCTCACATGGAGACGGATGACTCGCTGCAACCGGGCGATGGTGAGCTCGGCCTCCGGAAGATCCACTTTGGTTTTGAGTACCTGCCGAGGCATTCCGGCCTGGACGGCTATGTGCGCGAGGGGCCGATTCCCGGCTCCGCCGTGTTCCTCTCTAATGGACTGTATCTCTGGTCGTTCCGCGTCCCGCTAAGGCCCGACCTCTCCGAGGAGAGCCGCAAGAACGTTAGGAACGTCCTGAGGGACTTTCTGGAATACGACTTCGTTAACCGGCATATCAGCCGCCTTTTCAGGTTCGGCTGGAATCCTCGAATGGCCGGTGGTAGCCCAGACGGCTACAAGGGCATCCTCACCTACTACCAGCTTGATCTGTTGTTCAATGGCATATTCGACCAGTTCGCGCACCCGCATCTCGCGCTTGGCGAAGATTCACAGGCACCCGAGGACGATATCGAGTCCCCCCAAGGAAAGGCGCGCCAGACGTACGGGGTGAGGTACCTGATTGAGTCGCTGTCGGTGTACGCGTACGAGAACGAGTACGAACCGCTGTTCGACAATCGCAAGTCCTACACATTGAGAAGGACGTACCGGGACAGCCTGGCGTACGTCAACAGCGGACTGAGCCTGGCGAGCAGACGCCTTCCGGCAACGGACGAGGATGGACTGCACGAACGTGAACTCTTTCTGTCACGCGTGTCGTTCGCTGCGATGGAACAGTTCCTGCGCGTGGCGATCTCGTTCGGACTGACGCACTACAAGACGGGGCTCGACCACATCCGGTCCGAACTGGTCAGCCAGGGGATGCAGGCGCGCAAGAACAGCACGTCGAACGAGTTGCGCCGCCCGTCGCTGCGCGATCGTGCCCTGACGCAGGCCGACCTCGAGACGTACTACTCGCTGCTCGCAGGCAAGGTCCCGACCCTTAGCTTCCTGAGAGATCTCGTCGACGGACTCAGCGAGGTGACGAAGCCCTTCAAACCGGTGGCTGAGAATGGCGTTCCCGGAGCGATCGAGTTTCGGCATGCGAATAGCACACTGGACGAGGCACGAACCCAGTTCAACCGCATGATCAGCGCGATCGAACTGGACATCAGATCCGTCGAGTCCAGCCTCGGCTCGGTGCGTGCCGATACGATGATCTTGGAGCTCTCCGAATCGCGGAAGCTGTCCGAGATCGCAGCGGAGCTCCCCCATACCGAGGTCGAGGTGACTGGCGGCAAGGTCAGGTTCCAGGCCTCCCCCGCGTTGGCCCTGCTGCTCGGTTTCGTCGGTCTACTCATCGGGTTCATGGAGGTGTTCAGCAACGTCGGTGTATGGATCACCGACACCGCGGTCGCGGGAAGCTGGAGGCCGTCTGGGCGCTGGGTCGCGACCTACTGGGTCACCGGCTTCATTCTGATAGCCCTGGCCGGTCTTCTAAGCTGGCTGTACTACCGATGGAAGTCCCGTCATGGCAATAGCCAGGTGTCACGAGAGAGGACGGAGACGCATGTCTTCGACTATTCGTCCCTGCTACGTGACATCAAGGGCGCAGGTCGCTCCGCTCCGCTGATGGACGGGCTCCGAAAGCGGATGGTCGACATCGAGAATCCGACCAAGGTGAGCCAGTGTGCCAGCTTCCAGACGTTTCACGAGACACCCTCCAGCGGCATTGAGCGCGTCAAGTACTCGCTAGAGAGCCGGCGGAGCGACAAAGGTCTGGCCTACATCCTGCACATCGAGTTCGATCACCGGCTCAGCGGGAAGGGGAAGGGCCCCGAGCGATTACTCGACATACGCCTAGTGGTCCGCAAGCCTGCGGATCTGGACTACGACGTCGTGCCCAATGCGCATCGCGTTATCGCCGAGTGCGTGAAGCTGCTGCTGTTCCCGGGTGGCACCGATGACGACGTGAAGAACTTCTGCCTCGACCGTTTCGGGTGGGATCCGTCGCCTACACCGACAGGCGCGCCCGCTGAGCGATGAGTCGCGCCGCACGGGTCGCTCGCGCCAACCCCGGCCCAGACCCGTTCGGCTCCTCGTGCCAACCTTCGACCGCAGGACCGAGTGGGTGTCGGAAGCGGCGCTCTCATCGGCAACATCGTCCCGGCTAGTCGCACTCATCTCGACATGCAGCGACGTCGACAGAGCAGTGTGGAGTCCGTTGGCCGCTGTCCGTGTCGCTCGCTGCACGCCGATTGGTGGCCAGTCCGACGGTCGTACGACGGTCAAACGATCAAGAATGGACACAGCGGGTGCCGGCGAACGGGCCGGATCGCGGTTGAGAGCGGGGCGTGACTCTGCCGCTTTGTGTCGCGCTCGACATCGAGGTCAGAGTGACTGTGGCGGTCGCCCGAGGCCATTGACGGCCTGGCCGGCTGCTGTACTGCTGTACAGCGCGGGACAAACCTAGATCAACTTAACTCAGCAGGGCACATCGTGTCATACCGGAGGGAGGGGTGTGTGAGCGCTCGAATGACCCCATCGTGTGCTGGATGCCCGCCGATGGAACGTGGCGATCGCCAAGAATCTAGTGCACTCGCGTTACGGTGGCCTCATGGGTAGAGGTGCGCCGACTCTGGACGCCAGATTCACGGAAGGCCTGATGAACCTGACGGAGGCGGGTCGGCACCTTGCCGTACCGAAGCAGACGTTCCACCGCTGGGCCAGAGGCTATCGACGGGGCGAACCGCTTCTTCACGTCCTGGAACGCGACCACGTGCTTCCTGTCACGTTCATCGCGCTGGCGGAGGCTTACGTCCTTGAGGCGCTGCGCGACGCCGGTGTGCGCCCACGGAAGATCCGTCCAGCCTTGAAGAAGCTGCAGGCCGAGTTCGGGAAGCAATACGTCCTTACAGCAAAGGAACTCGCTACGGACGGCATCGACGTATTGTGGGACTTCTCCCGAACACCGGCCGGTGACGGGCTGATCGCGGCAGACACCGGGCAGCACGTCATTCGTGAGATCGTCAAGGGATACGTCTCCTATATCAACTACGACGACGAAGGCAACCCCAGGCAACTGCAGCTACCCGAGTGGCTGCCATCCAAAGTCGTAGTCGACGTGCACCGCTCGTTCGGCCAGCCCATCTTCGCGGGATCCGGCGTCCGCGTTACCGACGTTGCCGGCATGATCAAGGCAGGTGACAGCGCTGAAACCGTCGCGGACGAGTTCGGACTCGACGTCGCAGACGTCCGTACCTCCGCCCGCATCCTCTTGGGCCGCGCCGCCTGAGTTCTACATCGACGAGAACATGGCCGGGCGCAGCGTCCGGCGGTTCATCGCGGATCTCGGCTACCGGATCACACGCCAGCGGAGGTCTTCGGCCGGCAGCGGCTGGACAGCGGCCTTGCCGATGAGGACTGGCTGCCGGTCATCGGGGCCAACGGCTGGGTGGTATTCGGCCGCGACCATCACATTCTGTCCAGGGAACTCGAGCTGCGCGCCTATCTCAGCGCGCGAATCCACATGTTTCTCCTGCCAGGCACGGCCACCCGCCACGAGATCCTCGACCTCGTGGCTGTCAACCTGGCCCATGTATGTGCAGTCGCCTCCGCGCGTCAGGCTGGCGTCTACTGGCTCACGCCGAAGGGGCTCGTTGATCTGCCGCACCGGCAGTCCCGGAGGCGGCCACGCCGGACATAGAACAGCATTGTGATTACGAGAACAACCCGACCGCAGCCGTTGGTCGGTGAGCGCATCGCCCGACGCCCGTCATGCTGAGCGCGGACCCTCACATGCGTTCGAGGTCTGGGACTGCACGTTCGTCGATGTCCGACCCTGTACGCGACCTGGGCGTCTGCCCTGGCCGGATCGTCGGCGAGCGCCGCCGGATAGGAGCGAATGAGACTGAAAATGAGACGGCGCACCGTGCTCGTCGTCGCCAGTTCGCGAACACGGGGTGCTGGTCTTCAGTTGGCCCACTGACGTTGTAGGCGGCCCGGACGGGTGCGGGAACACCCGTTGCCCGGGCCTTGATCAGGAACGGAGCTCCTGACCCATGAGTATTCAACCTGACCCGTCCACGCCCGGCTTCGTCTGGATGACCAGAGCAGAGTTGTGGATCCCGGACCAGGTGTGGCAACGCCACGACATGCGCCTCGCTCTGGCCCAGCGCGACATCGCCGCCGTGTATCGGATCCTGCAGAAGTACGGCGTATCGCAGAGGCGCATTGCGGCGGTGACAGACCAATCCCAGTCGGAGATCTCGGAGATAATGGCGGCCGGCGGGTGGTGTCATACGACCTGTTAACTGAACTACGGATGGGCTTTTCGCAGGTCAGTGACGGTTTCGTGCCTGGGTCGTTGTTTCGCATGTGGCGAGCACATCGAGGGATCTGGCTTCATTGAGGGTGCGTCAGGTCGGTGCCCTGACCGCGACGGGGAGCGAGTGGGAGCCCTATCGTCTTGTTGATCCCGACGGTGTTGCGGTGGAGGCGGTCTCGGCGTTCTTCCGCGATCTGCAGGCGGCGGGCCGGTCGACGTTGACGGTGCGCTCCCACGGCATGGACCTGTTGCGGTGGTTCCGGTTCCTCTGGGCGGCCGGGGTGGAGTGGGACCGGGTGAGCCAGGTCGAGGCGCGTGACTTCTGCCGCTGGATGCAGGTGGCGGGCAAGCCGCTGCGCACGCATTGGCGTCGACGCAACCGCGCCGCTGCGACCGTCTCGCCAAACATCGCAACCATCCGCACCAGTTATGCGCCCTCGGTGCGGGCGCACAGCGAGACGGTGCTGCGCTCGTTCTACGGTCTGCACCTGGAGGCCGGCACGGGCCGGTGGTCAACCCTTTCCCGGTGGCCCGGGCCCGGCGGGCCGGGCGCCCGTATGCGCACCACAACCCGATGGAGCCGTATCGCACCGAACGGTCCGGGCGGTACCGGCCCAGGGTGGCTCAACGGCACCGCGTCCAAGACTGCCTTCGAGACCTCATCGGGCCAGTCGGACGGGTCAAAGCCGTGCTGGAAAAGAAAACCAATCGCAAGCCGGTTGAGCCCGATGCCACAGCAGCCGCTCCACAGAGGTCCGCCGTCGTCTCGTCGGATATCGAACGAGATCAGGTGATGGTCGCCCTCGACCGTGCAGCCGCCTATCTCGTCGAAGTCCTGGGGTGTGATCACCCGCTCGTCGCGTTGAGGCCGGACTCGGGTTTCGATGTCGATGACGGAACATCGGTAGCCGAGGTGGCCCGCTCTCGGCGCTCGTCGATCTCCTCGATTGGCATGCAGGGCTCGCCGACAACTGTCTGGACAGAGAGGCCGAGCGCTGTGATCGTGTCGGTGATCGTCGCAAGGACCGTGTTACGGATCTCGGTCGCGAGCCCGGGGGGTGCGATCCAAATGTGCTCCACACGCGCGAACTCGATCGCCCGGAAGGCACCGTCCAGATCGCCCGCCTGCTCACGTCGCCAGGTCCAGCCGCCAAGCGTCTCGACAGCCCTGATTGGTCAACAAGATTGCCTGGAGACAACGGGTCAGCGCCGTCCATTCCGGGCCGTATACATATTGACCCTCGGCAAACGGCAGCAGCCAGCCTCGGTTGAGCGCCTCGGACGTGACGTCGCCGCCCGACGCTGGCGCCCGAACCTGTACCTGGTCGATGATCTCAGAGAGCTTCATGCGTGATCTTCGTCCCCTTGGCGTCATGGTGGTCTTGGGCCACCACACTGAAGACAAAGCATGGCATCACCCCGGCGCGGAGTCGCCGCATGAGCAAGGGTCGGTCAGCCACCTACATCGACGTAAGTACGCCGCCCGATCTGCTTGGACGTACGCGGCCGTGACTAGCCGGGCTAGTCGCACGGCTTAACCGAGGCGCTCGAAGACCCAGATGGTGGTCTTGAGTCCGAGAAGACGGATTTGGTGCCGATCGAGCTTTCTCAACCCAGCCGGGACGACAGAACGAGGGACCCCGGGGGCGAGCAAGATGACGCGCCCGCCCGGACGTGTCACTCTGACGATCTCCCGCAACGCGACCCGCAACCACGCCTCCATCTCACCCTGAACCGAGTACCGCTTCCCGAAGGGCAGGTTGGAGGCGCAGGCCCCGACGCTCGCGTCCTCGAGGTCGAGCTTCCGGACGTCACCGATGTCGGCGGTTGCATCGCGCACATTCTCGCGGGTGATGCGTACTGCTTCTGGGTCGATGTCGAGACCGCGCACGGTCCAGCCAGCCGAGGCGGCCTCGCTCAGAATGGTCCCCGACCCGCAGCACGGGTCGAGAAGAACGCCATCGGGCACTCCCGCCAGGGCCACCATCGCACTCGCGACTGTAGGCCGCAGCGCGCCTTCCCGTTCCACTGCCCGGCCCTCGTGCTGACGCATACGAACATCCGAAAGGCGCAGCCCTGCCACGAAGCGCCCGGAAGTGTACTCGCTGACCCAGACCTCGATCTGCCCCGGGTCGTCGACGCGCCATTTGGGTTTGTCAGACTGGATGACATCGGTGAACTGGCGTCGCAGCTCCGTGCGCAAGAACGAGCGCTCCTGAAGGACCCGCACGATGACCCGGAAGGTCATCGTCCCGCTCAGCGGTCGTACTTTGTTTGCCCACACCGACAACGCTCGCTGAACTCGTTCCGGGCGCCAGATCCGGCCAGCGATCCAGTTCGGTCGGTCCCCTTCCGAGCGCAGCGTGCGACCCACCTCGACGAACAGATCCTCCGTCAGACCGAGATCGAACACCTCGTCGCGGCTTCCCCGCGCCGCGTCGAACAAGATCACGTCGGACCGCCCATCGAACCCGTGGTCGTGTACAGCAACGCCGGGAAGGCCACCAAGCACCTGACTCGCGACGCGAGCAAGACCCGGCATCACGGTGGCGAACATCCTCGTCGTTCCGGCCGGCCCAGCCTCACTCGCCGGCGCCTTGGTGACTGACGATGGACTGCGCCGAGTCCCGGCCGACTGGCGCTCCCGCCGCGCTGACGCCTCACGCCGGGCACTAGCGCCAAGCGGCCGTTGCGTGGCCCGCCTATCCATCAGTTGCCGCCCCAACGATCTCGACTCTCCTCGGACCACGGTACAGGCGTGTCCGTCGGCCCAGGTCTGACCCGGCATGGCTACCGCTGGAGCGTGGACCTTTCTCATGTGCCCCGGCGCCCGGCCGGACAACAGGCACCGCTCCCGGTCCAACTCGAGGGTGCCGCACGATCTCGAAGAGTGATCACCGCAGCCGCCGGTGCACCTCGTCAATCACCTCATCGAGGCTGTGCACCGCGCGAGTGCACAGCCTGACGGCGTGCACGAGATCCTCCGCCGGAGGCTGGCCGGTTGAGTGCAGCTTGGCCACCGCCTGGTTGACGTTGGTGCCGAACCTATTCACCGCGGTCCGGGCCTCGAATAGGCGGCGCTGCAGCCGCGCCAGCGCCTCGCGATCCTGAACGGTGGCGTCAAGCACCATCGGCGTGCCGCGAGCAGCTTGAATTGCCGCCTCCGCTATGAAGCCGGTCGCGGTCATCCCGATCGTGGCCGCCGCAGCCTCGATCTCTGCCCGCTCCTGCCCGGAGAAACGGGCGTGGAGCCGCAGCGTGCGGCCGGAGCGGTGGTACGGGCGTAACCGTCCGTTGATCCCGAACGGCTCGCCCGCTGCATCGCTGGCGGGCAAGGTGTTGTCAGCGGTGAAGGTGTCGTCCATGCGAAGGATGATGAGCGCCGAATGCGCCCCCTTCGCGCGCCTCCCGCACGACGGTTCACGCTCGGCGGCACCGCCGGCGACCCGTACTGCCCGACCGCGCTCGGTCGGGCGTTCCGGGTCACCGGAACTACATCTCGCTCCATGTGGGTGCTGTTCGATCCGATGCGAACACGCACTGGTTTGCGTACGGTCAGACCTGGATTCGCCGACACGGCAACAGATGTGAGGGTCCACGCCAGGTAGCCACACATCGACATGAAGGGCAACGGTCAGTACCCGGCCGAGCTGCGGCTACGCGCCCGCTTCGCATCAGATGCGAGAACGCCGCACCCAACGCGACACGCGCATGGACACCGTCCGTCACCGCAGTTCGCCAGTAATGGCCGGGCTGGCGCGATGCCCGGATCGGAAAGTCCACGGCGTCAAGGCCGTGACGACGGCCGACAGGACCCCCTCTGGGCCTTCGTACGGCTGCCCGTGACCGAACGTCACCAGGATATGGGGCCACCTTCATGGAATACGCGTCAACCGAATACGCGATTGTGCCAGTCGCCACCGTGGCCAATCCAATTACCCGGCGACGGAGGAGCCGGGCGCCGCATGAAGGCCAACGAGGCAGGACGGCCGTACTGCTTTTGATCTTGAACGAAAAGCTTGCCGCGCAACGCCCTTCCCAAACACCGTCTCGCTGGCCTCACCTTGAGCGCAGCACCAGACGCCACCTCTCCAGCCAGACTTCCACCCGCGCGCTTGCCCGCTTCGTTACAGATTGTTGGGGCGCGTTACGTTGGTGGCCACACGTCCACGCGCGAAGGGGACGCGAACAAGGAAGGCCCGCTTGCTCGACGCCAGCAGGCGTGGCGGCATGCCCCCTGGCCGTCCTATTCACACACGAGGTGGCGTCGGCCGGACGTACCCCCGGCGCTTGGCGAAGTTTCCGCTCGCGGCCCGGCGACGGGTCGGCACGCTGTCGACGGCGGACACCAAGGCCGGCAAGGCAGCGCCAGCGCATCGGACCAGTTCGGGCCGACCGTTGGACCAAGCCGCCGGACCAAGCTCCTGAACCATGGCACTGGACAAACGGGCCCGGTGGTCCACCGGGCGTGGACCAACGCGCTGGACCAACCATGGCCTGCGCCAAGGCCCCATGGACCACGTTTCCGCCTTGCCTGGACCAAACGCAAGTCCATGCCGCGTGTCGCGGAAATCAGCAGGTCAACCCGTACGCCGCACAGATTGGTGCATCGGCGTGCGCAACTGATCCAACGTCGCTGGACCCAACCAGGCGGAGCTGGTCCAGCTTGGTCCACGATCCTGGTCCAGGGCGTGGACCAGAGCGGACCGTTGGTCCATCGGCTGGACCACGTCCCTGGTCCATAGCGCGTGGTCCATGGCGCGCATGTCAGGCGGGGCGTGGTCCACGGTGATGCGCTGCTCCAAGCCTTGGTCCAGACGGACGCCGGTCCACGCTCGTGGCCTGGACCACTGCCCAGCCCTGGACCGAGCCCGTGGTCAAGGCCTGACACCGCAAAACCAAGCGCCTGGATCACGACCCCTGGCCCTCACGGCCCAACGGGGTGGACCGCAAACAGGATCAACGCGCCGTGGCCCGATCGAATCGCGATGGTCCGCGTGGCGGCCGGCGCGCAGTGTAGCGATCGAACACCACATAGCACGCCGCCAGGCGAGCGACCACCCAACCACCACGGGCAGGAGAACTACAACCATGACCACCCCGACGCGAACGGCCACGACGACAGCATGGACGGCCGAAGCGGTCCGCGAGCTCGACCTCACAACCGACGTGGCCACCGCCGGGGCCATCCTTGGCATCGGACGCAGCAAGGCATACCAACTCGCCAAGAGAGGAGATTTCCCCGTCACCATCCTGCGCATCGGCCGTCGCTATCTCGTTCCCACCAACGCCCTGCTGGCCGTCCTCGGCGCGTAGCGACAAGCGCTTCCCACTCCGTCGTGCGCAATAGTGATGGCCACCAGACGCTGCCGGCCTTAGGCCCGTGGACGCGCACGGATCGCAGTTCGCAGCCGCTTGCACGGGTTACTGGAGGTCGCAGAGCCAGCCGTCGTGTCGGCTCAGGTAAGCCGTGCCCACTGCCTCCTGGGCAAGACGGGCGCCGGCACGGAGCAGCTCGATCGCCCACGCACGGTCTCGTGGGTGTAGCCAATTCGCGAGGGTTACGGCGGTCGTCTCATCAACGGTAGGCTGACCGGTTTGACTGCGGCCAGCAATGCGCAAGGCCTCGTAGAGCCCTGCTGCGGGGCGGATGGCTGGCAGGCCGTTCGCCTCGACGATCCGGCTCGCGGCGACGGGGACGCGTAGACCGTTGAGGTCGAGGTCGCCGAAATACGCGATGTCAGTGACGCCCTCCGTATGGGCGTTGAACGAGAGCACGGAGGCGGTGAATGCCGCTCCGGCACCCCACCCAACCAGCCCTACTCGCCCGGGGCGTGATCGAAGAGCGGATTGCAGCGAATCGAATGTGTCGCTGTTCTCAACGACGAGCAGGATCGGCCCTGCGGAGACGCGCACGCGGTGGAATGGAGGCGTGACCCGGCGGGCGCCAAGCAGGTCGAGGGTGAGGCGTCCCGGGCCGAACAGGTCGGTGAGTACCAGCCGGTCGATCGCCTTCTCGTCACCCAGGACCTCCAGCGAACGTTCGCGCAGCGGCACTATCAAGGACCGGTCGCCGGTGAATAGCAAGTCGTTGATCCGCTTCAGGGCGGTCCGCTGGGTCGCCGCCAGCGCGGCGTCGGCCGCCCAGGCCAGCGCCGGGTGCCACAGGACCGGTGCCGGCGAATCCTTGACATCTTTCGGGCGCGGCAGGGTGACGAACAGGGGCAGTGGCGGCTGCTCGGTGCGGTCGAACGACCGCTGACCGGGAAGTGAGATATGGCCACTGGCTACGAGCTCGTCGAGTGCCTGGGCCAGCAGCTGCCGGCGCTCCAGCAAAGGCCTCGTCGCCGGGTCGACCGAGTCGAGCACCCGCCAGAGGTCCTCGATCATGACCCGCTGTCGCGGCCAGCCCTTCAATGCCGCGCGGATCCGTTCCGCCCGATCCGAGCCGATCACGACATGCTCGCCCGGGGCCGGACGAAAAGACGCGTCGCCGAGACTCGGTGCTCGTCCTCGGCACCCCGGTCCATGTCATCGAGCGGGCGACGGATCGCATCGTCGATCGACAGGTACTTCAGTCCTGCGCGCAGATCGGCATCGTTACGTAACCGCACGATGAGGGGGAAGACGGAGAGCGCATTGATGTCGAATAGCCCGGTGGTGTAGACAAGCTGGACGCCCAATACCCGAGCGACCGCCAGTTGCAGGTCAAGCAGGTAGCCGGCAGAGGCGCGGCCTATCGGGTTGTCGAGAAAGAGCACGCCGGCATGACCACGGCTCGCCTGGCCGCGCTCGTTGGCGCGCAACGCGGCCATAGTGCAGTAAAGGATGATCGCGGCGGTGAGGTGCTGGCCGCCGGAGAAGACGTCGTGGACCTGGGCGACCCGGACCCGCTCGTTGCGCAGGACGGTATCGGGCTTGAGCATCTCGACCGTGACGCCCTTGGGCATCGCCGCGAACACGCCCTTGAGCACGATCGCCATGCCATCGATCCTCTGGCGTTGCTTGTCGTCCCGCACCGCGACCGCCGTGTCGTCGACAACCAGTCCGAGCTTCTCCTGCAGCGCGCTGGGGTCAGACTCCGCGAAGTGGAACCTCAGGAACTCCTGGCCGGCCCAGTCGCCGAGCGCCGCGGGGAGCTTGGACAGCCGCTGGGCCTGGCGCAATGTCCGCAACCCGTTGTCGACCATGCCCTGCAGCCGGCTGACGATGCTGGAGCGGTGCTCACCGATCTGCGCGAGGTCGTCGTTGAGCGTGCGCAGGCGGGGCTTAAGCGCCTCCTCCCAGTGCGTGGCGTACTCGGGCATCGTGTCCCGGTTCACCGCAAGGATTTGCTTGCGGACCGAGCTACGGACCTCGTCAAATCGTTCGTCCTGCGCGTACTGCGCCAGCTCGTCGGCGGCGGCCCGCACCCGGCGGCTGGCCTCGTCGTGCAGCTTTTGGGCATCGGCGACTTCCCGAACCACCTCGCTACGCTCGGCCCGCGCCTCGTCGAGGCCCAGTAGAAACGGTGGAGTCTGATCGTCCACAGTGTCCGGTGCCACACCAGCGAGGGATTCCAACAGCGACTGGAAGCCGACCACCGTCACCCTCGCCTCCTCCACTTGGCCCTGCAGGTTTGCACGCCGGTCCTGGAGCCGGGTGAACTTCTCCCTGGCCTTGGCGCTGTCGGCATCGGCTTGCTGGATCAGCTCCTCGCCATGGGCGATATCGCGCGGCTTGCCATACGGATCGAGCGCCCGTTCTTGGCGGATGAACGCCTTGTACGCGTGATCCAGCTCACCCACGCGCCGTACAACCCCCTCAATGCGCGCGGCAAGGGTTCTCTGCTCGGTGCGGAGTCGCTCGCTCGCCGCCGCGCGGGCTGCGGCCTCGGCCCCGTCGGGGGTATAGAGGAGCGAGCCCGCCCGGGTACGGACGCGGTCCGGCACCACCTCCCAACGCTTGCGGGCCTGAGCCGCCTTCTCTTGGGCCGCGCGCAAGCCAGCCAGGAGGTCGTCGCCGACCTCGACCCGCCGGTACGCGTCGAGTGCTGCGTCATAACGGCTTCGGAGCTCGGCCAGGGGCTCCGCCGGTACCGGGGTGGCCGTGGAGACTGAACCGGCCCCGGGGACCCGGCCCAGGTCGTCGCGGGCAGTGTCGCGGATGCGGCGGTGGTCTGCGGCGAGACTGCGTTGCGCGCCGGCCCCGGCACGCAGTTCGACCGCTCGCCCCTCAGCCACGAGCCGCTCACGTTCCGCCGCATCCACTGCGACGCGTTGGGCCTGCTCCTCGACCACAAGGATGGGCATCTCGGCCACTCGGTGGGCCAGCTCCGCCAGCCGGGCAGCCATTAACTCACACATTTGCTTGTCCTCGAAGAGCTGCGGCATACGTCGCTGCAGATCCTCTTCCGCCTCGGCAGCGGCGTCGCGCGCATCCCGGGCCGCCAGCGCCGCTGCGCCCGCCTCAACCGCCTGCACGGCGGCTTCCTCGCTTACCGCGGCCAGCCGGGCCAGCTCGCCGTGCGGAAGCTCCTCTCGCCAGGACCGGACCTGCTCGGTCAACGCCCGGTCGCCGCCCGCCTGCCGCTCCAGATCCTGGATCTGCTCGGCGCGCCGTCCGAACGCCTCCGCCAATCGCTGCCGTTCCTCGTCCGCCGCCTGCTCGTCGAAGAGCGCCGGGTTGGGCGGGACGAGGAAGTCCACGGTGGACTGTGTGTGGTCGTGCTCCGCGACGATCTGGGCGGTCGTGCCGACCGCCACGATCGTTGGCGGCACGAGCCTCGCCTCGGTAAGAAGGCGCTTGGCGCGCGCCATGTGGTCGGCATTGTTGACAACGACACCGTCAACGAGCAGCGGCATGCGGATGATAGTTGCCTCCCGCTGCTCCGCAGGAAGCTTGCTGAGGTAGGCCCAGCCGGCCCAGGCGGTGATTCCGTTCTCCCCCAATACGTCCAGCGCTTCGGCGACCGAGCGGTTGGGCGGGAGTAGGCCACCGTCGCCCAAGGCCGTCAGCACCCGCTCGTCGGCCGACTGCTCTGCCATCAGACGGGATCGCCGACCATCCGCCGCGACGATCGCTGTCGCCAACCGCTCGGTCACCGCCTCGGCGTCGGCATCGAGGTCGATCGTTTCTACGCCGAGCACATCGGCCAGTCGGGCCTGCCCTGCGAGAGCCGCAGTCCGGATGCTGGCTGCCGCGAGCCGCTCGGCCGCGGCCCGCGCCTGGTTCCCGGCCGTTGACTCCTCGCGCTCACGCTCGGCGACCGACGCCTCCGCAGCCTTGCGCTCACGCGTCAACTCCGGAAGGTGGCCGTATGCGTAGGCGAGCCGGTCCGCCGCCTGGGTGGCCCTCGTCTTGGCCTGCAGAGCCGCCTCATCCACGGCGGACGCGGCGACGAGGATCCCATCCTCGACTGCGGCCCGCAGATCGCCCTGGATCTGCTCGACCATCTCGCGAATGGCGGCGGCCCGAGCGCTGGCCCGCTCGCTCCGCCGCACCTGCTCGTGGGTTTCCCGGTCCACGACCCGGGCCGCATTCTCGAGTTCCTGGGCCCGGACGTCTGCAGCCTGCTGCTCCGCGTCGGCCGAGTCCATAAGGTGCAGCAAGGCCCGGGCCAACGCGGTAGCTGACGCGTCTCGGGCTGCCAGCGCGGGGCGCGCCCTCTCGGTCTGCTGCTCGACCAGATCCCGGATGGACCCTTCGCTGGCGTTGGCCTCCTTCAGCTCGACCAGGAGGTCGGTGGCACTCCACGCCGCCAACTCCTCGACAAGGTCATCCTGCTGGCGTTTGAGGTCCTTCTCCTCGTCCTGCGCCTGCTTCAGCCGGAACTCGGCGACGAGGCGCCGCAGCTCGAGCAAGATCTCGCCAATACGTCGCACGTCGTTGTCCGCTGCGGACTCGGCCTTCGCGACCTCGCCCATTTCCCCCTCGGCGCGCTCCAGGTCGGCTCGGTCCGCGCCGTGCCGAGCCCGCAACGCGTCGGTGAGCCGCCGGGCCTTTGCGAGGGACTCCTCGCTGAGCTCGCGCGCCGCCGCGGCGTTGGCCGCCTCCTTCGCGAGCGGCTCGATACGGTTTAAGGCGCCATCTACGAAGTCTCGCTCAGCGATCAAATCCTTGCGGCTGGCCAACTTGGCGGCGTAGCCGATGACCACATCTGCCAGTCCGTTGGGGTCCTCGTCGTGGGTCACGGCTCGGAGAAGGAACTCGATGAACGCCTCGTCGCTGCGAAAGGTGAAGGCGTCGGCGGCCTCTCCTTCGCCGGCGTTCATCGACCGCTGATAGCGGAACAGCTCAGGATCGAGGTCGAGCTTGACCAGCTTCTCCATCCACAGACGGTGGCTGGTCTCGTGCGCCGCCTGCGCGTGAGGCTCCGCCCGGCCGGCCCGGTCAAGGCGCTCCTTGAACCCGGCCAGCGTCACGAGCCGACCGTCCTCCGTGAACGCCAACGTGTCCAGGTTCAAATCGCCGGTGGCGCGGAATACGTACCACAACTCGGCCAGCCGGCTGGAGTCTGCGGAGACGACATGCCCACGCCACTCCGACGCCTTTCCGGTTACCACCTTCTCGCCCGTACGGGTGTGCTGCCATTCCAACGCGACCTGGGCGACATCCTCGGCGAGGACATAATCCTCCAAGGTCCGGCTGCTGGACGAGCCGAGCACTCTGCGGCGGCCCGGCAGCATTACCGAGAAGATCAGTCGCATCAGGACAGTCTTGCCGCCGCCGTTCTCCAGGAAGACCACCGTGGCCGGGGAAGGCCGACGCAGCGTAGCGGTGGTGGTGTCCACATCGAACAGTGCACCCTGGACGGGCCGGACGACCGGCTCCCCCACACCGCGCAGATCAACGGTGACGTCCTGATATCGGGCGCCCTTGGGCCCGACCGAATGCAACCGGATCCGCGACAGTTCATACATCGGGCAACCCCTCTGGCTCGGGCCGGCTGGCGCGGATGGAGCCGTTCGGGTTTCCGGCATGGATGACGCCCATAGCGATCAACTCGTCGAAGGCCCGCTCAGCGGCGAGCTCACGCACCTGCACCTGGTAGCGGGGCGTCGTCCGAAAGGTCCCGCCCCCTTCGTCGTTAACCTGATGCAGGAAGCCCTGATCGGCCAGGAAGCGCAGCGCCTTCTGGGTCATCCCTCTCGTCGAGTCCGAGGTGACCCGGCCGGCGCTCGTGGCGCTCGCCGACGGCCGGCGCGCATAGACTCGCCACACCTGCTCCAGCCCTGGCGAGTCCTGCAACGGATCGGCGTTGAGGTCGGCGGCGGCGGTCCGCTCGTCCAGGACACGACAGGCCTCGCGCACGGCCTGGTCGACCTGCTCCACGCTGACCCGCCCGACGTAGGTGTCGTCGGCGAGATCGGCGGGCCGCGGGAAGGACAGGGCAGCCACGGCGAGATGGATCACGCCGTGCAGCACTTTTTCGATTTGTCGGTCTCGCAGGGCAGTCCTTTTCGCGTAGTCGTCGATCTTCATCTCGAAGACAGAGTCGGTCATCGCCGCAAGGACTGCCCCGCTCTGCCGGGTCACCGCCAGCACGGCAAGCCCGAGCCCGGCGGCGACTGCGTCTACCAGATCGGTAAACGCCGGATCCTGCTCATGACGGCGCACCAGGTCGGCGTAGACGACGTCCCGGGATGGTAGTTGGCGAGGCCGCAGACCCAGGGCGATCAGCCTCGCGGCGTCCTCGGCGTCGGACGCCCGCAACCCGTCAGCCACCTAGACTCCGTCCGCCACGGCGACGTCCGCCGCAAAGGCCCGCTCCGCCGCCTTGACCCGAGCCAGACCGAGCATAAGGTCGGACCCGCCGAACTCGATGTCGGCCAGCGGCTCGCCGTCGTCGACTGCGACGAGCAAACTCTCGTCGCCCTGGCGCAGGGCGACCCCGACCGGCGGGCTCACCGCGTACACGACGCGCAGCGCCACGAGATGCGGAAGGTCTGGATCGGCCACACGGGCCTCCTCCAGTAAGCCCGACAACCGGCGCGTAGCATCCACCGCTGTCAACAAGGCGTCCGCGCGCTCCCATACTTCAGGGCCGAAAGCGTCGGGATCGGGCAGCGGGGCCAGCTCGGGCTCGGGGAGAGGCTTGCCGAGCGGCTCCCGCTCACGCGGCGGGCTCAGCAACAGGTCCACCAGGCTGGTCAGCCGGGGCGCGCTGCGGACGTCGGGTCCGACCACGCCCTGGAAGAAGACGTCCGTCGCCTTCACGGCGTCTGCGACCGGCTGCTGGAGCACCGGCATCAGCAACTGTCCAAACAGGTCAATCGCAGCCCGCTGCGGCGCCCCGGCGAACTGCTGCCGGTCCTGTTCGGCGCGGAAGGTCGACCCGGCATCCTGCAGCCGTGCCTGCAACTGCGTATGACGACGGATGCAGTCTTGGATGATGTCGACCAGTTGCGCGGCCCGACGCTTGCGATCAGGCTCCACCGCATCGTCCCGAACCTCCGTGATGTTGGCGAGGATTGCGTTCTCAGCCCGGTACCGTGCCGCGATGTGCGCCAGTGCCTCCGAGATGAGGTCCGGCACCTCGTTGAGCCAGTCGACGGTGCGAACGTCACGCCGTGTGGCGTCCAACTTACGCCGCAGAATCTCCGCATACTGCACCGTTCGATAGCGGGCCTGTTCCGCGGCAACCTGGGCGTCCGAGAGCCGACCCCGCCTGATCAAGTTCTCCAGCTTCACCTCAGCTGCGATCTGGGACGACTCCACGTCCGTATCGAGGGCACCAACGAGCACGTTGATTGCCTCATCGCTGGCCCGTAGGTAGATCTCACCATCCGGTGAGACCAGCTCCACGAGGAGCTTGAAGTCGAACGTACGCCGCTGATAGCCCACGTCACCGAACATCCCGTACACGGCCCGGAACCCGCGGTCCACAGTGCCAACGTTGATCAGTCCGTCCAGCACCCAACGCGCCACCCGCTCATACTCGGCCCGACCACGGCCCGGCGCGTGTGCCTCAATGAGGGGCAGTAGGCGCGCCATTATTTGGTCGTGGCTTGCGCCATGATCGAAATCCATGGCAATCGTGACCTGGTCAATCGCCTGAAAGCCGATTTCGGCCATCTGGTAAACCGAGGCATCCGCCCACTGCAACTGCGACTTCCGGGCATCCAGGTCATGCAACGGTGCGGTGCGGGCCAGCGCCTTCAGACGGCGCGCCAGCCCTTCGTCGCCCCGAGACCCAAGGGCGAGTTCCTCCGCGACGCCGCCGGGTTCGCTGACCCACTGGCTCGGCCTGACAACCTGCACGTCGCAGAGAGTAGCGGCATGCGTGCACGCCAGTGCGAACCGTGCCGTCGAATGCCAACTCGTGTGGCCCGGTTCCACGGTCAAGCGACGGTCAAACGATCAAGAGCCTTGATCGACTTCGTTCCGATCAAGGCTCTGACTTGGGAAAACGGGGTGGAGCTGAGGGGATTCGAACCCCTGACCCCCTCGATGCGAACGAGGTGCGCTACCGGACTGCGCTACAGCCCCCGGAACCGTCGACAAGGCTAACAGGCACGCCGACGCCCACGCGAACCACATCACTACCTCCCGCAATGATCAATGTGACGGGACGGTCGCCATCACAGCCGCTTTCGCCGCTTGGATCATGGCAGCGGGAGAGTCAGGTGCCAGGGGCGGTACGGGGCGAGTAGCGCTCCACGTGCTCGGTTGACTGGCGAGATGCGGCACGGCGGGCGCCGTCGCGCTCTGTCGCCGCACGACGGTGCGCCGACTGGCGTTCCGCCGCTCGACGATCATGCTCGCGCCGCACCGCGGCCTGCTCGGCGGCGACCCACGCCATCTGGCGCAGACGGGTACGACGGTGTCGGGCCGAAACCGCTGCCCGACGCCGTAGGTACACAAGATCAGCCAAGAGCACCACGAAGCTCACCGAGAAACCGATCCAGAAACCCGGCCCGACGAGCAGCACGCCGGCCAATTCGACCAGGTTCAGCAGTACCAGGGACAGCAGCACCCGACGCCTTCGGCGCAGCACGGTCGATGCGGGGCGCCGAGGCCGGGTCGCCGATTTCTTGGTCGAGCGCGCCCGGCCCGCGCGAGAACGCGAAGCGCCAGAACGGGCGGCAGCAGATCCGGCAGCGACGGAACGCGAGACGCCGGACCCGGCGGAACCTGCCCGGGCGGAACCGGCCCGGATCGAGCCTGCGCCGGCGCCGGTGAGCTCGTCCACAGTGGGCAAGCGAGTGCCGCGTACCCCGAGCCCTCCGCGCAAAACCCCCGAGAATCGGGGCGGGTTGATCGGTCGGGGACCAGGAACGGTACGACGACGGCGGCGGCGGGACAGCACCCGTGCCGTGGACGTCGCCCGCTCCGCCGCGACCCGTTCGGTGGCGTCGTATCGGCGCGTGAGCGCCGGCGCGAGTGCCAGCAGACCGGCGGCCGCGAGGACGGCAAGGAGTACCGAGGTCGGCACCCTCACCCCTCCCATCACCCAGCAATTGCGGCGCGCCACACCGGACCAACACGTTGCTGCCTTGATCGCCTCCGGCGAAGATGACAGCCGTCCCACGCGCCGTGCTAAGAGGTTACGCCCTATCCGGCGTGACACGCCCAATGCCACGCAGTCGGTGCCACCTCGCCATCAGCCCGCCGTCCGCGGCGACGTCCTCTGTGGTCAGTGCGTATCCCACATGATCACGCCAGGCGCCATCGATGTGAAGGTAGCGAGCGTGGTAGGCCTCCTCGCGGAAGCCCAGCTTCTCCACTACCCGCCGGCTGGCCGTGTTCTCCGGCCGGATGTTGACCTCCACGCGGTGCAAACCCCCGGCCGAGAAGGCGTGGTCGACCGCGAGCGCGAGCGCTGTCGGGATCACCCCGCGGCCGGCGACCCGGGCGTCGACCCAATAGCCGGCGTACGCCGAGCAGAACGCACGCCGTACGATGTTACCCAGCGTGACCTGGCCGACGAGCCGCTCGCCACCGTCGGGAGAGCGCAGGCACACCGCGAATGGCATGGCCGTCCCCGCCCGCGCCACGCGTCGCAGTTCGCGGAAGACAACCTTGAAGGCGGCCGGAGAATTCAGCTCCGCCCAGCTTCCGCGCGGCGGTGTGGGCTCCCACGCCGAGAGCCACTCCTCGTTGGCACACCGGGTGCGCGACCAGGCCAGCGCGTCGGTGCGGTGATACGGACGCAGCAGCACGCCGCTGGCTGGGTCCGAGAGGACCACGGGCCAGCCCTGCGGGCCAAACACCCCCACATCAGCCTCCGTCCACATCACGCGACGCATGATCAGCGCCGGCGGTCGAGCATGAGGACATCGACGGTAGATCCCGCCGGAGACCTGTCCACTCGCTCGCCGAGCACGATCAGGCCGTTCGCCGTCGCTAGGCCGGACAGCGTATACGGGCCGGCGGAGAGCGGCTTGGCCGTGTAACCCCCACCCCGGCGCTCCGACACGTGGGCCGGCCGGAACTCCCGGAGCCCCAGCGGCGAGGCTACCGTCTCGAGCAGGTGCGCCCGGACGCTCGGCCGGAACACGGTCTCAGCCCCCGCCAGCTTCTGGATCACCGGGCGCGCCAGCACCTCGAACCCGATGAGGGCAGTCCCTGGATCTCCGGGCAGACAGATCACCGGAACCCCGGCCGGCGCCAGCGTGCCGTACCCCAACGACGAACACGGGAACAAAGACACCTCGGTGAACCGCACGGACCCATCGCGGCCCACCCCGTCGCCGCCGAGCCCGTCCCGCCCCAGAGCGCGCCGGACGATGTCACCGGGGCCAACGCCGGTACCTCCGCTCGTCACGATCAGGTCGGCTTCGCCCAGCTGTAAGTCGACCAGGGCACGCAGCGCCTCCGGGTCGTCGGCGCAAATACCGGCGCGGTACGCAAACGCGCCCGCCTCCGCCGCCGCGGCGGCCAGCGCCAGGGAGTTGGCATCGACCACCTGCCCAGGGCGGCTGGCCCCGCCGGCCTCCACGAGCTCATCCCCCGTCGCGATCACCGCGACGCGCGGACTGGGCCGGACCACCACCCGGTCTACGCCGGTCGCCGCGAGGACCGCCACGAGCGCCGGCGTGACGTCCGCGCCCGAGGCAGCGATGACCGCGCCCGCCCTGATCTCGTCGCCGGCCCGTCGCACACCGTGGCCGCGCCTGGGCTGTTCGCGGATCTCCACCGCCGCCATGCCCTGATCGGTCCAGGCCGGCGGCACGACCACGTCGGCGGCGGCCGGGAGCGGCGCACCCGCGGCGACCGAGACGCAGGTTCCCGGGGCTAACCGCACCGGGCGCCAACTCGACGGGCCGAGGTCACCGACCACATTGAGCCGGACCGACCGGTGCGCCGCCGCGCCGACGATGTCCTCCAACCGAGCCGCATAGCCGTCGATCGAGGCATGGTCGAACGCGGGCAGGGCGGTCGCCGCGTGAATCTCCCGGGCGAGCACCGTGCCGTACGACTGGGTGAGGTACCGGTCGAGCACCGGCAGCGGACGCACGGTCTTCAGGACACCTGCGAGATACTCGGCGAGCGGTGCCAGCTCGGGGGTGCGGGCCACTGTGGTCGGTGCGGTCATCTCCTCAATCCGTCGTCGGCGTTCCGCCTAAATCGTTCGTGACGTAGTTGATCAGCCAGTCGGTGAAGGCCGGGCCCAGGTCTGGCCGCTTCGTGGCGAGTTGGACGACTGCCTGCAGATAGCCCAGCGGCTGTCCGGTGTCGTAACGCATCCCTCGGTAGACGATGCCGTGCACAGGCACGCCTTCGGCGAGCAGCAGCGCCATCGCGTCGGTGAGCTGGATCTCGTCGCCCGCGCCCGGCTTGATGCGGCGGATCGCGTCGAATATTTCAGTGGGCAGGACGTAGCGGCCCACCACCGCCAGGTTGCTCGGCGCCTTTTCGGCTGGCGGCTTCTCCACCAGGCCCGTCACCCGGAAGACGTCCCCCAGCCCGGCCGTCCCGGCGACCCCGGCGGCGAGGGGAGCCTCCGCCTTCTCCACTGAGGCGATTCCGTAGCGAGACGTCTCAGCCCAGTCCACCTCGAGAAAGGCCAGCACAATGCCGCCGGTACGCGCCTGGAGCTCCAACATCGCGGGCAGCAACGGTTCGTCCGTATCGACGAACTCGTCGCCGAGTAGCACCGCGAACGGCTCCTGGCCGACGTGCGACTCGGCGTAGGAAATCGCGTGACCCAGGCCGAGCGGCTCACCCTGCCGGCACGTGTAGATCTCGGCCAGCTCACTGGTGTGCTTCACCGCCGCGAGTCGCTCCAGATCACCCTTGGCCTCCAGCCGAGACTCCAGGTACGGCTGGCGGTCGAAGTGGTCGACCATACCCGTCTTTCCCCGCCCGGTGATCAGCAGAACATCACTGATGCCGGCCGCCGCGGCCTCCTCGACGATGTACTGCAGCACCGGCCGGTCGACCACCGGCAGCAGTTCCTTCGGCACGGCCTTGGTTGCTGGCAGGAAGCGCGTGGCGAGCCCCGCAGCAGGAATGACGGCCCTGACGGCCCTCGAACGGGCTTGACTGTCCGGCATGCGAACGAGACTATCCGGCGGCCGTGGTGGCGGGTGAGGTAGTCCCGCCGGACGCGCGGCTTCGTTGCTCGGGTACGACCCCGTTGGCCAGCACATACGTATCCCGGCCGGCTGCCTTCGCGGCGTACAGCGCCTCGTCCGCCGCGTCCAGCACCTCCGTCCCGGTGAGGGCGTGGCGCGGGAAGACCGCGACTCCGATGGACACCGTGATCGGGACCATCACGTCGGGGGCCCCGTGATCCACGACCCCACGGCGGTGTCCGATGGTGAAGGTCCGCTCCCGGACGGCCTCGCCGATGCGCCGCGCCGCGGTGAGGCTGCCAGGGACATCGGTCTCCGGCAACAGGATCACGAACTCCTCGCCGCCCTGGCGAAAGGCGAGGTCAACCTCCCGGATGACGCCACGGACGCGTAGCGCGAACTCCACCAGCACGGAATCACCGGCCCGGTGCCCATACGTGTCGTTGACCGTCTTGAAACGGTCCAGGTCCAGCACGAGGACACCGAGTGCCCGGCCGAATCGGCTCGCCCGTTCGACCTCGCGGCGCAGCGACTCCGCCAGATGACGGACGTTGCCCAGGCCCGTGAGCGCGTCGGTCACGGACAACCGTTGGCTCTCCTGCATCTCGGCGATCAGCCGATCGATGCCGTGGCTCAACAGACCCGCCTCGTCGCGGCCACCGACCCGGGGCCGCGCGGTGAGATCACCCGCGGCGACCCGGTCCACCGCGCCGAGCAGTACGCCCAAGGGCCTCGTCGCCAGGCCCGCGAGCCACCAGCCCAACACCCCGGCGATCAGGCCGGCCGCCAACCCTGCCGCTATCAGGACCGGGAAGTCTTCGCCGGGTGGCGCGGGCGAGGTCGACAATGCGAGAGGTAGCGGCTGACTCGCGCCGAGTTCCAGCCGCGCGCCCGCCTCTCCCCCCTCATCGAGCAGCGTCAGCCTGGCCCCGGCCGCGGCCGAGAGCTGATCAAGAAATGCTTGGTCCAGTGGCTGAACGGCGTATGCGTACCCGATGAGCGAGCCGCTCGGCCCGCGAACCTCGGCCCGGGCCGCAAGGCCTCCATAGCGGTTCCCCGGCGGAAGTGGGACCGACGACGGCCCAACCCCGCACAGCACCCACGGGCTCGGCGCGTCGGCCGGGCTCACCGCAAGTGGATCGCCACGAATCGCGGTTTCCAGAGCCAACCCGTGCGCGGTAGCGGCCAGGTGCTGGCACCGGGCGGCGACGGCCATCCGGACACCGAGGTTGGCCTGGTCCAGCTGAGCCTCGGGCGGGCCGGCCGTGACGAGGACGCTGGCGACCAACACGGCTCCCAACAGGACAGGGCCGAGCAGTACAACGAAGAACGCGACCGCAAGCCGCGCGCGCAAAGTCATTGAACCCGCCTCCCGGCCCGCCGAGAAAATCGTGGCCGCCGCAAACATCGTGGCCCAGCGTGTGCTGCGATGCTGATCTGACCAACCGCACGGCGCAGCAGAAGGACGTGGGCGACCGAGATCATGTCTCAAATGTCGGAAAAGCAGCTCGCCCGCGCGTCGGCGCTCGCGGCCCGGCGTGCCATGTCGGCGGTGGCGAGAGCCGCGCAGGATGAGGCGCTTGTACAGGCGGCTGTCGATCTTGTCCGAGGCGCGAAACGCGTTGCCGCATACGTGCCCATGCCCGGCGAGCCGGGAGGTGCGCAGTTGCCGGATCGACTCGCCGCGGCGGTCGAGCATCTCCTCCTGCCGGTGCTGCGACACGATCGGGACCTCGACTGGGCCCGGTACGTCACTGGTGCGCCCATGCGAGGCGGCGTGCCCGGTGGACCACTCCTACGAGAGCCGGAGGGACCCACGCTCGGGCCTGACGCCGTGGCGGGGGTCGACATGGTGATCGTGCCTGCCCTGGCCGTGGACAGGACCGGGGTGCGGCTTGGCCGGGGCGGCGCGTCGTTCGACCGTGCCCTGAGCCGTGTGCCAGCCGGCGCGGTCGTCGTGGCGCTGCTCTATGAAGGAGAGCTGTGCGACGGCCTGCCCGCCGAGCCCCATGATCGGCCGGTGACGGCCATACTCACGCCATCAGGGCTTTACCTGACCACAATGTCCTGAGTTGCGTGGTTACGTCGATCACGTTGCGCCCGCGATAGTGGACGAACGCGGCCAACGTACGCCACAATTAGCACTCGAGGTGTAAGAGTGCCAGCCTCATCTTTGATCATGGAGGCAAGACGTGCCGACCTACCAGTACGCCTGCACCGCGTGCGGCCACCAGCTCGAGGCTGTGCAGTCGTTCGCGGACGAGCCGCTGAGCGAGTGCCCCACGTGTGAGGGCAGGCTGCGCAAGCTCTTCTCGGCGGTGGGCATCGTCTTCAAGGGTTCCGGCTTCTATCGGACCGACTCCCGATCGGGTTCGGCCTCCGGCGCGAACGGATCGACGCAGGACAAGAATGCTCCGGCCAAGGAGAGCGCGGGCAAGGAAGCCAAGAGCACGACATCCGAGTCCTCGTCGGGTTCGTCCAGCTCCGCCTCGTCGGACTCCAGCTCCCACGGTGGCACTACCTCGGCCACCAAGACCTCGGCCGCCGCCAACGCCGCTTAACCGCTCCCGCCGCTCTCTCCCGCGCCCCCTACCCCCAAGATCGCCACGATCATGAGCTGACCGTCGTGAAACCACGCCGATCATGACCTCCAGGTCATGATCGGCGGTCGAGGGGTCCGGCGGTCGAGGGGTCAGTCCCAGTGCGGCGGACGCTCGTCGACCAGCCGATCGTCGTTTCCCTGCTTTCGTTCGCCCCAGCCGGCATCCGTGTCGTCGCGGGTCAATCCGGGCAGGACCGGCTCGTCATCGGCGAAATCGACCAGACGCTCACCGTCGGGTCCGAAAACATCGGCCGGCTCCGGCATTTCTTGCACGTGCAAAGCGTAGCGAGGTTGGTGCACGTGCACGGCTCGCGGTTCAATTGCGAACGTGAAGACTGTTCGGGAAGTCCTCGTCGCACTGGCGCGCCGGTATGCCTTCCGCGAGCTCGCCTACATCGTGGGCGCGTTCGATACGCGCCTTTCCAACCGTGATGCGGCACTGGTTCAGCAGCTGTGCGCGTACGGCCAACGCATGCTCGACCTCGACACCGAGGACCTGGAGAACGCCGACGCGGCCAGCGGTGCCGCCACCGATACGAGCCGCGTCGACCTGGCACCCGATGTGCGGGTGCCCAGTTACCTGGTCGAGCGCGGCAGGCGCTCGCGAACGCGGCAGTCGCCACGGGAGACCCCCCGAGCCGCACTCGCCACGACGCATCCGGCGATGCGGCTGCTGCTCGAGGTCATCGCGGCACATTGGCACCGGTTGGACACCAATGCGCTCGTCGGCGCCGTTCACCTGACCAGCGAGGTTGTGCCAATTTTGGCGTGGCAGCCCTACCTCGGTCACGGAGCAGATCCAGCCGAGCTCCAGGTCGACCCGGCCTTCATCGGGCCCCAGAGCCGGTGGGGAAACATGGACGACCGCGTGTGTCCGCACACCCGCCCGCAGAAGTCGGCGGCGAGCCGGGCGCTGCGGGTCTACGACGAACCCGCCTCCGGCTGGAGGGCGTATCTGCAGCGGCAGCATTCGCTGGTGTCACACGCCCTTGAGGTCTGCGCCACCACGTGCAAGTCGCCGTGCGCGGTGATGACCCTCCGCCCGCCGGACGACCAGGAACGCCTCACCGAGGCGTGCCTGGCCGCTAAGGCATTGGGCGGGAGCGCGATCGTACGGCTACGCCACTCCGCACCGGTGGGGCACGGATTCGGTGGGCCGTCGCCCGCGGAGGTCGACGAGGCTTGGCAGCGAAGCCGGGTGGGGATCGCCAAGCGCGGCGGGATCTGCGCGGCTGTGCTGAACGAGGACAGTTACCCGCTGCCCGGGCTGCCCAGCCTTCTGAGCGCGATTGGAGGCGTTTCGCTCACCCCCGACACTCTGATCGCCGACACCGCGGCCGAGATCATCACGCTGTTTGATCCAAAAAGGATGGTCGAGTGACGTCTCTTCCGGCGCGGAAGCGGAACAGGCGCAGGCTGTTCGTGACGACGAAGACGCTCGACACTGCCATCGCCGCCGCGGCCAGAACCGGCGTCACGAGGCCAACCGCGGCGAGTGGAATCATCGCCACGTTGTAGGCGAACGCCCAGAACAGGTTGCCCTTGATGGTGCGTAGCGTCGCCCGCGACAGCGCGACGGCGTCGGCCGCCGCCCGCAGATCGGTGGCGGCGCCGACCGCTCGCACGATCGTCAGGTCGCTGGCCTCGATCGCCACATCGGTGCCCGTACCCATGGCGATGCCAAGATCGGCTGCGGCGAGCGCGGCGGCGTCGTTGACCCCGTCGCCCACCATCGCGACTACCCGACCCTCGGCCTGAAGGCGACGAACGACGTCGACCTTCTCCGCGGGCAGAACCTCAGCGACGACATACTCGATGCCGGTTGCCGCTGCGGCCGACCGCGCGCTGGCCTCGGTGTCACCGGTGACCAGCACCGGCCGAAGCCCGAGTCCACGCAGACGTGCTACCGCCTCCCGCGACGTGGGCTTCACTGTGTCGGCCACGAGAATGGTGCCGCGAAGCAAACCCCCCCAGGCGACGAGAACCGCGGTGGCGCCGTTGCTGGTCGGCTGGGACGGGACAGGAATGCCACCCGACGCGAGGAAACGCGCCTGGCCGACGATCACGTGTCTACTGTCGACGGTCCCCTTCGCGCCCAACCCGGGTAGGGAGCGGAAGCCGTCGACCCTCGGCAGCAAGACTGGTACGACGGGCGCTGCGGCGACCACGGCTCGCGCGATCGGATGCTCGGCGGCGTGCTCGACGGCACCGGCCAGTCGCAGCAACTCACCCGCGTCAACGCCCGGCTCGGGCGTGACGCCGACAACGGTCATCGTACCGGTCGTCACGGTGCCGGTCTTGTCGAGCACGATCGTGTCGATTCGACGGGTCGACTCGAGCACCTGTGGACCGCGGATCAAGATGCCCAGCTGGGCGCCGCGGCCGGTACCGACAAGCAAAGCGGTCGGCGTGGCCAGGCCGAGCGCACACGGACAGGCCACGATGAGCACCGCTATCGCCGCGGTGAGCGCAGCCGACGTGGTTTGGCCCGCGATGAGCCAGCCCACCAACGTGGCCGCCGCCAGGAGGAGCACGACCGGTACGAAGACCGCGGAGATCCGGTCGGCGAGGCGCTACACCGGCGCTTTTGCCGCTCTGTGCCTGCGTCACCAGCCTGGCAATCTGGGCGAGTTGCGTCTGCGCACCGACCCTGGTTGCGCGGACCACCACCCGGCCGCCGGCATTGACGGTCGCGCCTACGACCGAGTCGCCGATGCCCACCTCGACCGGAACGCTCTCTCCGGTCAGCATGCTCACGTCGATCGCACTGGCGCCGTCCTCCACGACTCCATCGGTGGCGATCTTCTCGCCGGGTCGCACGACGAACCGGTCCCCCACCCGCAGCGCCGCGACCGGAACCCGCTGCTCGGCGTCGTCGTCGAGCAGGAGTGTTGCTTCCTTGGCGCCGATCTCGGCCAGCGCCCGAAGGGCCGACCCGGCCCGCCGCTTGGCCCGCGCCTCGAACCACCGACCCAGCAGAAGGAAGGTCACCAGCGCCGCGGCCACCTCAAGGTAAGGCTCGAGCCCGGCACCGAAGAAGAGCACCCAGGCACTCCACCCGTACGAGACGAGCGCGCCGAGCGACACCAACGTATCCATCGTCGCGACGCCGTGGCGGGCACCCAGCAGCGCCGCACGGTGAAATGTCCAGCCTCCCCACAGCACCACGGGCGTCGCGAGGAAGAACGACGCCCATTGCCAACCAAACCACGACGGTCCGGAGAACTGCAGAGCCGGCACCATCCCGAGCACGAGGACGGGGAGACTCAGAACCGCGGACGCCACGACCCGCCACCCCAGCGGCGCCGACGCGTCGGCCTTGGGCCTCGGCGCCTGCGCAGTATAGCCCAATGCCTCCACTGTGGAGACCAAGGTCGGCACGCTGACGGTCGTGGCATGCTCCACGTGGGCGGTGCCGGTGGCGTAGTTCACCGTGGCGACGACGCCGTCGAGCCGGTTGAGCTTTCGCTCGATCCGGCCGGCGCACGTCGCGCACGTCATGCCGCCGATACTCAGCTCAACCTTCGCTAGATCCACAGTAGACATCAGGCGGCCCTGGGCATCAAGCGACCCGGAGGGTGAGCCTGGACCGCGTGCGTGTGGGGGGTGGTAGAACCACCGCCATCGGAAGCGGCGCCAACGGTGTCCGCGGCCGTCCACCGCGCGAGTTGGAAACCGACGGCGAGACCGAGTACAGCCGCCACGATCATGGCGATTACGCTGGACCGGTGTGGCGGCGGCTGTTCGGCCGTACGCGCCCTCGACCTAGGCATGTGTGCCCGCGAGCGCGTAGCCCGCCTCGTCAACGGCGGTGCGGACCGCGTCGATGGGGAGCAGCCCATCGCTGGTGATCTCGACCTCACCAGTAGCCAGGTCGACCTCGACCGCGTGTACGCCGGGCACCTTGCTCAGCTCGGATGTGACCACCTGCACGCAATGGCCGCAGGTCATCCCGACCACCGAATAGCTGGACCGGACGGACATCTCGTACCCACCTTCCTGCCCGACCCAGATCAGGACCGGACGAGTCTGGCTATGGCGTCGGAGGCGGCCTTGACCTTCGCGGTCGGGTCACCGGTGCGTCCGGCCTCGACCACGCAGTGCGCGATATGGCCCTCCAGCAGGCCGAGTGCGACGGCCTGCAGGGCTTTTGTCGCGGCCGAAATCTGGGTGAGGACGTCGATGCAGTACGTGTCCTCCTCGACCATCCGGTGGACGCCCCGCACCTGCCCTTCGATCCGGCGTAGCCGGCCCAGAAGTGCCTGCTTTTCGGCCCCATACCAGTATTGGGGCTGCTCGGCCTCAGTCGTGCTCATAGCCCGACTATACCCCCCTAGGGTATTGCGCCCACCCCTACCCCGGCGGCGCCTTAGGCAGGGACACACACGCTGTGCGACGCACCGCTCCCAGACCGTGGCTCAATCACAGTCAGACACATTGATCCACGGCGGGGGGTCGTCGTGGCTGGGGGGAGCACACCGTGGCCGAGGTGCAGCATTTCGCGTACGGATGGGTCAACCCTGTCGTCGCGTACATCATGTCCGTGCTGGGTTGTCTGCTCGGCATCATGCTCGCGACGAAGGCGCAGGCGCGCACGGGTCGCCGCCGCGTACGGCTGCTGATCTACGCGTCGATCGCCATCGGCGGCACCGGAGTGTGGCAGGCACACGTTATCGGCCTGCTTGGCTTCGCTGTGCCGGACTCCGTCGTCCGCTACGATCCACTACCGATCGCGGCGAGCCTCGGCATCGCGATCGTCGTCGTGGGCGGTGGGCTGTTCGTCGCGGGATTCGGCTCGCTACACGTGTGGCGGCTGCTGGTCGCCGGCGCCCTGCTGGGGATTGGTGTCGCCGCGACGCACTACACGAGCATGGCGGCGGTACGGGTTGGCGGCTCGATCGACTACGAGCCCGTGCGCTTCGTGGTGTCGGTGGGGATCGCGATGACGGTGGCGTGCGCGGCATTGTGGTTCATCGTGGCGCTCAAGGGACTCCGCGCGGCGGTGCTCGCCGCCCTGGTCATGGGCGCAGCAGTCGGCGGCATGCACTACGTCGGCATGTCTGCGGTGCAGGTCCGTCTCGGCGACCTCTCGTCGGATGGGGGGCCGACCGCCATTACCGGAGTGAGCGCGATGCTGCTCGTGCCGCCGGTCGTCCTGGTCGGCGCCGCTGTTATCGCGATGCTCTGGTTCTTCACGGTCGGCACGTCCACCGTCCACGATCTCCGTGCGATCTTCACGACGCCAGAGAAGTCGTTGGAGATCGAGCCATGGATGATCGAAGAGGTCACCGCGCGGATCGCCGTGGGTGTGGCGGATGAGGCGCAGCCGACCGCTGGAGGCGCGGTGGCGACCGATGAGGGGATGCCCACTCGGCGCCCTCCGGGCCCACGGCCCACACCGGGCATCACGCCGGTATGGCTGAGCATGCCGGTCTGGGGGTCATCGGACCGGCCGGTGGAGGCCGTGCCGTACGCGGAGTCCGCTCGCACGAGGGGCAACGCCGGCCGGGTCCACGGCGCCCGCCGCGAGGTAGCCGCCCTGACCGCCGCTCCAGCTTCCGCCGCTGCAGCTTCCGGTGCGCCGGTGTCGGGTGCGTCGGCTTCGGGTGCGCCGAGCCGGTATCCTCCGGCCGCGAATCCAGACCCGGTTTCGCCGGAGGCGATCAACGTGGCACTGTCAGCCGCCCCGGCCGAGGGGCGGCGCTCCGGGTGGCGCAACCGCCGCCGAACGTGAAACAGACACTGGTCAGCCGGCGAGGCACCGGCCACACTGATGGCCGTGACTTCGACCACTCGGCCCCACGCCCCCCGACTGATCCGAGCCCAGCGGGCGCCTGCGACGACTCCGCCGCCCCTGGTGGGTGACTGGGCGGCCGCCGATACCCGACTCGACGATGTGCGGCTACTCCGGCTGCCGACCGGGGCCGCGCCCGAGGACGTTGCTATCGACGCTGCCGGCCGCCTCGTTGCGGGTGGGGACGATGGCCGGATCTGGCGCTGGGATGGCGATGCCCTGGCAGACTTCGCTCGCCCTGCTGTACCCACAGTCCTGGCCGAGACGGGCGGCCGACCGCTGGGCATCGAGCTCGACCCGCGGGACGGAACCCTCGTTGTCTGCGACGCATACCGGGGGCTGTTGCGGGTCACCGATGACGGCCGGATCGAAGACCTCGCGGCCGAGGCCGGCGGTCGGAGCTTCGTCTTCTGCAACAACGCCTCGGTCGCGCGCGACGGCACGGTGTTCTTCACCGACTCCTCCGACCGTTACCCGATCTCGGTATGGAAACGGGATCTCTTGGAGCACCGACCGAATGGCCGCCTAGTCGCGTGGCGGCCAGGAAGCCGTCGGGCCGAGGTCGTCCGAGATGGGTTCTTCTTCCCGAATGGCGTGGCGCTCACGCCGGACGAGAGTGCCGTGCTGCTCGTGGAGACCACCACGCACCGGCTCCTGCGGGTGGATCTGACCGGCCGCTCCGACGGCGAGCCGGTTGTCCTCGCCGATCTGCCCGCGTACCCGGACAACATGAGCGGGGTCGGCGACGGCACGTTCTGGGTCGCGCTACCCAGTCCACGAGTGGCGATCGCGGAGCGGCTGCTGCCCCATCCCAGGCTGCGGCAGGTCGCGGCGTTTCTGCCGGATCGACTCCAGCCGCAGCCCCGCCGCTACGGATTGGTGGCACAGGTCGACGAGGAGGGCCGGGTGCTGCGGACCCTGCACGGGCCATCCGGCCGCTACAAGATGATCACGGGAGTCCGGCAGGACAGAGACCTGCTGTATCTGGGCAGCCTCACCGAGCCCGGCGTGGCCCAGGTCCGCCTGGACTAACCACTATGCGGGCCGCCGGACTCAGGTGGGCGGGTCAGATCGCGCGACGCCCGTGCGATGAGGGCGATCGCCGTGCGGCGCGGAAGGAGGCGCGACATCACAGCTGAGGAGACACGCATCGTCAGACCGGGAATGGCCCGCGGACCGCGACCCAGGCCGTTCAGCGCGGCGGTGACCACCTGATCCGGCGTGAGCGTGCCCGGTGCACGGCGGGCTTTCGTCTCGGCGAGTCCAGGTGTTTCCACGGCTCCCGCGACGCAGGTGACGACGTCGACGCCCGAGCCGCGCAGCTCCGCCCAGAGCCCCTCCGCCAGGATGGCACCAAACGCCTTCGTTGCCGCATACACGGTGATCGGCGGCGAACCCTGCATGCCGGCGAGCGAGGACATGACCACGAAACCGCCCGAGCATCGCGCCACCATCCCGGGCAGGAACCGGTGTGCGAGCTCGAGCGGAGCGTGACAGTTGACCATGAGCGCCCGCCGCCACTGGTCGGGCACCATGTCTACGAACCGGCCGATCGGCGAGTAGGCGGCGTTAGCAACCACCAGACCCAACTCGACGCCCGCTCCAGCTACGCCGGCTGCCTCGATCCCCTCGTCGGTACCGAGATCAGCGACAACGGTGCGGGTGAGGGTGGGCAGCCGGGCGGCGAGCGCCGCCAGGGGGTCAGGCCGGCGAGCCACCAGCACCAGGTTCAGGCCCCGCGCGGCCAACTCCATGGCAAAGGCCGCGCCCAGTCCTTCGGACGCGCCGGCGACCATGGCCCACGGCCCATACCGGTCGCGAAAGCCCGTGCGCCGCCTATCACGGGCCCGGCTCACGCCGCCACCGTCGGCTGGGCCGACGGCGCGCCCTCCTCCGACATCGCCACCGGCCGGCTGAACGGGTCGTCGCGGCGCATCCGCCACATCATCAGCAATGGCATGAGCAGCCACGGCAGGTTCAGTGACAGGACTAACCCGAAGTTCGGGGCGGGAGTCACCCCGTACTTCTCCTCCATCAAGATGATCAAAACGTTCGCCATCATCGTCCCCGACCACACGAGCGCGGGCAGCCTGATCCAGTTGCGGCCACGGAGGAACGCATAGAAAGCAACGAGGTAGAAGGGCCCGAAGAAGATCACATCAATCCAGATGGTCATTCGCCAGAACGCCGGGCGCGCCATCAGCAGCGGGTCGTAGGTGCTTCCGTACCAGTGCACGAGGTCAACGAGTGGCGGCGGCGGCCACAGCGGGTACTCGAAGTTCGTCGGATCCGCGATGACGAGCTGCTCGAGATCCACGACATAAGTAATGAAGCTGGCGTTGACCACGAAGAACACCAGGAACACCAGGTCGAACCGGCGCTCCCGCATTGGCACGGTCCTCATGCGCCGATCTTGGGTGCCGACGTCGCGCCGCGCAACCGTTGCGGGCAAGTCGATCTAGGGCGTAGTCGCGCGATTGGTGATCGACTCACGCGACTACGCCCTAGATCGACGAAGGTGGTGCAAGGCTAGAGAATGGAGATGTGTACGTGGTTGGTATGCGCGCTGGAGGGGTCGCAACAGCCCGAATACGACCGCCAGCCGATGCCAGGCATCCAGATCTGTCTATACCAGATAACGTAGAGCACCCCCAGAGCCTCGGCGTTCAACTTGGCCCAGGCGGCGAGACGGTTGCCATACGTCTTATCCGATCCGGTCGCGGCTCCGCCGCTGGTGGCCATGAAGTCGCAGGCCCGACCCCTCGGGTGCTCGCCCCAGCCCTGCGACCGCCAACAACTGACGTGTCTGAGGAAGCCGGCGAGCCGGGCCTCATTAAGGGTATGGAACATCCGCGGGGTGAGGCAGCCGCCGGTGGTTGGATCGTTGATCGAGCAGGATTGCTTGGGCCAGCTGCCGTCGGCGTTGCGCGGCGCAGGCTGAGCGGCCGGCACCGGACCACTGTAGCCCGCGGTCACCATGCCACCGACCGACGCGAGCGCCTTCTCCGCGGCCCGTTTCTGCTTGTCCAATTCACCCAGTTGCTTCTGCTGGATGGCGATCTCCGCGGCGAGCAGCTCCTTCTGGTGCTGCGATTCGTCCCGGGCCTCCCGGTAAAGGCGCAGTTGTTCGTCGTCGCGCCAGACGAGGTAGTCCGCGATGGCCGCGCCCTGCAACAGGGTCTCCGTCGTGCCTTCACCGGTGAAGAGGCCGGACAGAACCCCGAGCTGGCTGCCCTTGTAGCGGGCCGAGGCGATGGTGGTGATCTCCGCGTTGAGCCGGACCAGGCTGAGCTCGGCCTCGCGAAGCCTCTTGGTGATCGCCGCCTGGCGCTTCTGCGACGCGGTCAGCAGTGACTTCGCGTCGTAGTAGCCCTGAGCGGCCTCCTCCAGCTTCTGCCGCAGCGTCGCGGTGCCGCCCTCGTCGTCCGTCGTCCCGGGATCGGCATGGGCGGGCGCCGCCGGGCCGAAGACGGCGAGGAGGGTGGCGAAGAGGGCCACGAGCAGCGACAGGCGTCCTCGGTGCACGGTACGTCGTCGAGACGCAGGGCGTCGGCGTAGCGCAGTCGGACTAACAGCCATGTGGTGGCGAACCCTTCCGTTCACCGCCTACCGGGTTAGCTGACGGGTTCGGGCCCGGAATAGCCCTACCGCTTGCGCGGATTCACCCCACGTTCTTCGGCGGAGCCGAACAACATAGCTCTGTGGTGGGTCCCCGGTTCACCCGAGGGTGATTTGGCGGTTACCGCTGTTGGCGCTTCGGGGAGGCGCCGTTGGGGGCAGCGGTCGGTGGACAGCGTACTAGAAGAGGAGCGGCCGCCCGTGCACGTGCGGGGGTTTTTTTTCACCCCTTCGGCGGCGGTCGCATCGCAATGGTCGGCGCGTCCCCCATCACTGAGCCGGGGCCTCCGGCCGACCTGGTCAGGCTCCGGTCCGCTCGGGCCAGCACCACACCGTCGTACAGCTCAACCGTGTCCCACGGCTTGAGCGGGTACGGAGGCCCGCCGCCGAGGTGAACCTCGTCCGCCGCCGAGAATGGTCCCTTGCGGCTGCGGATCACGGTGCCATTAGTCGACACGTCGTTGACCAGCAGAATCTCGTCGCGCAGGTCCAGCCGGGCGTGGTTGCGGCTGATCATCTGCGCCGCCTCACCGGACAGGTGCGAGCCGATCATCAGCCCGTCGGGGTCGTCTGGCGATCGGCCCACGGTCACCGGCCGGCCCGCGCGTACGACGAACCTCTCGCGCACGGTGCCATCCACGATCAGTGCCATGGTGACCGCGGGTGGCTTAGGCCCCGCATTGATCAGCGGTTCGTCGTGGCGGGGGCAGACGGGAACGCCTGCGCGCATGCGCGGGACGGCCTGCGTGCTCCCCCGACGTTCGCCGAAGGTTGGGCAGTCACGCCGCTGGCATCGCCACACCCGGCCGAGTAGAACGGCCCCAGGTCCGCCCGGTTGCGCCGGTCCCGGTGAGCCTCCGACCAGTCGGGCCCCGCCATCGCCCGGGATCAGCCGCAAGACGCGGTCTGGTTGGCCGCGCAGCCACGGATAGCGACCCTCCAGGCCGGGATAGCCGTCGCGGGTCACCACGGGCAGGCCGGTGAGTTCGGCCACCTCCGGCACCCGGTCGCCGACGGTGGCAACGACCTCGATAAGGCCATCTCCGGCCCAGCGGCCGAGCACCATCCGTTCCTTCGAGGTCAGATCGGCGTCGGTGAGCAGCTCCCGCCCCGCCACCGGGTAGATCATGATGGCGTCTTCGCCCAGATGCCGGCTGAGTGCGTCGACGAGCAGGCCCGTCCGCAACAGGTTCACCGACCGGCCACCGTCGAGCGCGTCAAACCACGCGACCTGGCCGAGGTCCACCACGGCCTGGGCCAGCGCGGCCTCGGTGGTGAGATGACGCTCGATCGCGTCCAAGACTTGGGTGATGTCGAACCGCATGACCCTCCCTCACGGCATCACCACCCTAGCCCGGGCGGGCGGGGAAGCCGTCAAGGTAGGCCTCGATATGCTCCGCGGGCTGCGGACGAGCGAAGAGGTGGCCCTGGCCGAGGCGGCACCCGGCGCCTCGGACAACCTCGAGGTGAGCCGGGGCCTCCAGCCCCTGGGCGACGATGTCGATGCCGAGGCGACGACCCAGCCCGACCATGACGTCGATGATCGGGACGGACTGCCCCGGGTGCTCCGAGGTCTCATCGAAGAAGGAACGGCCGATCTTGACCATGTCCATCGGGAGGCGCCGCAGGTGGGTCAACGACTCGGGGCCGGTGCCGAACTCGTCCAGGGCGGTGCGTACCCCTAGCGCTCGCATCTCGGTCAGGCGTTCGTGGACGTTGGCCGTATCCACGCCGAGCCCGCCCTCGGCCAGCTCCAGCACCAGCCGGTCTGCCGGCAGCGCGTGGAGGTCGAGCGCGGTAGCGACATGGCCCACGAATTCCGTGCCATCGAGCTGGCGTGGGGAGACGTTGACCGCCATCGACAGATCACGGCCCTCCCGCAGCCAGAGAGCCAGCTGACGGCATGCCTTGTTCAGAACGCAGCAGCCGATCTCACCGATGAGGCCGAGATCCTCGGCGACGGGAATGACGTCGGCGGGCAGGAGCGTACCCAACCGGGGGTGCCGCCAACGCAGCAACGCCTCGACCCCGAGAGGGTGAGGCGTGACGAGATCCAGGATCGGCTGGTAGATGAGATCCAGCTCACCGCGCACCAGCGCGTCCGGCAGCTCCTGCTCCAGGGTCATCCGGCGGACCAGCGACTCCTCCACCACCTCGTCATAGAACTCGACCCGGCCGCGGCCGAGATGCTTCGCCCGACGCAGCGCCAGGTCGGCTCGGCGGAGCACGTCGTCGCCGCTGCAGCCGCCGGCGAGATCGGTCATCCCGATGCTGGCGGTCAGGTGGACCGTGACGCCGGGGAGGATGATCGGTTCGGCCAGCATGGTGAGCAACCGGGTGGCCAGGGCGTAGGCCTGGACCGGGCTTGCCTCCGTCACTACGGCAAACTCGTCGCCGGAGAGCCGAGCGGGCAGATCGTTCTCGGCGGTTCCGGCCCGCAGCCGGCGAGCCACCTCGACGAGGACGGCGTCGCCGATGTCGTACCCGCGCACGTCGTTGACGGCGTTGAAGCCGTCCAATTCGACCAGCAACAGCGCGCCGCGGGCTCGGGGCACGCAACGCTGCGCGACGATCGACAGGAGCATCTGCCGGCGGTTGGCCAGACCGGTGAGCTGATCGGCGAACGCGAGCCGGTGCAGCGTGCGCTCCATTTCCTTACGTTGGCTGATGTCCCTGATGTGCACGACCAGCCCGCCCACCTCGGGCACGTCGCGTTGATCGCTGACGGACGACTCGGTCTCGCGCCATCGACCGAAACCGTCCCGTAGCCGTGCCTCGAATAGCGCTGGGCGGTCGCCATCGGCACCGAAGCCGGCCCGTACGTCGGCGAGACGATCTGCCACGATGACCGCGTCCTCGGGATGCACCATGGACTGGAAGTGGCGTCCGACCACCTCCTGGTCGGAGAGGCCGAACTGCCGAGCGGCCGCGGTCGACTGCCAACGCACCATGAGCTCACCGTCGAGCACCATGATGACGTCGGTGGAGCCAGCGACCAGGCTTCTGAACTGCGCCTCCTGCGCGACCACTCGTCGGGCATATCTGGATACGTCAATCGCGGCGAGCGTCTCCCGCAAGGCGACGACCGCGATGCCGATGATTCCGAGAACCACCGACGGCCGGTCGAACTCGCCACCGGTGATGAGGCGGTGCAACGCGACCGCGATGGCCGCCGCCGCCGGGACCGCGAGGACGGGGTAGCCGGCCAGGCTCGCGGACGCGTCCATGGCGGCGGGTTCCTCGGGCGTCGCGATCCGCCGGGCGCCGTACCACGCCAGCATGGGCGCGGCGATCAGGAACGCGGCGAAGAACGATGGCCATCCGACGAGGTGGTTGTGGGCGAGTGAGAAGGCGAGGCCATCCAGGCCGACGACGGCCGCACAGACCCCGGCCGCGCAGGCCACGGCGGCTCGGCGTGCCGATCGCGCACGAAGGCCGGTGATCACGGCGAGGGCCAGAACGCTGCAGGTGAGCATGGCGAGCCAGAAGCCAATGCTCTCGATACGGCCCTTCGGAGCGATCACGAGCACCCAACTCGTGAAGAGCAGGCAGATGCCGACGCTGACTCCGTCGAGGGCGCGTCGCGCCCGGGCGACGAGGTTGGCCGCGGCTCCGGGCATCAGCAGGAGGGCCGGCAGGAAGGCGGCCGCGGCCAAACCAAGGCCGCCAGCGACGGCAGAGACCATGACAACCGTGCCCGCGTTGCCAGCAAACATCACGACCATCAAGGCACCCGTGAGCGCCACGGCGATCAGGCCCAGGCCGAGCAGGCCCGCGCTGCGACACGAGGTACTCGCGCTCGCGCCGTGGGTTCGCCACGCGAGACGGATCAGACAGAACGCGAAGAAGGCATTGCAGACAGTAACCACCAGACCGGCGGCGGGGAGGTCAGATCGCCAGTCAAAGAGGCCGGCGGTCAGGATCGCGGCGGCAAGGACGGGGATTGCGACAACAGCGGCCCGCGCGAGGCGAACGTGGCGCGGGTGGGCGGTGCTGACGTGTGGGGCGGACACGGACCAGCAGATCCTTCGGCAGAGGGGCGTCGGGGGTGGGTACGAACCTCCTGACAATGGTCAACGACACTGCACTCGCCCCGGTTACGCGGATTCCCTCGTCGATCATGACCTGGAGGTCATGATCGACGCTGTTTCGCGACGATCAGCTCATGATCACGGGGATCTTGCGTGCGGCCGGCTTGCCGCGGGGCGACCGGCGGGGTGGACTGTCTGGATGGGGAAGATCCGGGTCGGCACCGCTTCGTGGACCGACAAGACCCTGCTCGAGTCGGGGTGGTACCCGCCCACCGCCGATACACCCGAGAAGCGCCTTGCCCACTACGCCACGCAGTTCCCGCTGGTGGAGGTTGACGCCACGTACTACGCGCCACCGGCCGAGCAGACCGCCACCCTGTGGGCGCAGAGGACGCCGGACGGTTTCCTGTTCAACATCAAGGCGTTCAGCATGCTCACGGGCCACCCAACCAAGGTGTCCGCGATCTACAAGGACCTTCGGCCGGAGACCGAGAAGAAGAACGTGTACCCGGGTGACCTTGAACCGAAGGCGTACGAGGAGGTCTGGACCCGGTTCCTGTCGGCGCTCACGCCGTTGTCGGAGGCGGGAAAGCTGGGCGTGGTGCTGTTCCAGTTCCCGCCGTGGTTCACCATCCGCAGGTCCAACAAGCAGTACCTGCTCGAGGTGGCGAAGCGGTGCAGTCCCCTGCGGGTGGCGGTCGAGTTCCGGCACGCGTCCTGGTTCGAGGGCGACAACCGCGACGAGACGCTGGAGTTCTTACGGCACAACCACGTGCCGTACGTCAGTGTGGACATGCCCCAGGGGCACAGGTCGTCGATTCCGCCGGTTCTGACCGCCACCTCGGACCTCGCGGTGGTCCGATTCCACGGCCACAGCGACAAATGGACCAGCAAGAACATCTACGAGAAGTTCGGCTACCACTACTCCGACCGGGAACTCAAGGACTGGTCCCCGAAGTTACGCAGGCTGGCCGACGATACGGGCGATACGGGCGAAACACACGTCCTGATGAACAACTGCTACTCGGACTATGCCCAGACCAACGCGCAGACGCTGATCGCCCTGTTGGGCGGCGAAGACTGACGTCGAGTTTGTCCGCTTGCGTCGGATCTCGCGAAGCCCGGGCCCCTACGTATACGTAGGCCGACGATGAGGCCGGTAGGTACCTCCGGAGCGGTCAAGATACGCAAGCGCTGACGATGTGGCACCCATGCCCGCTGGCCGATTGTAGAGACACCACAGAAGAGCAATCGACAGCGGCGAAGGAGCCAATCATGTTCACCCAACCTGATCTGCTCGTAATCGTAGCCAAGCAGCACGTCAACGAGATGATCGAAGAGGCATCCAGGCACAACCTGGCGGCGGCGCTGCGTCGCAGCCGTCGCCAGCGCGGGCCGGACTCCCAGCGCCCGGCCGGCAAGGCGGGGCATGTCCGCCCCGGCCGGTAAACTTGCCTAGTGCGAAGTTCTGCGACACGAACTGGACGCGGGGCGAGCCCAGTGATGATCGGGCGCGAGGACGAGCTGCGCAAGCTTGCGCAGCTCGTCTCCACGCCCGATACCGGTGTTGCGGTCCTGGCCGGCGAGCCCGGCATCGGCAAGACCCGGCTGGTGCAGGAGCTGCTCGGAGTCCTCCCGGCGGGCACCACTGTCCTCGTCGGTCAGGCCGAGCCGGGCTCGCTTGGCCGTCCATTCGAGTTGCTGCTGTCCGCATTGGACGGACGAACCGACGTCGACCCGGCGCAGCTGGAGATGCTCACGGACTCGTCCCGCACACAGGTGGAGCGGCTCCGCACAGGGCTGCAGATCCTGCTGCGGCTGACCGCGGCGTCCCCCGCCGTCGTGGTGTTCGAGGACCTGCACTGGGCCGACTCGGAGAGCATCGCGTTGTTCGAGCGCATTGCTGATCTTGAGGGTAACCGCCTACTGCTCGGCACCTACCGGCCGGCCGAGGTGAGCCGTAGAAACCCCATCGCCGGCATGCTGGATCGGCTCGAACGCCGCCACACCGTGTTTCACGTCCGACTGGAGCGGCTCGGCCTGAGTGAGACGTCGTCCTTCCTCGGCGCGGCCACCGGCAAGCCTCCGCCGTACCGGGCGGCCGTCGCGCTGCACAACCGGACCGGGGGTAACCCGTTCTTCCTGGAAGAGCTGCTTCGTACGGGAACGGACGTCGAGGTGCTGTGTGAGCAGCCGCTGCCGTGGAGCCTGGCGGAGGCCCTGCGCCGCCAGGTGGAGGATCTGGAACCCGGCCAGCAGCGGCTCGTCGAAGCGGCCGCGGTGCTGGGTTATCGCATTCCGTTCGATCTGCTCGCCTCCGTCACCGGACGGGACGAGACCGACCTCATCTGGGCCTTGCGGAACCTGGTCGCGCAGGGCGTGCTCGTGGAGACCGGCGAGGACGAGTTCGCGTTCCGGCATGCGCTCGTCCGGGAGGCGATGGGCGAGCGTCTCCTCGGCCGCGAGCGTCGCCGCTTGCACGAATCCGCGCTGACCGCGCTGCTCGCGACGGGCGATGCCGACTGGGCGCTGGTGGCAAAGCACGCCCGCGGCGCAGGACGCTACGACGACATGCTGGAGGCCGTGCGCCGCGGCACATCGGCCTACCTCGCCATGGGCTCGGCGTTTCAGGCGCTCGAACTGGCCGAGATGGGGTTGGACGAGGCGGCCGACGACCCAGGGTTGCTCGCTGCTGCCGCCCGCGCCGCATGGCTGGCGGGGCTCCTTGACGACGCGGACACGTACGCGCGGCATTGGCAGGCCCGTTCCGAGTCTCCCGAGGAGGCCGTCACGGCGCTGAGCCTCCGGGTCCAAGTCGTCTGGGAGATTCAAGACCTTGATTTGATGAGTACGCTGAGCGCCGAGCTCCGGGTCCTGCAGGAGAGCCTGCCACAAGGGCCGGAGAAGGCCCGTGCGATGGCCACGCTCGCCCGGTCGGCGCGGCTGCGCGACCTCGATGATGAGTCACTAGCGTGGGTCGAGCGCGCCGTTGCGCTCGCGGACGAGCTGGGCGGGCTGCCCGGCGTCAGGCTGGCCGCGGAAGTCGAGAAGGGGGCGCTTCTCGCCGGGCGCCCCGCCACCCTCGACGAAGGCCGGACACTGCTCGCGGCGGTCGCGGATCAGGCCGAGAAGCACGGCGAGTGGCTGGTGGCGGCGCTCGCGCTGAACAAGCTCGTGCATCTGCCGCCGTCCAGCACCTGGCGGGACCTCGCCGACCTGCTTGAGCGAATGCGCGCCGACGCGGAGCGGGCGGGATCGGAACAGTTCGCCGTCGCGGCATACTACCAGGGTCGGGGTCGGCTATTCATGCAGAAGGGAAACCTGTCCGCCGCCATCGATGCGATCGAACGTGGGCGCGCCCACGACCTGAGCTACCGCCGCACCATGACTCGGTCGGACTTCCACGGAGTCTTCCTCGCCGGACTCCGGCTCGAGGCTGGAGACGTCACCGGCGCCGCCCAAATCACGGCCGACCTCGCCGACGTGCCGGGAATGGACGTCGGCATCCCGGGCCTGGAGTTCCACATCGCCTGCCGACGGGCCGACGTGGATCGCGCGCGTGCCCTGCTTCCCGATGTGATCGCGATCGTCCAGTCCACCGGCGGGCGCAGCGGCGAGTTCCTGCACGACCTCGTCTCCGCGGCGCTCGCTGCTCCGCTCGGCCTTGACGAGATCTCCAAGCTCATCGATGGTCTCGACGGACCCACTGTGGAGCCGGCCTACCGACGGCTGATCGCCGGGCAGATCGCCGAGGCACAGGACGACCCAGCCACGGCCCTCGGCCACTACGTCGCCGCAGCCGACTCGGGCGCGCTCCCGCCGGCGGCGCGTGGGACGGCGCACGTCGGCGCGGCCCGTAGCCTCATCGCCCTCCACCGGCTCGACGAGGCACGGTCGCATGCGGTGACCGCTAGTGAGCTGCTTGATCGGTGGTCGGGGTGGCGGGTCGAACAGCTAGAGGCGGTACGCAGCAGACTCGGCCTTCACCTCGTCGACCTCCCGGCCGGGGGCGGCGGGGCAGCGCTCACCGTACGCGAGCGCGAGGTCGCGCTGTTGCTCAGTGAGGGCCTCACCAACGCGGAACTCGCCCGCCGGCTCTACATCTCACCGCGAACGGCCGCGGTGCACGTATCAAGCATCCTGCGCAAACTCGGCGTCGCCTCGCGCAACGAGGTTGCCGCCGCGCTGAATACCTGACGCCGCACTCATGTCCGACGGATCGCTGACCGAGGTTGCCCGGCTCACCGAGGTAGCGGAGTGGTACCGCGAATTTGTCCTTTACACGCGCAACGTCTCGCCGCTCTACGCGGAGCTGGCCGAGGGTGTGGCCAACGATCGCGACGTCCTCACGCTGTTGCTCGAATTACCCGAACAGAAAAGGCAGCCCAATCTGCTCTTCGCGGCGGTCCGGCACGTCGCCGGCACGCCGTCCGACTACGCCCAGTTCCGCAGCATCCTGTTCAGCCGCCGAGAAACCGTCGTGGCGACCATGTTGGCGCGGCGGACGCAGACCAACGAGCCGGGCCGGTGCGCCGCGGTCTACCCGCTGCTGGCCGCGCTGCCACAACCCGTGGCATTGCTGGAGGTCGGGGCGTCGGCCGGCCTCTGCCTACTGCCGGACCGCTATGCCTACGAGTACAACGGGGTGCCGGCCGGCGCGGCCCAGAGTCCGCTGATGATTCCGTGCCGGGTGGAGGGCGTGTGGACGCATCCCACCACTGCGGTGGAGGTCGCCTGGCGCGCCGGCATCGACGTCAACCCGCTGTCAGTCACCGACCCGGACGACCGGCGGTGGCTCGAGACGCTGATCTGGCCGGGCCAGGACGAGCGCGTTCGTCGGCTGGACCGCGCGCTCGCCGTGGCCCGGCACGATCCTCCCCGCGTGGTCCGCGGCGACCTCAACGAAAGGCTCGCCGACGTCGCGGCCGAGGCTCCGGAACACGCGACACTCGTGGTGTTCCACACCTCCGTACTCTGCTATCTCTCGGCCGCAGATCGGCAGCGCTTCGTTGAGCAGGTACGGCGTCTGGGCGCGCACTGGATCTCTCAGGAGGAATCCGGTGTCGCGCCGTCGGTAACCGCCGACCTGCCGGAGCTCGCGTCCGACGAGGACCCGATGGTCGTGTTGGCTCTCGACGGGCGGGCGGTCGCTCTCACCGCCCCGCACGGCGGCCTTATCAGATGGCTTGAACCCGCGGACCCTTCTGCGTCGTAGTACACGGACACAGAACGCGCGGTCGGCTTCTCTGGGTGGGTCGACGCCTACCGGCGTTGGCGACATCCGATGGGAGGCATTTCCATGCTGCAGTTAGCTACGTGTCCCGAGCCGACCTGCGGCGCACCCGCAGAGGTGACTGACCGGTTCACCCTGCAATCCACCGACGGTCCGATTGAGCACGCAAAGACGTACTGCGCACGCCGGCACATTTTCATGCTGCCGTCGAACCGCGTCAACGACAGCGCCGAGCCGCTGCGAACCGAGGGGTACCTCAGGAGAAGCTAAGGATCACCGTCCGGAGATCGGTCATGTCGCGCAGCTGCGCGAGGCCGCCGACGCGACCCCAACCGGTGCGACTGCCGGCGGCACCGCCGAACGGCTGGGCTCCTTCGAAGTAGTCGGTCGAGTCGTTGACCACCACGGAGCCTGCGCGCAGCTGTTCTCCGTAGCGGAACGCCCGGCTTAGCGACCTGGTGAAGACGGCCGCCTGCAGACCCAGCTCGGTGTTGTTGGCCAGCCGCAGGATCTCGTCGTCGCCGTCGGCGGCCAGAATCGGCAGGACCGGGCCGAAACTCTCCTCCCTGGCCACGAGCATGTCCGGCGTGACAGCGTCGAGCACTGTGTACTCGTAGTACAAGCTGGTCGGGAAGCCGCCGGCCCGCCGGCCGCCACGGAGCAGCCGGGCGCCACGATCGGTGGCGTCGGCGATGTGGTGATCCATCTTCGCCGCGGTCGGCTCGTTGTTGAGGGGACCCATCGTGGTGGCCGGGTCGAACGGGTCGCCGAGGCGCACCGCCTCGGCGGCCCGCAGGCACGCCGCGACGAACTCGGCGTGCACCGAAGTGTCGACGATCACCCGCTCGGTGGCGCAGCAGACCTGGCCGGCATTCCAGTACGCACCGTAGGTGGCCGCAACCGCGGCCGCCTCGATGTCGGCGTCGGCGCAGACCACAATCGGCCCGTTGCCGGACATCTCCATGATCGATCGTTTCAGGCCCATCGCCCGTACGATCCGCTCGCCGGTGGCCGAGGATCCAACGAACCCGACGGCGTCGACGCCGGGGTGGGTGACCAGCGCTTCGCCGACCGCGCCAGCGCCGGGCACGATCGAGACCAGCCCGGCCGGTACGCCCGCCTCGGTCAGCAGCTCGCCGAGGGCGAGGCAGGCCAGTGGCGTGTTCTCTGGTGGCTTGGCCACGACGGCGTTACCGGTGGCCAGAGCCGGACCGACAAACTCACACATGATCATCAGCGGGAAGTTCCACGGGGTCACCGAGCCCCACACCCCGACCGGCGCGCGAAACGTGAACATCCGCTTGTCGCGGGCGGCGCTGGGGATGGTCTCCCCGTAGAGCCGCTTGGCGTCCTCGGCGGAGACGGCGAAGAGCGCGGCCGTGTCCTCAACGTCGCCGCGCGCCTCGGCCAGCGGCTTGCCCTGCTCGATCGTGGTCAGCCGGGCCAGCTCATCCGCGTTCGCCTCGATGAGGTGGGCGACCCGCAGGCACAGGTCGGCCCGCTCGTACGTGCTCCAGTGCCGATAGTCGTCGAACGCGCGCCGGGCTGCCGTGATCGCGTGATCGAGGTCGGCCGCGGTGGCGACCGGAAGGTCGGCCAGGTGCTCGCCGGTGACCGGGCTGTTCACGGCGACGGTGCTGTCGCCGGTGCCGACGGTGTATTTCCCGGCGACATACAGCTCGGCGGTCTTGGTCATCGCGATCTCCCACGGCGTGTATGGAGCAGACTGTGCGCCATTCTTACCAGGCGCCCTTGGAGCCGGAGTCGGCGCTGTCGTTCCAATCGAGCCTCGCGCTGCTCGTGGTGCTCGACGCGTTGCGGCGGAAGGGTTCGCAGGTGATCCTGACCACGCACTCTCCAGTACTCGCGTCGCATCCGGCGCCACCACGATCGAGCTCGGCGAGTAGGCATGCGCCAGACCGAGTGGGCGGAGCTCGACCTGGTGCAATCGTGGCGGACTTCCTCAACGTCAAATCGGCCGGCTAACGTCGCCTACCCGATATCGGTGTCGCAAGCTGGGTTCCACTCAAAATCACTACACCCGCCGCCAGGGCTGCAGCGGAGAGCAGAGGAGTGACAGGCAGTACGACGAGCGTCACTGTGCGCCCCGCGAGCAGTCCCCCGAAGCCAACCGCGGACAGGCCGAGGATCCCAATCACCGACAGCGTCATCCCTCCGACTGCGGCGGCGGTCCGGGCACCGTTCGGCGTCCGCGTAGCCGAAACCCAGGCTCGGCGAGGTCGGTCGGCGCGCCGGAAAGTCGCGACGAACACCCCGGTGAAGAGGAGGAGGACGGCCAGCCAGACCGGGCGTAGTAGCCACCACGTCGCGGAGCCGACCGCGGGCTGGGCTAGCCCGAGGCCAACCGTCAACGCGGTCGCGGCGAACATCGCGGTGAGGTGCCAGAGAAACGCGGTCATGGCCAGCCCGTTGGCGGCGATGACGCCGGTCCAGACCCGTGGCCGGTGTAGCCATCGTGACAGCGGACCCCGCATTAGTAGTACCAGGCCGGTGAGCCAGACGGCGTGGGCGAGCAATGCAACTGTGGGCGGCGACATGTTGGACACCCGGTCGCCGGGCATCCCCACCATGGAGATCGGGTACGGACCGAGTGTTGTCAGGGCCAGCGTCGCCGCGAGTCCGGCGCCAGCGAGTGTGGCGCCGAGCCGCCGGCCGCCACGCGTCAGCGTCCCGTCGGCGTAGAGAAAGCCGATCTGGTGAACCGCGAGCCAGACGAGCGCGACGTTAAGATAGGCGATCCGGGGCACGTCCCAGGCGAAGCGCGCGATGTCGACCGCGCCGGCTCCGGCGGCGAGCGCCACCGGCACGGCCGCTCCCCATCGACCCATCCGACGGTGCAGGCGCAACATCGGCGGGGCGAGCGCGATCACCCCGAGGTAGACGCCGACGAACCACAGCGGCTGGGCGACGGTGTGTGTCGCAAGCCGCAGCACGCCACGGTCGTTGCCCGAGATCTCGACAAGCACCGCGAGCGCCAACCACACCGCGACGAAGACCGCCGTCGGTCGTAACAGCCGGTCAGCCCGGGAGCGCACGAAATCGGCGTACGTGCCGCCTCGCAGCCCCAGCGAGGTCAGCGCGGTGGCGTGGGAGAAGCCGCCGACCAGGAAGAAGACCGGCATCACCTGCAGCAACCAGGTCGCCGGTTGCAGCCAGGGCTGCAGCGCGAGGAGGTTTGTCGCGGTGACTGACCCGTCCTGGCCGACCAGCACGACTGCCATCAGCCAATGGCCGGCGACGACGACGCTCAGGGAGGCGACGCGGAGCAGGTCGACGTACCGATCTCTGTCGGGGGGTGTGGCCGCGGCCAGGGCGGCTGCATCATTCATGGCTTCCAGCGTGGCCGCGTGGCGTCGCTGTGCGCATCCGCTCGCGTACTCAGGTCCGGTTAGGTACTTCCGTCGCTGTCGCCGCCGCCGCGCACCCATTAAAGTGTGACCGCTTCGACGGGGACCTCTGGAGGTAGATGTCTGATCGTCCACGCGAGAGACGCGTGGCGCTTTGAAGGGATACGGGCGAATGGCGCGGCGGGCTCGGTTACGGACGCGACTGCGGTACTGGTTCGACAACACGATGTCGCGGGGAACTCCGAGCCTGGTCGGGTGGTTGGCCATCGCCTCGGCACTGCTCATCGTGACCGTCTCGGCGGCGCTCGCCGTGGTCCGAGGCTCGGAGGAGAGCAGCCAGGCGACGAATGTGTTCACACTGCTCTGGCAGACATTTGTCAGCACGTTCAGCCTCGCCGTCCCGGGCGAGGGAACCTTAGCGGTGCTGGGCCTGTGGTTCCTGCTCGCCCTCGGCGGCATCTTCATTGTCAGCGCCCTTGTCGGTCTTCTCACGAGCGGGCTCAACCGCAAGCTGGAGCAGCTGCGCAAGGGGCGTTCGCTGGTGGTCGAGCGCGACCACACCGTGATTCTCGGCTGGTCGGATCAGGTGTTCGCGGTCGTGTCGGAGCTCGTCGAGGCGAACCGGAGCCGCCGACGGGCGGCCGTCACGATCCTCGCGGAGCAGGACAAGATCGAGATGGAGGACCAGCTGCGCCACCGCCTCGGATCCACCGGGAACACCCGGTTGGTGTGCCGCACCGGCAGCCCGCTGGACCTCACCGACCTTGAATTGGTGAACCTCAACGAGGCTCGATCGATCATCGTCCTCGCCCCGCAGGCAGCGACCGCCGAGGACGCCGACGCGTACGTACTGAAGACGCTGCTCGCGATCAACAAGGGCCCGGCCTTCCGCGATCGACCGCATCACGTCGTGGCCTCGGTACGCGACGGTCGCAACCGCGCGGTGGCCCGCCTCGCCGGTGGAGATGCCGTCGTCATCGACGCGGACGACATCAGTGCCCGCCTGCTGGTGCAGACCGCCCGGCAGTCGAGGCTATCGGTCATTTATCACGACCTGCTCGACTTTGGCGGTGACGAGTTCTACGTCGTTGCCGAGCCTCGGCTGGTGGGGCGTCCCTTCGGGCACGCGCTACTGGCGTACCGACGATGCTGCCCGGTGGGACTGTTCCACCCCAACGGAACCACGAAACTGAACCCACCCATGGACGAGCTGATCAGCCCCGGAGACAAGCTCGTGGTGCTCGCCGAAGACGACTCCGCCATCAAGCTCGCGGACCGTGGGTTCCTGGTCGACACCTCCGCGATCGTCCACTCGGTCCGCGGCCCGCTGGCCCCGGAACGCACGTTGATTCTGGGCTGGAACGGTCGGGCCGTGCGGATCATCGAGCAGCTCGACATCTACGTAGCATCTAGTTCCACAGTAGACATCGTCACCGATCGGGCTGACGCCGACATCGTCGTCGCGCAGCTGACGCACCGACTGCGCCGGCTCGCGGTGCGTATCAAGGACGGCGACGTCCGCGATCGCAACGTGTTGGAATCGCTCGACGTCGGCTCGTACGACAACGTGATCGTGCTCTGCGACGATCACCTCGCCCCGCTGGCGGCGGACTCGCGGGTGTTGGTCACGCTGCTCCACTTGCGCGACATGCTCGCCAAGCGTGGTCGGGCCGGTTCGATCGTGAGCGAGATGCGCGATGATCGGGACCGCGCACTGGCTCAGCTGACCCGGGCCGACGACTTCGTCGTCAGCGAGCAACTGGTCAGCCTACTCATGACACAGATCTCCGAGAACCGTCACCTGGAGTCGGTCTTCACCGACCTCTTCGACCCGGATGGCGCGGAGATCTATGTTCGACCCTCCAGCTACTACCTGCGGCCCACGCCCGGCCAGACGTTCGCGACAGTCGTGGAATCGGCGCGGCGTCGGGGCGAGGTCGCGATCGGGTACCGGATCGCGGATCCAGGCGATGGCCACGGGGTCGTGCTCAACCCGGACAAGGAGAAGCCGATGCCCGCGATCGACCGCCTGATCGTCCTGGCCAACGGCTGACCGCTCGCGCACGCGGGCATTGCGAGACCGGCTGCGGGCTGCGGACTGAGCTAGCGTTCGAGCGCCTTGCGGCTACGTGCGGCCCTTGCCGCGATGCCTTCGACGAGGCGCCTCGGCAGGTCGCTCTTCAGGCCGCGGACGGCCTTGTTCTTGGCCGCTGTCGCGAACGCGTCCGGCGCGCTCGTGGCCAGGCTGTCGATTCGAACGATGAGAGCGTCCGGATCGAGTTGATTGGACGCGGCGAACCGTCGCCAATGACGACCGCTGGCCGCCTCGATGCCGTACTCCCCTCCGATTTTCATCGCCATTCGGAGTTTCGGCGCATACATGCCGTCGTACGGGAGGGCGCTGGCGACGTCGTACATGGGGGCGAGTCGGATCTGGGAGCCAGCCAGCAGAACCGAGTAGTTCTTTGCGTGAGCGTCGGTGCCACCAATGATCCAGTTAAAGGCGAGTGCATCAACGAAACGACCGACATTCTCTTCGGCCGCGGTGCGTGGGACGATGTTGCGCCGCAGCAACTCGATGATCTGCTCGGGTGTTGGACCGCCGTCGTTCTGGTATTTCGCCGTAGGCATGAGACCGAGCGCCTGACACATGTCTTCCTTGTGGACCCGCACGACGCCAGGCTTCGTCGTAGGTCAACGTCAGTCGGCCGGCGGTATTCATCGCGACAACTCCCCCACGCCGGCCCCCGATCAGCACGACGAGGAGCTTGTCGTTCTCCTCAGCCACGGCTGGTCCGGAGGTCGCGAAGTAGATCGTCGAGGTCGATGGCACCTGGCTCCGCTTCGGCTGGCCTAGCTTCCAGGGTCAGAGCCAGCGCGTGCACTACCCTAAATACGAGCCCGATCTCCGCCGTGGGCTTGCCAGCCTCGAGATCCGACAACCACCGCCGACTCACACCCGCAAGACCACTGAGCTCGGTCTGGGTCATGCCGAGGCGCCGCCGACGCTCCCGAACAAAGAGCCCGAGATCCCGGGCGTTCGTAAGCCGCATTGTCAGCCCCCAATGTGTGCACGTACATGCACAGAATACCAGATGGGCACGTACGTGCACAACTCAAGTCATGAGTGCGTACGTGCACATCCAGCCTCTGTGCGCGTACGTGCACATGCACGTATCCCGGCGCCTCTGAACCGCGGAGATACCGCTCGGACGACGGCGGTGGCTGACTATCTGCTTGGGAGGCCGGCCTCCAGCTTCTCCATGGCTTGGTCGACGGTGAAGCTGGCCGCCTTCTGCCGGGGCGGGTACTTCACGAAGGTGGCCAAGTACTCGCCGACGATCTTCTGCGCGGCCATCAGCATGTAGCCGTGACTGATCAGCCAGTCGTAGTACGTGTTGGACGTGACATCGGCGCGTTCGAACGGGTCGGTGCGTAGATTGAAGAACTTGGGCACCCGCAACGCGGTAAACGGCTCCGCCCAGATGCGCATGGTACCTACGGCGCGCTGCTCGATGAACACGATCTTCCAGTTGTCGAACCGGACCCCGGTCAGGTCACCGTCGTCGGAGAAGTAGAAGAAGCCCAACCGAGGGCTGTGTTCCTCCTCGCCCGTGAGGTACGGCAGCAGGTTGTGGCCGTCGAGGTGCACGTTGAAATTGCTGCTGCCGGCCTTGTGGCCCTTCAGCAACTTGTCCTTGATACGAGGTTCGCCGGCGGCGGCGAGGAACGTCGGTAGCCAGTCGAGGTGGCTGACGATCTCGTTCGAGACGGTCCCGGCCGGGATCCTTCCGGGCCAGCGAACCATCGCCGGAGTGCGGTAAGCACCCTCCCAGTTGGTGTTCTTCTCGCTGCGGAACGGCGTCATGCCGGCGTCCGGCCAGGAGTTCATGTGTGGACCGTTGTCGGTGCCGTAGATGACGATCGTGTCACCCGTCAGATCCAGCTCGTCGAGGACGTTCAACAGGCGCCCCACGGTGCGGTCGTGGTCGATCATCGTGTCGTGGTACTCCGACTGCCACCGCCCGGCCTGGCCGATGCTCTCCGGCTTCGGATGAGTCCGGAAGTGCATGTGCGTGGAGTTGAACCAGACGAAGAACGGAGTGTCCGCGGATTGCTGCCGGCGGATGAAGTCGATCGCCGCGTCGGCGAACTCGTCGTCAACGGTCTCCATACGCTTCGCCGTTAGCGGGCCAGTGTCGTCAATCTTCTGCTTGCCGCCGGGCCGCGCCCAAGAATGCAGGACGCCCCGCGGGCCGAAGTTCTTGCGGAAGTCGGGGTACTCGTCCGGCGACGGGTAGTCGGCGTTCTCCGGCTCCTCCTCGGCGTTGAGGTGATAGAGGTTGCCGAAGAACTCGTCGAAGCCGTGCATGGTCGGCAGGAACTCGTCTTTGTCGCCGAGGTGGTTCTTGCCGAACTGTCCGGTTGCGTACCCGAGCGGCCTGAGCAGTTCGGCGATGGTCGGGTCCTCGGCGGACAGCCCGGCGTCGGCGCCCGGAATCCCGACTTTGGATAGACCGGTGCGGAAGACGCTCTGACCGGTGATGAACGCCGACCGGCCTGCGGTGCAGCTTTGCTCGCCGTAGTAGTCGGTGAACCGCATCCCCTCGTTCGCCACGCGGTCGATGTTCGGTGTGCGATAGCCCATCAGGCCATCGCTGTAGCAGCTGAGATTGGTGATACCGATGTCGTCGCCCCAGATCACCAGAATGTTGGGCTTGCCGGCACCTACGTTCGCCATGCCCTTGGCGCCTTTCGTGGCCACGTTCCCCCCTCGATGTTGCCTGGTACTCACGAGCGAACGATGCAGCGGAAGCCGAGGTGACACGTTGATGTATCGACCTCCTGCGGCATCCGCGCCGCGGGACGGTATCGGCGGCAGTAGTTGGCCGCGCACAGGAACGAGCCGCCCTTCATCACTCGCCGCGGAATGTTGGTACCCGGTGCAACGCTGGCCGACTGATCCCCGCCGCGCGGCTCGCCCGGACCGCAGCAGGTGTGTGTGAGTTCGCCGTGCGGCACCCACCAGTCGGCCGTCCACTCCCACACATTGCCGATCATGTCGAAGATCCCGTATCCGTTAGCCGGGAAGGACCCGACAGGGGCGGTCCACTCGTAACCGTCGGCGGCCAGGTTCCGTACTGGAAAATCGCCCTGCCAGACATTCGCCATATGCGCGCCGCCGGGCGTCAGGTCCTTGCCCCAGGCGTACTCGGTACCTCGGCTGCCGCCACGTGCCGCGTACTCCCACTCGGCCTCCGTGGGCAGCGACTTGCCCGCCCAGGACGCGTAGGCCTGCACATCCGCCCAGGCCACGTGCACTGCGGGATGGGCATCGATGCCAGTCAGGTCCGAATCGGGTCCACGCGGGTGGCGCCAGTTCGCCCCCGGTATCAGGGACCACCATGCCATGTGGTCGCTCAAGCTGACCGGCCCCGGCGGTGGCGTGAACACTACGGAAGCCGGCACCAACAAGTCTGGATCCGCGCCGGGGTAGTCGGTCGGGTCGGGAGCCTTCTCGGCAACCGTGACATGGCCGGTCTCGGCCACAAACACCGCGAAATCGGCGTTGGTCACGGCGTACCGGTCGATCCAGAAGCCGTCCACCTCGACGCGATGCGCCGGCGCCTCCTCCGGATAGTGGTCGTTGGACCCCATCAGGAAGTGTCCACCCGGCACCCAGACCATATCCGGGCCGTGCGGTACGTCCTTGGCCGTGAAGGTCGTCGCTGGCTGGCTCATCGAGCCTCACGCTAGCAGCAGATCACCCCAAAGCGGACAAGTTTGCCCGTTCCGACGTCACGGGGGCGAGTGCTTGGTCCCTGCCTGGTTTGGCCATCCGCGGTAGTTACGCAGAGTGATGGGGAACCGGTACGTCGACCACAAACTGTCGGGGCGCTTTGCTTTGCTCACAGGGAGGCAACACCCGCCCTGATCTGCGAATTCGACCATACAGGCATCGCATCTACGACGACTGATGTAGCGCACGGTTATCGAGCCCAGGCAGCGCGGGCCGGGCACCCGTGATACCGAGGCCGCGGGAGGCGACGGGTCCTGGCGAACCAACGGGCGTGACCACTAGCTGCCAAACCGTACGACGACCAGGCGGTCCTGCGCAGACGCGGCACCCCAGACTTCGCCCGCGCGGCCGAGCATCTGCCGGACGTCAGCCCGGCCGCCGGGAAGGTCCACTGTGGTGAAACGCTCGGTCGCTGGGTCGAAGCGCACCATGGAGTTGGCGGCGAAGTCGCTCAGCCAAACCTGGTCGCGTTCAGCTCACCCCTCGATCTCCAGGATGGCGACATGCTGCCCCGGCCCGCAGTAGATCTTCAACTTCAGCGGCTCGACCCGCATCCGGACCTTGCTGCAGACTTCTAGGGCGACTCCGCCGCCGCCATACAGTGCGTACAGCTTGCCCTCGTCCGGCCTCATGCCATAACAGGGGCCGGTGCCGCCCTTGGTGACGGTCCCGACGATCCACTCCGGCGGGACGACGCCGGACGGTGTCGGCGGCGGCGAAGGAGGCGGCCGCGAGGTGGGCGGGTCGGTGCTCGACATCGATCGAATTCTAGTCGCCTGGCCAGGTTCGGGGCATGGCTCAAGAACAACGACTTCGATCAATTGGAGACACCCTTGCCGCACGACTTCTTTGCTGCGGACCGCCGTCTCGTGGCGCACGTGACGGCTGACGGGTCAATCGCGGGCGCCGGTCAGGTGCGGTCGCAGCCGCAGGTAGCAGACCGCGCCGCGGCCATCGTGCGGGCGAGGTAGCCGGCCACCCCGCCCGCCGGCATTGTGTCGGTCACCGCGGGTCGTGGGGATCTGTCGGCGCGTCGCTGGGTCGCGGCTGCGGTGGGCGTAGCCGACCACGCTTGGCCGACTTGTGTGACCAGTCCATCGAGGCGTATTTCGAGGCGCGGGCGGTCGCGCCGTACTCGGTCTGTTGGGCCAGGTAGTCCAGGGTCGCCGCCTCCTCGGTGAAGTCGGCGGCGAGCGGCGCGGGCGGGTCCGTGGCGAGCGTTGCCGTCACGAGCGCCCGTGCCTCGCGAATGTCGGCCAGGGCCGCATCGGTGTCGCCCTCGATGAGGTGGCTCGAGGCGCGCCGCTTGGCGTGCTGCACGCGCTGATAGATCAGCTCGGTACGCACCACCGGGTCGGGAATGCGCCCTGCGGCCTGGTCACCGGGCACCACGTTGACGTGTAGCGGCACCGTGACCGTGTGCTCCTTGAGCGCGGGTAGCTCGACGTATGTGAACTCCAGCGTGCCAACTTCGGTCAGGCCAAGCGCGGCCAGCGCGGGAACGTCAAACACGAGGAGGAGCTTTCGCGTCTCGTCCGCGTAGAAGCTGCCAAGTTCGGCGATCACGCCGTCTCCGGTTGTCGAGACCGGCAGGTCGTTGACTACCTGTACGCGCCGTACGTGCTTCGAGAGGCGGACGTGCACCGATGCCGCCTGAGCGGTCAACGAGAGCAGGCCCTCTACCTCGTCGGCGATCAACGCGATCGCAGTGTCAGGTTCCTCGGCGAAGAGCTCGTTGCCTGCGCCGCCACGAGCCAGCGCAGACATGATGCGCTCGTCGAAGCCAAGCCCATAGCCCAACGCGGACGTGGTCACACCGTTGCGCCGAGCCTCGGCGGCGATGTCTGCCAGCCTGCCGGGATCGGTGACACCGGCGTTGGCGTGTCCGTCGCTGATGATGAGTACGGACGCCCCGGCTCCGTTCGGCGCGTCGCCTTTGCCGGCGACTCGACGGGCCTCCTGCACCCCGCGTACATAGCCGGCAGAGAGGTCAGTACTGCTCCGCGCATCGATCGCGGCGATGGCACGTTTCACGGCCGGCTTGTCGGTCAACGGGCCTGCGGGCACGGTCAGCTCGACCCGGTCGTCGAATGCGACCAGGCCGAAGTTGTCGGTCGGGTCGAGCCTGTCGACTAGGGCGAGGAGCGCGGTGATGGCCCCGTTGAGCCGGTCTCCGGCCATGGAGCCGCTGCGGTCGAGCACGACCTGAAGCGTCCGCGGTGGTCGAGGCGCGTTGTCGGGTCCCGGCGCCGCCGAGGGTGCGGTGAGTTCTACGAGTACGGCGACCTCGTCGGTGGTCTCTACTGCCACAACGTCGACGTCCAAGTGTGCCGTGATGTGCATCGTGTGCTCCTCCTTGGCTGAACTGGGCTTCTGTGAACAGTATACAGACTGATACCAGTTCACAAACCGCGACGTTGCGAGGGAGGATTCGCTTGTGAATGACTGGATTCGTGTACCGTGTTCGCAACGCAGTGTGAGGTGAGAATGCCGGCGAACGACGAAATCAAGGCGGCCGACATCGCCCGGCTCGCGGGTGTGGGGCGAGCGGCGGTGTCCAACTGGCGACGCCGACATGCCGACTTCCCTGACCCTGTTGGCGGCCCGCCGACGAGCCCAACGTTCCCGCTGCCGGAGGTCGAGGCCTGGCTCCGTGACAACGGCAAACTCGTTGACCCGGGAGGCGATGCGACGCTGGCGAGGGGCTCGACACCCACTCGCCTCACCGGAGGAACGCACGAAGATCTAGCCGATGTGGTCGCGGGGTTGCTTCCGCCGCTACGGCGGGGCGTGGTCCTGGATCCCGCATGCGGCCCGGGCCAGATGCTCGTCGCCGCGGCACAGCGACTGGGGTCATCCGTGCGATTGGTCGGGCAGGATGCCTACCCGACCAACGTGGGAGTGGCTACCCGCGCGCTCGCCAGCGTCGGGCGGCGCGACGCGGAGATCGCCGTCGGGTCCCCGTTCGAGGCAGACGCGCTGGCTCGCTACCGAGGCGCGGCCGACCTGGTGATCTGTCAGGCACCTGGCCGGTCGCGGCAGCTGGAGGAGTCCAGTCTCGAACTGCCGTGGGAGTTCGGACCACCACACGCCGTCGACCCAAACCTGGCCTGGCTGCAGGCCTGCTACTCGTACGCAAGACCGGGCGGCCACGCGATCATGCCCATGCCGTACGCCGCGTCGGTGCGCTCCTCCGGGCGCCGGATCCGGTCCGACCTACTGCGTGCGGGAGTCCTGGACCAGGTGGTTGCGATGCCTGAACGGTTCGCTCGTCGGACGGCCGGACCGTGGCAGATCTGGATGCTACGGCGGCCCGTAGACCGTCCTAACTATACGGTCCGGCTGGTGGACCTCACCGATGTGGAGCACGACGAGATCCCGACCAATGCCGAGGAGTGGCGGGCGGTGTACGACGACGACACGCTCACCCGGGAGGTGCCGTCGATCGAACTACTCGACGAGGACGTACTGCTGGTGCCTGCACGGCACATCGAGCCGCCAGCGCGGGATGTGAGCGGTGAGTACGCCCGACTGCGCGCGGGCTTGGCCAAGTCAGTTAGGACGCTGGACGCCAAGCTGCCGGCGTTTCGACGCAACAACGAGCCAGTGACGTTTCCACTGACCACCGTCATGGATCTGCTCCGCGCTGGCGCTATCGCGTTTGTAGATAGAGGCGGCGAGCTGAAGGTCGGTGATGTTGTTGTCCCCAGTGGGCCAAACCGGTTCGACGCAGCGGTCGTCGCCAAACCAATGGTGGCTGACCCGGACCGTGCCGCGGCCGAGGTGATTCGCTGCGACCAGGACCTGCTCGACCCGTACTTCCTCGCTTGCTTCTTGCGTTCGGAGGCCAACCGACGCACTGCCGGCGGCACGCTCGGCGGCACATTGCGACTAGATCTGCGCCGTGCCCGCATCCCGCGGGTGCCGCTAGCCGAGCAGCGCCGTTACGGCGACGCCTTCCGCCGGCTCATTGCGGTCACCGATGAGATCGACGGCGTCGCCGCGAAGGCCACAGGTGCTGTCCGAACGGCCGTGTACGGCCTGACCTCGGGTGCCTTCGTCCCCGACGAAATCGGCACGTGAGTTCGGGCAGCCGGCCGGGCCGTGGATCCGTTCGGGTCACGCGAAGCGGACGTGGTCGAGACCCGGCCACTGCGCAAGCGCCTCAGTTCGGCGCGGACCGCGGCGGTCATGTCGCGGGTGAAGCGTACGTCTCGGTGCGCGCACGAGGTCCGCACTGGGCGTCACCGCGTCCGTGGGGTCCAGTTGCAGGAATGTCAGCTGGTCGACCACCGTCAGCAGGTTATGGGGCCGTCGGGCGTCGAGCAGCTGCGCCCGGATGGCGATTCGGCGCGCCTCGTCGCGAGTCAGTCGGCGCACGCTGCCCAGCATGCGCCCGTCAGCGGGTGGTGAGAAAGTCGAGCACGCGCTTCCTCAGTAGTGCGGCAGCTTCGGCGTCGTAGGACGACAGGCTGGAATCGGTGAACAGGTGGTGATCACCGGGGTAGAGAAAGAGTTCCGCGTGCTCGGCCGACTCGACGAGCGCGCGGGCGGAGTCGATATCGCCGCCCTCTTCCGCGAAGAACGGGTCCGCGTCCATGCCGTGGATCTGCACAGGCAGGTCAGCTGGCCAGGAAGAACCGAACTCCGAGGTCGGGGCGCAGGATTCCAACAGTAGCGCGCCTCGGGCTCCCGACCGGGTCTGGGCCAACTTCTGGGCCGGCATCACCCCGAGGGAGAAGCCGGCATAGACGAGCTCGCTGGGTAGGCCGTCCGCGGCCCGTACTCCGCGCTCGAGAAGCTCGCCGAAGCCGATTTCTCGGGCATAAGCCAGACCATCGTCCAGGCTCTCGAAGGTACGGCCGTTGTAGACGTCCGGCGTGTGCACGGTGTGCCCGGCCTGTCGAAGTTCGTCCGCGAAGGCCAGCACCCCCGACGTCAGACCCTGCGCGTGGTGAAACAACAACACCTCAGCCATGGGGCCCCCTTAGTCTTGGACGGGCAACCTGTGCGAGCGTCCCTTCGGATCTTGCTGCGAACACTCCAATACTATAGACTGTTCCACAAATGTCGAGCAATACGAACGTCCCCGACTACGATCTTCCCGACACGGTCGAGGTGGCGACACCCACCCAGCTTCGGGCGATCGCCGACCCGCTGCGGACCACAATCCTCGATCTAGTGCTCGAGCGGGCAGCGACCGTGGCCGAGCTGGCCGCCGCAGTTGACCGCCCGAAGAGCACGGTCGCTCACCACGTCAACGTGCTGGTCCAGGCGGGGATGCTCCGCGTCGTGCGCACTAGGCGGGTGCGCGCCATCGACGAGCGGTACTACGGACGCACCGGACGCACCATCTACGTGGGCGTGGTCAGGCGCCCGGGCGACACCGAGACACCCGTGTGCATCAACGGTCTCTCCGTGGCGGCCGCCGAGTCGGTCCCAGCCCATGAGGCGGACAAGCTCTACACGACGATCCGACATGCACGCATCCCCGCGCCGCTGGCGGCGCAGTTCTGGCAGCGCGTCGAGACGCTCATCCGTGAGTTCACACAGCTGCCGCGCTCCGGCGACACTGTTTTCGGCTTCGCCGCCGGCCTCTACCCGACCGACCACCCCACCTTGCCCGAAGCGAACCACGAGTCCGCCGAGAGGTGATCTTTCGGGCTTACCTGGGGGACACTAGACCGGTCCTGCGCGAGATGGTAGAGGCCGCTCCGGTGGATGCGTCGTGCAGGGGCCGCATCTCCAACGCCCGCGGGTTCACGGCCGACGTCAATGTCTGTTGATCATTGCTCTGACCTGCGTGCCCCGGCAGGATTTGAACCTGCGAAACACGTTTAGGAAGGCGCTCCTAATTGGACAGTCACTGTGCGCTCTACCTGCGGTTGTACCCCTCATCAAGATCCGATCAACCAAGGTCATTCCGCAAATAGTCCGGATCTTGGGGTCAGTCGCCGAGGAACCTCAGATACCTGTGCGGCCTCAGCGGCACCTGCTGTGCAAGCACGTGGTTGATCGGTGTGGCGCCGCTGAGCCGATACGCCAGCGCGCTGCAGCCGTGACGGCCCACGTCGATCACGAACGCGTCGAATTGCGGTCTGTCACGGCGGTTCAGTGCTGCGATCTGCTGCTGGGCGCGGGCCGTTGCCCGTACCTGTGGCACTCGGAGGAGTCACCGCCTGTCGGTGTCGGTGGAAGGGTCGTACAGGACGATGCCTTCCCCGCGCCGCATCTGGGCGAGCCTCTCTTGGAAGTCGTCGCTCTCGATCAGTGCTTGATCGTTGAGGCGACGCCATACCTCGTCGAGCAGGTCGCGGCCCTTGCCCAGTGCGCGCAGTTGTCGAATCAGATGACTGACTTCGTGAACGCTCTCGATGTCGAGCATCAGCACGGGCTCTCGTTGGGCGATGGTGAGTACGCCCCGGTTGGCCCAGGCGGTGACGGTCTTGACGCTAAGACCGAGCAGTTTGGCGGCGATCACTGGCCGGATAGTCGCCTCTTCGGCGAGAGTTGCATTCGACACACGGAGCAGGCGCGCACGCCGCTCGTCGCCTTCGGGAAGGCTGTTGGCGACGTCTTCGACCGTCTCTATCCGCTCCCACAGGTTGCGGACCCGTTGTTCCTCGACCGCAATGGTCATGACTGTCGCCCCCTTCCATCTCGGCGGTGGTTCCAATTATTGCCCAGTTTTTTGGAATCAGCTAGCCGATGGTCGGTCCAGCCTCCGTGCGGTCGGCACCGCCACGTTCGCCTCCGACCACGCTGGTCATCGTTGCGCCGCTTCGTGATCAGCAAGTTGACCCATGTTGGGGCCCGGGGCGGTGTTAGCAGCACCGTGCTCCCCGGGCCTTGACGGAGAAGGAGCCTCCGCCCGTGCAGAACGTACCGAATAGCCCAAGACATCCGTCAGAACGTCTGTACTTCTGGCTACCGGCGAACGTGAGGCGCCGCCGGGTGCCTCTGCCTCGTACGGAGATCAACCCGAGTGTGTGGGAGCGATTGGACATGCGAGTCCTGTTGGCGGTGCATGACATGGCCGGCGTGTACCGGCTGCTGCAGCGTCATGGTGTCTCGCAGCGTGCGATCGCGGCTCGGACGGGTCAGTCGCAGAGCGAGATCCACGAGATCCTCAAGGGCCGCCAGGTCGCGGCGTACCAGTTGTTCGTGCGGATCGCGGACGGCCTGGAGGTGCCGCCCGGGTAGATGGGCCTTGCGTTCGACCCTGAGACCGCCGCCCTGCTCGAGCAAAGGGAGGCGATGCATGACCGCCATGGCTGCCGCTGTCCTCGTACTCCTTGCCGGCTGCTTGATCGGCTACGGACGAGCCAAGACGGCCTCGTACTCGGTGGTCGGTTGGCGGCTGAACATGGCGTCGCCGGCTTGTTTGGTCCAGTCGACGTGCAGCGGGTCTTGTGCTCGTGTGTCGACTTCATCTGATGTTGGGTCGCCGAGAAGGGTGGGCGAAGGTTCACTCGATGCAACGACCACGGGCCCATGCCACGCGTGGTCGACTTGGTCGCCTACCCGCTACCGGGCCGGAGGATTCACGATGACGTGGCCGCGATGGACAGCTGGACCTCGTCGCCGATCGCAGCGTTGGCAGCCTCTAGCGCCGCCTTTCTGACGCCGACGCACAGGCCGTCGCCTGCAACGAGCATCGTGCTCCCGGTGAACGGTGCTCCGTTGAGGTTGCCGGTCACTCGCATCTGCCGACGGCCGCCGAGGGCGGCAACCAGGTCTGCGGGTATGTCGACCACGGCAAGCCCGCCGGGCTTGTCGTCTCGCCATTGGCGTACGCGTCCGCTGAAGCCCACCATGTGGACCAGCCTCGCATGTCCAACGACGCTCAGCTGGCATCCCAGGGAGCTTGTCCTCGACGAAGCGGCGCAGCGATTCCAGCGACTGCTGGAACGCGCCTCGGATCATGCCGGTTAGTTCGTCGGCGCCGATCGGGTCGAGTGGTTCGAAGGTCGTGCGCAGGGTGGCGGTAGCGGTATGCGTTTCGTGGCCGGGGGTCGCGGTCAATGTTTCGCCGGAGCGCCGCACCGGAAGTGGGAGGCGGACGTGCTCGAACCGGAAGCTGCGTTGCTCGGCAGAATTGTCGCTGATCCTCTCGTGGACCTGCTGCCCGTCGGCCATCTGGCATACCCGCATGTGGTTAAACCTCAGCGCGGCCGAGAGCGGCAAGGCGGCCGATTTCTGCCGGTAGTTGTTCGGCTGGGACATCGCCGACGCCCGCAACACCTGGACCGTCATCGCGCTAGCCGCCGGCCGGTGCCGGGTCGACGTCGCGGCCGAGTTCGCCACCCGCGGCATCCTCGGCCGGATCGCCCGCACCGTCATCCTCGCCCGTGTCTCCCGTGACGGCCGGCACCTGCTCGATGACCTCAAGCACCACGTCGAGAACGGCACACCATCGCGCCGCAAACAATCACAGCAACACCGCTGACACGCAGCTGTCCCGACTGCCTTGATCGGCGGTGCACAGATCGATGTCCAGGACTCAAGGTCGGCTCCGACCTTATGGTGAGAGCGCCTGAACGGGCGCACGCCAGGAGGAGCATCACGATGAAGTACCTGATAATGATGACCCAGTCATCGCAAGACGACCTGCCGCCAGAGCGCGCGTACACGCCCGATGAGGTCAAGGCCAGCTGGGCGCACATGCAGCAGATCTATCAGGAGCTGGCCGAGTCCGGTGAGCTGCTGGCCACCGAGAAGCTCGCCGGTCCGCAGGCGGCCAAGGTGGTCACCAGTGACGGTGTCAACGCTCCGGTCATCACCGACGGGGTCTACCCCGAGGCCAAGGAGTTCCTCGCCGGATTCTGGATGGTCGACGTCGACAGTGAGCAGCGGGCGATCGAAATCGCGGCCCGGACGTCCGCGGCGCCGGGGCCGGGCGGGAAGGCGACGGCTAAGCCGATCGAGGTACGCCCGATCATGGACGCGCCCGCGCCGGAGTGGTGACCGCCCGCACCGATGTCGACGACCTGCTGCGCGAGTTGGCGCCGCAGGTCCTCGGCGTGCTGGTGCGCCGATTTGGCGACTTCGACGACGCCGAAGACGCCGTGCAGGAGGCGCTGCTGGCCGCCGCCACCCAGTGGCCAGCCGAGGGTCTGCCCGGCAACCCGCGCGGCTGGCTGATCACCGTCGCCTCACGGCGGCTGACCGACATTTGGCGCGCCGATCAGGCGCGCCGGCATCGCGAAGATCTGGCAGGTGCGCGCGAAACCGCCACACCGCCCGAGCCGTCCCACCAGGACGACTCCCTGGCGCTGCTGTTCCTGTGCTGCCATCCCGTGCTGATGCCCGGCTCGGCGATCCCGCTCACCCTGCGGGCGGTTGGTGGTCTGACCACCGCCGAGATCGCGGGCGCGTTCCTGGTGCCCGAGGACACGATGGCCAAACGCATCAGCCGCGCCAAGAAGCGCATCAAGACCTCGCAGATACCGTTTCGGATGCCCTCCCAAGGCGAGTGGACCGAGCGGCTGCACTCCGTCCTCCACGTGCTCTACCTCATCTTTAACGAGGGATACGCCGCTAGCACCGGCCCGCAGGTCGCCCGCGGCGAACTGTCCAATGAGGCCATCCGGCTCACCCGCACACTGCACGCCGGATTGCGCGACGACCCAGAGGTCGCAGGCCTGCTCGCGCTGATGCTGCTCACCGACGCCCGCCGCCCCGCCCGCACCGGACCCGACGGCGAGCTCGTGCCACTGGCCGAACAGGACCGAGCCTCCTGGGACCAGGACCTCATCGCCGAAGGAAGCGCGTTGCTCTCGGCAGTCCTGCCCCGACGCGCCATCGGTGAGTACCAGCTGCAGGCCGCCATCGCCGCCATCCACGACGAAGCCGCAACAGCCGAGCAGACCGACTGGGCACAGATCCTCGCCCTCTACAGCCTGCTGGAACGCATGACCGGCAACCCGATGGTGACCCTCAACCGCGCCATCGCCATCGCCATGGTCGACGGCCCTGCCGCGGGCCTGGCCGCCCTCGCCGGCCTCGACACACGCCTTGCCGGGCATCACCGGCTCGACGCCGTACGCGCGCACCTACTGGAAATGGATGGCGAGGCCGAAGGAGCGATCACGCACTACCTACTCGCCGCCGGCCGCACGACCAGCCTGGCCGAGCGCAACTACCTCACCACCAAAGCCGCACACCTCGGCGCCCGCCTACCCTGACGCGACAACCGCTTCACGAACTCCCCCCGCCACACGCGGCAAACACCCGGCTGGGCGACGAGATGTCGCAGGTCAGGCAGCTTCCCTCGGCCAGAATGACTCGGTGCCCCGCATCCCGATCCTGGCCGATGCGGGGCTGCGCGTGATCACGCCGGACCAGATCGGCTTCGGCCGCTCCGACAAGCCGGCCGACGTCAGCGACCACAGCTACGCACGGCTCGTGGAGTGGGTGCGCTCGTTCGCGTTCGACGCGTTGGATCTGCGTGCCGTGACGGTCGTCGGCACGACTGGGGCGGCCTGATAGGCCTGCGCGTGGCGACCGAGTACTCCGACCGGATAGCGCGGATCGTGGCCACCAACACGGGCCTGCTCACCGGCGACCAGCCGATGCCCGACGTGTGGACGCGGGAGAGCAACTCGCCGTCGCCATCGCGAGGTTCACCGGGTCATGAACGACGGTCGGGATACCGCTGCGACCGGGGCGTAGGCAACCGACTCATCGTCACCCGTAAGCACGCTGTAAGGAGCCAGCGGGCTCGGTTCCCACTAGCCTGTGACACGAGTATCGAGCCGGAGGGTCGTTGATGTCGCGTGTTCGGTTGCGTTGCCTGGCTGTGGCCCTAGCGGTGGCGATGCTTGCCGGGTGCGCCACCGGTACGGGTGGCGGCGATCCGGGCGCCTCGACGCCGCCAACGTCAACGGCACCGCCCGGACCTGCGACGACCAGCCCATTGGGCGGCCCGACCAGCCAGCCACCGGCAGTGCCGGACACGCTCGCCTTCACCGCGCCGACGGTGGGCGGTGGCCGGTTCGACGCCGCCACACTGGCCGGGAAGCCGGCCGTGCTGTGGTTCTGGGCCGCTTGGTGCCCACGCTGCCGGGCAAAGGCCGACAACGTTAAGGCGACACACGCCACACACGCCGACAAGGTCAACTTTGTCGGGGTGGCGGGGCTGGGCAGCGGCACCGGCGCCATGGAGCGCTTTGTCGCCGATCACGGGTTGGCGGCGTTCCCGCACCTGGCCGATGACGACGGTGTGGTGTGGCGCCGGTTCGGCGTGACCGAGCAGGAGTTCTTCGTGATCCTGGACGCCACGGGCAAGGTTGTCCACAAGGGACCATTGAGCGACGACGAGCTGAGTCAGCGCGTCAGCTCGCTGGCCAGCTGAACCAGGACGACACGGCCATGCTTGACGCCCCGTACGCGCTGGCATTGACGGCGGGTCTGCTCGCCGCGGTCAACCCGTGTGGGTTCGCGCTGCTGCCCGCTTACCTGTCCCTGCTGGTGGTCGGCGACCGGGTCGACGATTCGGGTGGTGGGCGGCTGGCGGCGGTCGGCCGAGCATTGGCCCTCACCGCCGCGATGACGGTCGGGTTCGTGGCCGTGTTCGGTGTGTTCGGGCTGCTCGCGGCGCCGGCCGCCGACGCGGTGGCCCGTAACCTGCCCTGGCTCAGCGTGGTAATCGGGCTGGTCCTCGCCGGGCTCGGAGCGTGGTTGCTGGCCGGACGGGATGTGCCCGCACCGATGCTCAAGGTGGGCCGCGGTCCAGCCGTCACCGGGCGGTTCTGGTCCATGGTCGCGTTCGGCGCCTCGTACGCGATCGCGTCGCTGGGCTGCACGGTCGGGCCGTTCCTCGCCGTGGTCGTGTCGGCGTTTCGGACCGAGTCGGCCGCCGCCGGAGTGGGTCTGTTCGTGGCATACGCCGCGGGCATGGGCCTGGTGATCGGCATTGTCGCGCTCGCCGTAGCACTGGCGAAGGTCTCCCTCATCCGAGGGCTGCGCCGAGCCGCCCCGATCATCACCCGCGTCGGTGGCGCACTGCTAGTCGCCGCCGGGCTGTATGTGGCCTGGTACGGCTGGTACGAGCTCCGTGTATTCTCCGACGCGACCACCACCGACCCGATCATCGACGGGGCGGGGCGGATCCAGTCCGCGCTCAGCTCATGGCTCGGTAGCCTCGGTCCAGGCGCGCTTGTCATCGCCTTCGCGGTGCTCCTCGCCGTCACCGTATCCGTGGCCGTCCTCTTCGGACTCCGCCGGGCCCAGGTGGGGCGGCCGGAGGCGGGCAGCGGACCGCCGACACGACCGCTGGCGACGGGCGCGGGACGACCGGGCCACCTAGACGGCGAGTGACGCCGACCCCCTGGTACGCGCCGTCGACGCGCTTGCCCGCATGTCGAACTCCCGCTTCAGTTCGTCGACGGCGACGTGGCTTGCGCTTGGGCGGCCGGGGCCTCGCCCGGACAAGCACCTGAAACACCGCCGCGAGCGCCCTGCCATACCCGATTCGCTGGGCGGTGACTGCGGTCGTGATCCTGCGCGGCCACCTGCGGCTCAATCTGCTAGGCCTTTCGATTACCGCCACAGCAGCGCGGCCATGCTCCGCCCGCTTCCCCCGCCCGACGAGGCACCTACCGAGATGTTTAGTCCAGACGTAAGCTCGAAGCACCATGGATGAGGTCAAGGTCATCGCCGAGCCCCGCCGCCGGGAACTGCTGCGGCTGTGCTGGCGTGTCGAGTGCACCGCGAGCGATCTGGCCGCCAGCTTCGACGTGACCTTCGGCGCGGTGTCGCAGCACCTCAAGGTACTCCGTGACGCGGGACTGGTGACCGTTCGCCGCGAAGGAACGCGCCGCTTTTACCGGGCGAACCGGACAGCGCTCGGCCCGTTGGCGGAGTACTTGGAGTCCATGTGGGGCACACAGCTCGACAGGCTTGCCGCGCTGGCCGAGGCCGCCGAGCACGAAGCCGCCGCGAAGGCCAGCCCAGGAGATCGCCAGTGACCAATGACGTCGTAACCGTGCAGCGCACCATCGAGGCCCGCCCCACGATGGTGTTCTCGTTCTTCACCGACGCTGACCGATGGCTGTCCTGGCAGGGCGTTACCGCCGAGATCGATCCGCGACCGGGCGGGGTCTTCCGCATGAACGTCACCGGCGACGGTTGGGCGTCCGGGCGTTTTATTACGGTGGAGCCGTACCAGCGGATTGTGTTCACGTGGGGCTGGGAGGGCGCCACCTCCACGGTCCCGCCGGGCTCCAGCACCGTCGAGATCACGCTACAGCCCCTCCCGGATGGCTCGACCCTGCTCACCCTCGTTCATCGAGGCCTGCCCATGCCTATGCTCGACCCTCACGAGGAGGGCTGGACCCACTACCTAGACCGGCTGACTATCCGCGCCGCTGGAGGCGACCCGGGCCCGGACACAATCGCCTCGGCGGCGACCTCATCCGACGCAGGCGCAGGCGTCAAGGTCGTCACCTGCGCATGCGGACAGCAGTGGCGTGGCACCGACAGCGAACTGATCGCACTCGTACAGCGTCACGGGCTGGACTTACACAACATGGCCGTCACACCCGACGAAGTCCTCGCCATGGCCACGCCTGTCGACGACGGCAAGACCTGATGGACAGCTCCATCTTCGACGTCGAAGGGCCGGTCCAGGCCGAGGTGTTCGTACTCTCCCTGCAGTCCGGCCAACCGATGCTGACCGGGCCGTGCGGCCCGGCCCCGTGGTACCTGGAGATCGCCGCCGACGAGGACCCGATGACCGTCGTCAGTGCGGCGATCCGGCGGGTGATCGGCGAACCTGTCGTGGTCCACTCCACGTCCTGGCGGCGCGACCGAACGGCGGTCATCCTCAGCTTCGTCGCGGTTCTGGACAGCGGGACGGCCAGCGCTATGCCCTCGACGCCGGTGGCCCGAGCCGACCTCGCCCGCGGAGGGGCGACCGCCGCCCCGACCGCGGTTGCCGTGGGGCAGGTCATCGAGCACGGACTGCGCCACCTCGCCTGGCTCGTAAACGACGACCCCGTCGTCGCCGACCGGCTCACTAGTGACTGGCGCGCCCTCCTCGCCCACTACGCCCCCCAACCGTTTCTACACCTCTGACCACGGAGCCGCCCGCCAAACTATTTTAGTGAGCGCTGAAGCTTGCGGTCAGCGCAGCCATGTTTTAGCGTCAAACTGAAGTTCCAAGGATCGCCAATGGAGGAATGCCTACGTGCCTGTCGATGTGGTGACCGAGGTCGTCATCGACCGCCCGTGCGAGCAGGTGGCCGCGTACGCCGCGGACCCCACCCACGCGCCCGACTGGTACGTCAACATCGACTCCGTTGAGTGGAGCACCGCGCCGCCAATGCGCGTGGGCAGCCGGGTGGCGTTCGTGGCCCGCTTCCTCGGACGCCGGCTCGAGTACACCTACGAGATCGTGACCCTTGAGCCCGGCCAACGACTCGTGATGCGCACAGCCGAAGGCCCATTTCCGATGGAGACCACCTACACCTGGCAGCCGCACGAATCGGGCGGCACCACGATGACGCTGCGCAACCGCGGCGAACCCACCGGCTTCGCCAAACTCGGCGCACCAGCAATGACCGCCGCGATGCGACGAGCCAACCGCAAGGACCTGGCCCGCCTCAAGACCATGCTAGAACGGCCGACCACGCCAGGAGTGCAATCGTGACCCAAACAGCGCAGACCTCGGCCCACCTCATCGACGGAACCACCCACGCGGTTGCCGCCCCCGACGCGTGGCGTCCGAAGCGACTTGCCCTCCTGCGGCGAGAGAAGGACCTCAACAGAGGGCTGCCCCAGCTGCTCATTCTGGCCGACAGCTTCAACGGCGTGACCGTCCACCTCGAACACCGCGACGTCTCGTTTCGTCGCCATCTCCCGCTGTCGAGCCCGGCTCGAGCCTGGTGCGCAGGGAGGGAGGTTCGCGACCGAGCTGACCGGACTGCGGCAGGAGTCCGGCTATCTCATCGCGGCCGACGGGGCGGACAGCGGGATCCGGCAGTGCCTGGGAATCGAGGTCGACGGCCCGGCGCGGCTGTTGACGGCGACGGCGGCGATGGTCGATGCCGACCTGGGACCGGCGCTGCGCGGTCGGACGGCGACGATCGCCTACCAGGAGGGCGACGGCGGCGCCTGAGCCAGATCCTGCCTGTATTCTGTGTCCGTGTCGACGGCAGACGTCGTAACTCGCAAGCCGCATGTGGCCTTGCGCGAATACGTGGATCGTTATGTCGGCTACCGGCTGGAGGGGTACCCATCCGGAGTGCATCGAGGACTTCCGTCGCGCCAGTTGACGTTTGTTGTACGGCTGGATGAGCCGAGCGCGATTGTCGCGGGTCTCCGCACGAGCGCTGCTTTCCTACCTCACAACGGCAGCCATCACGGCATCGCGATCGAACTGACCGTGCGCGGCGCGCGGGCCCTATTCGCCACACCGTCGAGAGCGCTCACGGGCAGCGTCGCGGACCTGAACGATCTGCTCGGCCGCAAGGCGCGAGCGCTTCCCATACGCCTTGCTTCCAGCGCCTCGTGGGAGCACCGATTCGTGATCCTCGACCAGGTTCTTCTTTCGTCGTTGGATCCAGGCGGGGAACCGGCTCCGGAGGTTGTCCACGGCTGGGACGTCCTCACCACAGCGCGGGACTGACCGAGCACCTCGTCGCTGGCGAACACTGTCGGCTGGAGCCGGCGGCACTTCACCGAAATGTTCCATCGTGAGGTGGGTCTGCCGCCGCGCCAGCTCCTTCGGGTCATCCGCTTCGAGCGTTCGTGTCGCCTTGTGCGGTCAACACCGCGTGGCGCGATGACTGAGGTCGCCCTGAACGCGGGCTATTTCGACCATGCCCACATGCTCCACGAATGGCATGCACTCGCCGGTTGTAGGCCCGATGAGTGGTTGGCCGAGGAGCTCCTCTCGGTACAAGCCGAAGCCGGCGCGGCCCCGTAGAGTTCCGTATGCCAACCAGGATGACCTGGCAAACTCACCAGCCAGATGAGGGACGAACCCTACCGATTGCCCGGTCTGTCGTCGCCGATCCGACGGAAACCAAGCTTGAGCACACAAAGGGCCGATAGCGATGAAGCACGCGATCACGTGGTTTGAGATACCGACGAATGACATCGAGCGCGCCGCGAGGTTCTATGAGTCCGTCTTCGAGACCAACTTATGGCGCGAGACGGTGGCCGGCGTTCCTCACGCCATCTTCTCGGTTGAGGACGGAGGCATCACCGGTGCGCTCGTCTCGCGGGCGCCAACGCAACCAGGTTCGCTCGGTGCCGTGGTGTACCTGGCGTGCGTCAGCGTGGACAGCGCACTTGAGCGCGTGCGAGGCGCCGGCGGCGACGTAGTCATGCCGGCAACGATCCTGGACAACATAGGGGTAATCGCGGCGATAAGGGATCTCGACCAGAACACCATCGGTCTTCACGCGCCGATCCACAGGCTACGTCATGAGGCGCAGACCTCGGCATGATCTTCACGCGCAAGGCCGAGCTCCACGTCCACCCCAGCTGCCATCGCGGTCCGGCCCGGCGCTGGCGCCCCTGATTGACCTTCCTGCCTGCGGCCGTACCTCTTCATGCAGTGGCGGTCGCGAAGGAGGTTCTGGCGTGCTCCTTGATCAATGCTTTGGCGGATCCGCCGGTCGCGCCGACCTCGGCGGTGGCCTGGATACCTGCGAGATAACCGGCTTCGCGGCTGGCAAGCGTCTGCTGCCGACGACCCCACACGGCCAGTTCTGTCACCGCCACCCCCACCACGGGCAGCAGCCGAAGGTCTCGATGTCGGCTCGGTCGTCGCCGCCACTACACGCGATTGATCAACCTGTCGGTGGTCGACCCACCGGCCACCGCGCTGGGGTGCGGTCCGGCAGAAAACGGCTCCAACTGAGCCCTCTGCGCGTCGGTCAGAGCCTGACGATCGATCGCACGGATGATCTACTCCATCCGCGACCGAAGACACGCCCTAGTCCTGGTTCCCGTTGACCGGGGGGGAGGGCTAAATGGAGACCTATTAGGACGGTCATTGTGCCTGCTACCTACGGTTATGCTCCTGGTCAAGATCGGACTCACCAAGGTCATTCCGTGCATAGTCCGGATCTTGCAAGGCCCGCTGCTTTGGCGTCATTCGGCGTCGCGGTTGGCGAGCGCGCTGTTGGCCTGGACCCATTGCTCGATGATCTGCCGCATCAGCGTGGACGCGCCGATCCCTCGGGCCGCCGCCGCCGACTCCAGCGCCGACTGGGTGTCGAGGTCGATACGCACGGCGGTCACCATCTTCGCGGGGCGACGCTCACGCACGACCTCGGCCTGGTCGAGCAGGTCGGTGATGTCGTTGTTCATGACGTGGGCGGCGGCCTCGTCCGCGCTACGGTCACGATCGGCTGTCCGGCGCCGTGCGAGCACCGCCACTCTGATGTCCTCGGCGTCAATGAGCCGGTCGGCGGCGATGTCGGCCTCTCCTCCTGGATCTGCGCCACCGCATCGGAGTCGGACAGGATCGCGATCGTATCGCGGAGGGACTTCACCGCTTCAGCAGAAACAAGTACGGCGACCGGGTCACCGTTGCGAGTGATCTCGATCTCGTCGCGTGTGGTGGCCACGGCCGCGACGAGCTCGGACAGCCGACCTTTAGCGTCGGTTACGGTAATCGTCAGCGCCATGGTTCCAATTCTCGCTCCAGCCATACCGTTCGCGGTGCTCGTGGGCATCGTGGCCGAGTTCAAATGCCCGGCGGGCATTCTTGTACTCCTCGAGCGCTCCTGGCTCAGCCATACGTCGGTCGCGAAGGTCGGCCCAACTACTGTGGTCGCTCATCGATCAGTCCTCCCTATCGACCGCATGTCGCTCATCGAGGAACAGCGCCAGTGCACCTCATGGTCCTCGTCGTCGTGTTCGGCGGAGTGCGGACGCCTCGACCAGCACATCGTTGGCAAGGTCGCCGAGTACCGGCGGCAGTCTCCTGATCTCGTCGCAGCATGGAGGCTTGGTCCGCCCAGCGTCGTCCTCGGGCTGGATGCCAAGCACGCGGTACAGCTCGCTGTAAAACGTCCACGGTCGTGTCCCGACTGTGTACCCCAACAAGTATGATCAAGGCTCTCTCTGTGGACTCGAACATGACGACCACGCGCAGCTCTGCGCGAAGGTGCTTGACGCAGATGCGGTTGAGGGGGCGCTGTCCGCTCAGGCGATAGGTGAGCGAGGCGCAGCCACGATTGGCCAGGTCGTTGAGGAACGCGTCGAACTGCTTTCTTGCTTTGCCTGACAGAGCCGCGATCTGTTGCTTGGCTCTCGCAGCGACGAGTGCCTCTGTTTGCACCCGTCGATGTTAACGGTCGACCGCCTTCGATCTAGGCAGGGGACGCAGGACTACCTCACCTCGTTGCACTTGCGCGAGGCTCTCTTGGAAGTCATCGCTCTCGACGAGCGCCTGGTCGTTGAGCTGGCGCCAGATCTCGTCCAGCAGGCCTTGGTGCTTGCCGGCCTCGCGCAGTTGCTGGATGCGGTGACTCATGTCGTGCACGCTCATGAGGTCGAGCAGCAGTCGTGGCCTCCGCTGGGCGATCGTGAGGACGCCTTGTTCAGCCCATGCCCGGACGGTCTTCTCGTCCAGTCCGAGCAGCTTGGCGGCGATCGTTGGCCGGATGGTCGCTTCTTCGGCGAGCGTCGCGTTGGTGACGTTGAGCAGGCGCGTGCGTCGCTCGTCGCCTTTTGGAAGGCTGTTGGCCACATCCTCGACCTCTTCGACGCGCTCGAGCAGGCTGCGAATGCGTTGTTCCTCGACGGCGAGAGTCATGGCGCTCACCCCTTCCGGCCTCATCACTCCCGAGTATTGCGCATTTTTTCGGGAGTTGCCAGTGGGTTGTTGGAGGGGGCTGGCGTTGGCGGCCGGTGCCGAGGTCCCGAGCCGCCGTGACCTGCGCCTTTGTGTAGCTGAGCCGGTCGACATCACGTTGGCCCGAGATTGAATTCCCTGATCTTTGTAGGCGGCTCGGGGCGGTGCCGTAAACACCGTTCAAGCCTTGACGGAGTTGGAGGCTCCGCCCGTGCAGAACGTACCGAATACTCCCCGTGTCCAATCGACCGGGCACTCCTTCTGGTTACCGGCGAATGCCACGCCGAGGAAGGGTCGGGTCGTCCACGTGAGGAGATCAACCCTGATGTATGGAAGCGGCCCGACACGCGGCGGCTCCTGGCTGACCGCGACGTCGCCGGCGTGTTCCGGCCGCTCCAGCGGCACGGCCTTTCCTAGCGCGCTATCGCCGCCCGCACCGGTCAGTCGCAGACCGAGGTGTCGGAGATCATCGCTGGTCGTCGCCAAGTTGGCAGCTACGACCTGCTGCTCCGCATCGCGGAAGGGCAGGACGTCCCGCGTGGCTGGATGGGCCTCGCGTTCGATCTCGATACGGCGCAGCTGGCTGCGCGACTTGATGATGCCGTGTTGTTAGCCTCATCGAGCACGAACGTCACGTGAGGCCGCCGGCTCTCGATACCGGCCGCTCGGCGGCGTGGCGAGCGTACGTCGCGTGGCGCAACTCCTCGAGCAGACCAGCCAACACGGTGGCACGGGTTGGCCAGCACCGGTTCGCTAGCGAGGTCTTGCGAAACCACCAGCACCAATGCGTGTTCTGCGGACTTGCCGTGCACGCAAGGGGCACCCGGGCGCAACGCATGCTGGTCGCCAGCCACATCAAGCCATGGCGGGTCAGCTCGACGGCCGAGCGCCTCGACGCCCGCAACGGTCTGACCGCTTGCCCGACCCATGATGTCGCCTTCGACGTCGGCCTGCTCACCGTCAATGGCGGCCTGCGGATTCATGTCCTACCGTCCTTGGATCACGCGACCCGCTCCGACCCAGCCGCTCGCGCCGCCTTCGGCAGGCCTCCCCTTGCCGAACGGCTGCTGCTACCGACCGGAGCGCCGCATCCGAAGGTCGAATACCTCTCCTGGCACCACCGCAACGTCTTCCTGGACCCGGCATTGGTCGGCGCCGGTCCCTAGGGCGACCCGAGCAATTCTCGGTCAAGCGGCGACCATTCCTTCCTCACAGCGCCGGGCCGAGAGGATTTGGCATGACGGCGCGCATCACGATCTTCTTGCCCGCCAGCTTGCCCAGCAGATCGAGTCCGCTGCGGCGAGTTGTCGGCTGTCGGTATCAGCGTGGCTGGCCCGCGCGGCCGAGCACCGGCTGTTCGCCGACACGATGGAGGGACTTCGCCAAGAGATCGACCCGGCTGAGGCCCTCCGTCTGCGCGCCCTGCTCGCCGTAGTGGTGCCGTGGTCGCCGCGGCAGGGTGCCGTCCGTCGTGGCGCCCTGATGCCGGGTAGCTGAGCCGGGTGCCGGGCGCCCCAGCGCGGGAAGTCCTGGTTGACGGGCCGACCACGCCTGCACATCGGCGTGGTCGCGGCCCGGCTGGAAGCCGGCAGCGAGACCGGTCTCATGGCCACTGCGGCTCCGCGTTGTGCCGGCATGGGAAGGCCGTCGGCGCCCGGCACGACCTGCGGGGTTGGCGGTCCGCCACGCCGGCACACGCCGGGTGCATTCGCCGCCCACAACGTCATGCCAAGAGATGTGTTCGACGCAGTCAGCGGGCTCGCCCTAAGCGGGCGTTGCAGACCACAGCGAGCGCGGCATTGAGGTTGTCGCTAACGACGGTGTCGACGACGGCCTATATCAGCGAACGACCACGGCACGGCGCCCCCTGCTCACCTCCACCAGGCCGGCAGTGCTCAGCACGGCGAGCGCCCTGTGTGCCGTGCTGAGCGCAACCTCGTAGCGAGCGGCGATCTCGGCGACTGGTGGGAGTTGGTCGCCGGGCGGTATTGCTCCGCAGCGGATGGCTGCGCGGAGATCCAAGGCGATCCTTTGGTAGGGGCTTGCGTCCTCCTCGGGCACAACGTTCGTCGGGGTCAGCAAGTCGGACACACGAAGTCCGGCCGGAAGTTCAGGCATCCTGGCAGCCAGCGATCCCGCCGCTCTCTGATCCACTTCGGACACCCACGCGCTGTAGACCCGCAGCGTCGTAGAGCCTCCGCCGCTGTGGCCCAACCGCCCGGCGACGGTGCGTACATCCACCCCGGCCCCCGGCAGGAATCGAACCTGCGACACACGGTTTAGGAAGGCGCTCCTATTTGGACGGTCATTGTGCCGTCTACCTGCCATTATGCCTTTCATCAAGATCCGATTCACCAAGGTCATTCCGCAAATAGTCCGGATCTTGAAGGACCTATGTTCGCCTGCGAGGCCTCCGAGGCGAAATCCCGAACCAGAGTCGCTCCATGATGTCGATGACCTCTTGAACGAGGTTGTCGCCGTCGGTCGTGAATGCAGCGAGCTCAGCGGATGTGCCCTCCTGGATGGTTTGCCGGTTTGTGAAGAGGACGACTGGGATCCGCTGCGGTCCGCGGCCGATCGCCTCGATAAGTTTCTTGTCTGCTCGAGTCGTCGGACCTTCCTCAGCGCGGTAACCATCTGTGATTACAAGGTCATACTTGCCCCTCTTGAGGTTGGCAACCGCTTCGTCGGTCGACGTTGCCTGCTCAACCGACATTCCTGTCCGTCGGAACAGGACGGCGAGAGACGCGTTGCGGCCCGGTTTGTCATCGACCCAGAGAATTCGACGGCCGAGGAGGTATTCGGCTGCATGCTCGAGTCTGGTCACGCCGCCTCGTCGTTCGCGGTCCGTTGGTTCGGGCTCGATCGCCGGGGCCTGCGTTTCGCCGGGCGTGTTGTCGACACCTTGATCCTCAGTTGTCGCTGCTTCGAGAAGCGCGGCCGCGAAGTTCATTTCGACGCCATGCGTCCGTACCGTGGCGAGGTTGTCGAGCTTGCGGCGGATGGCGGGACGCAGCGTGAGATACGCGAACAGGGCGAACAGTACCCACAGCGCTGCGGGAGCTGCGCGAATGAGCTCCACAGTGAGGTTGTCGGGCATGGCCTCCGGCTCCCAGTAGTCGTCGAGGGAACGGAAGCGTACCGCGATGCTGAGCGGCAAGAAATCACGCGATTGCATCCATCGAGCGACCCACTCGTTGCGGCTCGATCGCCGCCCAGCCACGGGCACGCGCACGAATCGCCAGGCTTGTAGGCGGCTCGGGGCGGTGTTAGCAGCACCGTTCTCCCCGAGCCTTGACGGAGTTGGAGGCTCCGCCCGTGCAGAACGTACCGAACACAGAAAGACCGTCATCAGGTGGCTACTCCTTCTGGCTCCCGGCGAATCCCAGGACTACGAAGGTGCGGTCACGTGATGAGATCAACCCGAGCGTGTGGGAAAGGGTCGACATGCGTCAGCTTCTGGCCAACCGCGACGTCGCAGGTGTGTTTCGGCTGCTACAGCGGTACGGCGTCTCGCAGCGCGCTATCGCCGCCCGGACTTGTCAGTCGCGGTCTGAGGTGTCGGAGATCATCGCAGGTCGCCGCCAAGTTGTCAGCTATGACCTGCTGCTCCGGATCGCCGAGGGTCTGGAGGTTCCGCGTGGCTGGATGGGCCTCGCCTTCGACGTCGATACGGCGCAGCTTGCTGAGCAGCACGGGAGGGACGCATGAGCGGCGATATGGCGGTAGGGGCTGCTGGTCGCCGGCCTGCCCAATTGGGATCTTCTAGATTTGGAGCAGCTTGCACCATGCCTGAAGATCGACAAGGCGCTTCAACAGCTGCGCTTCACTACTTCCGTCTAGCCTGGAGGAAGCTAGACAAAGATTTGAAGATCGCAGGCCGCTGCGAGTCGACCCGCGCCCGGGCGTCGATGGTACAGTTGCGTCTAGTTCTGACGCAACTAGAGATCAGCTTGAGGCAACCGCCCCACCGGCATGCCTCCAGAACCCGATGGCCGAACGTAGCGGCAGCAGACGACTTGCCATAGATGGAGCCCTCCGTGAAGAAGCCGATGCCACCTCCCCCGTTCCAAGACTTGGCGAGTGAGATAATAGCCGGCGATCCCCAACGCTTTACTGGCCTCTTCGCCAAGTACGCAGACACCGTCAGTCAGCAGAAATACCTACCTTGGGACGATGTCCGATATCGAGCTACTCCCGAGGGACTGAAACCTACCGAATGGTGGGCCGTAATTAAGATGGCCCGGCAGGGTATGCTGCGACGCCTCGCACTGACGGACCAGTACGGACTTCCGTTTCAGTACGCATTGCCGGACGAGGTACTACGGGAGATCGAATTCGTCAGCACGAACCTAAGTGGCCGTATCGGAGTCAAGGAAGAAATCACGAATCCTGCGACTCGCGACCGATACCTTGTGAGTTCCTTAATTGAGGAAGCCGTGACATCCAGTCAACTCGAAGGGGCCTCCACAACTCGTAAGGTCGCCAAGGACATGATTAGGAGCGGGCGGAAACCCCGCGACCGAAGCGAGCGGATGATCCTCAACGGTTATCGGGCGATGGAGCGCATAGGGGAGCTGCGAGACGCTGACCTTACATTGGACCTGATCTACGAGATCCATCGAATAGTCACCGAGGGCACGTTAGACAATCCTGATGCTGCGGGCAGATTCCAGGATCCATCCGAGGAACGAGTCGGCGTTTACGACAGCGAGAACAACCTCCTGTATGCGCCGCCGACGGCAGACGAACTCGTCCAGCGAATGCAACGGGTTTGCGACTTCGCCAATGGCAAGCTGGACCAATCGTACCTTCCTGCAGTTCTACGTGCTGTAATACTGCATTTCATGATTGGCTATGAGCACCCCTTCGAAGACGGTAACGGTCGAACGGCGCGTGCTCTATTCTATTGGTCGATGTTGAAGCAAGGATACTGGATGACGGAGTTTGTCAGTGTCTCCCGAATCCTTAAGAAGGCTCCGGGACAGTATGCCCGTGCCTATTTATACACGCAATCTGACGACAATGACCTAACCTATTTCCTAAGTTACAATCTTCGTGTATTACATCGAGCGATAGATGATTTGAATAAGTACCTGAGCCGGAAGATTGCGGAGATTCGCGAGGTCCGTGGACTCCTAGTTCAGGGGGCCGCCGAGTTGAACCACCGGCAACTTTCGTTGCTGAATGACGCTCTGCGTAATCCTGACAACGTCTATACGCTTCGAACGCATGGCGTGTCTCACAGAATTTCGAACGAAACGGCTCGCCAAGACCTGTATGCGCTCGAGGGTCGGGGATTGCTAGCACGGGAGAAAATGGGTAAGAGATTCGTTTTCCGGTCGGTGCCTGATCTGGCTGACGCAATCAGGTCGATAGGTTCTAACTAGCGCTATGTCCCTTTGCGGCGGGTGAGCCATGACTGACTGGTTCGCATCCTCAGTCTGCTGGCTGAGCGCCATCCCGTCTGCCGTAAGCCCGACCGTCAGGGAGCGGGCCGCCGGTCGGGGCGCCATGACGCGGCGAGCGGGACGTTTTGCAACAACGCTGGCGCCCCGGCCGGTGGTCTGCTGGGCTTGCCTCAAGCATCGCGGTGAGGATGAGCCGCGAGTGGTGCCGATTCCACCCGCGCTTGTGGCGATCCTCCGTGCACATCTTGATCGATACGGGTCGGGTCCGGACGGCCGGCTCTTTCAAAGCGGTCGCGGTAACGTGGTCAACGCCTCCTCGTACTCGCGGGTCTGGGAGTTGGCCCGAGAGTTCGCGCTGACACCTGCCCAGGTCTCTTCGCCGCTTGCCGGCCGCCCGTACGACCTGCGGCACGCGGCGGTGTCGCTGTGGCTGAACGCTGGCGTGCAGGCTCCGGACGTCGCTGAGCGGGCCGGACACTCGGTTGACGTACTGCTCAAGGTGTATGCGAAATGCATCGACGGCCAGGAGACCACCGTGAACGCCCGGATCGAGGCAGCGTTGGGCGGCCAGCTATGACGCGAGACAAGATCGAGCACGTCGGCCCGGATCTTGAGCGGCTAGCCGGGTCCGGCCCCAGCTCAAGAATCCAAGATCCATCCGTGAATAGTCCGCGACTGGCGACATTCAGGGGCCTGCGGTGGCATCTGGTTGCCTTTGCCTGCGGATCGACGGGCGTTGGTATTGCCTGGTCATGCGCCGTTTCGGCTGATCATGTAAGTGCCCCCGGCAGGATTCGAACCTGCGACACACGGTTTAGGAAACCGTTGCTCTATCCCCTGAGCTACGAGGGCGCGATTGCCCAGGTTACCTACCTGC
>JAHRHA010000148.1 GCA_020027875.1 Micromonosporaceae bacterium | reverse complement strand
CGCCGCGTCCGCGACCGGATCGACCGGGAGTACGCGCAGCCGCTGGACGTCGAGGCGCTCGCCCGCGGCGCGCACATGTCGGCCGGGCACCTCAGCCGCGAGTTCCGGCTCGCCTACGGCGAGTCGCCGTACGCCTATCTGATGACGCGGCGTATCGAGCGGGCGATGGCGCTGCTGCGCCGTGGCGACCTCAGCGTCACCGAGGTCTGTTTCGCGGTCGGCTGCTCGTCGCTGGGCACGTTCAGCACTCGCTTCACCGAGTTGGTCGGTGTGCCGCCCAGCACCTATCGGGGCCAGACAGCTCGCGCGACGGCGGGGATGCCGTCGTGCGTGGCGAAACAGGTGACCAGACCGATCAGGAATCGAGAAGCGCGGATCACGGAGCCGCAACTAGCCTGACCGCCATGGACATCACCATTCACGCGACCTTCCTCCCGCACAACGACCCCGAGGCATCCCTGGCCTTCTATCGGGACGTCCTCGGCTTCGAGGTCCGCAACGACGTCGGATACAAAGGGATGCGCTGGATCACGGTCGGCCCCGCCGACCAGCCCGGCACGTCCATTGTCCTGCATCCGCCGGCCGCCGACCCCGGCATCACCGACGACGAGCGCCGCACCATCGCCGAGATGATGGCCAAGGGCAGCTACGCCACCATCGTCCTGGCCACATCCGACCTCGACGACACCTTCGAGCGACTGCAGGCCAGCGACGCCGAAGTCATCCAGGAGCCGACCGAGCAGCCATACGGCGTTCGCGACTGCGCCTTCCGCGATCCCGCGGGCAACCACATCCGCATCAACGAGCTCCGCTGAGCCGCCCGGCGATCGCAGCCATCACCTGCACAGACGGCACCGTGAGGCGCTGAGACGGCCATCCGCCGAGTCGCCGCGGTACCGAGAATCATCCAAGATCGCGGCGAGTGGCAGCGGGCGGTTACGCCACCCTCGGGCCGTAGAGCGGCTTTCCAGTCTCGAGCAGGGTCTTCAGGTCGCTGAGCACCTCGGCCCAGCCGCCGCCCGCGCCGTCAACCGTGCCGGCGACCATCGCTGCCGTGTTCGGCGCCCCATCGAGTTCGTGGGTTATGGTCAGCACGGTGACGTCGCCCTGGCCTTCCTTGATTTCGTACGTGAGGCGAGTGGCCGCTTCCTGTTCCCAGCCGGCCCGCCAGGTGTGGACGAGCTTGTGTGGTGGGTCGGCCTCGATGACCTCGCCGTCAACGACAACCTCCGGCATACCGGCCTGTTGCATCTCGGGGCTTGCGATCGTGCGGAACGTGCCGCCCGGCCGCAGGTCGAACTCGACGCGTCCGCCGTACCCGTACTTCTCGGTCCACTCGGGCTTGGTGATCGCGTCCCAGATCGCATCGGGTGTCGCCTTGATGTACACCCGGTAGACCTGAACGGTCCCGCCTGCCTTCGTCGTATCCGTCATGGTTGCTTCTCCAACTCGGTCTTGAGGTCAGCGAGCGCCGATGCCTGGCGCTCCGTGTACTTGTCGATCCACCGGTCGTGGATGAGCCGGATCGGCACCGGGTTCAAGAAGTGGTGCTTTTCCCGGCCGGACCGGCGCGTGACGACGAGGCCCGCGTCTTCGAGCACGCGCAGGTGCTTCATCACGCCGAAGCGTGTCATCTCCAGCTCGGACTCCAGCTCGGTGAGCGTGCGGCCGTCACGCGCGAACAGCAGGTCGAGCAGGAAGCGACGGGTCGGATCGGCGAGCGCTTTGAACACCAGGTCGTCATCGCCCACTGGCTCAGAATAGGTGACCAGAAGGTCACGTGTCAAGCATTACGCTGTGACGGATCATCGCATGACAGACTCACGGCATGTCAGGTGCCCGCAACCTTCTCCAGACCGAGGCCATCGAGCGTGCACGCCTGCTCGATGTCCCCTCGTATGACGTCATCCTTGACCTCACCGACCCGGGCGGCGAAGTAGGCAACGGGACATTTCGATGCACCACCGAGGTCCGCTTCGCCTGCTCCGAGCCGGGTGCCTCCACGTTCATAGATGTGGCGGCGGACCGAATCAGATCGGCGACACTCAACGGCGCCCACATCGACACGACGGGCTGGTCAGCCGATGGCGGGCTGGCTCTGACCGGCCTCGCATCCGACAACACGCTCGTTGTGGACGCCGACTTCCCATACTGCCCAACGGAGCAGGGCCTGCACCGCGCGGTTGACCCATCCGACGGCGAGGTCTATGTCTACACCCAGTTCGAGCCGGCGGACGCCCAGCGCGTCTTCGCATGCTTTGACCAACCGGACCTCAAGGCCTCGTTCAACTGGCACGTCACCGTCCCCGCTGCATGGCGGGCGGTGTCCACAATGCCGGTGGAACGGGAGGAGGCCGGCCCGGCCGGCTCCCGCACCGTCCACTTCGCACCATCGCCACGGATAAGCACCTACGTCAACGCTGTGTGCGCCGGCCCGTACCACGAGGTGAGGCGAACACACGACGGGATCGACCTCGGGCTGCTCTGCCGCGCCTCGCTCGCGCCCCACCTCGACGCCGGCCACCTCTTCGAGGTCACCGCCGAAGGCTTGGACTTCTTCCAGACGAACTTTGGGGTGCGTTACCCGCTGACGAAGTACGACCAGGTCTTCGTCCCGGAGTTCGGCGGTGCCATGGTTCCGCGACCCACCGACCGAGGCGCAGCTCCAGTTCCGCGCGATGGTGATGCTCCACGAGATGGCGCACATGTGGTTCGGCGACCTGGTAACCATGCGTTGGTGGGACGACCTGTGGCTCAACGAGTCCTTCGCCACATGGGCCGCGGCGTGGGCACTGTCGAGCAACCCGCGGTTCTCCGAGACGGCGTGGCCCTCCTTCCTCGGCCAATGGAAGGCCGAAGGGTACGAGGGCGACCAGCTCCGCTCGACCCACCCCGTCCGTGCGGACATCCCGGACATCGAGGCGGTGGCGGTCAACTTCGACCGGATCACGTACGGAAAAGGAGCGGCCGTCCTGAAGCAGCTCGTCGCGTACGTCGGTGCCGAGGCGTTCGCGGCAGGACTACGTGGTTACTTCGAGCGGCACGCGTGGGGGAACACCGACCTCGACGACCTGCTCGGCGCGGTCGAGGCCGCCTCCGGCAAGCCGGTGCGCGAGTTCGCGGCCGAGTGGCTCCAGACGGCCCAGGTCAACACTCTTCGCGCCGAGGTCGCCATGGACCCGGACGGCACATTTGCCTCCGTCGCGGTCGGACAGGAGGCACCGTCGGACCACCCGACGCTGCGAACTCACAGCATGGCGATCGGGCTCTTCGACCTGCAGGGCGACGGCCTTGTTCGCCGCGATCGCGTCCTCATCGAGGTCACCGGTGAACGCACCTCGGTGCCGGCGCTGACAGGTGTCCGCGCGGCCGACCTGCTTCTGCTCAACGACGACGATCTCACCTACGCGAAGGTTCGCCTCGATGAGCGCTCGACCCGAAGCGTCCTCGAGAACCTCGCCGGGCTGGCGGAGCCCCTGGCTCGCGCCCTGTGCTGGGCCGCCGTATGGGACATGGTCCGCGACGCGGAGGTCCCGGTCCGCGAGTACCTCCGAATGGTCACCATTTCGCTTCCGCCCGAGTCCGATCCCAGCCTGGTGACCACCATCCTTGGGCACGCCGAGGCCGCATTGATTTACTACGCGGACCCGGGTTGGGCACCGGTCGGCCGGCATTCCTTGGCCGACGTGGCCGCTGTCGCGGCCGCCCGCCGTTCCGGTTCGCAGCGGACGTGGGCCAAGGCGTACGCCGGGGCGGCGCGCACAGAAGCGGATCTGTCGGCGATCGCCGGATGGCTGACGGGCGACAGAGTGCCCGACGGGCTCGATGTCCAGGCCGAGCTGCGGTGGGAGCTGGTGCAGGCGCTCGTGGCCGCCGGCGCCGCCGGACCGGCCGAGATCGACGCCGAAGCAGCGGCCGATCCCACCACGAGCGGTGAGACCGCCGCCGCGCTCGCCCGTGCGCTCATCCCTTCTGCCGAGGCCAAAGCCGTCGCCTGGGCGGCCATCGTCGACCCCGCCACGCAGATGCACCTGCGTCGTGCGTCACTGCAGGGATTCCAGCACCCGTCGCAGACCGCACTTACCGCGCCCTACGTCGGCTCCTACCTCGACTTACTAGGCGACATTTGGCGCCAATGGGAGTTCCTACCGGCCCGCCAGTTCGCCGTCCTGGCCTACCCGACCCACCAGGTGAGCCAAACGACGCTCGACCGGGTCGACCGGTGGCTCGTCGAAAGCGACCCGCCACCTCCGCTGCGCCGGCTCGTCTCCGACCGGCGCGACGACACACTCCGCGCGCTGGGCGCCCGAGCCTGCGACGCCGCAGCGTGACAGACGTACTCACGGGTGCGACGGCGCCGGCGGGGCTCCCTCAAGCTCAAATCCGAACTCGTCCAGGTAGCACCAGTACCAGTCCTCTCCCGGCTCGTACGACCGGATGATCGGATGGGTGGCACTGCCAAAGTGGGCGGTCGCGTGCCGCATCGGCGAGTTGTCACAGCAGCCGACGTGGCCGCATTCCTGGCACACGCGCAGGTGTACCCAGTCGTGCCTGCCAGCTGCCAGGCAATCCTCACAGCCGGTCGACGACGGCGTCACCTCAACGATCTGGTCGAGGTGCGTGCAGGTATCGGCCATCACGGCTCCCCTTTCGCCATGAGGTCGCCGCTCCAATCGGCGGCGGCGGCGCCCGCGTCGTACGTGCTCTCCAGAAAGCTCAGTATGGCGCGCTTCGGATCCGCCACGGTGCGGGCGTTGTCGTACGGCAGGATGAACTCACCGAGCTGGTCATGCCAGCCGGCTTCGTCGGGTCGGATCGACGCTTTCTCAATGCCGTCGGGCTTCGGGTAGGCATAGGCGAAGAAGGCTGCCTGGCGAAACTGCTCGTGACCGGGCCAGAACCCGGCGCAGATCTGCTCGGCGTCCGCCCCGTATCGATAGATCGTCCCCGCGTCGGCTGGCGGGGTTACCGGTCGACCGGAGAAGCGGGTGACCGCCAGGTCGAAAGTACCCCAGAAGAACTGCACCGGGGTGGTACGGCCCCGAAAGCGCGACCGGTGCTCCTTGAGCACGATGTCCACCTGGGACAGGACCTGGAAGAAACGGTTGGCATGCTTGGGATCGTACGAGTGGTGCGTGCGGTCGTCGGGGAACGGGATGGGATCGGCCACTTCGGAGGGTACGGCGGAAATCGTGACATCGATGCCCAGGCGCGCCAGGCTGTGCATGACGTCCCGGTAGAACTCGGCGACGGAGCGAGCGCGCAACGCGATCCACTCGCTGCCGCCATCGCTGGAACGCAGAACAAGTTGGTGGCCGACCAGATCGAACTCGGCGTCGAAGGTACGCAGGCCGCTCGGCACCGGCGAGGTCGTCAGCCCCCGAGCCGTCAGGTAGAGCGGCACGTGTGCCCACTGGGGCTCAAATGGTGACATTGCCAGTCGCAGTTTGCCGATGACCTGGGTGCACATGTGCAGCGTGTCACGAGTATCGCGCCACTCCTCATACGGCAATGCCGGCCATTCCTCCATGGACCACCCTTCCAGTCTGCGCAGGCTGCCGGCCGCGCTCGATACCGACTGTACTCAAGGTTGGGCTGGGTTCGTCCGGCTTCGTCAGCTCGGACTGGAACGGCCAGGACGTATAGTGCACGGCGGCGCGCGAGAATCGAATGTGGCGATATACCCGTGGCCGGAAGGACGCGACCATGCCCTTCATCCACACCAGTCAGTTACCGGTGAAGGAACCGCGGCCGGGGTGGCGGGGCGGCTTCTTCCACTCCGTTTGCGGAGTCGACATTCGCTGACCCGGCGGCGGCCGCCATGGCGCCGGCATGTCGGGCACCGTCGAGAGCTGTGCCCAGGAGCCGCCCCCCCAAAAAACGGCTCCCCCAGGTGCCGCCCCCAGACGGCTCCTGGGTGATGGACCGTCACGCTCAGGGCTGTCGCGACCCGGAGACAGCGCTGAGTGGTCTCGTGACTGCGAAGCGCCTGGACCGACCGCTGCCCGTACTCATCGGCGGCCTCGGGACGCTCCGGCGCGCCACCAGACACTCCGGACGAGCATCTTATCGAGTGTCGCCGCTATGGAGCCCGCCGACCAGGCGTTCCTCGCGGCACTCAGTGTCTTTCGCGGCGGGTTCACGTTGGCCAGCGCGGCCGCGGTCAACCAGATCGACGATGCCACCGCGCTGCGGCGGTTAGAAACACTTCTCGGTCACAGCCTGGTACGCGGGCGCGCGTCCGCGCCGGGGCATCGGCGCTTTGACCTGCTGGTGACAGTCCGCGAGTTCCTCGACGAGTCCCTCGACCCGCAGGACCGGCAGGTGCTGCGACGGCGCCACGCGGAGTTTCTCCGTGCCCTAATGGGCCCCGTTCCCGACCCGGGAGTGCGCCCGTACCGGTACCAGGAGTGGCAGATCCAGCTCGCCGAACGACCCAACATCCGCGCCGCGATCCGGTGGGCGGACGAGGAGGGCGAAGCCGAACTCTTCGCCGACCTAGTCATCTCGGCTGGCGCGACGTGGGTTCGCCTGGGACCACGCGACGAGATTGATCGATGGCTGCGCGAGATCTGCTCGAATGAGGCGGTGTCGCCGGGACGCCGTGCCGACGCCTTCACTCGCCGGGCATGGCTTACCGAGATCACCGGAAATCTCGCGGACACGCAACGCCTCATGGCCGAGGCACAGGCGTTGGTAGACGGCTCCGCCAACAACCACCGCACGACAATGGTGAGCCTCTACGACAGCTGGTACCGCCTGCACGCGGGCGATGAACCAGGCGCGGCCAAAGCACTTGCGCAGGCCCGCGCCGCATGCCTCGCCGCAGGTGAGCCGCCCGAACTGCAATGCCCCATCCACATCGTCGCCATGCTGGCCGCCTCGGCGGCCGGCGACCAAGCAGCGGCGGATCGTCACGCCATGGAGACAGTCCGGCTGGCCCGCCAGTACGGCCTCGACACCTTCCTCCCGACGGCGCTCAACAACCTGTGTGAGATTTGGACGCTGGGCGGCCGGCCCGACGATGTCATCGCGTGGGCAGAAGAGGCCATGACGGTGAACCACAACGAAGCGTTCGACGTGTACGCATGGCTTCTCTCGCAGCGGGGAATCGCCCTGCTCGAGAAGGGCGACGTCGGCGGTGCCGAGCGGGACTTTACCGCCTCGCTTCTGCTCTACCTGCGGGAAGGACTCGCCGCAGACGGGATCGAACTCGTCCAGCGGCTGGCCGCGACCACGGCACACGGCGGCCGGCTGGGGCTGGCCGCAACGTTGTCAGCAGCGTTCGACACCGTCGCCGCGGGCACTGTTGTTGCCGGGTCACCCACGGTACGCAACGTACGTAAGGTCTACCTCGCTGACCTGCCCGCACGCCTAGGAGCGGAGTACCAGAGGGCTGCGGAACGCGGCCGCGACTGGTCCGAGGCCTCGACTACCGCGAGGTTTTCCAAGCAGTTCTGGACCTGCTCACGGAGGATTAGCCGGCGTCACAACCGGGTCATGCAGTCTTCGGCCGCTGGCCACCGCCAAGACATCGATAACTGCCGTTTATATTTGCGCGCCGTGCCGTGCTCCGGCAGGCTTGACATATGACCACGCGGGGCGACCCGGCACTGGAGGCTGCCACCAACCCGCAGCCGGCGCCCAGCGCTGCGCCGGAGACCGGTGTGGGCCGACTGCTCGGCACGCTCACGGCGCTGCGCGAGACGCTGGGCAGCGTGCGATACCCGCTCGCCGGGCCGAGCGCGGACGAGGCGACGCGTGCGGCTGCGGCCGTCGTGAACCAGCTCGACGACTACCTCCTGCCGCGGCTGGCCCGGCTCGACGCCCCGCTGCTCGTGGTCATCGGCGGTTCCACCGGCGCGGGAAAGTCCACCCTCATCAACAGCCTGGTCAGGGCGCCGGTCAGCCCGGCCGGGGTGAGGCGCCCGACCACGCGGGTGCCCGTCCTGGTCGCTCACCCCAACGACGTGCCGTGGTTCACGCAGGCGAACCTGCTGCCGCGCCTCGGGCGTACTACGTCCCAAGGCGTGGCCGCCGGTTTCCTGCGGGTCGTCTCTGCGCCTTCACTCACGCCCGGACTCGCTCTGCTGGACGCTCCCGACATCGACTCGGTGGTCGACGCCAACCGGGTTCTCGCGGACCAGTTGCTCGCTGCCGCGGATCTGTGGCTGTTCGTCACAACGGCGGCCCGGTACGCCGATGCGGTGCCGTGGGAGCTCCTGCTCATTGCTCGGAGCCGGGCCACCGCGGTCGCGCTCGTGCTCGACCGGGTGCCGGCGGGAGCCGCAGACGAGATCGCCCCGCACTTGGCCGAGATGCTTCGCGCTCGCGAGCTGGGCGACGTACCGATCTTCGTCATTGCCGAGTCTGAGCTGGATCGCCAGGGACTCTTGAGCGACCGGACTGTCGCCTCGTTGAGCGAGTGGCTGACGGCGCTGGCTCTGTCGGCAGCCGCCCGCGCCTCGGTGGTCCGCCAGACGGTCGACGGCGCGATCGTCGCGTTGGGTCCGTCCGTCGAACGCCTCTCGGCCGCGGCGGACGAACAGGTCGCCGCCGCGGGTGCCCTCGCCGCTGGAGTATCCACCGCGTACCACACAGCCACGACCGCCGTGGAGCTCGGAGTGCGCGACGGTGTCCTGCTGCGCGGTGAGGTGCTGGCACGATGGCAAGAGTTCGTCGGTACCGGCGAGCTCATGCGGGCCATCCAGGCCCGGGTGGGCTGGCTGCGCGACCGCATCGCTGGCGCCCTCACCGGCCGACCCCCGTCCGGCGACACGCTCAAGGCGGCCCTCGAGTCCGGCCTCGTCACGCTGGTCCGCGGCGCGGCCGCCGACGCCGCCGAACAGGCTGCCGGAGCGTGGCGCATCCACCCGGCGGGCGCGGCCCTGCTCACGCCAGGCCTGGCCGCGCCGTCGGCAGACCTCACCGAACGCATCGAACGGATGGTCCGCGACTGGCAGCGCGGCGTGCTCGAGTTGGTGCGGACGCAGGTCGGCAATAAGCGTTTCGTCGCCAGAGCCGGTGCGTACGCGGTGAATGCCATCGGGCTCGTCGTGATGATCGCGGTCTTCACGGCCACGTCGTTCATACCGACCGGCGCCGAGCTCATCGTCGCCGGCGGCACCACCATCGCGGCGCAGAAGGTGCTGGAAGCGATATTCGGGGATCAGGCCATCCGCGAGCTCGCCGTTGAGGCGCGGCGGGACCTGCTCGAGCGGGTAGCCGCGCTGCTCGATGCGGAAGCCAACCGGTATCGCACCGTCCTGGATGGCACCGGTGTGGATCGCGATGCTGCCGACCGGCTGCGACGCGACGCGGCGGCCGTGCGGTCCGCACGCGCCGCGGCCCCGCTTCCCGACGGTGGTGCCGACTCCCGCCCAAACAAGGGCTGGAAAGGCTTGTTTAGGCGGGAGCGATGACCGTGACCGATCGCCTCCAGCCCGCCCGAGCGGGACGCCGGGCGCGATTGGAGTCAGTGGTCGACCGGGTGGAAGCGCTGCGTCGCTTCGTGGATGTGACGAAGCCCTACCTGCCCGAGCGCGCGACGACGAAGGCGCGTGCCCTCGTTGATCGCGCCGGAGAGCGGCTGTCGCTGTCGCGTGAGCACACCGTCGTGGCCCTCGCCGGCGCAACCGGCAGCGGCAAGTCGAGCCTGTTCAACGCGCTCGCGGGCGTGGATCTGTCCACTGTGGGACTGAGGCGGCCGACCACCGGCGCCACGCACGCCTGCGTGTGGGGTCACGCCCCCGCCGGCGAGCTGCTCGACTGGCTCGGCGTGCCCACGTCACACCGATTCAGCCCGGCTCGCACGACGGGCGAAGTGGCGTCTCCCGAGGGGGAGGACGAGACCCTCCGAGGACTGGTCCTGTTGGATCTGCCCGACTTCGACTCGGTCGAGGAGACCCACCGCGTCGAGGTGGACCGCCTACTCGCCCTCGTCGACCTCATGGTGTGGGTGCTCGACCCGCAAAAGTACGCGGATCGTGTTGTGCACAAGCAGTACCTCAGCCAGTTCAGCCGGCACCGCGAGGTCACGGTCGTTGTGCTGAACCAGTCGGACCTGCTGAGTTCCGGCGATATCGAGCGCTGCCTGGACGACCTCCGACGCTTGGTGAACGACGACGGGCTGGAAGGGGTGCCGGTCCTCGCCACGTCGGCCGTAGCCCCGCGCGGTCTGGCACCGCTGCGGACGCTGCTGGAGCGCGCGGTGGCTGCGCGGCAGGCGACCCTGCGCCGGCTGGCCGGCGACGTCGGCGGTGTGGTCGCAGAACTGACACCGCTGGTCGAGGCCGGCGAGGGGTCGACAGTAGACACTGTGGACGCCGCCACGGTACGTGCCCTCACCGACGCGCTGGCGAACGCGGCCGGCGTACCGGTCGTCGCGAGGGCGACACAGCGGGCGTACGTGCACCGCGCGGTCCGCAGCACGGGGTGGCCCATGATGAGGTGGCTGCGCCGACTGCGGCCAGACCCGCTGAGCCGGCTGCGTCTTGGCACGCGGCCGGCCAAGGGAACCGAGTCGTCGGCCGAGGCGGCTCCGGTCGCGGCTACCTCGGTAACTCCGGCCGCGCCAGCCGCACAGGCGGCGGTCGGTCTCGCCCTGCGGGCAGTGGGCGAGCGGGCCGGCGAGCGCCTTCCCCCGCCGTGGCCATCTGCCGTGCTCGAGGCGGCACGCTCTCATGTGGACGACCTCCCCGATGCGCTGGACGTCGCCATCGCCCGCGCCGATCTCGGTATGTCGCGGCGCCCCCGGTGGTGGAGTGTGATCGGCGCCCTTCAGTGGACCCTCACGCTCACCGCGTTGCTAGGACTTATCTGGCTCGTCCTGCGGTACGCACTGTCGGCCCTGGAGTTGCCGGAGCTGCCGACCCCACGGGCCGGGCGGACACCGCTGCCCACGCTGATGTTCCTCGGCGGTCTGCTGGGTGGACTGCTCGTGTCGATCATCATCCGACCAGTAATCCGAATCGCGGCCCGGCGGAAGGGCCAGCGCGCTGCCCGACGCATGCGAAGCGCCGTCGAAGCGATTGCCCAGACGATGATCATCACTCCCGTGCGCGAGGTTCGCCGGGCGTTCGACGATGCGCGAGAGGCGCTGCGCGCCGCACGATGACCGTCCGAACGGTGAAGTACCCACCGGCGGCGGACAAGCGTAGGGTAGAAGTGTCGCTCGGGACCCCGGTGGCTGACAGTCCGCCGTTGGCGGACGCACCCACTGATCGAGGTCAATATGACGTGCAATCTCAGCGCGAGACATCATCCCCGGCGCGTGCGTGCGAGACCTGGCGCGACATCGCTCAGCCTGAACCCGAACCTGTGCTAGTCGGATGACCACCACACCTGTCGTCGTCAGCCGCGACCCACACGCGAACGGACCCGGGTCGAACGCCCGCGCCCACACCCGGCTGTACCGGGAGGGTACCTGCGTGTTGCAGGACTTTCCGGTCGCCGAGATCTCCGACCACTTGGCGGATCCGGCGTCGGTGGTGTGGTTGGACCTGTGCCGGCCGACACCGGCCGATTTCGACATGGTCAAGACGGAGTTTGGCCTGCACGAATTGGCCGTCGAGGACGCGCTGCACGAATCCGAACGCCCGAAGCTGGACCGCTACGCCACGCACCTACTCCTCAGCGCCTATGCAGTCACCCTCGACCCCACATTCGCGCGGTTGGACGCCAGCGAGATCGCGGTGTTCATCACCGGCCAGGCGTTGATTACCGTGCGCAAAGACGAGCGGTTCGACATCGCACCGGTGCTAGCGCGCTGGGACGCCTGACCCGACCTCGCCACGAACGGCGTCGCGTTCCTGCTGTACGGCCTCCTCGACCACCTCGTCGATGGCCACTTCGCCGCCATACAGCAGCTCGACGAGGGCATCGAGCAACTCGAAGACCTGCTATTCGACGAGCGCCGGTCAAGTATCGAGACAGTCCAAAAGCGCTCTTTTCAGCTCCGCAAGAACCTCGTCGTGCTTCGTCGCGTGGTGCTACCCATGCGTGAGGTTCTCAACACCCTACTTCGCCGTGATCTGCAGACCGTCGGCGAGGCGATGATGCCGTACTACCAGGACGTCTATGACCACGTCCTGCGAGCCACCGAGTGGACCGAGTCCCTACGTGATCTAGTCGCCACGACCGTCGAGACCAACCTGACCGTCCGCGCCAACCGGATGAACCTCATCGTGAAAAAGGTGACCAGCTGGGCCGCGATCATCGCCGTCCCCACCGCGATCACCGGCTTCTACGGCCAGAACGTGCCCTATCCGGGCTCGGGCAGCCAGTGGGGTGTGCTGACGTCCGTCGCGCTGATCGCCGGCCTGTCCGCGGTGCTCTACCTGACCTTCAAACGAAAGGACTGGCTCTAGCCGGCCGACAAGTCGACCACCAACTCAAGGTCCGGGAGGGCAGAGCATCGGCATGGAGTTCGACGTCACTATCGAGATCCCCAAGGGGACGCGCAACAAGTACGAGATGGATCCCCAGACCGGCCGGATCCGGTTGGACCGCACCCTCTTCACCGCTACCCAGTACCCGGCCGACTACGGCTACATCGAACACAGCCTCGGCGAAGACACCGACCCCCTCGACGCGCTGGTGCTGGTGCAGGAGCCCACCTTTCCCGGCTGCCTCATCCGATGCCGGGCCATCGGCATGTTCCGCATGCGGGACGAGAAGGGGCCCGACCCGAAGGTGCTGTGCGTGCCAACGTCTGACCATCGCCTTGCCTACCTGCGGGACATCACGGATCTGGAACGCTTCTACAAGCTGGAGATCCAGCACTTCTTCGAGGTCTACAAGGACCTTGAGCCGGGCAAGAGCGTCGACGTCGAAGGCGGAGTATGGGCCGGCCGAACCGAAGCCGAGGCCGAGATCACACGCTCAACCGAACGCGCTCGAATGTGTCTGCCCGCCAGATGACCACGCCAAAGGCGATCCTTCAGCCGTCCCCGTTCGGCCCCCCGCTGCTCGCCGGGCGGGCGCCCCAGACTCCGGCTCGTTCACTGCATTGGGTAGCACATGACGACCGCGGTGCGACACGACAGATGTGCAACCGTGTCGGTGCGGGATCGGGCTGGCGGGCGTAGGCTGCGGGGTGACAAGCCGTTTGAGGAGCCAGTTTCGTTCGACCCGGTCCTTGTCCTACGTCACCCGCCCGTCGCGGCCTCGCGAACCGTAGAGGTATCGGAGGCGGCCGTCGTGGTCTTATCGTTCGGCAGCGCGGTGTTCGGATGGGGCGGCGCGATGAACGCCGATCGCAGTATGCGGCTGTGGAGCCTGGCCGTCGAACACGCTCACGGTCGGCCGGTCACGATCGAGCACGTCTGCGCCGCGGTGATTTCGGCTGCCGGCGTGGACAGCGCCGCGGTCACGGTGATGCTCAGCGCTACCCCGCGCGAAACGATTTACACCAGCGATCAGGTCGCCTCGGATCTGGAGGAGCTGACCCTGACGCTCGGCGAGGGTCCGTGTGTGGATGCCTTCGCCGGCAGCCCAGCACTGGTCGCCGATCTGGCGGCCCCGGACTGCCTTGCCCGCTGGCCGGTGTTCGCGCCGGCGGCGGCGCAGGCGGGCGTCCGTGCGATGTTCGCGCTGCCGGTGCAGGTCGGTGCGATCCGTCTCGGTGTCATGTGCCTCTACCGCGTACAGCCTGGTGACCTTGATCGCGGGCAACTGTCCGATGCGCTGGTGTCGGCGGACACGGCGTGCGCCCTGCTGCTTGACAAGGCGCAGCGCGACCCGGCAAGAGGAGACGGACGCTGGCCCGAGCAATCCGGCCCGCACCACCCCGAGGTACACCAGGCGACCGGAATGATCA
>JAHRHA010000147.1 GCA_020027875.1 Micromonosporaceae bacterium | reverse complement strand
GTGCACCGGTACCGGCGGATCGTCACCAGCAGGGTGGTCGGTCGCCAGCCCAGCGGCTCGTGCGCCAGCTCCCGCGTGACGGTGTCCCGGGGTCTTCCTACACACCCGCAGCGTCGGCACCAGCCCTCAGTGCCGTCATCGGCCTCCAGGACCCGGCACGCCAGGACCGCGCGATCGGGCTCCAGACGCTGGCCGACCACGACCAGGCCGAGCTCATCCAGGAGGCAGAACGTCGTCAGGTCAGGGCAGCCGAAGGTAGCGTCAGGCACGTCGAGGTCTTCCAGATGGGCGGCCTAGGAACCTCCATCTTCGGAAGACCTCGACACCTACCCGGGACCGACGCGCCAGCCACCATCCAACCAGCGACTACACCCTCAACTGGGAAGAGCCGCTAAAACCAGCGGCGTCAGGTTACGGAAGCCCCAGCGGTGCTCGACATGCTCTTGTCAAAGGAACCATGGGCGTGGCTCTGCCGCGCCCAATAGCCGGAATGCGTCATGGTGACCGTGCAGTCGACGACCTGCCATCCGTAGATCCCTTGGAGCAGCGTTTCCCGCACGGTGTCCTCGACTGCCTTGAGGAATGCGAGCGGCACCGACCCGAGCTCGACCTCCAGCCGGAATTCCCCGCCGGTGTTGATCGGAGCCGGCTCGATGCGCAGCCCGACAGTTCCGAGAAACGGATTGGATCCTTCGCCGATCATCTCGACTGCGGCACCGGTGCCGACCGGCCGTTCAATGCAGATTGTTGTTGTCTCGCGGAACGTGACGTCAACGCCGAATTCGTCCGCCAGCGTTGCCTGGATAACCTCCTTCTGCACCTCACCGTAGAGCGAGACGGAGACTTCCTGGCGAACATCGTCCTGCCGCAGGTTGATCAGCGGGTCCTGCTCGGCGAGCTGGGTGAGCGCGACGTGCAGCGCACCTCTGTCAGCGGGGCGGCCGGCAACGACGACGGTTTCCAGCGTCGGCGGGGAGAATAGTGGCGCTCGGACGCCGTCATTCGCGGCATGCCGCTGAGCCTGCCGGTTCGGCTCGCAGGCTCGCCGATGGTGTCCCCGATCCGGATATCACCGAGCCCCCAGAGCTTGCCAATCTGCCCTGCGGCAACCGACACGCGCCGGACGGCCGAGGCGCCGTCGAAAACGCTGATCGCGGTGACCTTCCCCTCATTAGCTTCGCCACCGGGCCTCATGTTCGGCTCGCAAGCTTCGCCACCGGGCCTCATGTTCGGCTCGCAAGCTTCGCCGAACTGCAGCCGATCTCGCACTCGCACTACTCCCGAGAACACACGAACATAAGCGATCTTCTCCCCGGCGGGGCCCCGTTCGACCTTGAAGACGGTTCCCGAAACAGCGCCCTCCACATCTCCGTGGGCCGCAGGCAGCAACTCCTTGATACCGGCGGTCAACAAATCCACGCCCGCACCGGTAATCGCGGAGCCGAAGTACACCGGATGCACCATTCCCCGCTTGACCTGAGCCGAAAGCTCGCCCCGAAGTTGGCGGTATGAAACCGTCGTCTCGTCGTCGACGTAGGCGGCCAGAAAGGCGTCGTCGTGGTTAGCAAGTACGTCGGCCAGCCCAGCCGTAAATGCAACGTCGGCCGCGCCGTAACGTGTGAGACCGGCGCTGCGCGTGCCAAAGTCGCGCGCCGATCCCATCGGGATCATTGCCGGCGTCAGCTTCTCGGAAATGCCCTGCAGGACGAGCTCATAGTGCGCGCCACGGCGGTCGATCTTGTTCACGAAAATGATGGTCGGAATGTGCAGCCGCTGCAGCGCCCGCATCAAGATGCGAGTCTGCGGCTGCACGCCCTCCACGGCGGAGATCACCAGGACGGCTCCGTCGAGCACGTTCAACACCCGCTCCACCTCGGCGATGAAATCGGGGTGGCCAGGCGTGTCGATCAGATTGACGGTGACGTCATCGACGACGAATGACACGACGGCGGACTTGATCGTAATGCCACGTTGCCGTTCCAGTGCCAGGGAATCGTAGATAGGCGGTAATTCCCTTCTGGGTAGACATGAACGCTTTACGCATTTTCGTCTCCTTGGTCGATCGGCCGCTGTCGAGAGTGCAGCAGTTGGCCGCCTCCGCGGGCAACCGATTTGCTGGGCGGCAGCGACGAGGCGAGGTGAGGTGAGGTGATGCGAGGTGCGCGTGAATGGGTGCCCGGGGCGGGACTCGAACCCGCATGCCCGAAGGCAGCCGCTTTTAAGGCGGCCGTGTCTGCCTCTTCCACCACCCGGGCGGGCAGCGACAACGTTAGCGTCTCCGTACGCCGTGTGTCCCGTCCCGACGGGTTCCCTTCAGGTACGCACCCGCCATGGCGGCAGGCCTTCTGGACGATGCTCGGTTACGCAGGGATGCGATGGGCGATACCGTAGCGGCCGTGAGCAGCGCAGCCCGTAATCCGATCGCGGAAGAGGTCGAGGCGGCCGATGTCCCGAATCGGGGCGAATCCGCCAGCCAGCCAGCCGGCACCGCAACCCGCGGGCGGGCGCTGGCGGCGCGCGCCGGGCGCCGGCTCGCCGGCTGGTGGGAGACGCCGGCCGCCTTCGATCTTGCGGTCTGCCTGGTCTACCTGTCTTTCGCCTTCTGGCTCACCCATGGGCTCTGGCCCGACCCGGCCACCCGGGCCATCGCGGACAACGTCAACGACCAGGCGCTGATCGAGTGGTTCCTGGCCCACGGGGTGCTCGCCTGGACTGGGGACTTCTCATTCGTCACCGACCGGCTTAACGCGCCCGACGGCGTCAACCTCATGAGCAACGCCTCACACATTCTCCACGGCGTGATCATGGCACCGGTGACCGCGCTGTTCGGCGTGGCGGTCTCGTTCGCCCTGCTGGTCGCGTTGAACCTGGCCGCTACGTCGGCGGGGTGGTATCTGCTGCTCGTCCGGGGGCTTGGCCTGCGTCGCGGGTCTGGGATCATCGGCGGCGCGGTGGCCGGCTTCGCGCCGGGCATGATCTCCCAGTCCAACAGTCACCTGCACATGACGGCGCAGTGGCTCGTGCCACCGATCGTCTGGTGTGTCATCCGGCTGACCCGGGTCACAACGGCGCGAGGCACGATCACGACCGCGGTCGGCCTGGCCGCACTCGTGTGCGCGCAACTCCTCCTCGGCGAGGAGGTTCTGTTTCTCGCCGCTCTTTGCCTCGTGATCTTCTCGCTGTCGTACGCCATCTGCCGGCCGGACTGGGCCCGCCGGGTCGGCCCGCGCTTCCTCGGCGGCATGGCGCTGGCGGGGGGGATCTCCGTGGCCGTCCTCGCGTATCCGCTGTGGGTCCAGTTCCAAGGTCCGCAGCACACGCCCAACGCCCCGTTCGGGCCGGAGTACTTCTATGCCGACGTTGCCAGCTTCGCCGCCTTCTCGCCGCTGTCGGTAGCCGGTTCGGCGGAGGCGGGCAGGCTCGCGACGAGCGCGACCGAGTACAACACCTATCTCGGCATTCCATTGCTGTTGGTCGTGCTCGGTTGCGCGGTCTGGCGTTGGCGCGCACCCGTGACGGTCGCCGCCGCCGTGACCGGGGTCGTGATGGCGTACCTGTCGCTCGGCCCCCACGTCACGTTCGACGGAGCACGCACCGCGTGGCCAAGCCTCTACACCAACATCGCTCAGATACCGGTCATCACCGGGGCGCTGCCGACCCGGTACGCCCTGGCTCTTATCCCGCTCATCGCCGTCATGCTGGCGTATGCGCTCGACGCAGCCGCCCGGGCCGTTGGCTTCGCCCGCCTCGCGGTGCCGATCGCGGTCGTCGCGGCACTGGTCCCCACCCTGCCGGTGCCGCTCGCCACAACATTCCGCCAGCCCGTTCCCGAGTTCGTTTCCAGCGGAGCGTGGCGTCAGTGTGCGCCCAAGGGCGGCGTCATCGTTCCGGTGCCACTGCCGATCCCTCGGCAACCGGATCTCATGCGCTGGCCCGCAGCGGCCAACGCGGCGTTCGGGATTCCCGAGGGTTTCTTCATCGGCCCCTATGGGCCGGGGGGTAAGTCCTCGATCGGAACGTACCCGCGCCCCACCTCGCAGCTTCTCGCCGAGGTCGCGAAGACCGGCACCGTTCCAGTTGTCAACGACGCCGCGCGGGACCAGGCACGCGCCGATCTCGCGTACTGGCGGGCCGACTGCGTCGCCCTTGCCCACGTGCCCAACGAGGCCGCCTTGCGCACGACGCTCGAGCAACTGCTGGGGCCCGGCACCGACTCGGTCGGCACGCAGACCTGGAAGATCACCCGCTGACGGCCAGAGTCTTGATCAGCGGTCCAGATGGGGCGTGACGTCGGTGAAGGGCTCCCGCGGCGTGTGTAGCTCGCCCATCGAGACGACCTCACGACGGAGGAACAGGGCCAGGGTCCAGTCGATCACAACGCGGATCTTGCGGTTGAGGCTCGGGATCCGGCTCAGGTGGTACGTGCGGTGCATGAACCAGGCCAGCACTCCGCGCACCTTGATGCCGTAAACCTGGGCGACACCCTTGTGCAGACCGAGGCTCGCCACAGAGCCGACGTGTTTGTGCGAGTAGTTCCTCAGCGCGGCACCGCGCAGCGTGGCCCGAATGTTGTCGGCCAACCGCCTCGCCTGCCGAACCGCGTGCTGCGCGCTCGGTGAGCAGAGCGCGCCAGGTTGGGACGAACTGAGATCGGGCACCGCAGCACAGTCACCGGCGCTCCACGCACCCGCCACGACCGACCCGTCCGCTGTGACGACCTGCAAGGTCGGCAGGCAGGTGATGCGGCCACGCTCGTCGCGGGGAAAGTCGGTCTCATCGAGCATGGGGGATGGCTTCACTCCGGCCGTCCAGACGATGGTGTCCGCCTCAAAGTTGTCCCCGTCGGAGAGCTTCACCACGCCGTCCACACAGGACTCCAGTCGCGTCTCAAGCCGGATGTCCATCCCTCGATGGCGCAGCTGCTCCACCGTGTAGGCGCCCATGTCACGATCGACCTCCGGCAGCACCCGCTGCGTCGCCTCCACGAGCACCCACCGCATGTCGGATGCGTCGAGTTCGGCGTAGTAGCGCAGCGCGTAGCGCGCCATGTCCTCCATCTCGGCGAGCGCCTCGATGCCCGCGTAGCCGCCCCCGACAAAGACGAAGGTCAAGGCCCGTCGCCGGGTGTCCTTGTCCACTGTGGTCGCCGCGACGTCGAGGCGATCGAGCACGTGGTTTCGCAGCCAGATGGCCTCGCCGATGGTCTTGAACCCTACCGCGTTTTCGCGCAGGCCGGGGATGGGTAACGTTCTGGAGACCGAACCGGGGGCGACGACAATGTGGTCGTACGGAACCTCAACCGCCGGCCCGACGATGGGCGCAACGGTTGCCACCTTGCGGGCGTGGGAGATCCGGACAACCTCACCCGAGAGCACGCGGCAACGGCGCAGCTCACGGCGCAGCGGCACGACGCTGTGTCGCGGAGAAATGCTTCCGGCCGCCGCTTCTGGCAGGAACGGCTGGTACGTCATGTGTGGCTGCGGGTCGACGACAATGACCTCGGCCTCGGTCGAGCGCAGCTTCTTCGACAGCCGAAGTGCTGCGTAGAGACCGACGTGACCGGCACCCACCACGAGGATCCGCTGCGGCTTCACACCGTCAACGCTACTCCCCACCACACTCGCCGCTCGCGTTCACATCGGTCACTGTCGCCTAGCTCACCTCCAGCCGCGTACTCCACGCTCAGCGGCGGCGCAGATGCCAGGCGAGCAACCCGGCGAGGCTGGCGGCGACGATCGAACCGACGATGGGCCCGACCACGGATCGTGCCTGCGGAAGCTGACCCGCGAAGGACATTCCGCCGAGGCCGACCACCAAGCTGACACCTAACACACCGCACACCCGAACGGCCAACCGAAACAGTACGCCGGAGGCCAAGAGACAGTCGTACGGCAGTACCGCCGCCAACGCAGCAGCGGCGTGCATAACATAGAGCGCACTCGCCAGCAGGCCCACTCGTCCAACGTGGACGGGATCGCCGAAACCAATCGTCGAAACCAACCAACCGCCGATGGCGCATACAGCCACCAGGCTGACCCACCGGGTACGCGGAAACAGCCCCACGGCCAGCGCGGCCGGCAGCAGTATGACCGCGGTGCGGGGAAGCTCGCTGGAGCTGAGCACATCCGCCGGCACGGCCAAGGCAAGGGCGCCAAGCGCCGCAGCGGCCGCGACCAGCCGGACCAGCGCTGGACCCGGCGTCGTGCGTCGCGCTCGTGAGACCAGGTAGAGAACCCAGCTACGGATACCACCGAGGGCCGTCCGCAGATCCGGACCCAGGCCGCTCATCGGACACGCCGTCTCATCGGACACGCCGTCTCATCGCACACCCAGCCTCGGTGCGGCCGCCATCCGGGTCATGTCGCGGAGCACCTCGTCCAGCGTGCCGGCGCCGGCCCACGCCGCCACTGGGACGCCGACCTCCCGCAACTGGCCGATCGTATTGTTCCTCTCCAGCCGCCACAGCCGCTGAGCTAGGTTGGTCCACTGTGAACCGTTGATCGGCCGACGGGCAAGCTCGCCCAGCGTGTCCACGGCAACAACGACGCGTCCGGCCCTGGCCAGCGTGGCAATCATGTCCGCGCTCTGCGGTCCCAGCATCGGCGTGAGCACGACGACCAGCGCGGACCCTGGGATCAGATGCGGTTCGATGCCGAACACCGGGGGATCGCCGGCGCCGGCCGTGGACCGTGTATGCATGAGCCACTCGACCGCGGCCTGCAGCTGCGCTCGCCCACTCGCCGCGCGCAGATGGCGCGGGTGCCCGGAGTACTCGAGCATGGCGACCCGATCGCCTTGGCGCAGGTAGTACTCCGCGATCGCGGCGGCGGCCCGCACGGTGGTGTCGACGACCGAGGCCGCGCCGTGGATTCCGCCGGAGCGCCCCGCCTCGTGCAGCACGTCGAGCAGGACTACCACCTCGGCGTCGCGATCCGACAGCGTGTGCGCGACGTGCAGCTCCCGGGTGCGCAGGGTCACCCGCCAGTCGACGCGACGCAGCTTGTCGCCCGGGCCGTACCGGCGCACCCCCGCAAGCTCGCCTCCCTCGCCGGGACGACGGGAGCGGTGAATCCCGACCAACGCGGAGGAGCGTGGCATCGTCTCGTCCGCCCTGAACGGCGGCATCACCGGGTGCACCCGCACATCGCCGCCGGTGGTCACGGCGACGGTGCTGAGCAGCAGCCCATCGCAGGCGACCGCGTAGACCAGCGCGGGCCCGACCGCGTGGTGGCCCCACCGCAGAGCCGCGCCAGCGAGCGCGATCTCGCTCCTCTCCCCGGGCGACAGGTCCATCCCGTACGGGCGATCGCCGTGGGCCAGGCGCAGCCATGGCGAGTGGACCAGCCGCGCCACGGCGAGGTCGAAGCCGACGGGGTTCGGGTTGCCGACGCGGACAACCGCATCGACGTCACGACCCTCGGCGGCCGCCTCCGCGGGCAGCGCGATGTCGACCGTCGGCGCGCGAGTGGGCTTTCGGCGCAGCGCCCACGCCACGCTGAGGGCGAACGGGGTAGCCAAGGCGACCAGGTCGAGCCGGCCCAGCAGGACACCCAGGAGGATGAGTAGACCGGTGAGCAGCACCGCACGGCCGAGCGCCCGGGTGGGCGCCCACGACTCGGCCGGCGTCGTGTCGTCGGGCACGACTCACGCCCACCGAGCGGGGTCCGGAGCCCGGTCTGCCTCGCCGGCGGACGGGGCTGGCACGAACGCCCCGTGCTTGGGCATGGCGCCCGTGGGTGGCGCCGGCACCTGCTCCAGAACGCTCGCAACGACATATGTCGAGTCGACGCGCCGAAGCCACATCTCCGGCCGCAGGGTGATGCGGTGCGCCAATCCGGCCACGGCAACCCGCTTGACGTCCTCGGGTACGACGTAGTCGCGGCCCGCCATCGCCGCAACTGCCCGGGACAGCAGCATCAGCGCCAGCGATCCACGAGGCGACGCGCCGACGAGAACCTGGGGGTGTTCCCGCGTCGCCGTGGCCAGCGAGACGATGTAGCGCCCGACCGAATCTTCAACCGTGACGTCCTCGAGCGCGGTCTGCATCTGGAGCAGTGCGTCGGCATCGACGACGGGCTCGAGCACGGCCTCCTCCCGCCGGCGGGCCAACCGCCGCTGCAGTATGCCCCACTCCTCGTCGGGCGCCGGGTAGCCGAAGGGAACCCGCATCAGGAAGCGGTCGAGCTGGGCCTCGGGAAGCGGGTAGGTGCCCTCGTGCTCGATCGGGTTCGCGGTGGCCAGAACGTGGAAAGGCGGCTGGAGTACGTATGTCGTGCCCTCGACGGAGACCTGCTTCTCCTGCATCGCCTCCAACAGGGCGGCCTGCGTCTTCGGCGGCGTCCGGTTGATCTCGTCGGCCAGCAGCAGATTGGTGAAGATCGGGCCGGCCCGGAAGGTGAAGTCGTGCGTGCGTTGGTCGTACAGGAACGATCCGGTCACGTCCGCCGGCAGCAGGTCCGGCGTGAACTGCAGCCGCCTGAACCCCAGCCCGAGCGCCTGCGCGAAACAACGAGCGGTCAGGGTCTTGCCGAGGCCGGGCAGATCCTCGAGCAGCACGTGACCGCCGGCGAGGATGCCCGCCAGCACGAGCTGCAGCGCATCCCGCTTGCCCACGATAACGGTGCCGACCGCGTCCAATACCGCACCGGCGACATCCCCCACCTCCGCCGGCGACAGCGGCTGCACCTCAACGCCGTGCTGACTCACAATCGCTTCCTTTCACACCACTAGTTCCGTCCACCACTCGAAGTTCCCCCCGCACTCACAATGAGTCCAGTCGATCCACCACTGCCGAGATCTCGCTCGGCGTCGGAACCCGCCCCATGGGCCCATGCACCAAGATCCAAACGTCGTCGCCGAGCAGGCGGCGGGCCCGCACCGGATCGGTAGCGCGCGTCATGGAGTGCCGCTGGCGTAGCCGCTCGTCGGCGAGCTCGCCCAGCCGACCGGCGACGGTAAAGCCGAATCGCTCGGCAGCTGTAGCGCCCCAGTCCAAGCGCCGATCCCACCGCCGTACCGCTTGGAGCATGCCGTCGGCGTCGGCAAACCAGCCACCCGGCTCGATCCTGCGAGTGGGCCCTGGGGGGCGCACCACATCCCGCGTGCGCTGCCAGGCTGGCTCCGCGGTCATGGCCACCGCCCGCCGGACGAGCACCGCACCCCCGCAGACGGCGAGAATGAGCAGGTAGGGCGGGGCGAGGTTGAACGCGTGAAAGGCGGTGTAGATCACGGCGGATGCGATGAAGGCCTGCAGTGCTGACCGAACGAGCCACGGCCGCGGCCGCTGCGTGCCTGGCAGCGGTGGCGCCGCGTCCTCGAACCGCAGCAGGTCATCGAGGTGCGCGTTGGGTGCCAAGGCGCTGCGCTTGCGCTTAGGCATGACCCCTTCACTCCGGTTGGCACTCACCGGGCACCCACCGCGAGCTCGTTTCGAATCCGACCCAAGGCCCAGCGGGCCTGCTCGCGCATGGCCGCGTCGACGGCATGCGTGGCGAAGCGCGCCTCCCGATAGACCTCGGCGAAGGCGCTCAAAACCTCGCCGCTGACCAAATGGGTCACGAGCAACCGCGCCACGAGGTCGGTCGACGTGTCGCCCACCCCGCGCGGCGTACCGGCGGCCGCGGCCGCCCGTTCCAGACGCACCCAGCAGGCGATGACGGCCCGCCTCGGGTCGGCGTCGGCATCGTCGAGGTCCGCGAGTCCCTCGTCGACGGCGGCGCGGACCCGCTGCTGCGACTCCGCGATCGTCGGCGTAGTCGCCGTCTCCAGAGTCAGCGGCGACCTCCGCGCGGCCAGACGATCCCGGAACAGAAGCCAGAGCAGCGTCGCAACCACGACGAGGACCCCTATGGCGCAGAGTACGCTCACTAGCCATCCCACCCACGGCGGCAGGAGGGCGCCCGCGTCCGGCGGAAGTGCCGAGGTGGTCTCCACCAGCACCGAGGGCTGAGCCTCGGGCTGGCTGTCCGCGAACGTCCGTGTCGGCCGAGGGGCGACGGGGACGTTCTCGATCGTGGGATTGGCGAACGCCGCCGCGAGCATGGCGGCGGCGAGCAGGGCGATCACGGCCGCGAGCGGCACCCATCGACCCAGAACGCGCCCACTCAGGGAGTTCACGGCTCACACCAAACCAGCCGCCGCACGCGCGGCGGCCAATACGTCGTCCAGCATCGCCGGGGTGAGCCGGCCGGTAAAGGTGTTCTGCTGGCTGACGTGGTAACAACCCAGCAGCGACGGAGCGTCGGAAAGGTCTACCCGCACGCCGTGGCCGAAAAGAGGCCGCGGCGTCGGCGCCGCGACACCGTAGACGGCCGTCACGGCGGGCCAGAACGCGGCCCACGCGAACGCTCCCAACGCGATCACGACCCGCAGCGTTGGGCGCAGCAGGGTCAGCTCGCGATGCAACCACGGCGCACAGGTGCCCCGCTCCGTCGGGGTCGGCTTGTTCTCCGGCGGTGCGCACCGCACGGCCGCGAACACCCGGGTGTGCCACAGGCGCAGACCGTCCGCGCGCGAGACACTGGTGGCCTGATTGGCCAGACCGGCACGGTGCAGGGCGGCGAAGAGCACGTCGCCGGAGCGGTCGCCGGTGAAGACTCGTCCGGTTCGGTTGCCGCCATGGGCCGCGGGCGCGAGACCAAGAATGGCGATTCGGGCATCGGACGGCCCGAAGCCCGGCACCGGCCGACCCCAGTACTCCTCGTCGCGGAAGGAGGCTCGACGGTTGGCGGCGACCTCCTCCCGCCACGCGACCAGCCGCGGGCAGGCCCGACATCCGCTGATGGCCCGGTCGAGGCTGGCCAGGTCGGCGGCGCCCGATGCCCTCCGCACGACGTCCGCGGGCGTGCGGGCGGCGGGGTCGGCCGATGCCCGTCTCCCCGCTGCCGCCATCGTCGTGGCCGACTCTCGCCTGGGTGGTGTCACCCGAGCCGGCTGGCGAAGAGCGCGAGCGTGCGCTCCCACGCGTTGTCGGCCGCGGCGGAGTGGTACACCTCGGGCCGTTCGTCATTGAAGAACGCGTGATCCGTGCCGGGGTAGTCGAAGAGCACGCAGTCGCCGCCGGCTGCCTCGATCGCCCGCTTCGCCTGCTGGATGCCGGGAGCGGCCGAGGTGCCATCGCCTTCGGAGCAGTGGATCACAGCGGCCTTGCCCGCGTAGTTGGACCACTGCGGGCTCATCCGCTCCCACGGCAACGGCGGGTAGAAGCCGACGGCGGCCACGATGTGGTCCGACAACGTGGCGGACCACAGGGCGAGGCTGCCGCCCATGCAGAACCCAACCGTGCCCACCTCGCCACTGGTGACCTCGTCCCGGTCCGCCAGATAGGCGGCGGCGCCGGCGATGTCCTTGGCGGCCTGATCCATGGCCAGACCCATCATGAGTTTGCCCGCCTCGTCCGGTTCGGTGGTCTTTGCCCCGTGGTAGAGATCGGGAGCCAGCGCGACATAGCCCCGCGTCGCGAACCGGTCCGCGACGTCGCGAACGTGGCCGACCAGACCCCACCACTCCTGAATCACGATGACGGCGGAGCCGTTCGGTGCCTCGGGCACGGCGAGGTAGCCCTCACTCGTCCCGCCGTTGCTGGTGAAGCTCACCATCTCGCCCATGGGTCACCCTCCTCTGTCGAGCCCCGGCACACGCGCAACGACCGAGGCGCCCTCCGCGCTGTTCATACAACGTGAAGGACGCCTTGATCACACCAGGGTGGGGCTAGTTACTTCGTGATCTGGCTGAGGCAGAGTACGTAGCCCGTTCCGCCGGCCGGGATGGCACGATAAACGAACTGCGCAGTTGGGTACGCCGCGCAGATCGTGTCGCTCTTGGCCTCGGCCTCGGTCTTGCCTTCCAGACGGCCTTCGACCTTGTACGCTGCGGTCGCGTCCGTACAGTCGACCACGGTCGCGTCGTTGGCCTGCTTGTCCTCGCCCTCCGCGACCGCCGGCAGGTTGGCGATGCACGATCCAGCCGTCGCTTCCTTCGTTGCGTCTGCGTCGAGGAAGTTCCGGACGAGGAAGAAACCGCCACCAACGCACACCGCCACGACGACCGCGACAATCACGCCGATAATCTTGCCGACCCCACCCTTCTTCTTCGCCGGCGCCTCGCCAACGGTTTCGGCGGACTGAGGGGCTGAGCCGAAGCTTTCCGAACCGCCCGGAGCTGGTGGGGCGGCGCCGAACGACTGCTGCGGCACCTGCGGCGGCTGCGGCACCTGCGGCGGCTGCGGTGCCTGCGGGGCCGGCGGCAGATCGGCGGAGGGGTTCTGTTCGGACACGTGCTTTCCTTTCCCAGGGGGCGGTTACCACGATCGGCGATTACCGTAACCCGTTTGATGGCGCCACGCTCCGGCGGGCGCACGGTTGTCGTCGCTAGCGCATCGCGAACCCGAAAATGGCCGCGACGATCACCAGAATCGCGACCACGCCGCCGATCAGCCACCCCACGTTCTTGTTGCCCCCGACTGCGGGTGGCCGCGGCTGCGGCTGCGGCTGCGCTGGGGCGTCGCCCATGGTCTCGGTGGGGCGGGGGGCGTCGCCAATCTCCTGCTCCCCGTCCGGCGCCGACCCGAACGACTGCTGCGGTACGGGTGCCGAGCCCATCGACTCGAGCGGCCCACCAGCGGGCCTACCGGCCGGCGCGGCCTGACCAGACGAGTCCTTCTCGTACTCATTCATGGCAAATGTTCCTCTCCGCGACATCCACACGTCTCACGGACATCCATGCGGATCGCACCGTAGTACCTGCGCCACGTGTCCGCCACCCGAGCCGTCCACCCCGGAGCTATGCCAGCGACCATGCGATGCCGTCGAGGATGTCGTGCTCGCTGGCCACCACCGAGCCCGCCCCGACCCGCTCCATCAGCACGCGAAGGATGAGCGCACCCGCACCGATGACATCGGCGCGGCCCGGATGCATGACGGGCAGCGCGAGCCGCCCATCATGAGTCAGGGCGAGCAGCTCCCCGGTGACCTTCGCGATGTCGGCGTAGCTCACTCGCGCGTGATGGATCCGCTCCGGTCGGTAGGAGTCCAGGCCGAGCGCGAGAGCGGTCACGGTGGTCACAGAACCGGCCAGGCCGATGAGGGTGTGGGCAGTCCGACCCGGTACAACCTCCAGCGCCCGATCGACGGCCGCGGCGATGTCGGCCTCCGCTGCCCGAACCTGGTCCCCGGTCGGCGGGTCGTCGTGCAGATGCCGCTCGG
>JAHRHA010000278.1 GCA_020027875.1 Micromonosporaceae bacterium | reverse complement strand
TGACTCCTGCGACCGAACCGACCGCGGCGGTGATGTCGGAGGTCAGCTTGTCCTTGAGTGGGCACCCGACCACCGTCAGCAGGATGCCGATCTCGGCTAAGCCGTCGGCGTCGACCGCGACCGAGCGCACCATGCCCAGCTCGGTGATCGGCTTGCGGATCTCCGGGTCATCGACCGTGGCCAGGGCCGCCTGGATCGCGGACTCGAGCGTGGTGGCCGGGGCTGTCATGCCTCCCATGCTAGTTGTGTCCTCGCCGCCTGCCGGGCGCTCTTTCGTGGGCTGCGGACGGTCGAGCCCGGGAGGTCCCTGGAGGTGTGAGTCGGCGGCGAGTCGTCCGCCGGCTCGTCGAAGGCCAGCGCGTCCGCGCATTCCGCCTGACGCCTCGCCAGCCGCCGCTGCTCTGTGCGCTCGACCTTGTGCCGGCGCTGGGCGGAATCGTGCAACTCCTCGGAGAACGGGTTGAGGACCGAGCGCAGGAAGTCCCGCGTGGCCACCCCGCCGACCGCGATGCGTAGCGAGGCGAGCTCCCGGGCGAGCTACTCCGTGTCCGCCTTCTGCGTGCCCGCACGGCGCCGGTCCTCCTGCATGGTGCGGCGGTCCCGGTCGGCCTGACGGTTCTGCGCGAGCAGGATCAGCGGCGCTGCATATGAGGCCTGAAGCGACAAGATCAGGGTCGAGTACGTGAAGGGGTACGGGTCGAAGCGCCACAGGGGCGGCGCGAGCGTGTTTCCAGCCGATCCAGACAAGGAGGACCACGGTCATGTAGACGAGGAACTTCGCCGTTCCCATCAACCGGGCGATGCCCTCCCACGAGCGGCCGAAGGTCTCGGGGTCGAACCGGGGCAGACGCAGCCTGCTGGCTTCACCAAGCTAAGGGCAAGGTCGTACGGCACAAGAAATGCTTGAGCGCTGAGGCTCGAACAGGCCGAGTTCGGAACCGGCTCATCGGGTCAGTTCGCATCTACTTCTCACGGCTCGCCGCGCCGCTGGTATCGCCTGCGCAACCCGCCCGGCCGGGCGAGCGACGCCCGCGGACCAGCGGAACCAAGAACTGCAGGCCATGACGGTTGTGTAGGTGTTCGGATGCTGTGACCTACGGTCGCCGGGCGGTATGTGGAAGCCGGCGTTGCTCCGCGATCCCAACCGGGTGCGCATCTCGACGGCGAGACCGGCGTTTCCGCAGTTCGTGTGCCACGAACGCTGAAGGAGGCGTCGATGTAGAAGCCACTGGATGCGGTGCTGTGTAGGAGATGGAGGTAGGTCCTCCGGGGTCGCCCTGCAGGGGGAGGCTCCAAACCACCGCAGGCTGCGTCGGTTAAGTGCCGTTCGTGGTGAGCGCTGCGGAAAAGGCGTGACGAAGATCGCGTCAGGTATGGGTCAGGAAGGCGAGCGTGAGCGAACCGCTGAAGACGTGTCGTAACAAACTCCAGTGGCGTCAAAACCGGGGCAAGACCTGGGCTCCGGGACAAGTCTGGGGGGAGCCTGCCGACTGCCCAGACGGCGTCCGGCATGTAGGCGGCGCGAGCCTGATCTGGGCTTCTGCACGGAACGTGGGAACCTGTCGCCCCGATACTGTCGCCAGCCTGCTGGGCCGGCGGCGAGAGGGAGTTCCTCAAGCGGTCAACGCCGTGAGGGGTCGAGTACCGTCGCGGGGCACGGGGGCGGACCGTCTCGTAGTAGTGATGAAGCCTGGTAACGCGGGTGGAGCGAAGGGGACGGGTCATTTGGGTTTGCTTGGTGGTCAACCGGCGTGGCCGGGAGGAGCCAGGTGAGCGGACCGAAGTCGTTCGAGATATCGAAGCACGCGGTATTTGAGGCATATCGCCGGGTCAAGGACAACAAGGGTGCGGCTGGCGTTGACGGCGAGTCGATCGAGCAGTTCGAGGTGGACCTGAAGGGCAACCTCTACAAGCTGTGGAATCGGCTGTCGTCGGGCTGTTACTTCCCGCCGCCGGTGCGGATGGTGGAGATCGACAAGCCGGGAGGGCGAGGGGTCAGGATTCTCGGCGTGCCCACGGTCGCGGACAGAATCGCGCAAACGGTGGCGGCCATGTATCTGGAGCCGAACGTGGAGAAGATCTTCCACCCGGACTCCTACGGGTACCGGCCGCGACGTAGCGCGTTGGACGCGGTCGGGAGATGCCGGGAGCGTTGCTGGAGAACCGACTGGGTGATCGATATGGACATCAAAGGGTTCTTCGACAATCTTGATCATGATCTCGTTCTCAAGGCGGTGGCGCACCACACCGACCAGCGGTGGATCCTGCTGTATGTGCAGCGGTGGCTTACTGCCCCGTTGCAGCGGCAGGACGGCAGCATGGTCGCGCGGGATCGCGGTAGTCCGCAAGGCTCAGCGATCTCTCCCTTGTTGGCGAACCTGTTCATGCACTATGCGTTCGACGCCTGGATGGCGCGGGTCTTCCCGGCCGTCGGGTTCGAACGGTACTGCGACGACGTGGTTGTTCATTGTCGCAGCGAAGCCGAAGCACACCAGGTGCGGGAGGCGATCGCTGCACGGTTGGACGAGTGCGGGGGGCTGCAACTGCATCCCGAGAAGACCCGCATCGTGTACTGCAAGGACGGGGCGAGGCGTGGTTCGTACGAGCACACCTCGTTCACGTTCCTGGGGTACGGGTTTCGTGTCCGCAAGGTTCGGACGAAGACGGGGAAGACATTCTTCAGCTTCAACCCTGCCATCAGCGACGAAGCCGCCAAACGCGTCCGGGCGCAGATCCGCTCCTGGCGGCTGCACCGACGCAGTGGATCGACCCTGGCAGACCTCGCACGAGACATCAACATGGTCGTGCGAGGGTGGATCAACTACTACGGGCGGTACTTCAAGTCCGCCCTGGTACCCAGCCTCAACCGCATCAACGACTACCTGGTGCGGTGGATCGTGCAGAAATACAAACGGTTCCGGGGACGATGGATGCGAGCGCGCGACGCGCTGGGCAGGGCCGCAAAGCTCTACCCGAGGCTCTTCGCCCACTGGCAGTTCGTCAAACCGTGACCGGGACGACTGGATGATGGGAGCCGTGTAAATCGAGAGGTTTACGCACGGTTCTGAGAGAGCCGGGAGGTGAGAGTCCTCCCGGCTACTCGCCAGATCGTGTTTGCGAGGTCCCGCGTTCCCGCCGGTGACATGACGCTGAGCCGCACGGTTCTGCTTCGACTGGCGGCACGGGTGGGCCAGGGCATGAGAGTGCCGGCCTAGCGTTGTGCAGGCGGCGTCGGCAGGGGCATCACCGGTCTGGCGTGGGCTACGCTCTATGGGCACGCCGTCACGAGAGGACGGAGGCGATGTCGGTGCGGATCGCCACGTTCAACTGCAACAACCTGTTCAGCCGGTGGGACTTCCAAACCGAGCTGCCCGACGTTACCACCCCCGCCGGCACTGCGGGGGTGTTGCGGGGCGAGGCGCCGGCGGTCGCCGAGTCGGCGGGTACCGAGGCTGAGCCGGTGGGGGCTCCGACGGTGGTGACGGTCGAGGTCGGCGCGGCCACGTTGACCGGGGTGCTGCGCACCTTCCAGGGACGGCTGGTGCGGGGCAAGGACGTCAAGGCGCGGGTCTGGATCGCTCGACGGATCGCGGCGCTGGTCGCCGACGTGGTCGCGGTGCAGGAGGTCGAAGACCAGGACGCCCTCGACGCGTTCGACCGCGACGAGCTTGCGCCGCTGGGGTCGGCCTACCCGTACCGGGTCGTCGTGGAGGGCAATGATCCCCGCCGCATCGACGTCGGCGTCCTGTCACGGCTGCCACTGGGCCGGGTCTCGTCCTGGCGGTTTCGTCCGGACCCGGCCGACCCGGCCCGGCCGGTGTTCTCCCGGGACCTCCTCCAGATCGAGCTGCTCACGCCCGGACGGCCCGTGCACCTGCTCGTCAATCACCTCAAGAGCAACTACATCCCGGACGAGTTCAGACTCTCGATCGCCG
>JAHRHA010000146.1 GCA_020027875.1 Micromonosporaceae bacterium | reverse complement strand
TGAGCCTCAGCCCTGGGAACGGCCCTGCCAAGGCGTTGATCATCGAGAGTCCGCCGAGGGCCTCCGCGGGGAAGAACTTGACCAGCTCGACACCCTCGTCCAGGGCGGCCATGATCTCGGAGGCAGTGGCGACCCCAGGGAACACGGGGACGCCCAGCGCGGTGCAGTGTCGTACGACGGCCTGGCTGAATCCCGGCGAGACGATGAACCTGGCTCCGGCCGCGAGTGCCCGGTCGACCTGCTCGGGGTTGACCACCGTGCCGGCTCCGACGAGCAGGCGGCCATCGGCTGCCGTGATCCTGAGGGCGGCCTCCGCCGCCGGCGTACGGAAGGTCACCTCGGCGCAGTGCAGCCCGCCGGCCACCAGCGCGTCGGACAGGTGCGCCGCCGATCCGCGTTCGTCCACCACGATGACGGGCACAATCCGGCCGACCGAGATGGCCTTGTGTACATCGCCGGGGGGCATCGCACCACCCTATCGTCGATCAAGGGCTCAGTCGCGTGAGTTGATCTCCAATCACGCGACTACGCCCTAGATCGACACGGTGTTGCGACCATCGATACTCTCGCTGGCGTGAGCGAAGAGGTGCCTGGACCGGAAACCACGGTGGAGCTTCCCGAGGACGGGAGCCGCCGTTTCGTCGTCTGTGGCGACAACCCGCTGGCCTACCGGCTCATCGACGAGCTGGTGACCCGGTACGACGCCCAGGTCACCGTCGTCCTCCCGTCGGTGGAGGCCAACTGGGCTCCCAATATCTGCCGGGTGCCGGGAGTCGTGGTGGTCGAGGCGCGGCTGGACCGGGACGGCCTTGGCCGGGCCGGACTGGAGCACGCCGACGCCCTGGCCCTGGTGGACCAGGAGGACGCGGGCAACATCGACGCCGCGCTGCTCGCCCAGGAGATCAACCCAAATCTGCACATCGTGATCCGCATGTTCAACCTCAGCCTGGGCGAGCGCATGGGGCAACTGCTCAACAACAGCGTTGTGCTGTCCGCGGCCGCGATCGCGGCGCCCGCGTTCGTGGCGGCCGCGCTCGACGAGACGACGTCCGCGCCGATGACGGTCGCCGATCGTACGCTTGTCGCGACCCCGCGCACGTCCGCCCGAGCCGAGGACATCGTCTGCGGCATAGCCATCACGGCGGATCGCGACGAACCGGAGACGCTTCCCGCGCTGGCGGACGAGGCGCGGGCCGACCTCGTGCTGGCGCGAAGCAAGCCCGCACGGCCGCCGCGGCCCTACCGCCGCCAGCGCAACCTGCACGTTCTCCCCGTTCTTCTGGGTGCCAAGCTGCGGCTGGTGCTGGCCGTCCTGGTTGGCCTATTCGCCGCGGGCACTGCCACCTTGGCACTGGTCAAGGACATCAGCTGGGCGCAAGCGGCCTACATCGCGATGCTTACCGAGCTCGGCGGTGCCGATCCGGACCCACGCGCCTCGGGCGTGGAGAGGGTCACGCTGATCCTGCTGACGGTCGTAAGCATCGCGCTCATTCCCGCGCTCACTGCCGCGGTGGTCGACTCCGTCGTGAAGGCGCGTCTGCGTCTGGAGGCCGGCGGGCTCGCCGATGCGATCTCCGACCACATGGTCGTCGTCGGGCTGGGCGATGTGGGCACCAGGGTGATCCGAGCCCTCAATGAGGCGGGCGTGGACATCGTCGCGATCGAGCAGAACCCCCAGGCCCGGGGCGTCCAGATCGCCCGTGACCTGCGCATTCCGGTGGTCATCGGTGATGCCAGCCGCAGCGAGATCATGCAGTCCGCGTCGGTGAGCACGTGCCGGGCCCTCGTCGTGGTCTCCACCGATGACGTGACCAACCTGGAGACGGCTCTGCTCGGCCGTACCGCCAAGCCCGACCTGCGGGTCGTGCTTCGCCTCTTCGACGGCGAGTTCGCCGACCGGGTGCAGCGTGCGTTCTCGATCAACATCTCCCGTAGCGTGTCCTATTTGGCCGCCCCCGCCTTCGCTGCGGCGATGCTTGGACGTCAGGTCATCGCGACGATTCCGGTGCAACGTCGCGTCCTGTTCGTCGCGGAGCTCTCCATCGGGGCCGACTCCGCGCTCGAGCACAAGCGCGTGTCGACGGTCAACCGCGACCACGAGGTCCGCCTCCTCGCCGTACGGACCGGCGACGGCAACAACGTGTTGTGGCGACCCTCCGATGGCCGACCGTTGCTGCGGACCGACACGCTCGTCGTGGTCGCCACGCGCACCGGCCTCGGACGTCTGTTGACAGAGACGACGACGCCAACCCAGGCAGGAGAGGAGACGCCGTACCGGCTCCTGGAACCCTGGCAGATCCCGCGCAGCCGCCCGGCGTCCACCGAAACCCCGCAACCCGTACCCGAAGGTTCCGACCGGCATCCTCCATTCGGGCCGGCAGACGCGGGGTCGACAGGACCGGCATGATGATGGCCGTGGGGATGAGCGATCAGTCTGGCACGCGCACCGCTGCGCAGGAGCGCACGCCGGTCGCCACGTTCGACGCGGGCGGCACTATCCGGATCGGCCGAGACGCCGACAACGACATCGTGCTGCCCGACTTCTGGGTCTCCCGGAAGCACGCCGAGGTCCGCAAGCTCGGTTCCGAGCACCATTTGGTCGACCTGAACAGCAGCAACGGTCTGCACCACAATGGTCGGCGGGTGCCACGCGGGCTGCTGGCGCCCGGCGATCGATTCAGCATCGGCCGGCATGAGTTCCTCTTCGATGGGCTGCACCTCTACCAGCACGACGACCAGGGGCCAACGTCGATCATCGCCGACGACATCACCGTCGAGATCGGCAAGACCGTGCTCCTCGACGACGTCAGCTTCGCCTTGCGGCACGGAACGCTCCTTGGCATCGTCGGGCCTAGCGGCTGTGGCAAGTCCACGCTGCTCAAGGCCATGACCGGCATTCGCCCGGCGTCGCGCGGAAAGCTGCTCTACGACGGCAAGGACCTCTACGAGCACTACTCGGAGCTGCGCTACCGGATAGGTATGGTGCCGCAGGACGACGTACTGCATCGCCAGCTCACGGTGCGCCGGGCACTGCGCTTCGCCGCATCCCTACGCTTCGCCAGCGATGTGCCGCGAAAGCAGCGTTCGGAGCGCGTCAGCGAGGTCGTTGAGCTGCTCGGGCTCACGGCTCGGGCCAAGCAGCGCATCGACACGCTGTCCGGAGGCCAACGCAAACGCACCTCGGTCGCGCTTGAGTTGTTGACGGAGCCGTCCCTGCTCGCCCTCGACGAACCCACATCCGGACTGGACCCGGCCCTGGACAAGGAGGTCATGCGGGAGCTGCGCCTGCTGGCCGACCGGGGACGCACGGTGGTCGTGGTGACCCACAGCGTCCTCCACCTGGACATATGTGACTACGTGCTGGTGATGTGCCTGGGCGGCCGGATGGGCTATTTCGGCCCGCCCGACGAGCTGCTCGGATTTTTCGGATCGGAAGATTACGCCGACGTGTTCGACAAGGTCACCAACGATGCCGAACGCTGGGCGCAGCTCTACCGCAACTCGGACATCTACCGCAGGTATGTCGGCGAGGTTGCGCTCGAACTAGCCTCCCGGGACTTCCGGCAGGCACAGATCACCGAACTGCCGACACCGCGCCTTCCGGCCGAGGAAGCCGTCGCCGAACCTTCCGAACCTGCCGAGGACGAGTCGACCGATGCTGTCGAGCCAGCGGCCACCGCAGCCGACTCCGCGTCCGCGGCGGATCCTGCAGCCCTAGAAACAGCGCACGCGGTCTTCGCAGACGCCACCAACGGCGCGCCTCCGGCGACACCGTCCCCATCGGGTGTTCAGGAACTGTCGATGACGCACCGCGCCCTGCATCCCGTGGCGCCGCTACGCCAGTTCCTGACCCTGTCCCTTCGGATGATCACGGTTATCTTGTCCGACCGCGGATACGCGGCCTTCCTCGTTGGTTTGCCGCTGGCCCTGGCCCTGCTGAGCTACACCGTCCCCGGCGAGAAGGGCCTCGGCCCAGACCCCGCCGGATTCGGCCTGGAGGCGCAGCGCCTGCTCGTGGTCTTTGTCATCGGAGCGGCGTTCATGGGTGTCGCGGTCGCGATCCGCGAGATCGTCAACGAAGGCTCCATCTATCGCCGGGAACGCGCGATCGGGCTCTCTCCCACCGCGTACCTCGCATCAAAACTGTTTGTATTCATTATCATCGACACAATCCAGGTCAGCCTCTTCATCTACCTCTCCATGCTCAAGCGCAACCCGCCGCCGGAAGGCCTCGTTCTGGCCGACCCGCTCATCGACATTGTCATCGCGGTCACCCTGGTAGCGATCGCGTCCACCGGGCTGGGCCTGCTCGCGGGTGCGCTGGTGAAGACGACGGAGCAGACGACGCCGATCCTCGTGGTCAGCGTCATGGCCCAACTGGTGCTCTCCGGCGGGCTATTCGTGATCACCGGGCAGAAGGGGCTCGAGATCATCGCCTGGGCCGACCCGAGCCGGTGGGGGTTCGCCTCGGCCGCGGCCACGACGAACCTGGTGGGCTTCCCGTTCCCGGATCCCCTCTGGTCACACGTTCCGGTCAACTGGTGGCGCGGGGTCATCATCCTCGTGCTGCAGATCGTCGTGCTCGCGGCGGCAACCCGGTGGGCGCTCCGCCGCTTCGAACCCGGCCGCGGCTGACCCGCGTTTGAGCGGACCTGAGGCGATACGAGGCCCTTGCGCTGCTGGGGTGGCGCAGCACGCGACCCGGCGCGATGCCGCCAGTGACAAGGGCCGCGGCGACGTCCGTGACCGGGATACCGGCGACCGCCCCGTCCAACGCCTCGCGCAGGTCCTTCGGCAGGTCCACTGACACAGTCTCCACCGGAGCCCGATTACGTGATCGCGGTCGGACCGATCAGCTGGTGCTGGACCGCCCACAACGCGGCCTCGGTGCGCGAAGCCGATCGGGTCTTGCGCAGCAGGTTTGACACGTGCACGGCGACGGTCCGGATCGAGATGCCCAAGGAGCGGGCGACCTGTTTGTTCGACATCCCAACCGCCAGGCAGGAGAGCACTTCCCGCTCCCGCGCGGTCAACTCCGCGGGCGCGCAGTCCGCGTCAGGCGGGCCGAGGTTCGCACCGAGGGTCGCGGCGAGGCGAAGGTGCCCGGGCAGCGGCCAGCGGGTGAGCGCGTCGAGCCCCACGCCCCGGGAGGCCGCGAGCAGCTCCCGGAGCCAGTACGGGTTGCCGCCCGTTCGCTCCCGGATGGCGCCGACCACGTCCGGCGGCACCGATGAACCGGGATAGACCTGCGCCAGGATCGCCGCAATGTCAGGGACTCCCAGTGGTCCCAAGTGCTGCCGGATCGCGCCGCCGACACCGGATAGTCGCGCCAGGGTACGGGCGGCGAGCCTGGGCGAGACGGCCGCGTCTGGTGGCTGACTGGTGACCAGGAGTAGGATGCGAAGATCGGGCGACGCCGCGAGCTCACCGATCAGGTTGAGGCTGGCCGGATCTAGCGCATGCAGGTCTTCCACGACGAGTGCCGCGGGTCCACGGTCCACCAGCGCCCGGACCGTGCGGACGGCCATCCGGAGCAGGGCGCTCGGCGCGTACCGCTCCGCCTGCGCGTCCGGGTGTTGGGCCAGCCAGGCCAACGCGTCCGGAGGTATCGGCAGGTCAGCGGTGTCGCGGCCGCTCAGGACCGCGGCCAACCAGTCGTACGGCGCTGGCGCGTGCACCCTCGCGGTGCCGGACAGGACCGTACGGGGACTGGGCGCGAACGCGTCGAGCGCGGCCGCGACCAGCATGCTCTTGCCGACTCCGGCACCCCCGGTGAGGACGGCCGTCTGTGCCGTCGCGGTGCGGCCCGCGGCGACCAGCGACCAGGCGCGAACGAGCTCACCGAGCTCGTCGACCCGGCCGACCATGGACACCGGCATCATGGGCCCACGATACGTAGTGTTGCGTAGAGACAAGGGCCCGTGTTCTTGGCAGGCTGCACGGTATGAGCCTCATCCTGCGCGCAGCGACGGTCAGTGACATTGGTCGGGTCCGGACGAACAACGAGGACTCGGCCTACGCGGGCCGGCGGCTCATCGCCCTTGCCGACGGCATTGGCGGAATGCCGGCCGGCGAGTTGGCTAGCGACATCGCCATTCGGACGCTCACGCCGCTGGAGGCCGCGCCGCCCGACATCGAGCCGCTGACCGCGCTGCGAAAGGCGATCGAGGCTGCGAACGAGCAGATCCGGGCGGCTGGTGAGTCGGACGAAGCCAACGACGGCATGGGCACCACCGCGACCGCCCTCCTGCTGGCCGGCCACCAGATAGCGCTGCTGCACGTCGGTGACTCGCGCGGCTACGTGATGCGTGACGGAGAGTTGTCCCAGTTAACGAAGGACGACACATTTGTCCAGTCGCTGGTGGACCAGGGGGTGCTGACCGCCGCTGAGGCGCGCAGCCATCCACGGCGCTCGGTGGTCACGCAGGCGTTGCAGGGGCTCGAGTTCGAACCCACATGTACCCTGCTGCCGGTCCGCATCGGCGACCGCTTCCTGCTCTGCAGCGATGGTCTGTCGGACGTCGTCGCCGACGAGTCCATCGCGCAGGTGCTGCGATCAACTCCGGATCCGCGGCGATGCGCCCAAGAGCTGGTGAATCTCGCCCTAGAGGCCGGCGCCCCGGACAACGTCACGGTCGTGGTGGCTGATGTTGCGTCGGCATAGCGTAGTCGCGGTGTCGGTGCAGGTGACGCAGTCACTCTAGGTGAGTGCGCTCGTGGACAAGGCGTACCGCGATGGCGCCCTCTCCCACGGCGGATGCCATCCGCTTGATCGAGCCGCTACGCACGTCACCGGGCGGCGCAGGACATACGCCCTCAGGATGAGGTCTCCCAGCGCGACGTCCTGAGTCACCACCTGACGCAGTCGGTCAACCGACACGATGAGCACAGCGCCGGGCTCGAGCACCGTGGCGGTTACGAACGCGGCCTGGCCGGTGAGCACGCCGAGTTCGCCGAGGAACAGTCCGGGGCCGTGGACGCTGACAACGCGCTCGTCCGGCCGTCCGTACCCTTCGACAATCGCGACTGCCCCGTCGAGCACCACGACGAAGTCGGAGGTTCGCTCGCCCTCCCTGAAAAGGACCTCCCCGACGTCGGTGGATCGGCGCTCACCGCCCGCGGTCAGCGCGGCGATCTGCTCCGCAGTCAGCCGCGGATACGCGCCTGCGGTGTCTGGGGTCTCCCGGAAACTGTGCCGTTGCGGGGTGCTCATGGTCGCGTGCTCAGACGAAGGTTTCGTCGATGAAACACCAGCGCCAGTCCTCTCCTTGCTCGAGCGACTGGACGATGGGGTGACCGACTGCGGCCGCGTGCATGCGCGCGTGGCGGTTCGGCGAGGAATCGCAGCAGCCGACGTGGCCACAGGTGAGGCAGAGCCGCAGGTGCACCCATGGCGACCCGATCCGCAGGCACTCCTGGCAGCCCCGCGGGGTCAGCGGGACAACTGGCCGCACCAAGCTCAGGTGCGGGTCGTAGGTCACGGCCACCAACGCCTGATACCCCACGGCTCTTCTCCATAACCTGGTTGCCGCGCTCATGACGCCTCCGGCAGCGGAAAACGGACACTCGTGCCCGGCTTCAATTCCTGGCGACGGCCATCGCCCAGCAACCAGGCCGATCGCCGGCCCTCCACGGTGAAGGTCTCCAGCCCACCCACCAACGCGGTCTCCTCGTCGATGCCGACGAGACTCACGCCGTCCGGCGCGCGCAGGAACGGGCGCGTGAGCAGGTCCGGAATCCAACCGAGCATCTTGTCGAAATGAGGCAACACCCGCATATGCGGCAACAGACCAAGTCCTCGCCGACCTCTGCCGGCGGGATGCCGCAGGTCGGGCACCCAGTCGGACATCGCCATAGCGCCCGCGCTGCACCCGGCCAGCGCGGCGCCGCCCTCCCATGTCTTGACGATCTCCCGCCACAGCGCTGTGTCGCGCAGCGTGTCGGCAAGCAATCCCGGGCTGCCGCCGGATAGGTAGATAAGCCCGGCTCCCTCGACCTCGGCGACAATCTGCGGATCCTCGGCCTGATCGCGGTCGGTGACCACCAACGGCACCGCCTCCACACCGAGCCGGTCGGCCTGGGCCCGACCCAGGTCAATCCAGTACGACAGACGATCGGGTCCCTCGGCGCCAGCGGCGGTCGGAAGCTGCACGTAACGTGGCGGGCGGCCGGCGATCAGGGCACGCTCGACCTCGAGCATCGAAGGGGTGTACTCCCCAGAACCCACCAGTGCCAGCGGACCGGACAAGTCACCCTCCTCATCGGACAAAGGCAAACCTGCAACGACGCTACGCCGCCCGTGCCACCGGGACCAGGCATCTATGATCAAGTCGGCCGAGCCGTTGGCCGGGTCGATGCTGCCCGAGCGGAGCGCTCAACGTGCGTACGAGGTGATCGAGGTCGCCGACAATCGCTCAGTATCGGTGAGCGGTACGTGGCACGGTCAGGTAATAGGCGGCGCCGATGAACAGACCCGGCCCCGAGTCACCCGCTGGAACGCCGGCACCGCGTACGCACGCACCACCGGACGGGGCCGGGCGGTGAGGATCATCGCGGCGCGGGGCCGGCTGGCAGCAGTGCGTCGATGACCGCTGAACCGACAACGAAGACCACGACAATCGCCTTCTGCAGCACCTCGTAGGGCCGAGGTTGTCCGCGAGCATGCCGGCCCGCCCGGATCCGACCTGCCCGAGTCTCTGGTTTCCGCTCGCCAACAGGCCGGCGGGGCTCTCGAAGCGAGGCGGGCACATCCGCCGTGGAGGTTGTGGGTTGGCGTGTTCCTCGTTTTTTGATAGACAACCGCGTTCCCCGGGCGTCACGGGGACCCGGGGTAATCCCGCGCTATCCGGTCGGCGACTGCGAGCATCTGCTGGCCGACCGGTTGCAGGCCGACCACGGTGCACAGCAGACCGGTCGAGACTCGCTCAACAACACCCCACTCCCAGATGGCCGTCGCATCAAGGCCCGTTCGCGTTGCCAGCCACCGGGCCCGCTCGTGCAGGTCGCCGCTCAGCAGCTCCACAGGGTCTTCGCGCATGACGATGCCCATGTCGTACTCGGCCTCGGCCAGTAGGCCATCCGGGTCGACAAGCATGAACCCGTCACCCGCCTGGAGGTGTTCCACTGGTGCACGTCACCGTGCACCAACACGGCGCGCTCGTCGTCGTGAGTGGCTATGCGCCGCGACGCGCAACCGAGCGCGTGCTCGACAGTACGCGGCGAGCACGGATGGTCCAGCTCCTCCCACGTCGCCGCGATGAACTCACGAAGCCACCGACCCTTTCTGCGCACCGGTCGGCAGTCCACAGTCAGGGGCCGGGCGCCACACACGTTGCGCCACCGAGCAGAGGATCTCCTGCCGTAGACCGATCGGCAGCGCGAGCTCGTACAAGGATCGCCCCAACCTTTCCAGCAGCAACGCGCTCCTCGCCGCGTCGTGGCGCAGCAACCTTACGCAGCCCGCACCGTCGGCAAGGCGCAGCACGGTGATCTCATTCGACGCCGCATTACCGTCGCGCGGAACAAGGAGCTTCAGGACCGCCGGCTCACCATCGTCAAAAGTCGCCTCCATGACGACCGCCTCAGTCGCGCCATCGAAGGTGCGGCCGACGGTGATCGACCAAATCCTGTTCCAAGCCGGCCACCAACGACGGCAGATCGTCAAGCCACTGCACGGCGCCGGCTGCCACCGCCTTAGCACGCACCGTCTCGGGTACGCGAATCATCACAACCCGCCGGCCTTCCAGATGAACGTGCGGCGCTGCCGTTCCAGCGACCCGATCCAGGTGTCTGTCTCGCTGCCCGCGACCGGCGGCTCCTTGAGCTCCGGTTCGTCGTACGCACTCATGGCCGCCATGCTAGGGGCCTGTCCCGTGGATCATCCATCGGCTCCGTGCATGTGCGCTGGGTGTGCGCAGGATTGACGTTGGAGCCGCGCCAGAGCCATCAGGGACTATCCCGGGCTGTCACCCGTGGCCGGGCGATCAGGCGAGCTGTGGCGCGCGAGCCTCGTGGCACGGTTCGAACGCGATGTGCGCGGACAGCGCGCGGAGGAAGTCGGGCGCGTCGAAGATTTCGCCGGCGGAGGCGACGCCGCTTGTCCTCGTCTGACCGCCGAGAATGCGATGGACCGCTTCGACCGCCAGCGGTGCGCTGATGGCGTAGATGTCCTGGCCGCTGGCGGCGACGCGTCGTTGTTTGTCGCCGGAGCGCACAATGACGTCGACGGTGAACATCTGCGCGGACCGGCCGCGCTCGTCGACCGCCGTCGGTGCGGGCGTGTCTGGAGCGGCCAGGTCCTTGGCCGCGTCAGTGGTCATGTACGTGCGCACCTCGGGGATGGACAGGTGGCTGGGGACGGTGACGACGTCGGCCATCGTGAACTCGCCGAGGACGGTCCGGGGGCCCATCGGAGCGGGAAAGTCCCACTCCAGGGTCGGCAGGTCGGACTCGTCGACGTAATACTCCAGCCGGCCACCGGTGTAGCGGACGCGTCGGCCATCACGCCGTTCTCGGGAGACGGCGCCGGAGGCGAGGGTCCCGGCCGTGGGGTGCCAACTGCTCAGTCCGTACGCGACGTGCGCCTCGTCGGCCGCCGTCCAATCACCCATCGCCGTCGTGACCAGCAGATCGCCGAGTCCGCCGTAGAAGGCCATCGCCGGGACCACCGCGACGCCCGCGGTCTGAGCGCAGTTGGCGAAGTGCCTGAACGTGTCGAGGTTGGCCTCGATCTCGGCCGCCACATCCACGTACGGGACGCCGGTGCGCAGAGCGGCCTCGATGACGGGGGCCGCGGTCGAGGCGAACGGGCCGGCGCAGTTGATGGCTGCGGCCGCGCCCTTCAATGCCTGGTCGAGCGAGGTCGGATCGTCGACCGCCGCCACCCGGTATTCGAGCCCCGGATGCGAGGCCGCCAGCGCCTGGAGCTTGCCCGCGTCGCGACCGAGGAGAAGCGGAACGAACCCCCGATCACGCAACTCCGTCACCACGAACCGCCCGGTGTGTCCGTACGCGCCGAACACCGCCACGATCTGACCCGAACCCATCTGCAGTTCCTCCATGCTCCTCGAAAGATCGGTAGTCTGCGGCGAGAGCCCGGTCCGGATCGGCAGATTCCGCATGGAGCCTGACGACGGGTTGGACCGACTCGCCCGCGCCGACACCGTGATCATCCCTGCCGTGGAAGACATCGACGCGGACGTGCCACCCGACCTGCTCGACGCCGTCCGCGCGGCCCACAATACGGGCGCTCGGATTTGGCATCGAGGCAGGCGCTTACAACTGGCAGCTCCACCAACCGGCCGGCCGGTTCTGGCTATTCCAGGGCATCGATACCGGCATCTTCGTCGCCCTCGCCGCGGTGTTGCTGGTTCTGGCCGTGCGGGCCATCCGCCGGATTGCCTGACCACTGCTCGCCAGAGCGAGGCCCTAGGTCGCGCCACGGGGGGTCCGCTTTCTGCCGCGAGTCGGGTAGGTCGGCGCCAACGTGTGACCCGTCGCGGCTAGGTCCTGACGTCGCATGAGCCGAGCCGTATGTCGGTTACGGCGGGGCTCGTCGCAGGTCGCTCTGCAGGCCGACCGTGTCGTGCGCCTCCTGCAGCCAGGTGATCAGTTCATCGTTGAGGTCGGCCTCGGATCCGACGCGGACGTAATGGGCGCGCCACCTCGGCCCGTAGTCGGCGGTCAATGTCAGGGCGGTGTACTTGTGGATCGGCTGACGTTCAACGTCACGTGGTAGTCGGTCCATTGGTCGCGGACCGTTGTCTCGCTCGCTCCGGTGTCGTATGCGGGAGAGATGAGTGGGGCGGCGCGTTCCACCCTAACCAGTACGATCGTCTTGACTCGGTCTGGTGTTGCGCGGTAGCCGCGTTCGGTGAGCAGTGCGAGGGCTCGTTCATAGATCGCGTCGTTGTGGTGCAGCGATGCGGTGCCCTTGAATCGGTACCCTTTGCGGAGGAACGGGTCTACCACGTTGATTTCGATGGCTGGGTTTTCGCGCAGGTTGCGCACCGTGGTGGGTGAGGAGATGTCGGCGAACACGAGCCGGCGCTCGTCCTCCCAGACCGTGGTCGTGCCCTTCGGCGACAGGTTCGGACTTCCGTCGGCGCATACCGTGGCGACGAAGCCCAGCTTCTGTTCGAGTACCACCCGCTTCATGTCCGCGGACAACGCGAATTCCGGCCCATGATCGGCAGTCATCGCTGGCTCCTTCCATTCAGTTGTGGTGCCAACAGCGCTTGACGGTGTGCCAACAGGATCGTGATCCGTAACACTCCGGCTAGATGACCTATAGGTATGATCGGTCGCTGCTCACGTCGTTGCCACCCCAAGTAGTTGAAGGATGCCGGGGGCGTTGCCGTTGAGCTGTTGGAGTTTGCCGCCCATGGCTTCAACAAGTCCGGTGAGCTGAGCGTTGCCGCTTGATCTTCTTATCGATGACCGCGATGGCCGTACAGTCGCTCGGACGTGCCGCGTGCGGTGGTCGGGCTGCGGCGGGACAGTCATGCCGGGGGGGGTACCTCCGTGTTAGGAGTGGTCGGGCCAGAAGAGTGACGACGCTCGAAACCTCACGGTCAGCGCCTTTGCGCGCGAACCGGACCGGGGGGTCCTCGCGACAGGCATGTCAGGTCTTCCTGAGCGAAGGAGTTCCACGATGTCCGAACAGAGTTACACAGCCCTTCCGTCCGCCGCTTTGCCCCGATCTGACGCTGTGCAGGTCCCCCCCGCGATGCGGGCAGCCGCATGGGTGATGCTCGTTGGTGGGCTCATCGCGTTCGCAGGAGTCAGCAGGCCGATCGTTGGTGAGTGGGCCGACGCCTCGGGTCACCCGGACCAGCAGGTCGCCATCGCGCTCTCGGACCCCAGCCAGTTCCGCCTCGGCTTCGCAGGCATGGGCGTCGGCTATGCATGCATGGGCGTCGCACTCGTCATGTGGGCGCGCGGCGTCGCCCGTCTTCGCAGGGGGCGTGGGGCGATTGTTGCCCTGGCTAGCGGAGCCGTAGCTGGTTTCGGCGGCGTCGTGCTGTGCCTGGACCAGAGCATCGCCCCGCTTGTCGCCCTGGAGCAGTTTGCCGCTGGGGGCAACATCCACGCGGCCGCGGGTGTCATCGGCTTTGTCGGCCTGACGCTTGGGTTCGTCGTGCTCGGTGTCGCGAACTGGTGGGGTCCGGCGCCCCGCGTGGGAGGGATCGTGTTCGCGCTGTTCGGGTTGGCAGGCGTCGTGTTGTTTCCCGCGTTTTACATATTTGGAGCCATCTTGTTCGGGTTGTTCTGCGTCTTCTGGTTCCGCCGCAGCTGGCGGCCGAAGGTCCGGTGACCGACCATTGGGGATCACATCGGGCTGGGCGGGAACCGATCGGCGCTTGTGCGGCGACAATCGGATCGTGGGAACCCTCTCCGACCTTGACGACCGCGCCGTGCTGGCCAAGGTCGCCGAGGGTGACTCCGGGGCATTGCGTGAGTTGTACACCCGGCACGCCCCCTGGTTGGGCGTTCGGCTCCGCCGCCGCTGCGCAGACACCGAGATCGTCGAGGAGGCCCTGCAGGACGCGTTCGTGGCGGTCTGGAAGGGGGCGAACCGATTCCGTGGCGACGGGGATGTCGCGGCCTGGATGTGGGGGATCGCGATCCGTCGGCTCATCTCGCGACTTCGTGGCAAGCCGGCACTCGATGTGGTTCCGCTCCAGGAGCGCGACGACGTGGAGGTGGCCGCTGAGGATGTCGTCCTGGCCTCGATCGAGTACGGCGACCTCGGCGGCGCTCTCGGGCGGCTGCCCCCGGAGTTCCTGGCCGTGATTGAGGCGACGGTGCTCGACGGCCTCAGCACCAAGGAAGCGGCACAGTTGCTCGGCATACCCGAGGGCACGGTGAAGACGAGAGCGATGC
>JAHRHA010000145.1 GCA_020027875.1 Micromonosporaceae bacterium | reverse complement strand
CCAGGTCTTCGAGGGCATCATCGCCTGGACCTCACCACTGGGCCGCACCTACATCGTGCACCCCGACAAGGTCGACGAACCCGACGACCCCACCAACCCTTGGCCCACACCACCCGACGACACGTAGCCGCCCCGATTCGGCGAGCCCAGTCGACCACCCAGACGCGTGTCGACCACAGATGTGCCCTGACCGTTCGCACCCGCACACTCGCGTTGGAGAAGCAGCTAGTCCATGAGCGCGCCGCAGGAGATGTTGACGTCTGTGGCGGTAATGGTGCGAGCTAGGTCTGAGGCCACGAAGGCGGCCACGTCGCCGACGTCGGCAAGCGTCGCTGTCCGGTTCAACAAAGCGGCCTCCTGAATCCCGGTGACGATCTCATCGCGTCCCGGGAAGTCGTCGGGGAGAGTCTCGGGCACCCCTCCCGTCTTCAGGGAGACGACGCGAATGCCATGCGGCCCGAGCTCACATGCCCACTGTCGGCGAAGACCTTCGATGGCGTCGAGCGCGACCTTGAAGCCGCCCAGGCCGGGAAGAGTGTTCGCGCCTCCTCCCCCAAACGCCAAGATAACCCCGGATCCGCGTCCGATCATGTGCCGGGCGGCCGCCCTGGTGGTCAGGAACTGTGTCCGCATCGCGGTCGTGATCGGCTGCGTGAAATCCTCAACCGATATCTCGGTCAACGGCTCTTGGACGTCTCCGTACGAGATGAGGTTGAACGAGATGTCGATGTACCCGGTCTGCGCGACCACCGCATCGACGTACTCGTCGACAGCCTTCACGTCGAGCGCATCGACGACGGCGGCGTCCGCCACGCCGCCATTCGAGCTGATCTCGTCGGCCACCTCGTCGAGCTTCGCGAGGGTGCGCCCGGCGAGAAAGACGCTGGCTCCCTCGCGGGCAAAGGCACGTGCGACTGCGCCGCCGATCCGGCCGCCCGCGCCGTAGATCACCGCGACCTTGTTCTCCAGGAGCATGGCAAACGGTCCTTTCTGCTGGACGAGCGCATTGCTCGTCGCCCCTGTTTCTTCGAACAGGCTACGGTCGGCGGTGTGGTGGCGACCTTTGACCCGGAGCACGCGTGATGGCGACCGGTGCCGAGGTACCGGTCGCGCGACCCGGTGATGGCGGCGGGTTTCTGCGATGGGTTGAGTTGGATGAGTCCGACGCAGACCTATCGCGCTATCCGTTCACGTTGCCGGTCGTCGCGGGCCTGCGCGCGGCGGGCACGCTGGAACTACATCCGGCTGTGACGTTCCTGGCCGGCGATAACGGCACGGGGAAATCAACGCTGGTCGAGGCGATTGCGGTGGCCGCCGGGTTCAACGCGGAGGGCGGATCGGCCAACTTCCGGTTCAGCACGCGTGCCACCGAGTCAATCCTGGGCGAGCATTTGCGACTGGTACGGGGCGTCGGCAAGCCACGCACGGGATTCTTCCTGCGCGCCGAATCCTTCTACAACGTCGCCACGGAGATTGACAACCTCGGCGAGCTTCGCCCTTACGGCGGCCGCAGTCTTCACGAACGTTCACACGGAGAGTCGTTCCTCGACCTGGCCGTGCACCGATTCGGACCTCGCGGTCTCTACCTGCTCGACGAGCCTGAGTCCGCACTGTCGGTGCACGGCTGTCTGGCGATGCTGCTGCGCATCCGCGACCTCGTCAAAGAGGGTTCGCAGTTCATCGTCGCCACCCACTCCCCCATCCTGCTGGCCGTACCAAACACGCGGATCTTGCAGATCGACATGAGCGGCACTATCAGCGAGGTCAGCTACGACGAGGCGCAGCCGGTGGCAATGACGCGTTCGTTCCTGGCCGCCCCCGACCGGTACCTGCATTACCTGCTCACCGACGACAGCTAACCCGCACGGGGCTCGTAAGACACCAACCCGGTTCCGCCCACCTCCACGTGGATGCGGCGTCGTGGCCTACGATCTCGCCATGCGGGGATGGACAGCACTGGTCCTGACCCTTGGGACTTGCGCGAGCGTCTACCTAGTCCTTGGGCGCGGTGCGGCGGCTGCAATATGGGTTCTTACACCGCTAATGCTGTGGCTCGTGACAGCCACCCGCGTCTCGGTCGGTCTAATCGCGTCCGGCATCCAGACCGCTGCCATAACGTTCATCGCCCTCGGCGCCGGAGGGCATCTGCCCACATTGGCGTGGGCTCCCTCGATTTGGGACGCCGTCACTGCCTACGCTCTGATCGCGCTGATCAGCTGCATCGCCGCGGTGCGCGACCAGGGTGAGCACCTGCGCTGGTACAGCTACTCGAGGCCGACGCGGGCCCGACGGACGCTCGCCAAGATCACCAGAGTAACCCTCCCGACCGCGCTACTCGTGCTGTGCTGTCTCGGCGTCGTCCTGGTCCTACCGGTGCATCCGGTGAGGCCGCCCAACCACCTGGTGTACCCGCTGCCAAGCGGAGTGTCGGTCACATATGAGAGGACGCTGTGTGGTCCCGGCCCTGCGGTCGTATGCACCTGGAAGATGGATGTGGACAGTCGTGAGCCGTCCGTGTACGTTCTCCGCGACCAACTCGCCGACCACCTGACGTACAGCAGGGGATGGCCATCGAACCTGCCTGACAAACAATGTCGTACGTGGGGATGGATCGTCAAGGAACACGCCTGCCTGACGGTGGAACTGCGCGACCTCGTGCTGCTCGGACCAAGCATTGCCGGCATCCTTAGTGTCATCTCAGCGGCTAACCATCGTCATCGCGTATTGGTAGCGTGCCACGACCTCTCGCTACGCAATCCTGTGAGCTGACTGACGATCATTTCGTGGCGGACCGGGCGCGCCGTAGGGTCGGCGCGTGGACACGGTCCTTCCGCGGAGCACGCTCGCCGCACCCGACATTGCCCAACCCGCCTGGCCGGTATGGCGGGTGCTACTGGAGTACCTGCGCCCGCACCGGATCGCCCTGCTGACCGGCGGCCTGTTGAGCCTGGTCACCGGCGCGACCGGGCTGGCCCTCCCCCTGGTCGCCCGGGAGTTGATCGGGGCCCTGTCGACCGGATCGTCGGTGGCCGGCCCGCTGGTCCTCATGACCGCGTTGGTACTGGGTAACGCCGCAATCGGGGCATTGGGCAGCTATGTGCTGCAGCGGACCGCTGAGTCTGTGGTGCTCACCGCCCGGCGCGGCCTCGTGGCGCGGCTGCTGCGGCTGCGGGTCTCGGCCGTCGACCAGAGCGAGCCGGGCGACCTCATGTCCCGGGTCACCGCGGACACCACGCTGCTACGCGAGGTGACCACATCGTCCTTGGTTGGCGGCGTGACCGGGGCGCTCACGCTGGTCGCCACGGTTGTTCTCATGGGGATCATGGACATCGTGCTGCTGGGCGTGACCCTGGCATCCCTTGTCATGGCCGGAGTGGTCATCGGACTCGTCGTACCGAAGATCAATCGTGCGGCCAAGCGGGCGCAGGAGTCGGTCGGCGCGATGGGAACGGCCCTGGAGCGGATGTTCGGAGCGGTCCGAATGGTCAAGGCCTCCGGTGCCGAGGAGCGCGAGGGTGAACGGGTCGAGGGTGCCGCCGTCGGGGCGTGGCAGGCGAGCGTACGGGCGGCGAAGTGGTCTGCCCTCGCCGGCAACATGGCCGGTGTCGCGGCTCAGATCGCGTTCCTGGCGGTGCTCAGCGTCGGCGGCGTCCGGGTCGCCTCGGGCGCGATCGACGTAGCCACCCTGGTCGCCTTCCTGCTGTACGTCTTCTATCTGATGGCCCCGGTCGGCCAGCTCGTTCGGGCGGTCACGCAGTATCCGGTGGGCGCCGCCGCGGTCGCCCGGATCCAGGAGGCGGAACGGCTCCCGGTCGAGATTGCCGGTCAGCCCGCGCGCCCTGCCGGAATGAACGCCATTCCGGCCTCGGTCGCCTTCGACGAGGTCCGGTTCCGCTACCGCACCGAACTGCCCGAGGTCCACCGTGGCATCAGCTTCGCCGTGCCCGCCGGCGGCATGACCGCGTTCGTCGGCCCGTCCGGCGCCGGCAAGACCACCGTGTTCTCCCTCATCGAGCGCTTCTACGACGCGGATGCCGGCCGAATTCTCGTTGACGGACGTGAGGTACGGGACTGGCCGATTACCCAGCTGCGCGCAGCGATCGGGTACGTCGAGCAGGACGCGCCCGTGTTGTCCGGCTCGCTCCGCGAAAACCTCCTCTACGGCGCGCCGAGTGCCGGTGAGGACGAGCTGGAGCGGGTACTGCGTACGGCGCGTCTCGACGGTCTTGTGGCCAGCCTGCCCGAAGGCCTGGAGACCCAGGTGGGCCACCGCGGAACCAAACTCTCCGGAGGGGAGCGCCAGCGGGTCGCCATCGCCCGTGCGCTGCTACGGCGGCCGCGGCTGCTCTTGCTCGACGAGGCGACCTCGCAGTTGGACGCAGTCAACGAGGCCGCGCTACGCGCCACCATCGCCGACGTGGCGGCCGAGACAACCGTGCTGGTCATCGCGCATCGACTATCCACGGTCACCATGGCCGACCGCATCGTCGTCATGGACGCGGGCATGATACGGGCCGTCGGTACCCACGCCGAGCTCGTCACCGACGACGATCTCTACGCCGAGCTGGCCGCCACCCAATTCCTCGCCCCCGCCGCCTGAATTACCCCGCGAAAACTGAGTGCGTTGGGGCGGCATCGCACCGACGATGAGGCATGACCTAGTTCCCCTCTACCAGCGCCTGGGCTACCGTCCGGTCCACGACCGCGTCGTGATGTCGTTCGCGGAACCCGCCCCCGACCCCCAACCAAATCGGGCGCCCCGTACGTTGTAGTCGCGTGAGCGCGGATCGGATTGACCAGTACGCCGACTTCACCGCGTTTGCGGAGGCTTGCCAGCTGCGGATGCTGCGCTCGGCGTACCTGATCTGTGGCGACCGGCATCTCGCCGAGGACCTGTTGCAAACAGCGCTGGTCAAGGTCGCGTTGCGCTGGCGGCAGGTACGCGATGGGCAACCCGAGGCGTACCTGCGCACGATCCTCTACCGTGACGCAGTCTCCTGGTGGCGCCGGCACCGGCGCGAGATCTCTGTCGCCGACCCTCCGGAGCGCCGTGGGCGTGACGACGGCGGTGAACCAGCGCAGCTGCGGGTGATCTTCGCGCAAGCACTGGCCCGGCTCACGCCCAAACAGCGGGCCATCCTCGTACTGCGGTTCTTCGAGGACCACACCGAGGCCCGCACCGCCGAGGTGATGGGCGTCGCCGTCGGCACCGTGAAGAGCCAGACCGTGGTGGCGTTGCGCCGGCTGCGCGAGCTCGCCCCGGAGCTTTCCGACCTGGTACGCCAGGACAGCGAAGGAGGACCGCGATGAGCCGCGAGGACCTGCGGGCCATGCTTGTCGAGCTAGCCGACGACGTGTCGCAGTCGCAGCTCGTCGGGGCCGCGGCTGCCCAGGCCGCCCACGTCCGACGGCGCCGGCGTGCCGTTGTCGGCGCTGCCCTGGCGGTCGTCGTGGTGTCGGCGGCCAGCGTCGCGCTGTGGCGGCCGACGGGCACGCCGACCCCGCTCGGTTCGCCGAGCGCCACGGCCCTGCCGACCATGGCCGGATCAGCCCGGGTGGATCGTCTCCCGGCCACGATTGCCGCAGATCCTGAAGCGGCTCCGTACTGGCCGGCGTCCGCTGACCCGCCCGCCAACGCACCGAGCCTTGCCAACAAACCAATGAGCCACGCCGTCGTGCTCTACTCGCCGGCCTCAGCCGAGGCTCAGGCGTCACCGATCTATGTGTATGGCGAAGGCTCCATCAATGGCGGCAGCGGCAACGGTTCTTTTTACTGGGCCCGCGTGCCGGTAGACCTCTCGTATACCCACGACGCTGGCGGTAACCGGGCCCTACCGCTGGATCAGAACTCCCTTGGCCCGATGGGAAGGCGGGCGGCGTTCGCCCAACCCGATTCCGTAGTCATCGTCGACCTCATGACCGGAGCCGTGGACCGGATTGCGTTGCCAGGTCTCAACGAGGAGGTCAGCTGGCTGGTCAATGGCCGGCATGTGTTGGTGTCCAGCGCGACCCACACCTGGCTCGTCGACACTGAGACCCGCTCGGCCGTTCCGGTCGCAGCCGATGGCTTTGCCGTGACCCCGTTGGTCGGTGAGGGGTCTGGCCTCACCACTCTGACCGTGGCTGACTCCGGCACAGAGCCGCCCGTGCTGCGGTTCTACGACGATGCCGGCCTGGTGGAGCAGAGCCACCGAGCCGTCAACGCAAGCTCCGCTGCGCCGTACCGGATCGCGTACCTGGGCCCGCGCGGCTGGCGGTATGGCAATCTCGTTGCCCAGGCAGCTAGCGGTCAGACGGCTGATTCGACGTATGGCCACTTCGTCGCAATCATCGACGACCAGACCGGCGACATCACCCACGTCCTAGACCTGAGCGGCGGTCGCAACAAGGGCTGCTGCACCGTGCTCGGCTGGATGAACGGCACCGACGTGCTCGTCTACACCGACCAGAACGGGCTGCTGAGGTGGCAGCTAACGACCGGCACAGTCACTCGGCTGACCGAGCCGGCAGCCGGGCCAATCTCAGTGGCACCGACCGGGTGCGGCTTTACCATCACGATCGCGGGTGTCACCTCCGGCTGCACCGCCTAGATCGCCATTGAAGTAGCCCTTGCCGTAGGGTCGGACCGTGCGGGCCTTGGTCGTCCTCGCGGAAATCGCGATCGTGCTCGTGGTGGCGTACCTCGTCTACAGCGGCGTCACCGCCTTGACGCGGGGCCGGCAGCTCCGGCTCCCGACGGGAGGGCGATGGCAGTCGCGCCATTATGCCGATGACGGTCATACCGTGGTAGCGGTGGCTCGAATGACGCCCGCGGGAGAGGTAATCGAGGAGCACGTGGTGGCCCGCATTCCCGACTCGGACGAGGACTGGAGCCGCAAGTTCCTCCAGGCCAAGGAGGAGGCCGAGGAGCGCGCGTTTCACCTCAACACCGACAGCTCGCCTTAATGGGGTCCACACGCCCGGCTTCCTTGTCAAGATACGGTGCTTCAACGCCCACGCCTTCGCCGACCAGATACGGTCAACGGCCCCGAGCGCTAGCACGTCCAGACCGCCGAGCTCCCGTCGCGCCGCCGCTATCCTCGCCCGTACTCCATCAAGGACAGACAGATCCACGGCTACAAACCGGGTGGCCTGAGATCACGGCGTTTAAGGGCTCGAAGGGTCAGTTGTCTCGTGTTCGCATCCGGACACACATGGACGCCCGAGCGCGTGGTTCAGTTCGTGCAGGAGAGTGTCGAGTCCTTCTGCTTCGACGGCCGAAACGGTAGCCGCCGGTTCGCCGGTCGCTACGTGCCTGCCCGTGTCGTGCAACGTCGCTGCGAGACCCTCGGCAGTCGCGCGGTCGAGGCGTAGGACGATCTCTTGGCCCACGTCACGACCCTACGTGATTCGCCCGCCGGCGGTCGAGTCGCGATTGTCGACACGTCTATGTGGTCTGCTCGTACAGTCTTGACCGACCATCGGGCAAGCGGTAGCGACCGAAGGCGTGGGCAATAGTCAGCGCTGGGCGCTTATGGTGATGGGAGTTGTCCGGATTTGCCGTTTGCTGTGACGCCGGGAGATCGGCACGCTTGCGCGGCGGCGGGTGAAGCGGCCGGCCGAACGTCTCGGAACACGTCGTACGTGAGCTTCGATGACCCACGGACGGGTGGCATAAGAGGATGGGCAGGTGCTCCCGATTTGACCCAGATTGCGACGGCGTGTGAGACCGGCGAGGTAAGGAGTTCGGTACCCATGGCCATCGTCGGACGCACCTACCTCGAACGCGGTAAGCCTGTTGTCGTCCTCATCCAATAGGGACCTGGCGGCGGACCTCGCAACGTCGCGATTCGTCGCCACGATGGGACCGTTGTCGTACGTCCCTTCCGTGGTCTCCGCAAGCCTCCTCAAGCAAACGACGTTAGCCAACCCAGCTCGGCCACCGACTAGGCTCCTCGACCCCACGCCGTGCTGCACGAACATCGCATCGACGTCGGGGGTATCCCGCGTGGCGCGTCATACGCCAGGATTGTCGCCGCACGCCTAGGACGAAAAGTCCCGCAATCTGGCGCCAGGCGTGATTGTCCAATGTAGTCATTTGGGTGTCGACGGCGCGCAGGGCTTGGCTGAGGGACAGCGGTGCAGCTGGCTGGTTCGCGGCGGTCATGCCAACCCAGGTTGTCAGCCCTAGCCCAAATGTTACGTCGACCTACTCCGTGATCAGCTCATCCGCCCGTCGACGACGTTGAGGGCAAGCACAACCAGCTCGACCGCGCCCCAGACGGCCTCGTCCGTCGGGACGACTCCAGCTTGGCGGGGTCTCGCTCATACGCTGCCGGCGCGGCGTCGACAGCGGCGACAAACCTCTGGCGGCCAGGCACGCGCTGCAGCCGCCTCGCCTCGGGTCGGTACCCGGCAGCGACCGCCGCTTCCTGTTCGCCACCTCACGCGGCATCGCCCGGTCAATCGCTTGACCATGGGGAGGGGCTGGGTGCGCGCTTCTGCCGCCGATCGCGGTCTCCGGCGGACGGGTACCTGAGCGACCCACGGATCAGTCAGAAGAGCCCGTTTTGTGCATAGGAAGGGTCCCTTGTTAACACTCGCGGTCAGGCGTGGCGCTCGCGGTAGGCGCGGGCCTTCATGCGGTTGCCGCAGGGCGACATGCTGCACCAGGTGCGCGAGGCGTTCTTCGTGCTGTCGTAGAACGCCTCATGGCAGGTGTCGTTCTGACAGGCCTTGAGCCGGGGCCACGCCCCCGACGCGACCGCCCAGAACACCGCGTCCGCCACCTGCCCGAGCACCCGGTCCGGGCCGACCGCGCCGGACAGCGTCACACCGTCCACTGTGAACAGTGGCCGGAGTTCCGCGGCGGCCCGGTTGAGCAGTTGCGCCAGCGGGGGCCGGGGCGCGGCGCCAGGCGCAAGCCAGTCCGACCGCAGCGCGTCCCGCAGCTCGGCCAGGCGGATCCGCTGGGATTCGCCGATCGCCTCCCGCCCGCCGTGCTCCCGCAGCCAGGCCCGGGCCGAGGCCACGTCGGCCAGCCGGTCGGAAGCCCCGTCCCCGAACGTGCGCGTGTTCACCAGCGCGACCAGGAATTCGGGACCATGGAACTCGGGACCATCCACCCGGGCAATATAACCGGCAAAGCGCGTTGACAGGTGGGGGCGTCACCGTCTAACTTACTTTGATGGTTACCAGGCTGTTCCGCATCAATGTCCCGAACGACGACCTCGACGACCTGCGGGACCGGCTGACCCGCTGCCGCTGGCCGGACGAGGCCGAGGGCGCCGGCTGGGACTACGGCGTACCGGTGGCGTGGCTCCGGGAGCTGTGCGACTACTGGCGCGACGAGTTCGACTGGCGCCGGGAGGAGGAGCGGCTCAACGCGCTGCCTCAATTCCTGACCTACATCCGCGGTACCCCGATCCACTACCTGCACGTGCGCGGCCAGGGCCCGTCGCCGGTGCCGCTGCTGCTGACCGTGGGCTGGCCGGACACGTTCGCCGAGGTGCTTCCGCTACTCCCGCTGCTCACCGAGTTCGACGTCGTGGTGCCGACGCTGCCAGGGTTCGGCTTCTCCAGTCCGTACACCCGGCGCGGGCCACGGCGGGTGCACGACCTCTGGGCGATGCTGATGTCCGACCTCGGCTACGACCGGTTCGGCGCCAGCGGCAGCGACATCGGGGCCCGGGTGACCAGCCGGCTCGGCCGGTACCATCCGGAGCGGCTGATCGGCATCCATCTGTCCAGTGTGGACCTCGAGGTACCCGACCCGCGGCCAGACGACCTCACCGCCGAGGAGCGCGACTATCTGGCCCGGGTCGAGCGGTGGGAGAGCACGCAGGGCGGATACGCGCACATCCAGGGCACGGCGCCGCAGACCCTGGCCTACGGGCTCACCGACTCGCCGGTCGGGCTGGCTGCCTGGATCCTGGAGAAGTTCCGGGCCTGGAGCGACTGCGGCGGCGACGTCTACACCCGGTTCAGCCGCGACGATCTGCTGACCGCCGCCACCATCTACTGGGTCACCGGGACCATCAACTCGGCCAACCGGTCGTACTTCGAGGCTCAGCACGACCCCGATCCGCTCCGGCTGCCGCCGGGCACCCGGATCGAGGTGCCGACCGCGATCGCGATGTTCCCGGGCGAGGCCGAGCTGGTCGTGCCGCGCTCGCTGGCCGAGCGCTGCTACCGGGTCGAGCAGTGGACCGACATGCCCCGGGGCGGCCACTTCGCCGCGTTCGAGGAGCCGGAGCTGCTGGCCGACGACATCCGCCGGTTCTTCGGGAAGGTTTGACTCACGAATCCGCGGTATACGCCGGTGCGAGATCCTCGGCGTCGCAGACCGGGCCTGGTCAAGCCTCGTCAGTCACCGGCGGGTTGGCGGCCACGTCAGCTGCGGCCAGGTCGGCCAGGCGGACGGGTGTCGCGAGTGGGCGGTGGGCGAAGGTCAGCAGATCTTCCGCGGTCACCGGGCGGCCGCAGGCTCGTGCGGTGATGGCGGCGGTGGCGACCCCGCACACCCGGCCCTGGCCGCGACCTCGGCCACCACCAGCCCGGCCGGCACGTCGAGCCGGACGGTCGTGACGGGACGGGTCACCGGCACCATCCCGGTTTCGACGAGCACCGTGACCACGCCGATGGTGCCGTGGCCGCACATCGGTAGGCAGCCCGACACCCCGATGAACAGCACCCCGAAGTCGGCGTCGGGCCGGGTGGGCGGCTGCAGGATGGCGGCCGACATCGCGGAGTGCCCGCGCGGCTCGTACATGAGCAGGGTGCGCAGGTCGTCCATGTGCTCGAGAAAGTGCACTCTCCGTGACGCCATCGTGGCGCCGGGGATCACGCCGACGCCGCCGGTGATGACCCGGGTCGGCATGCCCTCGGTGTGCGAGTCGACCGCGTAAGGCTTCAAGGCCGCATTGGCCGCCCGCGGCGGCTACCGAGGCCGCCGCACCAGCCGCGAGTCGCGCGCATCCGCGGGGTTTCAAGACCGGCAAGTGCCGTTCTGATCTAGATTCGCCGATCCCGGTTCTGCACGTTTGGGCACGTCAACGACGGCTTGCTGCCCTCACCCGTACCTGTCGGGTCTTGGCCGTCCGTCGTCGTCTGTGTCCATGGTGTGTATTATTCGGCAGCCTCAAAAGACTAATGCCCGCCAATGTCCAGGGCTCGGACGGCCGCTGCTAGTTGAGGACAGGCGAGCCGGGACCATCGTCGGCCAATGCGTGTTTGGCCCTGCGGCTGGGCGTGATCAGCAGCCGTGCCGCTGGGGGTAGCGAAGGGAGTA
>JAHRHA010000277.1 GCA_020027875.1 Micromonosporaceae bacterium | reverse complement strand
GGAATGAAGATCCGGTCCTGGTCGCGCTGCTGATACGAGGAGTTCTGCAGCTTGGGACGCATCACCCCCACGATCGTGATGGGCGTGTCGCCCAGGAACACCTGTTGCCCGACGGGCGCGTCCTGCTCGAACAGCAGCTTGGCCAGCTCGTTGCCCAGCACCGCCACGCGCCTCCGCTCGGCGACATCGCGATCGTTGATGAAGCGGCCCCCCGCCTCGGCGATGATGTTGCGCATGAGGCCGTAGGCGGGGACGATGCCGGTGACGGCGGGCGTGGCCGCCTTGACGCCGCGCCGCACCCGCGCGCTGCGCGTGATGAACTCGGGGCTGATGTGCTCGATCTCGCTGACCTCGCCCGCGATGAGCGCGACGTCATCCGGCCGCAGCCGGATGGGGCGGCCGTCGCCGAAGCCCGCGAACGGCTTGGTCGTCCGGCCGCCGAACAGGATCACGATCCGGTCGCCCAGCCCGTGGAAGCGTTTGAGGGTTTGCCGCTCCAGGCCGACGCCGAACGCCAGCAGCACCACCACCGCCACCGTGCCCCAGGCAATCCCGATGACGGTGAGGGAGGTGCGGAGCTTCTGCGCCTGCAGGTCGGCGAAGAAGTCGCGCCACACGTCAGGTGATCTCGCGCGGCGGCGGCTCCACGAGCGAGTCCGTCACCTGCAACCCCTCCAGCACTTCGATGTTGATGGCGTCGGAGAGGCCGGTCTTGATCGCGCGCTCCGCGGTCTTGCCGGGGCCGGTGCGCACGGTGACGAAGCTCGAGTCGTGGCGCTGGACGATGAGCCGCTCCGGGATGTACAGCACGCTGTCGCGGCGGGAGATGATCACTTCCGCATTGGCCGAGTACCCCGCGCGCAGCGTCGCCCCTTCCACCTCGGTCAGGGTGATCTCGATCGGGAAGACCGTCGCCTGCTCCTGCTTGTGCGCCTTGAGCCAGATCTTCTCCAGGCGGCCCTTCACGCTGGCGGTGGGGAGTGCGCCGATCTTGATCGTCACCGGCATGCCCTCCTTGAGCCGACCCACGTCGATTTCGTCCACCGTTCCCCGAAAGATCAGGTCCCGCATCGCCGCCATCCGCATCAATACGGTGCCCGCCTGGTACGGCGTGAGCGGCACCACGGGATCGCCGATCTCGATCGAGTCTTCGAGGATGAAGCCGTCGATCGGGGCCCGGACCACCGTCTCCACCTGCTTGCCGCCCGTCAGCACCTTGCCGCCTTCCTGTAACGCGAGGCGCTCCTGCGCCAGCGACAGCTGACTGCGCGACTCGTCCACTCGGCGTTGCGCGGTTTCGATGTCGGAGGGGGAAATCAGGTTGCGGTTGCGCAGCTCCTGCTGGCGGGCCAGCTCACGCTCCAGGTTCTTGAGCTCGATCTCGCGCAGCTCCACGTTGCGGCGCAGCTCCACCATTTCCAGCGGTGTCGGGTTGGGTGAGATCTCGAGCAGCGGCTGGCCTTGCTTGACGAAATCACCGACGGCGGCGAAGCGCCGCCGGACCACACCGGCGAGGATGGATTTGACGCTGACCTCGACCCGGGGCTGGATGGTGCCGACGGCGAGGGCCTTGTCGACCAGGGTCCCGCGGACGACCGCCACCGCCTTCGGACCGTCGGACTTCTTGCCGCCCAGCCGTCCGGTGGCGGCCATGGCCCCCAGGCTGAGGACGGCGAACACGGCGGCGAGGATGATGATCGTGCGGCGCTTCATCTCAGGGCGGCTCCGAGCAGGCGCATAGGATGAGACGGTCTATCCCGTCAATACGTTGCGTGGCGGCGATTGTTTCCGGCCTGGAACGGGTAGGGTGCGTGATTGCGATGCCGCCGGCGCGAATCGGGCGCCGGTCGGCCGACCACGACTCCTCATGTTGGGCGCTCAACCCCGACAAGGAGTCGGTATGTGTCATTATACATCACGCGCGGCGGCGCTCGCGCTGCTGCTGGGCGCCCTCGCCTGCTCCGACCGCCCACCGGGCACGGCCCCAGACACCCCTCCCGGTGAGCCGGACATCCTTTCCACGGCGGCCGGCCCCGAGCTCCTGGCGCGCTCCCTCGCGCGCGCGCTCGGCGACCCCGCGTTCCGTGCTCGCGTCAAGGGCGAGCTCGATCGCTCCCCGTTCCGCGAGCACAAGCTGTCGTTCCAGCGCTTCCTCGCGGCCGGGCCGGGGGGCGGCGGCGCCCTCGCCACCATGGCGCGGCGCACCGGGCTCGCGACCGGCGATCTGGCCCGCGCAGCCGACCGCGCGATCCCGCTCGAGATGTACCTCCCCGTTCCGGAGCACCGCCGCAGCTGGACCGGCGACGCCAACGTGCTGGTGGCGACGGCGCTGGCCGATCACGACCCGCCGGTGGCGTTCGACGTGCGGGGCAACCGGCAGCTGCTCGACGCCGAGCGGCCGCCCGCGACGCCGGTGATCGCGGTGGTCCCGGTCGAGACCGACTTTTCCACCGACCCCGCGCGGATCATCGGGTGCTGGACCTGCGGGTTCTGGCCGCCGCTGCCGCCTCCCCCGCCGCCGGTCCCGGGCCTGTACATGACCAAAGCCCATTTCGTGGATGATTTTGAGGGTTGGTTGAAAGGCAGCCCCGAATTTGAGGTCCATGTCCTGGGCCAGAAGGCGCAGACCGACTCGCTGACCAGTTATCAGTGTGCCGGCGAGAAGCAGCCGGCGCCCTACTACTTCGATCAGAACGGCCTCGACTGGAGCGGCAGCGTCATGCTGTTCAGCAAGGTCCAGGTCGACGCGTACAATGCCGCCCATCCGGGGCAGAACATCCGCGTGTTCGTGGTCGAAGACGACGACACGGCATGCCAGATCAAGGCGAACCGCGACATCGTCGGCAACCTGTTCAAGGCCGTGGACGGTGCGTACAAGGCCCTGACCGCCGGCAACGACTCGAGCAACGCCATTGCGAAGCTGTTCAAGCGCGCCAACGCGATTCAGAAGCTGTGGGCCGCGATCGCGTCGTTCATCAACACCAACGACGAGCTGGTGGGGACCGCGGTGGAGGACGCCGTGGTCGGCATCTCGTACCCGGGCTACAACTGGATCGTGAAGGGTCAGAACAACGCGACGAACGGCTGGATCAGCCTCGGGATGAAGTGAACTCGAACGCGGGAGGACGGATGCGGACACTCGCCGGCACCCTGGTGGTAGTGGCTCTCGCCGCCACTCCGTGGTGCAGGCTTCCGGCACAATGGGGGATTGCCGCGGACTTGGGCGTGGCCCGCTTCGGCGGCTCGTCGCGCGACACCTCCGGCACCAGGGTCGGGCCGTACCGGCCGACCACGTTCGAGCTGCGGCTAGACCGCGGCGTCGGGGCGACACGCGTGGCGATCGCCGTGCTGTACGCGAACACGGGGATCGCCGGCGAGCAGGGAGGCCTGGCGATCGTGCAGTACGATGTGGCCTCGCTCTGGGAGATCGCCCCGCTGGCGTCGTTCCGCCTGGCGCGCTTCGGGGCAGGAGTCGACGCGCGCCTCGAAGCCGGACCCGCGTTCGAGCTGTGGGACCTGGACGGCGAGCAGCGCAACCGGGTGGGCGGCCGCGTAGCGGCCGTGGTGGAATGGCCGCTCGCCCGGGCCCTCACGGGGTCGTTACGGGTGAGCGCCGTCCTGAGCGGATCGGTGTTCGACGCAGCCGACACACCCAGCGGCGTCGAGCGCCGCGCGACCCGACGATTCGGCGTCGCAGTCGGCCTGCGGTATCAGCTCTAAGCCAGCATGCACCAGCGGCCCGGGTCATCCCGGGCCGCTCTGCGTGCGCGGGACTCGACCGTCCCGCCAGGGGTGGCTACGTTGTGTACCATGGCCAGGATCATCGTGATCGACGACAACGAGGCGGCGCGGTCGACCATGCGCCGCGTGCTGGAGCGAGTCGGGCATGAGGTGCTGGAAGCGAGCGACGGCGACGCCGGACTGAAGTTGCTCGCCGAGACCGGGGTCAC
>JAHRHA010000057.1 GCA_020027875.1 Micromonosporaceae bacterium | reverse complement strand
TCACTATGACGTGGTGGCTGGATGCATCCAGGCACACGGATACTACGAGGCAACCGAGGAGATATCATGACCATCGTTGAGCAGAAGAGCGGCGGGATCGTCGCGACGAAGGAGATGGCCAACACGTTGGGTCGCGTGGAGCGGGCCGTCGACGCGTTGGGCCGCCACGACGAGATCCGCGAGCGGTTGGTGGTGGAGTTGGCCACGAGCCGGGCCGCGCTCGACCGCGAGCGGCGCAAGGTGGGCCGCGCGCACAGCCTGGCGGTGCGGGGGTGGGTGGCCGCGAAGCGTGAGCAGGCCGAGGCGACGCCGGAGGGCGAGTTCTTTATCGAGCCTTGGGAGGTCACCTTCGGTGTCAACGCCGGGCGTGTCGAGGCGAGGGTCATCTTCACTCGCAGGCGGCTGAACGACCAGGCCGCGTACTGGGAGGAGAGAGCCGACCAGTATGACAACCAGTTCGCGGAGTCGTCGTCGGAATGGATGCACGGTGAGAGGCTTGCAGCGGCGGTCGACGCGTTGGAGACGCCGCCGGATCTCGACGCAGAGAAGGGGCCCAGTGGACATCAGTGAGCAGGAGTTCGAGCGCCATCTTGAGGAGACGTTCCGCCGGATGGATCCCCGCTCCAGGGACGCCGCGACCCGACCGGCGGCCCAAGCCCGGGCGAGGGTCGCGGCGCGTGGCCGTGAGCCGGCCCGACGGGCAGGCTTCGACGGCCTGGTCGACAGCTTCGTCGCCCGCGGCATGACCGCGACCGCGGCGCGCACGGCCGCGATCGGTCGGGATCACGTGTCGGAGTCGGCGGCCCGGGCGTTCTGGGACGCGCCGACCGCGGCCACCGGTGGCGCTGAGATGCATCTCGACGCCATCCAGACTCGCCTCCACGAGCTGGAAGAGCTCCTTGCCAACCTGCCGCCCGATGACGAGCTGGTCACCGAGTCGTCGACCCGCCGACAGGTCGTGCTTGCCGAAGCCTGCGTGATCGAGGCGTCCGGCGCCGGTCCGGGTCGGCTGCTGGTGCAGCTCGTCAAGGCTGGGTTCTCGGGCAACGGGAGGTACTACTCCGAGACCGTGTTGAAGCGGGACGCCAAGATCTTCGGTGCCGGTCTGAAAATGTACGCGGACCACGACACCGATCTTGAGGACGCGACCCGTCCCGGCGGTTCGGTGGGCCGGCTCGCCGGTGTGCTTGCGGAGGCCGCCTACTACGACCCGGCCCGCAAGGCCCTGATGGCGAAGGTCCGGCTGTTCGCGCCGTGGCGGGAGGCGATCAGCGACATGGCCGAGCATATCGGCGTGTCGATCCGGGTGATGGCCGAGGGCGATCAGGGCACCGCCGAGGGCCGGTCGGGGTGGATCGTGTCCAGGTTGGTGGAGGCGAGGAGCGTCGATTTTGTGACCACCCCGGCCGCGGGTGGCCGCATTGTCGGCGTCGCGGAAGGGCTCGCCGAATGGGTCGACGGCCTGGACTCCTCCGAGGTCGGGCAGGACTACGTCGACGCCGCTGAGGACATGTTGATCACGGCCCGAGGGCTGCTAGCCGCATAGAAGGGCGTCAACGTCACCGCGTCCGGCGTCGCAGACATCGCCGGCGTGGACCGAAGGTCGTCGAGAGGGGTCACTCTCCTTTCCCCCTCCCGGACGCGACCTGCGCCCAACGGTCGGGCGTGCCGCGTGGTTGCTCATGCCGCGCGGCACGCCCGGCCTGTCACTCCATGTTGGAGTGCCGGGCCCGGTGGGCCGCGACCCGGCAGCGGGCCGAGCAGTACACGGCATCCGAGCGCCGGAAGGCGAACACCCAGCCACAGGTAGGGCAGGGCCGCAGGTTGCGCAGGCGGCGAGCGAAGCGACGGCGGTCGTCCCGCGCCCGGGCCGCGCAGGTCGGCGAGCAGTACACGGCGTCGGCGCGTTTGTGCTGGTTGACCTGCCTACGGCAGTACTCGCAACGGTGCCTCACGTCGGACATGTTACGCCTGCTGGCCATGGATAGCCCGGCTGGTAATCGTTACAGAACCGTTAGCGTGGTCGGGCTTGAAGGGAACAATACCTGGAGGTATCGCCAGCGGCGCCGCGGGCAGCCATGATGGAGTCATGGAGGATGCAGCGGTCGTGTTGCTTTCTGGTGTGCTGGGCGTTCTGCTCGGTGCCGTCGGCGCGGGCGCCGCCGTGCTCACGGCCATCCGGGCGCTGCGCAGGGAGGAGCGCGCTACCCGCGCCGCCGTCGACCAGCTCGCCCGGGTTGTTGCCAGCCCCCAAGGATGGTTCTGGACACCACAGTGGCAGGCAGGCGAGCGCGAGGCCGACGAGGACCTGGCCGAGGGGCGCACCGTCCGCTTCGACTCCATTAAGAAGATGGACACCTACCTGGACGCGCTGCCCGCCCCGTATGCCGGTAGCCGGTAGAACCCGCCGCGGTGCCGACCTTCGAGGCTGTGGACCGCTTCCGGCGCGACTACGAGCAGCTTGACCCGCAGCAGCGGGAGGCGTTCAAGCATGCCCGGGATCAGTTTGTCGAGGACCTGGGCTCAGGTGGGGGGTTCCGACCCGGCCTGCGGGTCAAGCGTGTGCAGGGCGCCGGCGACGTGTGGGAGATGAGCTGGGCGCCAAACGGCCGCGCGACGTGGCAGTACGGATCCGAACAGCGCGAGGGCCACCCGCACGTGATCTGGCGCCGCATCGGCACGCACGACGTGTTCCGGCGCCCCTGACGCACACGGTACAACGACAAAAGGCCCCGCTCCGGATCGCTCCGGAGCGGGGCCTCTCGCTTTGCTAGTCGACCGGGTGACCGCTGCCGCGGCACCAGACGCCGGGATCAACGACGTGGCGGACGATCCGGCCGCCGAGCACGGCGACGCTGTCGCCGCAATGCGGGCAGTCGGCGCGGAGCCGGCCGCCGACCACGATGCCGTCGACGCCGTCCGGTACTGCTGGCGGGTCGCTCACACCGAGGTTGGCGTCGGACAGCCACGAGCCGGGCGGGGTGTCGGCCGGCGCGGGGAACGCCGCCAGCACGGACCGGAACTCCCGGTCGGACAGTTCGCGGGCGTGCCGCCACGCGGGTAGCAGGATCGCCACGGTGACACGGTCGAGGTCATCGCCGAACGCGGCGAGCGCGTCGATGGCGACGGCGACGATCGGGTGGTCGGGGCCGAGCACGTGGCGCGGCTCGGGTGTGGTGTGCTCTGACATGGGTCGCCTCCTGTGGGGCGATCAAGGGCCGGGGAGCGGGAGCTGAGAACTCCCGTCCGGCCCGCCTACTTCGTGGTCCGGGTGGACCCCGCTCAAGCAGGGGTTCGCGATACGAACCCCTGCTTGACGGTCGCTCACCCGGCGTTCAATGCGCCGAGCTTCGACGTGCGTCGCAGCTCGGCCGCCGCGTCGCGGTAGGCCAGGGCCTCCGCGGTGTCTGTCACCAGCGGCGCCATTCCTGGCGACACCGGCGCGTCGATGGACAGCTCGCCGGCGATCTGCCTGCCCTTGCGGCTCAGCATCTCGACCACGAGCAGCAGGGCCAGGGCCGGCCACGCGGCGACCGCCCGACCCGCGAGAGTCGGATGGGCACCGGCGACGTTGGCCGCGATCGTGGCCAGCGTCCCGATCGCGAACGCGATGCGACGACGAGCATCCCGTCGACGGACAGCGGGATGATGTGGGCGATCTCCGCGCGCTCGCCGGCCCATGAGGCGACGGCGACCTGATGCCAGTAGGAGGCGTAACCGGCGATGCCGGCCACGACCGCGGCGGAGGTGTTGCGGGCGGTTCTGGTGACGTTCATGTCCCCTCCAGGGAGATCACGTCTGGTTCGCGGACTGTCCGCGTGGCTCCGGGAGGTGTCGAACCCCCTCCGGGCGGTCCCGCCAGCGCGCTGCCGGTAATGGCTGCTGCGCTCGGGATACGTGCCTGTCGCACGAGTGACGATTCCGCCGGTTGCGCCGGCTGTATCGAAGCCTTGAGCCCCGGCGCTGCGGTCGCGTGTGCGTGGTCGCTGCTGCCCTGGGGCGGTGCCGGCCTCTCGCCGGCTGGTTGATCGCCGCGCACGCTGGCGCGGGTTGTCTCCCGATAGCCCTCCTGCTGCCCTCGCGGGTCCCGGTTCCTGGCTAGTGGCCTGTGCTGTGGAGTTGTCTTGTGTCCTGAACTCTCTCGATCTCCACCGTGTCGACCGGGACCCAGCCTGGCAGCGGGTGTCGGCCCAGCTGAACACCGGACCGGAGATCGCCGAACCGGTGGCGGCGACTACCGCTCTGGCGAGCGCCGCCTACGCGGCCGCCGAGGTTCTGGCGCACATCGACGGAGGCGCACCCACCACTCTCGGCGCCACGGTGGAGATCTCCGGACCGGCCCAGTCGACGCGGAGGCGGTGGACTCAACACCCCCGATGCGGTTGTCGAAGGAGAGTGCGGTCTCGTCCGACCGAACCCCACCCGAGGCCTACCTAGTGTTTCAATTGATCGCGTGACCGATATCCCCCGCCGCGCGGTCGGCCGGACGGCCCGGCTTGCCGCGCTTCCGTTGGGCTTCGCTGGACGGGCGGCCCTCGGATTCGGGAAGCGGGTCACCGGCATCGCCAGTGAGGTGATCTCCGCGGAGGTGCAGCAACGCACCGCGGAGCATCTCTTCAAGGTGCTCGGCCAACTCAAGGGCGGGGCAATGAAGCTCGGCCAAGCGATGTCGGTCTTCGAAGCGGCACTTCCCGAGGAGATCGCCGGCCCGTACCGGGAGGCCCTGACCAAGCTCCAGGAGGCCGCGCCGCCCCTGCCCGCCGCTAGTGTCCACAGGGTTCTCGCTGCGGAGCTTGGCCCACGCTGGCGTCAGCGGTTCCGCGCCCTGGACGACACACCCGCCGCAGCTGCGAGCATCGGCCAGGTGCACCGCGCCGTCTGGAAGGACGGTCGCGAGGTCGCGGTCAAAGTGCAGTACCCCGGTGCCGGTGAGGCGCTCATCGCCGATCTCGGCCAGCTCTCGCGGCTGGCGTCGCTATTCCGGGTCGTCCAACCGGGCCTCGACGTCAAGCCGCTCGTCTCCGAACTGCGGACCCGCATCACCGAGGAGCTGGACTACGAACTGGAGGCCGCGGCGCAGAAAGGCTTCGCCAAGGCGTACGCCGGCGACGATGAGATCCTCGTACCGCGCGTGGTCGCGGCCGCACCAAAGGTCCTGGTCACGGAGTGGATTGACGGTACGCCGCTGTCGCGCGTGATCGCGTCTGGCTCATCTGCAGAGCGGGACTTGGCGGGCCTGCGGCTGGCGACGCTGCACTTCTCGGCGCCGACCCGTGCCGGGCTCCTGCACGCGGATCCTCATCCCGGAAACTTCCGGCTACTCCCCGATGGCCGGCTCGGCGTTCTCGATTTCGGCGCCGTCGCGCGACTACCAGGCGGGCATCCCGAACCGGTCGGGAGACTGAGCCGCCTCGCTATCGAGGGTCGGGCCGACGAGGTGCTCGCGGGTCTACGGGCCGAAGGGTTTGTCCGCGCCGACGTGGAGATCGATGCGGAGGCAGTGCTGCAGTTCATCGCGCCGATGCTTGAGCCGATCGTCGCCGATGAGTTCCGGTTCTCTCGGGCCTGGCTGCGCGGCGAGGCGGCCCGGGTAGCAAACCCCCGCAGCCCCGCCTACCAGCTTGGCCGCCATCTCAACCTTCCGCCGGGGTACCTGCTCATCCACCGCGTGACTCTCGGGTCGATCGGAGTGCTATGCCAGCTGGAGGCGCGCGCCCCGTACCGCGGTGTCGTCGAGCGCTGGCTGCCTGGCTTCGCCGAGCCCGTCGCCGTCCACTGACACGCCACCACTCCCGTCGATCATGACCTGGAGGTCATGATCGACGCTGTTTCGCGACGGCCAGCGCGTGATCACCGGGATCTTGAGAGTGTGGTAGTTCGGGAGGAGCTCCATCGGCGCGGCCGACCAGATGGCCAGGGCTATCGCGGCGAACGTCCAGATTCCGAGAGCTCAGCACGCGCTGGCGCTCCCAAGATCGCACTAAGCTATGGACACTTGCCGGCCACAGCCGGTCAGATCCCACACCTTATTTGTTCATCGGTCGACATAAATAAGCAGAGTTCGACAACGAACGTAAGACTCGCCCAGGCATGCCGGTGCCGCCGCCCAGTCCCCGCACGAGGCGGCCATCCTGAGCCATAGAGATCTTGGATGATCCCCGGTGCTCCGGACCCGAGGATCATCCAAGATCCACGACGAGATGCCCGCCGCCGCCGCTACGACGGTGCCCGCCCCGGCGAACCGGGGCGGGCACCTTTCCTAGTGGTAGCGGACTATCGGCAGGTCAGCGGATGCCGAACTGCGAGAGGTTGCCCATCTCGCGGGCCTGCTGACGGCGGGCCTGCATCGCGACGCGACGGGCGGGACGGCGAGCCTCAGAGCTGACGTTCTGAGGCGAACGCATTCGGGCACGGGACAGAGCTTCATAGATGAGATGCATCGCATTGCTCCTCGAGCGGTTGGTCAGGGCGGGCTTGGTCACAGGCCACTGAGCTTCCGCTCGGCAGAGCCACTGAGCTTCCGCTCGGCAGAGCCACTGAGCTTCCGCTCGGCAGAGCCACTGAGCTTCCGCTCGGCAGAGCCGACTAGCACGTTGGTCCGGCTGGCGACCTCGACGCGCAGGATCGCATCGCGCGCGAGGTCTTCCTTGCGGGGACGGCCACGGGGCCGCTTACGCGGAACGATCGCGCCACGCTCGAAGATCTCTCCACCCCACACGCCCCACGGCTCGGCACGCTCAATGGCACCGGCGAGGCACTCGGCCTTCAGCGGGCAACCCCCGCAAAGGGCCTTCGCGACCTCAAGGTCTGCCGGCACATCGGCGAACCACAGATCCGGGTCGTACTGGCGGCAAGGTAGCTCCGTGTCCAGCTCGACTGTGAGGTCGAGCGGAGCAAACGCCAGAGTCATCTCCCGGTTCACCTCTTTCTTCGCTCGTCGTTACTCGGTGATCTTGTGAATCCATCGGGTAGCTACTGATTTCGGCGCGGCTTGCACACCAAAAACAGTGAGGCCGCGGATCCCGGTTTCGGGTTCCGCGGCCTCGAGGTGAGCCGGAGGTCTAGGTTCTCTAGACCGGCCGTCCTCGAGGTGGGATCCCGCGGGCGTTGCCGCCCTTGACCTTGTCGCCAGCAACCATCTGGACCCGCTGAACGGAGACCTTCTGGTCCTTAAGGTGCGACGTGGCCATACCCTCGCCCATGGCGCTGGTGCTGCCCATGTAGTTGTTGATCTTGTTGGTGGTCGGAGTCATGGCGTCGAGCCCGAAGTTGGGCGCCGTACGCACGTGGATCTCTACAGCCGGCTGGCCCAGGACATACGCCTGGGCTCCGGACGCGACGAGAGCAGTTGGGTGCGCGCAGGCAGACGCCAGCGCCGACGGTCGCCAGTCGCGTAGGATCCTCTCCACCGTCGTCACCACCTTCCTGCTCTCACGCTCGCCGCCGCTCCGGGCGGACATGCCTAATGATGCCCAGCGTTTTCCGCTGGCCTCAGAAGGCTAAGCCCCCACCCCGCACGAGGGCAAACCAATTTACGAAGACGTTGCCGAACCGTTTCCCGCGGGCCGGTCGGACGCCAGCGGTTCGGGCGTCGGAAGTAGATCGACCGGACGAGCGCCGCCGACAAGGGCAAGCACCGCCGCCCCGTACAGGCCGAGCTTGCGCGGGCCGATCCCGGCGATGTCGACCAACTGGTCCATCGAGGTCGGCCGGCGCTCCGCTAGCGCCGTCAGGGTAGCGTCCGTGAACACAACGTAAGCCGGAACTGCCTGCGCCGCGGCCATGCCGAGGCGCCATTCCCGGAGTCGGCCGAAGAGTTCTTCATCCATAGTGGACGGACAGGTGGAGCACCGGCCGAGCTTGCGCGCCGCGGCATCGGTCAAGGTCGCGCCACATACCCGGCACGCCACCGCGATCACTCGCCGCCGTGTCCCGTTCGGGTCGCGAGACTCGCTCCGACGCCCACTACGGCTCGGTTGTCTCGGTCCCGACTCGTCCAGCGGCAGGAAGCGCGATGGGCGGCGCTGGCGACCACCAGGGGCGCGCGATACGGCGTACGAGAGCGCGAGCCATTGCCTCGCGCGGGTTATTCCGACGTAGAGCAGCCGGCGCTCCTCCTCGACCGCATCGGGAGTCTTTGCGTACGACGTCGGCAGCACACCCTCCACGAGCCCGACCACGAAAACGGCATCCCACTCGAGGCCCTTCGCCGAGTGCAGGCTCGTCAGCGTGACGCCGTCCACCGTGGGCGCGTGCTGTAGCGCCGCGCGGCGGGTCAGCTCCTCGCCGAATTCGACGAGCGATCGCCCGTCACCGAACTCCTCCGCCAGCGTGACCAATGCCGCCAACGCTTCCCAGCGCTCGCGCGCGGCCCCACCCGGGGGCGGCGCGTCCGGCCGCCAGCCGACCGCCTCCAGCGCGCCGATCACAGCCTGCCTCAAGGGGGCGCCGGCGGCCGCGGTCCGCGTCGCCGCGCGCAGGGCGACCATCGCCTGGCGTACTTCAGCCCGCTCGAAGAAGCGCTCCGTTCCCTGCACCACGTAGGGCACCGCCGCCTCGGCCAAGGCCTCCTCGTACGCCTGGGACTGCGCATTGGTACGGAATAGCACCGCGATCTCGCGGGCCGGCGTCCCGCCCGCGATCAGCTCGGCGCACCGCGCCGCCACTCCTGCCGCCTCCGCCGGCTCGTCGGCGTACCCGCGCAGCACCGGATCGGGTCCGGGGGAACGCTGTCCGACCAACTCCAGGCGAAGCTTCGCCTCGTCGCCGTGCCCCAACGTGATGATCTGGTTAGCCAATGCCACGACCTGCGGCGTGGAGCGGTAGTCGCGCACCAGCCGCACGAGGGTGCCACCCGAGCCGACCCGGCAACTCCGCGCGACGTCGACGAGATAGGCAGACGTCGCACCAGTGAAGGAGTAGATCGTCTGGCTCGCATCGCCCACCACGGTCAGGTCGTCTCGGCCGCCGAGCCATGCCTGGAGCAGCCGCTGCTGGGCGGGGTTCACGTCCTGATACTCATCGACGACGAAATGCCGGTACTGCGCGCGAACCTGATCCGCGACATCCTCGTGCTCCTCGATGCCCCATATCGCGGCGCGGAGCAGATCCTCGAAGTCGATCACGCCGGAGGATCGCTTGACCTGTTCGTACGCCGCGAAGATCTCGGCCATCTTCGCCGGCTCGTGCGGCGGCTCGCGCCCCGCCTTCACTGCCGCCGCCGTATAGTCGCCCGGCTCCACCAGGCTCGACTTGGCCCATTCGATCTCACTGGCCAGGTCTCGGGCGCCTGTTCGGTCGGTCCGCACACCCGACCGGGCGGCCGCGAGCGTGACCAACCGTGCCTTGCTGTTCACGACGTCGGGCAGCGGCCGCCCACCCAGCAGGCGTTCGGCAAAGTAGCGCAGTTGGCGCAGCGCGGCCGCGTGGAACGTGCGCGCCTGCACCGACGGCACGCCCAACTGCGCCAGGCGTGAACGCAACTGCGCGGCCGCACGTGCCGTGAACGTGACCGCGAGCACATGCCGCGCCTGGATCTCACCACTGAGCACGCGATAGGCGATCCGGTGCGTGATGGCGCGCGTCTTACCCGTACCGGCGCCCGCCAGAATGCAGACCCGTCCAGCCGCTGCCGTTACGGCGGCGCGCTGCTCGGAGTCCAGGCCGGCCAAGACCGCCCGGACCGACCCCTCCTCGGATGAGTGACCCGCCACAGTCAGGCATCTTCGCAGCCGGGTCCGACGTTGTGGTGGTTAGCCTCGCGGCTGAGACCAGATCGACCCCTCGGAGGATCCCCCGGTGCTCACGATGTACTCGACGTCCTGGTGCGGCTACTGCCATCGCCTCATGTCCCAGCTTGATCGGGAAGGCATCGGCTATCGGGTGGTCGACATCGAGCACGACCCCGCTGCGGCCGAGTTCGTCATGAACGTCAACGGTGGCAACCAGACCGTCCCGACGGTCCGGTTCACGGACGGCTCAGCGCTAGCCAACCCGACCCTGATCCAGGTCGAGCAACACCTCGCCACCCTGTGATGGCATGATCACGCTGGGGTGACCCGGGGTGGAGAGCGATCGGCCCGCCCAGAGGTAGGCCGCAGCCGCCGCCATCGCCACGGCCATGAACGCGAAGAGCAGCCGGTAGTCCACGACGGACACCAGCGCCGCGCCCGCGACGATCGACAGCGCCTGCGGCGTACTGATCACCGCCTCGGATGCAGCCGCAACCCTACCCATGACGGCGGATGGAGTGACCCGCTGCAACAGGGTGTTGAAGCCGACGATCGCTAGCGGGATGCCTACACCCAGGACCGCGGCCGACACGAACGCCAGCGCGAGGTTCGGGTACGCGAAGCCACCGAATCCCAGACCGAAGATGAGCACACCCACCGCGGTTGCGCCGATCTCGCCAAGCCGGCGGACGACCTTGGCCGCGATGAGCCCGCCGGTGAGGCCGCCGACGCCCTGGACACAGACGATCACGCTCACGAAGGCCGGACTGCGGTGCAACCCAAGATCGACATAGGCGAAGACCAACGTCTCGCACATGCCCACCACGGCAACCGCGAGGGCGAGGCCGATCGTCGACCGTCGCAGCGCGGGTTGCCCGAATAACTGCCGGACGCCCGCGCCAACCTCGGCGAGCCAGTGCAGCTCGGAGACGGCCGGCCGCTCCTCCCGTACCTTCAGCACCCAGATCTCAGCGGCGCCTAAGAGAAGGCAGGCGATCGTGAAGGCCACCACGGCCGAGCCGCCGAACGCAGTGAATAAGGCGGCGCCCCCGAGCGGCCCGACCAGGCGAAGACCCTGGCGAACGGTCTGCAGCACACCGTTAGCCTCGGCCAGCAGGTCCTCGGGCAGGATCTCCTTGATGAGTCCGTTGAGTGCGGCGCTGACCACAATCATCGACACTCCATAGAGGACACCCACCACATAGATGAGCCAGATGTCGTTCCGGTCGCGCACGAGCAGCAACGGCGACAGGGCCGCGACGGTAGCGAGGATCGCGACCACGAGGAACGGCCGGCGCCGGAACCTGTCCACGATCCAACCCAGCAGCGGCGCGGCGAGCGCCGGCGCGACGACCGCGAAGATCGTGATGCCGGCGAGGCTGCTGGATCCGGTCAGCTCCTTGACCCAGATGGCGAGGACGAGAAGGAGAGCCGACTCGCCGACCATGGTGGCCACAACGCCGGCGAAGAGCACGCGGAAGTCCGCGCGACGAAGCACGGTGAGCACTACTGGGTCTCCTTTGTGCGCTAATCGTTGCGGTGATCGTTGCGGTGAGAATCCGGGGGTACGGGCACCTGGCGCGACTGGGCCGGATAGCCCCACGCCACGAAGCGGACCGGCCGCGAGCCCGGTGGCCGTCGCTTCGGATCGGCGACGCGGTGTGTGTAGCGGGTGAGGATCGGGAGGATCTCCTTACCCAGCTGGGCGAGCTCCTCGGGGGTGAGCCAGCCTATTGACTGGGTGACGAACGGGGCATCCCACCACTCGGGGTCATCGGAGCGCGCCCGGGCTCGCCACGCCCGCATTGCCTCGTACTCCCGCGCGAACAGAACGTCCGCCGCGGCGTCACCGGCTAGGGCAAGTTCGGCGTCCTGCTCGCCTTCGTTCCACTCGTTGCTCTGGACCACGATCTGCCAGGGCCGTTGGCGGCCGCTCCCGCCGCCCGCCTCCTCCACGAAGCCGTACCGAGCGAGTTGGCGTAGGTGCCACGAGCAGTTCGCCGGGCTCTCCCCAACACGCTCGGCCAGCTCCGTCGCGGTCGCCGGCCCGCCGAATGTCAGCTCCTCCAGCATGCGGATCCGCACCGGGTGTGCGATGGCACGAAGGGCCTTCGGGTCGCGCAGCTGACGCGTCGGCAGCTCCGGCGTCCCCGTAGTGGATTCGGTGCTCACGCGTCGAAGCATACCTTTCGAAAGAGTCGTTTGGAAAGGTCTCTTTCGAGGGCGCCAGCGCCTGCCAAGATCTCCACGATCATGAGCTGACCGTCGCGAAACAGCGTCGATCATGACCTCCAGGTCATGATCGACGCGGAATGTCAAGCGGCGTCGAGCCACTTCATGATCAGGAAGTGGGCGATCGAGGATGGGTTTGCGATGCCGAACCAGGCATCCGGATCTCCGGCGGCCGCGGCGCGGATCTCGGCCCGGCTGAACCACCGCGCGTCGGCGATCTCGGTCGGATCGGGGTTCAATTGCTCGTCCGGGTCGGCGAGCGCGTGGAAGCCGAGCATCAGAGAGCCGGGATACGGCCACGGCTGGCTCGCGATGTAGCGCACGTTGGTCACCCGGATGCCGACCTCCTCCGCCACCTCACGGACGAGCGTCTGCTCGGCGGACTCGCCCGGCTCGACGAAGCCCGCCAGGCACGAGTAGCGCGGCAGCCCGCTGGCCTGCGCGCGGTTCCACGCCGCATTGCTTCCGAGCAGGCAACACCCATCCTCGCCGGGCTCGCCATCGTGGACCAGCACGATGACCGCCGGATCGGTGCGCGGCCACATCTCTGCCCCGGCCTCGTCGTGTCGGACCCACCCGCCGTCACGCATGTTCGTGGTCAGGCCGGTGGCGGGCGAGTACTGATGCCGGGCATGCCAGTTAGCCAACGCCACGCCCGTCATGAGCAGACCCGCCTCGAGGTCCGACAGGATGTGGCCGACTTCCCGAATTCCGTACGGGCGGGCCAGGTCATCGGCCCGGGTCGCGGGCAGCGGGGCGACGACCGCGAAGTACGGCGTGCCCGCCGAGTCAACGCCGAGGAACAGCCGCTCTCCTTCGGGCGCGTTGGCCGCCGGGAGCAGCACGAGATGGTCTCCGGCGATCAGCGCCTTTCCGTCCGCGATGACCAGGACGCGGGAGCGTTGCCACGCCTCGGCCAGCCAGACGACGTCCGTGCGAAGCTGGGCAGCTCGGTCCAGTGTGGAACGTGAGAGAGGCGGGGCGAGCCAGCGCCGTGTCCGCGCGTCAGTCACCCGGCCCCTCCGGCGAAGGCGATCTCTCCACAGAGGACAGTGTGGCGAGCGCTGTCTCGATCAGGCTGGCGTCGCCCAGGATGACCGTCGCCGCCTTCGCGGGCGCGAGATACGTCGCTGCGGCGGCCCCAACCTCGTCACGGGTGGCTACTGCCAGACGCGCCGCGTGGTCAGCGAGAAAGTCCAGCCTCAGCCCGTACCCGGCGTACGTGCTCGCCAGTCCCGCCAGCCCGGCCTGGGTCGACATACCAAGCAGGAGCGAGCCCAATGCGTACTGGCGCGCCTGCTCGAGCTCGTCGTCACGCGGTACCACAGTGGCCAGACGCCCCAGCTCGTACCAGGTTTCGAGCAGCGCTGGGGCCGTCACGTCGGTCGCCACTTCGGCCGCGAGAACGACGGCGGACCCGGCGATCGAGTGCTCAACCACCGAATGGGGGCCATAGGTGTAGCCCTTGTCCTCGCGGATGTTCTCCACCCAGCGCGACGAGAAGTATCCACCGAAGACGAGATTGGCCAGCTGCAGCGCCGCGTGGTCGGGATGGGTCCGCCCGACCGCGGGCAGCGCCAGCCGGATCGACGACTGCACCGCCCCGCGCCGGTCCGCCAGCAGGATCGGGCCGGGCGAGAGCGCAGGAACCGCAGGCAACGCCTCACCCGCCCCAGCACCGTCCCAGGAGCCGAGCGCGGCCTCCGCGAGATCAAGAGTCGCGGCCGGGTCGATGTCGCCGACGACGACGAGCGTCGTCCCGGCCGGATGCAGCCGTTCAGCGTGCAGCGCGGCCAACTCGGGCGTACCCAGGGCCGCGACGTCCGCGCTGTCCGGGGTCTGGATAGCGTATGGGTGCTCGCCATACATGCGACGGAGCAGTGCCACCCGGGCAAGGTGCGACGGCTGGCTCTGGGCCACCTGGATCCGGTCGATCAGCCGAGCCCGCTCGGTCGTCACCTCCTTCTCGGGATAGGCCGCTCCGTGCAGGACGTCGGCCATGATGGCGAGGATCCGCTCTAGTCCGCTGGCCAGCCCGTTGCCGGAGATGAGGAGGCGGTCCGGGTCCACGCCGGCGGAGAGCGCGCCGCCGACCGTCTGCAGCGCTGCCGCGATGTCCACCGTGGACATGTCGGCCGTGCCGGAGAAGAGAGTCTGGCTGAGCAGTGCGGTCTTGGCCACGAATGTCGGGTCGAGCTGAGCGCGACTGAACGGCACCCGTAGCCGGACCTCCACCAGCGGCACCGACCGCCGCTCGATGACGATGACCGTTAGCCCGTTGCCGAGCGTGCGCTCCACCCCGGTCGGGACGACCAGCTCCCGATTCGCCTCCAGCGGGGGAAGCTCACGCGGACCGGCGACCACAGTCATGACTGACCCCCTCCGGGCACGACCTCAACCACCGCACGCCGCGACGGCACCAGGGCAGCTGCCGCCGCCCGTACCTGCTCCTCGGTCACGTCGGTCAGCATGCGCGGCAGCTCGCCGGCGAGCGCGGCGTCGCGACGCTGCTGCTCGAGGACGGCGTAATGCAGCGCGCGACTGAGCACGGTGTCGGCGTCGCGCAGTAGGTACGTCGACATGCGCGCGACCGTACGAGCGAGCTCTCCTTCGGCGAGGCCGTCCTGCGCGAGGCGGTCGCACTCCTCACCGATCGCGGCCAGGACCGCGGCGACGCTCCCGCCCGGGGGCAGATGCGCCTGCAGGAGCACGGCGGTCGGGTCGCGTACGTCAAACGGTTCACCCATGAAGCTCACGTATCCGCCGACCGTGGTAACGCTGCGATCGGTGAGTACCAGTCGCTGCACCAGTCGCGAGGCGTCTCCGTCGGTCAGCACTTCGGCCAGCACGACATAGGGCAGGTAGGCGGAGAAGTCTCCGATCGGGTCGGGCACGCGCCACGCGGCCGCGAAGGCGGGCAGCGGCGCCAGGTGATCGGTGTACGCCTCCGTTCGCTCGCCGGTGAGGTCCGGTTCGGTGAAGCCGGGCCGCTGCGGCGCCGGGCGCGCCGGGACGTCGCCGAAGTGACGCTCGACCAGCTTGACCGCCCGCTCGACATCGAGATCGCCGGCGACGGCCAGCACGGCGTTGCCGGCGGCGTAGTACTTCGCGAAGAAGTCCGCCGCGTCGGGCACCGTGGCGGACTCGAGATCGTCGAAGGAGCCGTAGCCGTCGTGGGCGTTGGGGAACGTGTCGAACATGACGGGCGGGAGCTTGAGCCAGGGAAAGCCGCCGTACGGGCGGTTCAGCACATTGACCCGAATCTCCTCCTTGACGACGTCGACCTGGTTACGCAGGTTCTCCTCGGTCAGGCGAGGGCCGCGCATCCGATCGGCCTCGAGGAAGAGCGCACGCTCCAGCGCGTTGCTCGGCAGCATCTCGAAGTAGTCGGTGTAGTCAAGGTGGGTCGAGCCGTTGACCGTCCCCCCGGAGCCCTGCACATGGCGGAAGTGGGCGAGCTTCTCCAGGTTCTCCGAACCCTGGAACATGAGGTGCTCGAATAGGTGAGCGAAGCCGGTACGGCCCGCCGGCTCCGACCGAATGCCGACGTCGTAGACGACCGCGACGCCGACGACCGGCGCCGAGCGATCTGGCGCCAGCACAACCCGCAGACCGTTGGGCAGGGTGAACCGCTCCAGAGCGGCCGTTGCTGTCGCTGAGACATTCTGATCGTGACCCGACACGCCATGAAGGCTAGCCGGTCGGCGACGGTGGCCGGGACCGGGCTCGTCGATCTAGGGCGTAGTCGTGTGACTAGTGATCAACTCACGCGAGATGACCTAGATCGACGAGAATAGGTCAGGTTGGGCGGACAGACGCGAGCGCCTCGTCCACCACGTAATCCCATTGTGAGTGTGTACCAGGAATCGAGACGTAGAGTACCGCTGCGGTTGGCCGGCCGACATCGATGAGCGCCACCGCAACCAGCTCGTCCTTCGCTCGCAGACCATCCTCGTTGAAATGGAGCCGGAACTTCGTTACCCAGGCTGGGCGGCCGCCGAGCACAGTGCGCTCGTCCCGCATAAGCTCCATCTCGTTGGGTTGCGGGTAGTACTCGGCCCGAACGTCCGCGGCCACCTGCCGCCCGGTGCACTCGAGGTCGATCGCGGTGCTGTCGTTCACCGTCGCCGGCACCGCCGCCGACAGGATAGACGCGTGGTAGTCGCCGCCCCCGTACGTCTCCGTGACGAAATGCTGCCCGACCCCGTACGGGACCTCAAGCGTGCCCATCTTCCACAGCAGGGGCCATGGCTCCCAGGGTGCGCCGTATGAGGCGTACGAGATGCCGGCCGTTTCGTCCGTGGTCCGGGGACCACGCGGCACAGACAAGGGTGCCCCGGACGGCGGTTCGTTGGGGCCAGTCGGAGCGGGGCAGAGCCTGGCCAGCGGCGGCCGGACGTCTGACGGCGGCTTCGCCCGCGATGGCGCCAACTCTCCACTGAGGAGGAACGTCAGGACGACAGCGAGCCCGATCACCAGCACCAAGCCGGCCGCGCCGCCGTACCAGAACAGGGCGCGCCTTCCGGTGGGCATCTGCCACCTTCGGGCGGGCTCGACCACCTCCGGAACGTGCCACACCGGCAGGTCGGTGCCGGCATCGGATGCGACACCACTGGCGCCGGATGCGACACCGCTGGCGCCGGATGCGACACCGCTGGCGCCGGATGCGACACCCACACGACCGGCCGGAAACGCGGGCCGGTCGGGTGCCGACGACGGTGGCTTAGCGGTCATTACCTTCGAGGCTACGACCGCACGGCTAGCCCTGCGCTCCAGCCTGGGCCTGCGGCAGGCCCGCCACCAATGCGACGAGAGCGTCCGCGTCGAGCAGGTCAGCCGGGCGAACGGTGACGCCATCGCGCACGTAGTGGAACCCGGCGCTGACCTTGGCAACGGGCAGTCCGCACAATTCCGCCCAGGCAAGTCGATACGCCGCGAGCTGTACCGCCGCTGCGGTCGCGTCCGCGCCGGTCGGTCGCTGGCCGGTCTTCCAGTCGATCACGTCGAACTGGTCTGACTGCCCTGGGACGGCGAAGACTGCGTCCATCCGGCCGCGCACCACCACGCCGGCGACCACGGTGGCGAACGGTACCTCCACCCGCGCCGGCACCCGCTCGGCCCACTCGCTGGACAGAAATGCCTTCTGCAGCTCCTCCATCTCCTCGTCGGGTGCCGCCCCGGCATCTCCCGACCCGGGCAGGTCGTCGAGGTCGAGCAGCTCGCCCGCGCCACCAAATCGGCGCTCCAGCCATAGATGGAAGGCAGTCCCCCGCCTGGCGTACGGGTCGGGCGCTTCGGGCAGCGGCCGGCGCAGCCGACGAGCCAGACGCTGTGGGTCCCGCTTGAGCGCGACGAGCTGTGACACCGACAGATGGGCGGGCAGGACCACGTCGATGGTCTCGGCGGCCCGCTGCCGCGCCAGCTCGGCGAGCAGCAGCTCGGCCTCCACCTCCCACCGCTGCGCCTGAGCCCGCTCGTCGCCGGTGAGCCCCGCGCCACCGCCACCGCCACCGTCGACGCCGTTCGCCGCGGCCCGCACCATCTCTGCACCCTCGGCCACGCCGGCTCGGCGCTCACCGAGCGGGTCGAACGGCCACTGCGCCGACACCTCATCGGCGAGCGTCGGATTCGTCGCGCCATCCGCGAGCGGCGCGGCCCAGACCGCCACCGATCCGGACCCGGTGCGACACACATCGGCGATCTCGTTGAGGAAGATCGATGCCCCGCGTGGCTCGCTGAGCCCATCCCCCCAGCGGAAACCTGAGCACAGGAGCAGATGGCGCGGTCGGGTCACCGCGACGTAGGCCAACCGCCGCTCCTCGCGCTCCTGGTGTGCCTTCCAGTCATGGTCAAACGACTCGATCGCCGTGCGCACACCACGGCCGTCGTTGGCCCCCTCCAGGCGCAGGCGCGGCAGGCCGGCCGAGTCGCCGCGCAGTGGGAACGGCAGCGCGCCCATTCCCTTGAGCCAATGATCGCTGGCCTTCGGCTTGGCCGGGAAGGCATCCTCGCACAAGCCGGCGACGGCCACGACGTCCCACTCGAGGCCCTTCGCAGCGTGCACCGTGAGGATCTGTACGGCACCGTCGACCACCTCGACCTCACCGGGTGTCAGCCCGCGCTCCTCCTCCTCAGCCGCGGCGAGGTAGGCGAGGAACGCCGACAGCGTGCCACCCTCGGTCTCCTCGGCGAACCGCGCCGCGACATCCCCGATCGCATCGAGGTGGGCCCGGGCGAGCCCGGCCGAGGTTGCGCCCGCACCGCGCACGGCGACCTCGACGTCCAGCCCGATCGTCTGCGCGACGTCGGCGACCAGATCGGGCAGGCTCTGGTCGAGCCGGCTCCGCAGCGCACGAAGCTCGTCGCGGATAAGGCAGAGCCGGCGGTGACCCTCGGCCGAGTACGCCGACGGGGCGCCGAGGTCATCGAGCGCGTCCGCGAGGACGGCATCATCCAGACGCTCACCACCAAGCTCCGGCTCCGCCACCCCGGCCGGCACGTCTCCGCTGTCGGTACCCTGCCGACGATCCCAGGCGATGTACCGGGCGCGGCGGTAGAGCGCGACGACATCGCGAGGACCGACCCGCCAGCGGACGCCGGTCAGCAGGCGCAGCAGCGACGCTCCCGCGGTCGGATCGGCGAGCACGTGGAGCGTGGACACCACGTCCCGGACCTCAGGGTTGTCGAGCAGACCGCCGAGACCTACGACCTCGACCGGCAGACCTCGGTCGCGCAGAGCACGCTCGATCGTCGGGATCTGGGCCCGCGCGCGCACGAGGACGGCCGTGGTCGGGCGCGTCCCGTAGCGTGCCTCCCACGAAAGCCAGGCCGTATCGACCTCATCGGCGATCCATGCCGCCTCGTCGATGTACGTCTCCGCGTACACGCACCGCACCAGCGAGTCGGCGAACTTCGGCAGGTACGACTTAGCCGCGCGCAATGGCCTCACCGGCGCACCGGCCGCCCGCAGCGGATCGGAGATCTGGTTCGCGACAGCGAGGATCTGCGGAGCGTTGCGCCAGCTCACGGTGAGCCAACGAAGGTCGGCGTTCGCGCCGCCGATCTGGGGAAATCTCTCCGGAAACCGGTCGAGCGTACCGGCGCTGGCACCGCGCCAACCATAGATAGACTGACATGGATCGCCAACCGCGGTGACCGGGTGGCCGGCGCCGAACAGCGACCGCAGCAACACAACCTGGGCCTGGGAGGTGTCCTGGTACTCGTCGAGCAGGACGACCTTGAAACGGTCCCGCTCGGCGTCAGCCACCTCGGGATGGGCCTGCGCCACCGTGGCCGCGCGGCGCAACTGGTCGCCGAAGTCCATCGCCTCCATGGCCTTCTTGCGCTCCGCGTACGTCTGCACGAGCGGCAGGAGCGCGAGCCTGCCCCGCTGGCGGTCCAGCACTTCCTGAACCGGTTTCAGGATCTTGTTCCCCGACGCTCCCTCCATCGACGCGGTAAGACCGAGGGTGAACTTCGCCACCTCCTCCGTGTCACGCAGGTGCTCGGCCAGCTCACCGGCGAGATCGAGGACCGCCGCCGTCGCATTCGCCTGACCGAGCGGGTACGCACGCATCGCCGGGCTGTCGTGCTGGCGCACCGCCGCGTCGGCCAGCTGCCAGCAGGCCGCCTCGGTGAGCAGCCGGACGGTTGGTTCGTAGCCCGACCGCATGCCATGCTCGCGCACCACCCGGGCAGCGAATGAGTGGTAGGTCGCCACCGTCGGCTCACCGGTGAGCTGTGCGTCATGGCCGAGCAGCTGCTTGGCCCGACCGAGGTACAGACGGATGCGGTGGGATAGCTCCCCGGCGGCCTTCCGGGTGAAGGTAAGGCCGAGCACCTGGTCGGGCCGCACATGCGAGTTGGCGATGAGCCACATCACCCGTAGCGCCATCAGCTCGGTCTTGCCGGAACCGGCGCCCGCCACCACCAGCAGCGGTTCGTCCGGCGGCGCGCTGATGACCTGCAGCTGCTCGCCGCTGAAGTCGTAGGTGATGCCCAGCCGGGTGCGCAGCTCCTCCGGCGTGAACCGTGGCCCGATGCCGCTCATGAGCCGGTCACCTGCCTTCCCTTGCCGGAGAGCGGACAGGAGGTGCGAACAGCGCAGTACGGGCACGCGTCGTTGACGACGGCGCGGAACGTCGACGCTGCCATCGCGGAGGCCGCCCGGCGGACCAGCGCGTCGGCCCAGGCTGGGTCGTCGGACTCTGCCAGTGGCGGCTGCACGCGGACGGCAGCGCTGGCGTGGCTCGTGCCGACGGCCACGATCTCAGCGCCGCCGGTGACCGAACCCTGTGGGAAGGCGCCAGCCGCCACGGCCACCTGGTACGCCGCGAGTTGCGGATGCTCCTCCGTGTCGTCGGCACTCGGTGCGCTCGCGCCGGTCTTGAGGTCAACGACCACCAGCCGCCCCTTGTGGTCCATCTCGAGGCGGTCCACCCTCCCCTTGAGCAGCACCGGCGGCCCGGACAGATCGGCGGGCGGCTCGAGCCGAGTCTCGAAGTCCTGCTCGATCGCGAGCTGCTGGCGGGGATTCACACTCAGCCAGCCGAGCAGCTTGTCGACCATCCTCTCGGCCCGCTCGCGCTCGCGCTGACCAAGCCACCGAGCTGGCAGCTCGATCTGGTCGAAGCGATCGGCGACGAAAGCGCGCACCGCGGCCGCGTCGACGGAGCGCCCGTCGCCAGCCTCCTCGACGAGCATCGCGGCCGCGTGCACGAGATTGCCGATGCCCTGCTTGGCCGAGGGCGCGTCACTGCCGCCGTTGCGCTCCAACAGCCAGCGAAGTCCGCAGCGCAGCACGTTCTCCACTGTGGATGGTGTCACGCGAACGGGGTCGCCGGGGTCGACCAGTGTGCGCTCATCTGACAGCGGCCGCAGGCCCCACCACTCATCGGGGTCCGCGCCGGGTACGCCGGCCGCCGCGAGCTTCGCGAGCTGGGCCGCGGCCGCGTGCCGGACCGCGGCCGGCGTAGTGGCGTCGCTCACCGCGGTCCGCAGCTCTGCCACGAGCGCAGGCAGCGTGAGCGGGCGCCGCAGCAGGCCGATGCGGACGCCCGCCTCGTCCCCGGCAGCAGCATGGCCGTCGTCGTCGCGCCCCACGGTGTCAGCGGGCGCGGCGGTGTCAGCGGGCGGGGCGGTGTCGGCCGACTCTGGCGGCGTCTCGCCCAGTCTGGCGGCGCGACTGAGCTCCGCCAAGAACCTGCTGGGCTGCTCCTCCCCGCCACTGCCGGTGGTGCTGGGGTCGACTGCGGTGACCAGAAGAGCGCGACGAGCCCTCGTCGTCGCGACATAGAACAGCCGGCGCTCCTCGTCGAGCAGGGCCGTGACCTGGCCGGCGGTGCCGGGCTGTCCGGGCGGCGCCGCCCGGCCGGCGGCCACGTCCACCAGTCGTTCGGAGCCGAGCACGCTGCCCCGCAGCCGCAGGTCGGGCCAGACACCCTCCTGCACGCCGGCGACGACCACCACGTCCCATTCCAGGCCCTTGGCGGCATGTGCGGTGAGGATCCGGACGGCGTCGCCGCGGTCGGCGGCCGGCGCGAGCGTGTCTGCGGGAAGTTGTTGGTCGAGCAGGTGGTCCAGGAATGTCAAGATCCGGGCGCCGGGCAGTCGATCGGTAAACCGCGCGGCCGCGTCGAACAGAACCAGGATGGCGTCGAGGTCCCGGTCGGCGGTGGCTCCGCGACGACCGCCGCGCGAGCTGGCAACCGCCCAACGGTCCGCGAGACCGCTCGCCCGCCACACCGCCCACAACACGTCCTCCGCCGTGGCGGTGGGCCTGGACGCCATCTCGCGCGCCGTCGCCATGAGTCCGGCTATGGTGCGGGCCGGCCGCGCCCAGCGATCGTCGATCAGAGCGAGGGTGCCCGGTTCTTGAAGTGCCTCGACGAGCAGCTCGCCGGAGGGACGCCGATCTCCCACCGTGGCGGCGAGGTCCCGAAGGCCCTGCCGCAGTCGCCGCTCGGCGAACGGGTCGGCGCCGCCCAGGGCGGAGTGCAGGAGGCTCACCGCGATCTCTTCGTCCAGTGTGGACTCTCCGAGGGCGCACCGCAGGAGCAGCAGCAGTGGAGCCACCGCCGGCTGCGTCGCCAGACTCGTGTCCTCGGCGCCGGTCGTGACCGGCACACCGGACTGGGTGAGCGCTCTGCGCAGTGCCGCGTGGTGGTGCTGCAGCGATCGGACGATGACCGCCATCCGCGACCAAGGGATGCCGCCGCGCAGATGCGCCTCGCGAAGAAAGTGCGCGATGTAGGCCGACTCACTCGTGACCGAGCGCAACGTGCACACCTGCAGCGCAGGCGGACCGACCTCGCCCGGTGGCGCTGCGCCCTCGCCCGGTGGCACAGCGCCCTCGCCCGGTGGCACAGCGCCGTGGCGCGGCGGCACCGCGGCCGTGATCGCTCGGTGGCGCGCCGGGCCGCGAAGTCGGGCGGCCACGCGTCTGGTCGCCGCCACCAACTCCGGCACAGACCGATAGCCCGACCCGAGGGTGATCCGCGGCGCCTCGTCCCCGGTTGCGGTCGGGAAGCGCTCGGTGAAGTCACGGACCCCGGTCGGGTCGCCGCCACGGAACGCAAACGTGGACGAGTCCGGGTCGGCCAAACCGACCACGTGGCCGCCGCCGCCAACGATCATCCCGAGCAGGTCGATCTGGGCCGGATCGGTGTCGGCCAGCTCGTCGACATACACGTGGCGGCATCGGTCACGTTCGGCGGCGAGCATGACCGGGTCATCGACCAGGAGCGCGGCCGCCGCGCGTACCAGCTCGGCCTGGTCGTAGGCCACGCTGCCCCGGGTGGTCGCATCACGCAGCGCGAGGACCCGTACGTACTCCTCCAGGAAGCCCGAGGCGGCCACCCAGTCCTCACGGCGGTGGCTCCGCCCGAGGTCGGCGAGGGTCCTCGGGCCGATGCCCCGTTCCGCGGCGCGCAGCAGGAGATCGCGCAGTTCGCCGGCGAACGCCCTGGTCCGCACGGCATTTCGGAGCGAGGAGGGCCACCGCTTCGCCGCATCCGGGGCATCGAGCATGTCCCGGATGACGGCGTCCTGCTCAGCACCGGTGAGCAGCCGGGGAGCGGGCTCGCCCCGGTCGGCTGCGGCGAGGCGGAGCAGGCCAAACGCGTACGCGGGGAAGGTGCGCACCACCGGTTCGGACATCGTGGCCCGCCCGTCACCGTGACGACCCTGCCCGATCCGCGCCTCGATCCGGTCGCGCAGAGCCGCCGCGGACTTCCGGCCGAACGTGAGCACGAGAATGTGTGCGGGATCAACGCCCTCCGCGACGCGGGCGGCCACCGCCTCGACCAGAGCGGTTGTCTTGCCGGTGCCTGGCCCGCCCACGACCAGCAACGGGCCGGCTCTGTGCGCGACCACGGCCTGCTGTGCGGTGTCGAGTATCGGCACCGGGGTGCCACCGCCCGGCCCGGCCACCGCGTCGGCGGCCCGGCGCACCAGCCGATACCGCGGCAGCGGAGACCGCTGGGCCCGACCAGAGCCCTTCTCCACGCCTAGTGCCTCAGCCACGCCCGCTATGCAACCACGGCCCACCGACGTCCGCCCGTACCGGCACGGCCCGTCGCCGAAAACAAACGTCCGTGATCACCGAGAACGGGTGTACTTCGGGGACAATGCCGCTCAGTTAGGCGCCCTGTAGTGCTGATTTCAATGGTCGGGGTCGGTCGCGGCGTTTGTTGGTGTTCTCTGTCCGGCGTCGCCGCGGTGCGCATCGCCGTCGGGGCTGGCGCGCCACATCGCTTGCTCTGCTGCGCCTTGCGGTCGGGACATCCCCTCAGCGCGGACATTCGCCGCACCGGCTTGCGCCGTCCCGGCACCGCCGATCAGATAGACGGTGAGGCCGGTCAAGGCCAGCATTGCCGCCGCGGCGACGCGACGCAAGGTGCTGTGATCCATGCAAATCCCCTTCTCGTGGCGCTCTGGTCTCACCCCCCTGTCGCTCGCATCGAGCCGATCGGTTCAGTGCCGACCTTGCGGCGCCCGGCAATTACTAGGTTGGGCGTTTTAGGTGGGGCGTTGCAGGGCCACCATGCGTCGGCAGGTCCACCCGGCGCAGGGCCTCGATCTCGGCGAGCACCTGCGCCGCCGGTACGCCGCGCGCGGGCATCGCGGCCGTCATCGGGTACCCCTTTTAATGCGAATTGTTCTCACTCTAGATGCGTTGACTCGCTGCCCGTACCAGCGCGTAGCGCAAGCCATCCTTCGGACGACGTTGCCGGTCCGTACGCGGGTCAATTCTGTCCGTTTGCCCCTGATCCCATAGCCACTCCGGGGTCGTAATGGTGGAGACCCACTCGAAACCCCTGCCCTCCCCTGTCCGAGGAGTACCCCACCGTGACCGACCTGCTCCAGCGGATCAGCACGCCGACGTCCCGCGCGCGGCCCATGCCCGTGGACCCCGACTGGTACAAGCGGGCTGTCTTCTACGAGGTACTCGTGCAGGCATTCTTCGACTCCAACGACGACGGCCACGGCGACCTTCGTGGCCTGAGCGCGAAACTGGACTACCTGCAATGGCTGGGCGTCGACTGCCTCTGGATACCACCGTTCTACGACTCGCCCCGGCGCGACGGCGGCTACGACATTCGCGACTACTACCAGATCGCCCCGGAGTACGGCACGATCGACGACTTCGTGACGCTGCTGGACGAGGCGCACGCGCGCGGCATCCGGGTCGTGACCGATCTCGTGCTCAACCACACCTCGGACACCCACCGCTGGTTCCAGGAGTCGCGCTACGACCCGAATGGGCCGTACGGCGACTACTACGTGTGGCGCGACACCGACACCGACTACGCCGGGGTACGCGTCATCTTCGGCGACACAGAGCCGTCCAACTGGACCTTCGACCCGGTCCGCCAGCAGTTCTACTGGCACCGCTTCTTCCACCACCAGCCGGACCTCAACTACGACAACCCGGCCGTGCAGGAGGCCATGCTCGACGTCGTACGGTTCTGGCTCGACCTGGGCGTCGACGGTTTTCGCCTCGACGCGATCACCTACCTATACGAGCGGGAGGGCACGGACTGCGCCAACCTGCCGGAGACGCACGCTTATCTCCAGCGGATCCGCGCAATGATCGACACCGAGTTCCCCGGGCGAGTCCTGCTCGCGGAGGCGAACCTCTGGCCCACCGAACTGGTCTCCTACTTCGGTGACGAGGCCAACGGCGGCGACGAGTGCCACATGGCGTTCCACTTCCCGCTCATGCCGCGCATCTTCATGGCTGTACGCCAGGAGTCGCGCGCGCCGATCTCGGAGATCATGGCGGAGACGCCGGAGATCCCATCCCGGTGCCAGTGGGGAACGTTCCTGCGCAACCACGACGAGCTCACGCTCGAGATGGTGAGTGGCGAGGAGCGTGACTACATGTACCAGCACTACGCCGAGGACCCACGCGCCCGCCTCAACGCCGGCATCCGCCGTCGCCTCGCGCCGCTGCTCACCAGCGACCGCGGCCAGATCAAACTCTTCACCGCGCTGCTACTCTCGCTGCCCGGCTCGCCCGTCCTCTACTACGGCGACGAGATCGGCATGGGCGACAACATCTGGCTAGGCGACCGCGACGGTATGCGAACCCCGATGCAGTGGTCGGTGGACCGAAACGGCGGCTTCTCTCGGTGCGACCCGAACAAGCTGCACCTGCCGGTCAACGCGGGCTGGGTGTATGGCTACAACGCGGTCAATGTGGAGCGTCAGATCGACCAGCCAGACTCCCTGCTCCAATGGACCCGTCAGATGTTGGCGGTGCGCAAGCGCTATCGGGCGCTCGCGCAGGGGACCTTCGAGGACCTCCGCGGCTCCAACCCGGCGGTGCTCTCGTTCCTTCGGGAGTACATCAGCGATGATGGCGTGGCCGAGACTGTCCTATGTGTCCACAACCTCTCGCGTCACCCGCAGCCAGCGCAGCTCAACCTGTCGCGGCGCTTCCACAACAACGTGCCGGTCGAACTCACCGGAGGCACCGCGTTTCCGAACATCGGGTTGCGGCCCTACCTGCTGACGCTGCCGGGCTACGGCTCCTACTGGTTCGGCATCGTGCCCACTCGAACCTCCGTGCCCCGCGCCCGGAAGGGACCCGGAGCCGCCGAGCCCTCCATTCCGGCTGCGAGCGCGACACCCGAGTTTCACCATGGCATACCCGAGCCTGGTACAACGCCCAAGGTCACCGCACGGGTCGGCTAGCCGTCACGCGGCCGGCAAGCGACGGAGGACCTCATCCACCTTGGTGCCAACGCCGACCAGGCCGGTCTCCACACCGCCGAGGCGCGTCTCCACACCGACCACGCCGGTCTCCACACCGCCGAGGCGCGTCTCCACACCGACCAGGCCGGTCTCCACACCGCCGAGGCGCGTCTCCACACCGACCAGGCCGGTCTCCACACCGCCGAGGCGCGTCTCCACACCGCCGAGGCGCGTCTCCACTGTATCGAGGCGCGTCTCCACTGTATCGAGTCGCGTCTCCACTGTATCGAGGCGCGTGTTCATTTCTCCGAGGCCGGCATCGATGCCATCCAAGCGGGTCGTGTGCAGCTGCAGCGTCCCGTGGACCTTGGTGATCATCTCGTAAACTGCATGGACATCGTTGTCGAGTTGCCGGACCTTGCGATCCAGGTCGGGAGATGACGTGGTCACCAGTGCCCCTTCAACCGGGAGTTCGTAGAGTCGCAGACGACCCGCCGTCGGCGCGCTCTCACGCTACTTGCACCGGCCGACATCCGGGAGTCCCCCACCGGCGCGTCGCTGTGCGTCGGCGCGTCGCCGTGAATCTTGGCGCTGAAGGGCTGCCCTGCCTGGCGACCTCTCGGCGCCAAGATCTCAGTGGGCGGCCGGCGCCGTAACCATGCCAGCGAGGCGATCTGCCGACAGGTCGTACGCCCGGAGGAACAGCAGCGCCAGCCCGACGACGATGCCGGGCACCACGGTGAAGCCGAGGAGCACGCCTAGCTCGGCCGTCCCGGTCTGCGGTGCCGCCGCGCCGGACGTACTCGGCATATAGCCGAACACCTGCAGGGTGGCGCCGAAGATGCCGGGACCGAGGGCGAGGCCGAACGTCTCGCCCGCGGTCCACAGGCCGGTGAAGACGCCGGCCTGGCGCCGGCCGGTGCGCGCCTCGTCGTAGGCGATGCAGTCGGGCAGCATCGCCAGCCCGAACAGCTGCTGCCCCGCGTACCCCACGCCGATCATCCCGACGATCACATAGACCGCGGCCACCGCCAGCAGCGGGGCGGCCACCAGGGCGAAGGTTCCGATGGTGAGGGTGAGCGACGCCGCGACGTAGCCCTTGAGCTTCCCGATGCGCGCCCCGATCCGGTTCCACACAGGCATGACCAGGATGGCCGGGCCGACCACGCAGACGAAGAGCAACGTGGTCGCGTCATGATCGTGCAGGACATGATCGGCGAAGTACTGGACGCCGGCGAGCATGGCGGCGACGCCGGCCGCCTGGGCGACGAAGCACGCGACCAGGACCCGGAATGGCTTGTTCTGTGCGGCCACCCGAAGCTGGGCGCGCAGAGTCCTCTCACTCTCCACGAACACACCGGTGGCGGCATCCCGAGTGAGATGGAAGACCGTGATCGTACCGACGATCATCATGAGCGCGATGAACACACCCATGGCCCGGTGCCCGGGAATGCCGCCGCCGAACTGCCTTACGATGATGGGCGCGATCGCTCCGGATACGAGGATCGTCAGCGCCAGGAACGCGACCCGCCAGGTCATCATGCGGGTACGCTCGCCGTACGGGTCGGTCAGATCCGTACCCTCGGTCATCTCGGCCGGCATGGCCACGTAGGGCACCTGAAAGAACGCGAACGCCGTCGCCGTGGCGAGGAACGCGGCACAGACCCACAGCGCGCCGGCGCCGCCGGTATAGACGCCCGCGAAGATCGAGGCGAACAGCACCGCTAGGGCGAACCCGGCCACGAGCAGGTACGGTCTACGCGCTCCCCAGCGGGTGCGGGTGCGGTCGGACAGCCTCCCCGCTACCGGGTTGACCAACACGTCCCACGCCTTCGGCAGCAGCACCAGCAGGCCAGCGAGGCCCGCCGCCACCCCCAGCGTGTCGGTGAGGTAGGGCAGCAACAGCAGGCCCGGCACGGTGCCGAAGGCTCCGGTGACGAGCGAACCCGTGGCGTACCCGATCCGTACCTTCTTCGACAGCCGCCGGGGAGCGTCGGTCGCCGTTGCTGCTGCGATTGTGGCATCGGAGGGTGATGTGCCCTTTTTTTGGGCGCCGCCAAAGGTGGCCATGGTCGCGGATGGTAGCCGCAATCCCACCGGGCCGGGGTTAGGCGGTCTACGCTGCCCGCATCACCGTGACATGGATCTCGGCCCGGCAGCGCCGGGCGGCTGACGGAGAGGGTGAGGACAGGGTGACGCAAGGGGTCGCGGCAGGGCTCAAGGCAGGAGTGGCGGCGGGCCATCCAGCCACCGCCGAGGTCGGCCTGCGTACCCTCGCGGCGGGGGGCTCGGCGGCGGACGCCGCCGTGGCCGCGATGCTCACCTGCTGCGTCTCTGAGAGCATCCTCACCGGCATCGGCGGCGGCGGGTTCGCCACCTACTACGACGCCGCCACGTCCACCGTGACCTGCCTCGACTTCTTCTGTGCGGTGCCGGGTCTAGACGACGATATGAAGCCCGATCCCATGGTTCCGATCGAGGTTTCGTTCGGCGACCTGCCTATGCACTACATGATCGGTGGCCCGTCCGTGGCCGTACCCGGGATCCCTGCCGGGGCGGGTGAGGTCCACCGACGCTGGGGGCGGCTCCCCTGGCAGCGAGTGGTCGAGCCCGCGATAACGCTGGCTTCCAGCGGTGTCATCCTGCCGACAGCGCAGGCCCGCACGCTGCTCTCCGTGGCGCCGGCGCTCATCCCGGGCGACGGCGCGGGCATATACGCCCCCGGCGGGCGGCTCCTGCAGGGCGGCGACCTGCTACACCACCCTGGCCTCGATAAGGCCCTGACGATCCTGGCCGAACAGGGCCCCGCGGCCTTCTACACCGGTCCGATCGGCAAGCTTACGGTCGACGCCGTACGCGAGGCGGGCGGCTGCCTCGGACCGGACGACATGGCGGCGTACCGGGTGGCCAATGTGCCCGTCGCGGCCGCCCGGATGGCCGGGCACACCGTCTCCGCACGCACCGACTTCAACGCCACCATCGCGACCATTGCTTCGCTGCCGCCGCGGCTGGCCACGATGCGGCGGGGTCGCCGAGCGGTCGCCCTGGCCAAGGCACTCCTGGTCTCCGGCCGTGGGCTCGGCAACACCTCGAACATCTCGGTCGTCGACGCCGACCGCAACGCCTGCGTGATCACGTTGACACTCGGCATCGGCTCCGGCGTCTGGGTGCCCGGCCACGGCTTCAACCTCAACTCGATGCTCGGCGAAGGTGAGCTGAGCAGCCCGGATCTCGGGCCCGGCCAGCGCATGCCGTCCAACATGTGCCCGCTTGTCGTCGTGGACTCCCGAGGTGGGCTCGCGCTCGCCGCCGGATCGGCCGGTGCGTCACGCATCCGTACCGCTCTCATCGGCACCCTGATCGGCGTGCTCATCGACGGACAGAGCACTACCGACGCGATCGCGGCGCCCCGGTTCCATCCGGTCGCCGATGACATGCCGGATGCGCAGGCGATCGTGCAGGCCGAGCCCGGCTACCCGGAGGAGGAGCTCACCGCCCTCGCCGGCGCCGGGTTTGTGATCAACCAGTGGGACCACACCAGCCACTACTTCGGCGGCGTGAGCGCGGTCGGGCGGTCCGGCGCGGCCGGCGACCCGCGCCGCGGCGGCGTAGGCATGCTCTGCACTTGACCCCGCCCCAAGATCCCGTCGGTCAGCTCATGATCGCCGGGATCTTGACGAGGGCCACCACGCATAGTCGGCCATGGTTACCCGTGAGCCGCGAAACGTGACGCCCTCGGACTCCAGACGCCGACGAGCCTCCGCCTCATGGCCGGGCGGCGTACGCCCGCCGCCGGTGACGACGCGGTGCCAGGGCACCGGACCGCCGTACTGCGCCATGATCGTGCCGACCCGGCGGGCCGAACCACGGCCGTACGTCCCGTACAGGTACTCGGCGATCGCGCCGTACGACATGACCCGGCCCGGCGGGATCTGCTCCACCAGGTCGAGCACAGCCTCGACGTAGGCGGCCGGGTCATACGAGTCGTGGCGCGCTGCGGGAGGCATAGGGGGAGCGTAGGGGCGCGGCTCGACACCAGCATGTGGAAGCGACTCACCATGCGGGAGCGACTCACCATGTGGAAGCGACTCAAAATGCGGGAGCGTCGACGGGCCGAAGGCAGCCACCGGCGAGAATGGCTGAGTGCAGGTGAGCACCGCGCGGGAAGAGATCGTCACGGCGGCCAGACGGGTCGTTGTCAAAGTCGGTTCGTCCTCGCTCACTACGACTCACGGCGGACTGGACCTGGGCTGCGTCGACGCCTTGGTCAACGCGCTCGCCCGGCACTGCGACGACGGTCGCGAAGTCGTGCTCGTCTCCTCCGGCGCGATCGCCGCTGGGCTAGCCCCACTCGGCCTCAGGGCCCGTCCCCGCGACCTCGCCACTCAGCAGGCGGCGGCGAGCGTCGGTCAGGGGCTGCTCATGCGCGCGTACACCGAGTCGTTCGGCCGCCACGGCCGTCCTGTCGGCCAGATCCTGCTCACGGTCGACGACGTCACCCGACGGGCGCACTACCGCAACGCCTACCGCACCCTGCGCCGCCTGCTCGACCTCCACACAGTTCCGATCGTCAACGAGAACGACACGGTCGCCACAGAGGAGATCCGGTTTGGCGACAACGACCGGATCGCTGCGCTGGTAGCCGCGCTCGTCCACGCCGACCTGCTCGTGTTGCTCTCGGACGTGGACGGGCTCTACACCGGCGACCCGATCCGAGCCGGCGCCCGCCGCATCGACGAGGTTCGCAGCGAGGACGACCTCGCGGGCGTAGCGATCGGCCGCATCGGCCGGGCCGGCCTGGGTACGGGCGGGATGGTGACCAAGATCGAGGCGGCGCGCATCGCCACCGGTGCGGGGATTCCGGTGCTCCTGACGTCGGCTGCGCTCGTCGCCGACGCGCTGACGGGCGAGCCGGTGGGCACCCTGTTCCACCCGATCCGGGAACGGCCGGCCGCGCGCCTGTTCTGGCTCGCTCACGCCACCTCGCCGCGGGGCCGGCTGCACCTCGACCTTGGTGCGGTCCGGGCGGTCGTCTCGCGCCGCGCCTCGCTGCTCGCGGCGGGAATTACCGGCGTCGATGGCCGATTTGCCGCGGGCGACCCGGTCGACCTCGTGGACCCGGACGGACGGCCGGTCGCACGCGGGCTCGTCAACTACGACGCCGGCGAACTACCGGGACTGCTCGGACGGTCGACGCCAGACCTCGCCGCCGAGCTTGGGCCCGGGTACGAAAAGGAGGTCGTCCACCGCGACGATCTCGTCCTGCTGTGAGCTGTCAGATACGAGCGAAAGTAGCCCGACATGAGCGTCGCTGATCAAGGGCGGAAGGCCAGAGAGGCGGCCACCATGCTGGCCACGGCGAGCCGGCGTACCAAAGACGGCGCCCTCTTGGCCATGGCCGACGCACTTCATGCCCGTACCGCCGAGATCTTGGCGGCGAACGCTGAGGACGTGGCCCGAGCGCGGTCAGCCGACACCCCCGACCACCTCGTGGACCGGCTGTGCCTCGACCCGAAACGCGTGGCAGGTATGGCCGATGGGCTGCGCCAGGTGGCCGGGCTGCCGGACCCCGTGGGCGAGGTGCTGCGCGGCTCGGTACTGCCCAACGGACTGGAACTGCGCCAGGTCCGGGTGCCGTTGGGCGTGGTCGGCATCATCTACGAGGCGCGCCCCAATGTTACCGCCGATGCGGCTGGGCTCTGCCTCAAGTCGGGCAACGCGGTCCTACTGCGCGGTTCGTCGACCGCACGCACTTCCAACGCGGCGATAGTCGAGGTACTCCGCGCCGCGATCGCCGCCGTGGGCCTGCCGCCAGACACCATCCAGCTGATCGACGCGACCTCGCGGGAGTCAGCCAAGGAACTGATGCGGGCTCGGGGCGTCGTCGACGTCCTGATCCCGCGTGGTGGGGCGGACCTCATCCGCTCCGTGGTAGAGGAGTCGACGGTGCCGGTGATCGAGACCGGCGTGGGCAACTGCCACGTCTACGTCGACGAGGCGGCGGACCTCGGTATGGCTCTGGAGATCCTGCTCAACGCGAAGACGTCCCGGCCGTCGGTATGCAACGCGGCCGAGTCGTTGCTGGTCCACGAGAAGGTCGCGGGCGGGTTCCTCGCGATGGCGCTGCCGGCGTTACGCGACGCTGGCGTGACCGTGCACGGCGATGCTTCGGTGGTGGCAGCCGGCGCCGCTGCGGGCGTGCCGGTAACCGAAGCGGACGAGTCGGACTACGCCGCCGAGTACCTGTCCCTGGACCTTTCGGCCGCCGTGGTCCCATCGCTGGATGCCGCGATTGTCCACATCAGACAGTATGGGTCCGGGCATACGGAGGCGATCGTCACCGGATCGCAGCCGGCCGCCCGGCGCTTCGTCGCCGAGGTGGATGCCGCGGCGGTCGCCGTGAACGCCTCCACCCGCTTCACCGACGGCGGAGAGTTCGGTTTCGGCGCCGAGATCGGCATCTCGACCCAGAAGCTGCACGCCCGCGGGCCGATGGGCCTGCCCGAGCTCACCTCGACGAAGTACGTCATCGTCGGCGACGGCCACACCCGGCCCTGACCGCCCCAAGATCGCCGTGATCACGTTCTGACCGTCGCGAAAACGCGTCGATCATGACCTCCAGGTCATGATCGACGATGGAGCGGGCTAGCGGAGGGCGCGGAGGGCGGTGAGCGTCGTGTGGACGTCGAAGGCGGGCGCGTCGTCGCTCGGCCAGGCCCCGTCGGGGCGCTGCAACTCGGTGAGTCGCTGCCGCGCGGCCGCCGTCAGGGAGTCGTCCGGGGTGACGCCCGCGCGGCGCAGTGCGGCGAGCATCCAGGCAGCGTCCGCGGCGGACATCGTCCTCACCCGGTCGCCGAGGACCACGAAGATCCGGGCGGACTCGTAGAACCACCCGGTACGGTGCAGCACCGCCCCGGCGAGCCAGCCGGAGACGAGAAAGCCGGGCCACGAGCCGTGGTCGTCGAGCGAGTCGAGAATCGCCCGCGCGGCCTGGGCGAGCGGGCCGGCGTACACGTCCGACGGACCCGCATCGACGGCGGCCACCGCGAGCCAGAAGGCCGCATTGACTGTCAAGTAGAAGCGCGCCTCGAGATCGCCCGGCATCGCCCACGGCGGCGCGGAGTCCCGCAGCGCCGGGTCCTCCTCCCAGAAGCCGTCGAGCCGCTGCCGGTTGGCGAGCCAGTCCAGCGCACGCATCGCCGATGTCCGGCCGAGGCCGGCAACGCCGGCAAGGCCGTCGAGTTCGGCCAGCCGGAAGCAGGTGGCGTCGATGGAGGCCACGTCGCCACCCCACTGCGCCGGCCAGCCGCCGGTGGGCATCTGACCCATCTCGACGTGCTCGAATATCTCCTCCGCCGGGGGCGCACCCGTTCGCAGGAAGGACAGGTGGGCGCGATCTACGGAGTCACCGCGCGCGACGACGTAGCCGATCGCGGCATCGATGTCTACCATGCCGGTAGGCTACCGGCCGTGCCCGGCAATGGAATCCGGCACCCGATCGCAGCTCCCGACAACCATCTGCTAATACGCGGGAAGCGACGGGTCGATCTCGCGGACCCAGGCCGCGACTCCACCGTGGACATGCACGGCGTCACGGAACCCGGCCGCCTTGACCGCGGCGAGCGCCTCGGCACTGCGTGCCCCGGTCTTGCAGTAGAGGACGATCTGGCGTTCCTGCGGAAGTGACGCCAGCGCCTGGCCGGAGATGATCTCCCCCTTGGGCACGAGCACCGAGCCCGGGATCTTGACGATCTCGTACTCGGCCGGCTCGCGGACGTCGACCAGGTGTATCGGCTTCTCGGCCTTGAGCCACTCGTTGAGGTCGTTCACTGTGATCGTCGAACCGACCACGGCGGCCGAAGCATCCTCCGACACGGCGCCGCAGAAGTCATCGTAATCAATGAGCTCGGTGACGGTCGGGCTCTCCCCGCAGACCGCGCAGTTCGGATCCTTACGCACCTTGATCTTTCGGTAGGCCATCTCCAACGCGTCATAGACGATGAGGCCGCCAACGAGGGGCTCGCCGATCCCGGTCAGCACCTTGATCGCCTCAGTGACCTGGATGGAGCCGATCGAAGCACAGAGGACGCCGAGTACGCCCCCCTCGGCGCAGGAGGGGACCATGCCGGGCGGCGGCGGCTCTGGGTACAAGCAGCGATAGCACGGACCGTGTTCGGCCCAGAAGACCGCGGCCTGGCCATCGAAACGGTAGATCGACCCCCAGACGTAGGGCTTGCCGAGCAGCACGCATGCGTCGTTGACCAGGTAGCGGGTGGCGAAGTTGTCCGTGCCATCAACGATCAGGTCGTACTGCCCGAAGATGTCGAAGACATTCTCGTTGTCCAGCGCCGCGTTGTGGATGACGACATTCACGTACGGGTTGATCTCGCGCACAGACGCGGCGGCCGACTCGGCCTTGGATCGGCCGATGTCGCTCTGCCCGTGGATGACCTGCCGCTGCAGGTTGGACTCATCGACCGTGTCGAAATCGATCACGCCGAGGGTGCCGACGCCGGCCGCGGCGAGATACATCAGCGCCGGCGAACCCAGGCCGCCCGCGCCGACGCAGAGCACCTTCGCGTTCTTGAGGCGCTTCTGCCCGGTCACCCCGACGTCGGGAATGATCAGGTGGCGCGAGTAGCGCCGGACCTCATCGATGGTGAGTTCGGTGGCGGGCTCGACGAGCGGTGGCAGCGACACGGGAACCTCCAATGGGTCGCCCCCCATTGTTGCTCGGCACCGGACCCGTCTGCCGTGACGTGGGACACTGGTTCCGGCATGTGGGCGGCCGGGATCAGTGCTCGGCGGCCGGACCGGTGTAGCGCTCGCCGTTCAGGTAGGGCCAACTGTTGGCCACGCAGCCCTGCAGTCCGAGCGTCTGCTGCGCCATGACGGGTGCAGGCTTGCCGGCGCCCGGGCACCGGACGTGGTCATGGCCGAGCCAGTGGCCGACCTCGTGGTTAACGACATAGCGCCGGTACGCGTCGAGCGGCGCACCGTACTCGGCCACGCCCTCCAGGTAGCGCGCCGAGTTGATGACGACCTTGGCGCCGGCGCGACAGGAGGTGTACGGCGCTCCGTCCATGCGGATGTCCACGCCCGCAGTGAGGCACAGCTCGTACGCGGTCTGAGGGCTGGCCAGGAAGATCGTGAAGTCATGCTCGGCGCTGTTCGACACGCGCTGTAGGCGCACGTCGCCGCCGACGATCCAGCTCCGAGGGTCACCCAGCGTCGAGTCGACCAGGTCGGTGAACTGACCCAGCGTGACCGGCAATCCGCTCTCTACGGCGACCCGGAAGGTGCGTAGCGGGCCGGCCGTACCCACGACCGGGCCTGCCGGGCTCGCGTACCGCCACTGCCCAGAGCCGGCGGCCTTCGCCTGGGGCGCTGCCGGTGTGGTGGCGGTCACCTTGGGTGCTGCCTTCGTCGTTCCTGCTGAGGGTGCTGCGGCCCTGGGCACTGCGGCCCTGGGTGCTGCGGCCTTGGGCACTGCGGCCCTGGGTGCCGCGGCCTTGGGTGCCGCCGCCTTGGGCGCCGCGGCCCTGGGCGCCGCCGTCACCGTAGTGGGTTTGGGCGCCGGGGCGGTTTGACCCGTCGACTGGGTCGGCTGGGTCTGTTGGGGTGCGAACGCGTTCGTCCCGCCCGCGCGTGCATCGCCCGCGGCCACAGAGATCGACAGCGCGGCGCCGGCCCCGAGCACGGTCAGCGTGAGCGCCGCAACCACGACATGCCGCGTACCCCATCGGGCACGCGCGTTCGCCAAACGTCCGGGGAGTGCCGCCACGCGTACAACCATGACAGCCGAACGGCGGATCACCCACCAGGTTAGGGCGAACCGAGAGCGGCCTCACACCCAATCTGAGCTGCTGAAACGCAAGATCACCCAGATGGGACGATACGGCCAGGAGGCCCGGCGTACCGCTTCCCGTCCAGATACGGCCAGAAGTACGCCACGCAGCCCTGCAGGTCGAAAGTCTGCTGCTGCATCACCGGCGCCGGCTTGCCCTTGCCCGGGCACAGCTCATGACCGTGTCCGAGGACGTGGCCCACCTCGTGGTTGATCGCGTACTGCTGGTACGACTCGACCGGCGCTCCATACTTCGGAATGCTCTTCAGATATCGGGCGATGTTGATCAGGATCCTTCCGCCGATACGGCACGACGTGTATGGCTCACCGCGCCAGAAGATGTCGTAACCACCGGCGAGGCAGATCTTGTACGCCGTGCCGGGTGTCACCAGGTAGACCGTGAAGTTGTAGGCCGCCGAATCCCCGGCGACCCGCTGTAGACGTACGTTGCTGCCAGCGATCCAACTGCGCGGGTCGCTGAGCGTCGCATCGACCACGCCGGCGAACTCGTCGACGGGCACCGGTGTACCCGTCTCGATGGCCACCCGGTACTTCCGGAGCGTCCCCGCAGTCCCGAAGACGGCGCTCTGGCCCTTTGCGTACACATAGGTGTTCGGCCCGGTCGACGCATAGGTCCTGGGCGCAGTCGGGGTGGGCGATGCGGTCGGGCTCGGTGACGCGCCGACGCTCGGCGTCGGGCTGGGGGTTGGGGAGGCCGCAGCGCCCTGATGACCACTCGCGGCGTCCGCTCTGTTCAGCACCAGATAGGCGCCAACGCCTCCGCTCGCCAACAGCGCCAGCACACCGAGGATCAGCGCAGCGGTCCAGACGCGGTGCGATCGGCGGCGGGAGGAAGGCACGGCCATAGGGTGGCATGCCCCGGCCGCATACAGCGACCCGGGCGGCCCGAATGGTGCTACTGGCTCGCCGCCGGCCCGCGGTACCGGACGCCGTCGAGGTAGGGCCACCCATTCGCGACGCAACCCTGCAGGCCCAGCGTCTGCTGCTGCATGACCGGCGCCGGTTGGCCGGGGCCGGGGCAGAGTTCATGCCACTGCCGAAACTGGTGGCCGACCTCGTGGTTGATCACGTAAGCCTGGTAGACCTCGAGCGGCGCGCCGTAGCCCGGTATCGCGGTCAGCCAGCGAGCGAGATTGATCACCACCCGGCCGTCGGAGAGCCGGCAGTTCGTGTACTGCGCGGTCTCCATAAATTCGTCTCGACACATCTCCTCCGACGTGGCCGGCGTCGCGAGGTAGATCGTGAAGGCCGCCGCGGCGCCGCCCGGCACCCGCTGCAGCCGAAGGTCCCCACCGGCCGTCCAACCGCGCGGGTCGGCCAGGATCGCGTCTACCGCCGCCGCGAACGCCTCTGGGGCGACGCCAACGCCGTTCTCCACCGCCACCCGGTAGCGCTGCACGCCGCCGGACTGACCGACAACCGGCCCCTGGCCGGGGGCGAAGGCGAAGCTCCCCGGCCCATACTGTGCGACGACGGGCGCGGACGGGACAGCGGGCGCGGATTCGTCGGCGGGGGCGATCGACGTCGTGGCGGTGGATCCGGCCGCCGAGGCGCGTTCGCCCGGCACCTGACCGCCGGCGTGCGCGGCGTTGCGCTCGGCGTCGCTCGCTCGGGACACGTCAATGGCGACCAGCACGGCTGACATGATCAGCACCACCAGGGCGAAGACCCGATTTCGTCGCTGCCGTCCAGCCCGCTGACGATCCCTCGCCGTCCACCGCTCCAGCTCGACCGTCCGCCCGGCCGCCGCAACCCCGCGCCGGCCCGCCGCAACCCGGCCCGCCACAATCCGGCCCACCGCAACCCCCCGCCGATCTGTCCGGCGACCTGTCCGCACCCCATTAGGCTCGCACGCTGCGATCCACCGACTCGGACGCTGTGTCCGGCGTGTCCAACTCCCGCTCGACCGGCCCGTCAACCACCAGCGACACCTCGTTGAGCATGGCAGCCACCGCGCGCGCGACGACGCGCGGCTTCTCCATCTGAGCCACATGGCCGACGCGATCGAGGACGAGCAGGCGGCTGTCCGGGATCAGCTTCGCCACGGCCGGCGCGACCCGGACATCCACTAGCCGGTCCTGACGACCGGTGATGACGAGGGTAGGAGCGGTGATCCGCTCGGCGACGCGCCACATCGAGTTCGGACCGGGCAGGTAGGAGCGCAGGAAGCTGCCGACGAGCCCACGCAGTGTGCGCAGATACGCATCGACGTACCACGGTGCCTCGTACCGGCGTTTGACCTCCTCGACCGCCTCCGCGAGCCGCTGCGGCGGGAGCAACTGGGGCTCGGCAAAACACGCGGCGATGACCTGCGTGGCCAGCACCTCCGGCGCGATGGCCGCCAGCCGCCGGGCCGCCCATCGCTCGGCGTTCGGCACGAGCAGCAGCGGCAGCAGCCGCGACTGCAGGGACCGCCGCGGATCCATAAAGGGCATGGCGGGCGAGACAAGCGTGAGCGTACGGACGAGATCGGGCCTGGTGCCCGCCACCCGCACGGTGATCGCGCCACCCAACGAGTTGCCGAAGAGGTGGACTGGCCCCCGGTCGGCGTGCTCGATGCACCTGATCACGCGATCCGCCATGCTCGCGATGCCGTAGCTGCGGCCCGGTTCGCTGCGACCGAACCCGGGCAGGTCGATCGCGTACCCGTCAAGCCTCTCCGCCAACAGGAACGACAGGTCGGTCCAGTTGAGCGACGATCCACCGAGCCCGTGGACATACAGAGCCGGCTCAGAGTCTGGCGATGACGTCGGTGTACGCCGCACGAAGGTCGCCGTGCCGTCGATCGAGATCGGCTCGCCCGCCCACGGCGGGATCACGCCATCCAGCGTGGGCAGGAAGGCGTCGGGTACCAGTGCGGCGCGTTTCATCCGCCAATTCTGCTACGCAAGGAGCGATTCCAGCCGCCTATTGACGGCGGAGAGTGTGGCGCGTACCACCGCCTGGCGCGGGTCTCCCACCACGATCGCCGATCCGGCCAGCTGCTCGGCGAAGGAACCGCACACGAGCAGCAGTACGACGACGGCCACCTCACAGCCTGCGAAGGGGACAACCGCGACATGCTCGACGAAGCAGCGCCCGCGCGAGGTACCCGTACCCGGTTCGACCAGGACCTGGTCGACAGCGTCGCCCGCGGCGGTCGCGGCCAGGCGCAGCAGGTATGCGTCGACGGCGGGCCCATGCCCCTTGCCGACCGCGTAGCCGCCCGCGGCTGAACCGCCGGACACGGCGAGGCGCACCTCGACGGTGGCATCGACACCCAAGGTGGTTACCTGAACGTGGTCCAGTACGACCCGGCTCAGGTCGGCGGCGCGGCCGTCGCGCCCGGTTGGCCGCGGAAACGGGCGCCCGTTGTTCTGCTCCAGCTCGGTTGGCAGGGCGGCCGATGATGGCCGCATCGGACGTACGGGCACCGGCGCGCTGGACACCACCCCCGGCCGGGGTCTGACCATTCCACCGGCCGGCGTGGTCTCCTCTTGGCCCATCCGCCTCGCTGCCGGCGGGCTGGGCTGAGCGGCGAGCCCCATCGTTTCCCGAAGCAGTCGGGCGACCTCACGGGTGACCTGGCCCTCGTCCACCCCATCGAAGAACTCGATCCGAAGCGTGTGCCCGGAGCCGGAGTTCCACCGCAGCTGCGCGTCGCGTACGCCCGGGACGCTCCGTACTGCCTCGAGCACCGCTGCCAGATCGAAGCCGTCGGGTCGCTCAGCCGGTTGGTCGACGTCGTACTGGCGCAGAAGGTCCGCGATCCGGGTCAGTTCGGCGCCGTCGGCCACGGGCGTGGTCGTGGGATCGAGGAGCGGATCGTTCGGCGGAAGCTGCACGGCCGGCACATCGGGCTTGGCCGGGATCCGTTGCGGCAGCATGGCCTCGGTGTCGATGTCGAGTGGATCGGGCCGCCGGGTGTCCCGGTCGACGCTATACGCGGGGCGCGGCACATATGCGTCCGAGTCATACCCATTTGGGCTGTATCCCGGCTCATATCGATTGGGATCGTACTGTTCAGGAAGGAGCAGCTTAGGAAGGGCCAGATCCGCCATAACGGAATCGCTGAAGCCGAAGTCGTCTGGGGGCGCCGGCTCCGATGGCGCGAGCCTGTCAGGTGTGAACGCATCCGGCGTGAACGTGTCCGAGGAGAATCTGTCCGTCGATGCGAACACGTCCGGTGCCGGCGCGAGGCCGGCGGGCGTGAACATCGATGGCGGCGCGGCTGCCGACGAAACTGCGGCACGTCCGGTGCCGTTGCCGTTGCGCTGGGCCGGCGCGGGTGGCGCCGGTGGCGAGGGTGGCGTCCACCCCTGGTGGCCAGCACAATTCCACCGAGTGGTGATGATCGCGGCGGTCGCCGCGGCGAGGCTCGTCTCGCCGTGATCGTCGACCTGTCCCAGATTCCCCACCGTGTGCTCCTCGATCGCCTGTGGTGAGGCTACCGTGTGCAGGTAGTGAACGGCGTAGCACAAATCGGCGAAGTAGTGTCGAGCGGTCGATCGGGATCCCCGGTCGACCGAGCAAATCCGCGTGCCCCTGCCGACGACCAGGAGGTTAAGCCATGTCCCCGGCTAGTGGAACGCACACGGCCGGCCGGCCGATCCGCCTGCCGAGGTCGGCCCGTCGAAAGCAGCTGCTGGAGGCGGCGCAGGAGGTCTTTGTTGCGCAGGGGTACCACGCTGCCGCGATGGACGACATCGCCGAGCGCGCCGGCGTCTCAAAGCCCGTTCTTTACCAGCATTTTCCCGGCAAGCTAGACCTCTACCTCGCCCTGCTGGACACGCATTGCGACGCGATCATCGAGAAGATGCGAACCGCGATGTCCTCGAGCGCTGATAACAAGATGCGCGTGGCCGGGGCGATCAGCGCCTACTTCGACTTCGTGGACCACGAGAGCGAGGCGTTCCGACTGGTCTTCGAGTCGGACCTGCGCAACGATCCTGCCGTTCGCGAACGGGTGGAACGCGTCGAGCGCGGCTGCGTCGAGGCGATCACCGAGACCATCATGGCGGACACCGGACTGGGCCGGGAGCGGGCCGAGTTGCTCGCCGCGGGGCTCTGCGGCGCGGCCGAGATCGCCGCCCGGTTCTGGCTCACCGGCGGGCGCCAGATCGCCAAGCCCGAGGCGGAGGCGCTGCTGGTCGCGCTCTCGTGGCGGGGCATCGCAAGCTTCCCCCTGCAGGGTGGCGAGCCCGCGATCAGCTAGCCTGCGTATGGCACCCGCGTTTGCGGCTATGCCGGCGCACCATCTGCGAGGAGGACCGTCCGTGGAGGTCAAGATCGGCGTTCAGTACGCGCACCGCGAGCTGGTTCTGGAGAGTGCGCAGACGCCCGCCGATGTCGCCAAGGCCGTCACCGAGGCGCTCGCCGACGAGTCCGGCGTCCTCTCGCTCGTCGACGAGAAGGGGCGGCGGGTGATCGTGCCGGTGGCGAAGCTCGCGTACGTCGAGATCGATGAGTCCGTAGCCCGCAAGGTCGGCTTCACCGCCAGCTAATCTTTAGGCGTCGATCATGACCTGGAGCTGACGTTCCGCACGTCTGGGGCGTGATTTGGTCCCCCACGGTGGCGGTCAGTGTTGGTGGTCCTGCTTGGGTGTGGAG
>JAHRHA010000276.1 GCA_020027875.1 Micromonosporaceae bacterium | reverse complement strand
GTCTGTCGTCTCGATTCTCATGAGTTTCGTCTTCTCAGCCAGCCCGAATAGCAGAATCAGCTCCTCTGGGTCCCGGTAGAGGCGTGGCATCTCGGTGATGCCGATCTTACACGGCCGGGGATGAGCTTCAATCGCCGCCAGCATCTTTGGATACCCATCGCGCGGCTTGGTGGATTTACGGCCCTCCCTGCTGATCGAGATATCGTTGTCCCGGAACGAGTCAACGACGGTGTCTCCCTGAGCCTCAAAGTATTCTCGGATTTCGCGCTCTTGGATATCGCAGTTTGGGCTTCTACCGAAGCGGTCTTCAGATAACCGCTGGTAGCTGAATATGTCCATATGCCCTCCTAGCGGTCAAGGCGCAATACAAAGGCCCTCGAACACTAGTTCGAGTATAACCCGTTAGGGCATATTAGACAATAGTGCCGACGACGGTGATGCCCTTGCGCTTCGCTCCTTGCGCGATGCCGGGGACGTCGAGGTCCTGGCTGCAGGCCCTTGAGTGCTTCGAGTGGATGTGGAGGTCGGCGTAGTACGGCGGCATGGCCGCGAACCTACCATCAGCGCGTGACGATCGCGTCGATCTCGCCTACCGGTCGCGCTCCACGAGCAGGCGGCGGAGGATCTTGCCCGACAGCGACCGTGGGATCTGGTCGACGAACTCGACCTGGCGGACCTTCTTGTGGGGCGCCACCCGCTCGGCGACGTAGTCCTTGACCTGGTCGGCGGTCAGGTCCGCGTCGCCCACCACGAACGCGGGCAGCGAGACGTCGGGGACGGTGACGTCGGGGTAGGGGCTGCGGACGATCGTGGAGGTCATCGTTCGCCCTCCTCAGGGGCCCGGCTTGTGCCGCCATCGGTTCAGGTACACGACCTGCTCGACCGGACGGCGCCTCGCGGGCCTGAAGCCGTCCCCCGTGTACCAGGCGACGGGGATCATGGCGACCTGCGTGACCGTCTCGGGGATGCCGAGGACTTCGGCGGCCTCCCGCTCGTAGTTCAGGTGCAGCGTGGTGTACGCCGACCCGAGCCCCCGGCTGCGCAGCGCCAGCATGAAGTTCCACACCGCCGGCACGATCGAGCCGTAGAGCCCCGCGGTGTCGAACACCGACGCGTCCTGCGGCAGTCGCTGCAACGCGCACGGGACCACCAGCACCGGCACCTCGTGCAGGTGGTCGGACAGGTGCTGCGACGAGTCGAGGATCCTGTCCACGCCGGTGCGGCCCGCCTGCTGGGCCGCCGCCCGGCTCGCCGCCAGGTACGGGTCGTGGCTGCGGCGGTACAGCTCGGCCAGGCGCGCGCGGACGGCGGGATCGTCGACCACGAGCCAGCGCCAGGGCTGGCTGTTGCCGCCGCTGGGTGCCTGCAGCGCGATCCGCAGGCAGTCGAGCACCACCTCCCGCTCCACCGGACGCGTCAGGTCCAGCCGCCGGCGCACCGACCGCGTGGTGGTGAGGAGCCGGTCGGTCTGGGACAGGTCGAAGCCCGCCGTCATGTCAGCAGCACCTTGGTCACCTCGTGGGCCTTGGCCCTGTCGGAGGCCTCGCCGGTGATGAGATCGGTCCAGAGGAAGGACTCGGCGATGCGGACCATCACGAACGCCAGCGTCTCGGGGTCGAACCGCAGCCGCAGTCCCTTGCGCTGCTGCGCTTCGAAGAGGATGTCGCGGAAGGTGTCGACGACCCGGCGTTGCAGCGGGCTCGCCTTGGAGGTCATCACGCGCAGCGCGCACTCGGGCTCCGCCCTGACGAACCGTCGCAGCGGCTCGAGCTCGACGATCCGGTCGCCGAACCGGGTGTAGACGGCGAGCACCCACGCCGCGCCGCGTCCCTTGGCTTCGGCGCGGGCCTGTGCCAGGCCCAGCTCCGCCAGCGACCAGAGGACCTCGCCGAGGAGCTGGTCGCGGCTGCCGACCCAGCGGTACAGGGTGGCGCGGCCGATGCCGAGCTCCTGCGCGAGCTCGTTCATGTCGACCCGCTCGCCGCGCAGGAAGCGGCGCCGCGCCGCGCGCAGCACGTCGGGGGGCGTGACCTGGCGGTCGTTCCGCTCCCCGGTCAGGTGCTGCGCGAGGATGGTCGGTCGGGTCACGGCGCAAGCACCCTTGACCCTTGAGACATGTCGCCGTAACGTCTCATCGTGAGACGAATCTACAAGATGTCTCGCCCCGCGGACAAGGGGATTCGGGATGACGGCACCCGGTGGGCGAGTGGGTTCATGAAGGGCGTGGACAACACCCACCTGCCGCCGGCCAGGGCGACGCCGTGATCCTGTCCGAGGAGGCGTTCGGGCACCTGGGCAACGGCGGCTCGCTCGGCTTCGCGGACCCGAGCGCGCGGCTGTCGTTCGGGTACACGATGAACCGGCAGGGCGGCGGCACCGGTCTGGAGGACCGCGGCCAGGCGCTGGTGGACGCCGTCTACCGGGTCCTCGGGTACCGCCGCGGCGCGCGCGGCGGCATGTGGTACATCTGAGGTCTGCCACCGGTCCGGGGCAGAGGAGGTGGCGCGTGTCCGCATCGGCTGAGACGACCGTCTTCAGGACCTGCCCGCTCTGCGAGGCGACGTGCGGCCTGGAGCTCACGATCGGCGACGGCGCGGTGACACGGATCCGCGGCGACCGGGACGACGTCTTCAGCCGCGGGTTCATCTGCCCCAAGGGAACCACGCTCGGTCACCTGCACGACGACCCCGACCGCCTGCGCGGGCCGCTGGTCCGCCGCGACGGCGACCTGCGCGCGGCCACCTGGGAGGAGGCGTTCGCCGAGGTCGCACGCCGGCTGCCGCCGATCATCCAGCGGCACGGCCGCGACGCGGTCGCCGTGTACCTCGGCAACCCGACCGTCCACAACCTCTCGGGCACGCTCTACAGCCGCCTGCTGCTGCGCGTGCTCGGCACGCGCAACGTCTTCACCGCCAGCACCGTCGATCAGCGGCCAAAGGAGATCTCCAGTGCGCTGATGTTCGGGACGATGCTCAGCCACCCCGTCCCCGACCTCGACCGCACTTCCTACCTCCTGCTGCTGGGCGCCAACCCACTCGAGTCCAACGGCAGCCTGGCGACCGCGCCCGACTGGCCGGGGCGGCTGCGTCGCATCCGCGAGCGGGGCGGGGCGGTCGTGGTGGTCGACCCCAAGCGCACCCGCACGGCCGAGCGTGCCTCCGAGCACGTCCCGATCCGCCCCGGCACCGACGCGCACCTCCTCATGGCCATGGTGCACACCCTGTTCGCCGAGCGGCTGGTCGATCCCGGCGCCGCGACGGCGTTCCTCTCGGGTGTCGAGGTGGTCGAGGGATTGGCGCGCGACTTCACGCCCGAAGCCGTCGCCACGCCGTGCGGAATCGGTGCCGACACGATCCGCCGGCTCGCGCGCGAGCTGGCCGCGGCCCCGAGCGCGGCGGTCTACGGACGCACCGGGACCTGCACGCAGGAGTTCGGGACGACCACCAGCTGGCTCGTCGACGTCCTCAACGTGCTCACCGGCAACCTGGATCGCCCCGGCGGCGCGATGTTCCCCAAGCCGGCCGCCGGCGGCCCGAACACGCTCGGCAGGCCGCGGTACGGTCGTGAGACGCGGATCGGACGCTGGCGCAGCCGCGTGCGCGGGCTGCCGGAATCCTTCGGCGAGCTGCCGGTCGCGTGCCTCGCCGAAGAGATCGACACCTCGGGTGAAGGCCAGGTGCGCGCGCTCATCACCATCGCCGGGAATCCGGCGCTGTCGGCTCCCAACAGCGGCCGCCTGCAGCGCACGCTCGCGTCGCTGGAGCTCCTGGTGTCCGTCGACTTCTACGTCAACGAGACCACGCGCCACGCCGACGTGATCCTGCCGCCGCCGAGCCCGCTCGCGCGCGGACACTACGACCTTGCGTTCTACCTGTTCGCGCTGCGCAACGTCGCCAACTACTCCCCACCGGTGTTCCCGCTCGAGCCCGGACAGCTCGACGAGTGGCAGATCCTGGCCAAG
>JAHRHA010000275.1 GCA_020027875.1 Micromonosporaceae bacterium | reverse complement strand
TTCGACATACGCCGAACCTCCTCGACGAGCTCACTCACCACGTGCGACCTCGTGTCGCAAGAACCGCTGCACCCACCGGTAGACCGTGACGTGATCGACTTCTACACCGCGCTCTACCAGCAGTTCCTCAACGTCGCGGTAGGACAGGTTGTACCGCAGGTACCAGCGCACCGCGACCATGATGATGTCCGGTGGGAACCGGAACCCAGCAAACGCTGACGCCGGCTGGGACCAAGGAGGAGGACAGGACCGAGGCTTCACGGATCAAGTCTTCCTCGATCTTGCCAACTCCCAACGCAACGGAGCCCCCTGAGGACCGAACGGGTCGAGATGCCCGCTGCATCCTCTAGCTCGGTTGTGATCTCCGCTCCGGCGCCGCCGCGTATCAACACCTCATCCTGACGGGTTCTCATTGCCCACAGAGGACATGAAAGAACTGCCGGGCGTGGTTGTGGGTGGCGACCGCCACGACGGGGTCGCATCGCCTCGCGCTACGCCCTGACCGCCGTGTCGCAACGCCTCACCCTCCCGCGACCTCGCGTAAGCCTTCGCCTCGACGCGACGTTCTCGCTGCCGTGCGGTCGCCATCTCGGCAAGGATCTGCCAGGCGATGTGGGCCATGTCGGTCTCCTCCGCGAGTCTCGATCGGGCGAGCATGGGCGCCTTTGTCAGCTCGGGTGACGCGCCGGCCGCGCGGCCACCTTGTGCGTGGCAACGCCGGCGATGACAAGAACAACACCGATGCTCTCGATCGCAGTGGGCACCTGGGTGAGGACGAGAACGCCGATGACGGTGGCGGTGGCCGGCAGCAGGGACACCATCAGGGCGTAGGTAGCGCGCGTGAGCCGGGCCATGGCTAGCTGGTCACACACATAGGGAACCACCGAGGAGCAGATACCGACGCCGACCGCGGCCGCCATCTCAGCTGGATCGATGAAGGCAGGTGCGGCACCCCGGATTCCGATCGGGAACGCGACGACGAGCGCGATGAGCATGGCCAACGAAAGTCCGTCGATGCCTCGGATCAGGTCACTTTGTGCGACGCGGTGTCCGAGGACGATGTAGAGCGCGAACAGGACCGCGTTCGCGGCGGCGAAGGCCACGCCAACCGGTTCAGCGGCCAGGCGTACATCGGTGAGTAGGTAGACCCCGAGCACAGCAAGCAGCAGCGCCAGAGCATTGCGTACGGTACGGGCGGCGAGCCCGGCCAGGGCGATGACGGGCACGAACTCGATCGCCGCAACGGTGCCCAGCGGCAAACGGTCGATCGCGATATAGAAGCAGCTGTTCATGACCGCCAGTACCCCGCCCCACCCCAGCAACAGCCGCCGCGTTTCGCGGTTCAACTTCCGCCAGACCCGCCACGGGCTGCGCCACAGAGCAAAGATGACCGCAGCGGAGGCGATGCGCAGCCAGACGACCCCGAGCACGTCGATCCGGGCGAACAGCAACACCGCAAACGCCGGGCCAAGGTAGTGAAAGACCGCGCTGACCACGAAGTACGCATGCGGCCGCAGCCGTTCGACCGACTGATCGAGAGAACGTGCTCGCCCGGGTGCCACGGCCGCTTGCGCCTTCGATGCCACGTGTCTATTCTGGAAGGTGCGTGGAAAGAACGACATAGCCACGCGAAGGGCGGGAGAGGCATATGCCTAACAGTCGCACGGTCAAATGGCAGACTGACATTCAGAATGGAACATCGCTGCTGGACGAGATCAACGTTGGGCTCCTGCAGCTCCTTGTCATCGACCCCCGGCTCAGCACGTCAGAACTGGCGCGTCGAGTCGGCATGTCCGCCCCGGCCGTCCGCGAACGGATCGGCCGCCTCGAGCGAGCCGGCATCATCCGCGGCTACCGACTGGACATCGACCCCGTCGCTATCGGTCTCCCGGTAGCCGCCTGGGTCCGCATCCGACCCGGCCCCGGACAGCTGCCGAAGATCGCCGAACTGGCCGAGCGCACCCCCGAGGTCACCGAATGCCACCGCATCTCCGGCGACGACTGCTTCTTGCTCAAGGTGCACGTACCCGCTGTCGAGGCCCTCGAGGCCATCCTTGACCGATTCCTCATGCACGGCCAAACCACGAGCTCGTTCATCGTCGCAACGCCCGTCGAACCCCGACCGGTCCCACCTACCCTCACCGGTGAGCTCCGAGACCACAACCGACATCAGCGGCGCGCCACCACCCCACGGCAAAGCAGCGAACCTGACAGCCGCACCCGTCATTACACCCGCGAACGCCAGAGTGCGCGCGCCTGACAGGCGCGCAAAAAGGGCCTATTCAGAGGTGATCTGCCCCTGTCGACTCGGCGGGCGCTGGCGGGTACGGCAATGTCGACGTTGCGGGTAGGCGCATCGATCGCGGCGTCGCTGAACTTGATCGCGTGCGAATCACCGAATTCCGTCGCGCCGCATGACCTCGTCTATGTCCACACTCGACGTGCCCCGCAGTGGCGGGGCGCGCGTTCACAGTGATGTCCCCCCGGTTCGGTGGAGTCGGGTTGGTTGACTTTGGTGCCTTCTCCTCGTTGAGGTGAGACGTGCCGAAGAGATATCCACCCGAGTTCCGCCGGAAGGTTCTCGATCTGTTGAAGGCTGGCCGCACAGTTGCCCAACTGGTGAACGATCTTCAAATCAGTGATCAGACGATCTACAACTGGCGTCGTCAGGAACTCATCGACACCGGCCAGGTTCCGGGTATCACGTCACAGGACCACGCCGACCTCGTCGCTGCTCGGCGTCGGATCGCGGAACTGGAGATCGAGCTGGAGATCCATCGCCGGGCTGCCGAGTTGCTGAAGGAGGCGGTGCCCCCAAAAGGCCGTTACGCGGCCATCGCGATAATGGCCGCGGACGGGCTACCGGTTGAGGTGTGCTGCCGGGTCATGGATGTGTCGGTGTCGGGCTATTACGCGTGGCGCAGCAGGCCACCGTCAGCCCGCTCGCTGCGCCATGCCTGGCTCACCGATCAGATCCGGGCGGCACACGTCGCGTCTCGAGGAACCTACGGCGCCGCCCGAGTGCACGCGGAGCTCACGCTGGGCCGGGGCATCCTGGTTGGCCACAACGCGGTCGAGATGCTCATGCGGCGGGCGGGTATCAAGGGCCTGCCCGGCAGCTGGCGACCACGCCCCAAGCCGGAGACCCCCACCTCCGACGACCTGGTCCATCGCGATTTCGCCCGCTCGGGGCCGAACCTCTTGTGGGTCACCGACATCACCGAGCATCCGACCAGGGAGGGCAAGGTGTATTGCGCTGTCGTGCTGGACGCATACTCCCGCAAGGTTGTGGGCTGGTCCATCGACTCGACGCAAACATCCACATTGGTCACGAACGCGCTGGCCATGGCGATCAGCAATCGACAGCCCGTCGACACCGTGATCCATTCCGATCAGCCCGGGCAGTACACCTCGTGGGTGTTCACCCGCCGCGCCCAGGAAGCCGTACTCGTACCGTCGATGGGATCCATCGGCGATTGCTACGACAACGGCATGATGGACTCGTTCTGGGGACGCATGCAGACCGAACTGCTCGACCGCCAGCGATGGCGTACCCGGATCCAACTCGCCAACGCGATCTTCGAGTACCTCGAGATCTTCCACAACCGCCAACGCCGACACAGCGCGCTCGGGATGCTCAGCCCGACCGAATATGAGAGAGTCCACCCATCCCTGTCCGTGGCCTGAAGCCAACCACGACGGCTCCGTCGAACCCGGGGAACATCAAAGCCTCCGTGAAAGCGGGGGTGGTTCAGCCTGTCAGGCCGCTGGTTTGTACTCGTTGATGAGTCCTGCGACAGCTGTGCGGCGTCGGACGGAGGCAGGGTCGGTTGGGGTGCTTGACTGTGGCGGTGGGTCGGGCGGTCGTTGTTTCAGCGACCAGTGGTAATGCTTGCCCGTTGTAGTGATCAACATATTCGGTCAGGAGCTGGTGCAGGTGCCCGGATCCGAGGACCAGGGTGCGGGCGAGCAGCT
>JAHRHA010000274.1 GCA_020027875.1 Micromonosporaceae bacterium | reverse complement strand
CGACAATGGCGGCGGAACCCGCCCCGCACACCAACGGTGGTTAACGCTGAAGACACATCCCTGCCCGCTGTCCCTTGTGGATGTTGATCCCCTAGCTGGGCTGTTCGTCAGTGATCTGAGTAGAGTCCGAACCTTCGGAAAGGTAGAAGCCGTGCCTACTCGTGCCTACCTGGTTGCCCCCTCAGCGCGGCTCGGCCCACGCGCCGGCAATCAGTCGCGGGTAGGGTGCGATTGAGCGGGAACGAATCCCGAAGGCGGCACGGGCCGTGCCCTGGTGGCCAAGTTGGCCGACGTGACGTGCTTGATTTGGGTCACGGACATCGTGAAGTTGGGCCGGTAGGCGTTTACAGCCAGGGCACCCTCGATGGCGAACATGTAGGCGAGCTCATGGGTGGCGACGAGTTTGCCAACCGAGCCGTACCGGCCGTCGTAGAGCCCGTCGATCGCCTCATACGGCAGAAAGAAGACCGCCTGCTCCCCGATGGTCAGATCCACCTCTGGAGGGCTGCTGAACACGTAGGCGCTCTGGGGCGTCAGTTCGAGGGAATTGATCGCCTCGGGGCCAAGGTTCACCAGCACCTGGCCGCCGTGAACGCGGAAGGTCAGCGCGCTGCCGCGGACCACAGCGGGATCGGTGGTGCCCCACACCTCGTCCGCCCGGATCGTGACATCCCGGAACAGTTCGGCGGCGACGTCGACAACACCGGGCTCGTCGTGTAGCGCCGGATGCCAGAAGCCGCCGTCGGAGGAGTTGAAGTGGGGCCGGCCGATGGTGGTAACAGGACCGCGTACCACGATGCGACTGAGTGCGGCGAGTTCGTCGACGCTGGTGAGGCCGAGGTAGCTGGAGCGGTCGGAGAGCTTGACGCCGGGCTCCCCCATATAGGGTCGGTCGGATAGGCGCGGCGTGGGATCGAGTCGTACGCAGACGTGGTAGTTACCCCGAACATGTTTGTGACCCGCGGCGGGTACGGATCTGCAGGGCGCTCGACCGAGGTCGCCGGCTGGTTGGTCGCACGGTCCGCCGAGCGATCGCTGCCGGTCCCGGCGACGCAGCCTCCCACGAATACCACGATCGCCAGACACAGAGGAACCCCGACCGCGCCGGTCAAGGCTGCAGGCATGTTCGGCCTCGTGTCCTTGTGCCTGTCCGGGCCTGCTCGGTCACTTGGCACCTCAGCAGTCTCCTACACCGGCGTATTCGACGAGTGCCCGGTCCCTGTCGCCCGGGTGACGCTGAGCTCCTTGAGGTCAGCGGTCGTACGCGATGAGTGATCTGGTCCGGTGGCGTCGATGGCGCTGCGGCGCCAGTTGCTCCGCGACCGGGGCGGGTCGGGACTCCTGGTGACGCGCCGCGTGTCCGTGCCTGCCGCTCGCGGACCTGGCGCGAATCGCTGTGGCGGGAACCTACCGGACGGGGCGCGCCTCTGGGTTGATAAGACAGCGTGCCTCTGTCGAAAATAGAGAAGGAGGTGCAGCCACATGAGGCCAGTAAAGGTCGTCCTTGCCGTGGCGCTTGTCGGGCTGGTCACACTGGTGCCAGCCACGCCTGCCCAAGCCGGCGGATGGGCGGTAACCTTCATCGATCCGGTGGACGAACGGACTACGATACAGCCGGCAACCACGTACTCGATCACGTACTGGGTGCTGCAGCACGGCAACCACCCGTACGAGGGGGAGCTGGGCACGACCGGCCTTAAATTCACCAATGCAAGTGATGAGCAGGTGATGTCTGAAGGCGTCGCGCTTGCCGAGCCGGCGCACTATCGCACCGAGGTCCGGCTTCCCTCCGTCGGACTGTGGCGGATCACCGCGGTGCAGGGGATCTTCGGCGACTACGAGATTGGCCTGCTCACCGTACCGGGCCGCGTCGCGGTGTATCCCACTCCGCCGATCAACCCGGCTGGCGACGGGCACGGCACGCACTGGGGCGAGATCCGGCCACCCGGGTTCTGCGCTGACACCCATTCGACCGAGACGACCAAGGGTGTTGCCCCACCAAAAGACACACAGGCAGCCGGCACGTCGGCAGCGGGGCAGAGCACGCCGCCGCCCATCCTGATAGCGGGCCAATTCGTAGCGGGTGTGGCGGCGATTCTAACCGTTGTGCTGCTGGTGCGGCGGCGCGCCACCCGACGATCAGGCGTGCCGACCCCGCTCTGACCTAACCGATCTTGTCGGTTGTAGACGATCCACGCGTGCGTGTAGCCGGCCCACGGCGCCGCCTGGCTGCTGCAGGCGGTGGTGCCGCGCGAGCTGACCCGCACGATGCGGGCTCATCGCGATGGCCGCGGCCCAACGCGGCCGCGGCCATGGCGGCTGGGCAGTCCGACGCGCCGGCGCGACTCTGCGTTGACAACGCCCTCGCCATGGCCCGAGGCGGTCAGTGGTACTACTATGTCGAGTCGTAGGTATTAGCCAGGGGTCATACGCGAGCAGTGGGTGGGAGCAGTCTGGTGAAGGACATCCTGACCTGGCCGGCAAGGCGATGGATCGCTGTCGTCGTCGGCTTCGTTGTAACCGCCATGGTGGTAGGCCTGCCGACGGCGCTGGTGCCCAGTTCGCTGTTTACGCGCATGACCCCGGTCACCTGGTGGAGCTGGCCGGTGTGGGCGCTCACCGCGATGCTCGGCGGGCTGGTGCAGGCCACGTACGTGCGCACCTCCGACGGGGCGGGCCGCGGTGCGGGCACGGGCGCAGGTGGGGGCCTGCTCGGCGCGCTTGCGGTGGGGTGCCCGGTGTGCAACAAGGTGGTCGTCGCGCTGCTGGGGGTCGCTGGTGCGATGCAGTGGTGGGCGCCGCTGCAGCGGCTGCTGGGCGTCGCGTCGGTTGGGCTGCTGGGCTGGGCGTTGCATACCCGGCTGCGAACCGAGCGGGCCTGTCCTGTGCCCGCCGCGGAGACGGTCGGCCTGGAGGTGCGATGAACGGCCTGGGTGAGCTGGAGGCAGCGGTCATGGACGTGCTGTGGCGCACGCCGCAGCCGGCGCGAGTCCGTGACGTGCTCAACGAGCTGGCACCACAGCGGACGCTGGCGTACACCACGGTGATGACTGTGCTGGACAACCTGCACCGCAAGGGCTGGGTCGTGCGGCAGCTCGACGGCAAGGCCTACTTGTACCAGCCCACCGTCAGTCGCGAGGAGTCCGCCGCCCGTGCTCTGCGCAGGCTGCTCGACGCCACCGGCAATCCGGAGGGCGTGCTGCTGCACTTTGCCCGCACCGCCTCCAAGCGCGAGCTCGCCGTGCTGCGAAAAGCAATCGCCGACCGGACGGCCAAGCAGTGATCGTCGCCGGGGCGCTCATCCTCGGCGCGACACTTCTCGCCTGGGCGGCCCCTGCCGCCCTGCGCCGGGTCACGAGCATCGGTGACCCGGCGACGGCGATCTGCTGCTGGCTCGTGTCGATCGGCGCGGTACTGGGCAGCTTCGCCCTCGGCGTCGGCCTGCTCCTGCTGCCAGGCGATCGCCCTGCCATAGCCGATCTCGCCGCCGGCTGCTGGACCGCCGTCCGGCACGGCCAGGCGCCCGCACTCGACGAGGGGATCGGTGCCGTCGGCCTCGTGGTACTACTCATCGTCGTCGGCCGATTTGTTCGGGCCGCCACCTGGCGACTGCGGTCTGGGCGGCGGATCCACCGCGCCCACTTGGACTACCTCAGTCTCGTCCGCCCGGTGGACGCCACGCCCATGCTATGGCTCGATCATACCGAGCCGCTGGCCTACAGCCTCGCCGGCCGCCCAGGGCTCGTGGTCGCTAGCACCGGCCTGAATGGGCTGCCCGCCGAACAGGTCACTGCTGTGCTCAGCCACGAACGTGCCCACCTACGCGGCCGCCACCACCTGCTGACGTCGATGACCGAGGCCCTGGCCAAAGCCGTCCCCTTCGTACCACTCTTCCGCGAAGCGGCGGCCGCCGTCGGCCTGCTCGTCGAACTCGCCGCCGACGCGGCGGCGGTGCGCGCCTGTGGCCCGCACGCCGTGCGGGCCGCGCTG
>JAHRHA010000144.1 GCA_020027875.1 Micromonosporaceae bacterium | reverse complement strand
ACGCCGCGGACTTGGGCGGAGCAGGCCTATCCCAACCTCATCCATTACAACCAGCTCGACAAGGGCGGGCACTTCGCGGCGTGGGAACAGCCGAAGCTCCTGGTGGATGAGATGCGCGCAGGGTTGAAGTCGTTGCGGTAATTCACGTCGTTCAAAGGTCGTACGGTGGATGGCGCCAGACGTGCGCGTCATCCATCGTGTACCGAATCGCCAAAGGACAATGCACAGAGAAGTTGGTAGCGGGGCGTGATTTGTACCTTCGCGAATGGCCGCTTCGGGTCGAAAGGAGTCAGTGTCGAGGCGAGCGTCAGGATTGATTGCGGAGTGACAATCCGCTGGCTCTGGTTGAGTAATCACGCGGTTATAGTCCGCGCAGCGAAGCACGTCACACCCGTGTCACAACCGCACGAGCTGTAGCTCACCTGGGCTCGCCGGCACGGCCGTTTCAAGATCGATGCGGTGGTGTATCAGCGGACGGGGGGATCTCCCCATGTGCGGAACCAGCCTGCCCGCTCCCGGACAATTCGACTCCCCACTGGCGCACGCTTCGTTGCTTTCCGTAATCTGGCTGGCCGCCGTATGGGCAGCCCCACACTATCGACGACAGTGAGTCAGTTCTTTCCGGGACCAGTGCATGGGTCCACATCAATAAGGATTTGGACATCGGGTTGACATCTGGGCCTGTGTGGCGGCTCTACGGTCGGCTTCGTGCCCCCCGGAACACGATCCTGATCTTCGTGGACGACCCAGCGGGCGCGAGTGTCGCAGATGTCGTTCAGCTGGCCCGAATTTCGACGGCGACGGCTGCGGCGACGGCTGGGTGCGAGTCGACGCTGAGGTGGATCCCGTCATCGCCCGACTTGGCCACACTGCCCAGGTCGACGAGGCCCAGCCCCCGTTCGGCCGACAGGGCCCGGACTGCGGCGGCGAACGCGTGTGACCGTGCGACCAGTTCGGGCGCGATGTCTCGGGGGAAGAACTCGTGGACGTCGGGTCGGGTGTCGTCGATCGGCAGCGGGGCGAGCAGCACGACCCGCGGTGGCCGGTCGCCCCAGTTAGCCGGCGCGGTCTCAATATCGTCAAGCAGCCGGTCCAGGGATGCGGCAACCTCCGGCACATCCCGCTGGAACTGGGGCTTGAGGTCATTAGCGCCGAGCCCGAGCACCAGGATGTCAACCGGGTGCTGGCTCTCCAGACAGGGGATCAGGTAGGTGCGGCCATTGCGGCCGGGCCGCTGCTCGTCGAGGTCGATGGTCCGGCCGTTGAGCCCCTCTTCGACCACCGAATAGCCATCGCCGAGCAGGCGCTACAGCAGGCCGGTCCAGCGGACATCGATCGGCCACCGTCCTCTGTCGACATCCTCGGCGCGCTGCCCGTAGGTGTTGGGGTCACCAAAGCACAGCACCGTGCGCGCGTCCGGGATGATATTCATCGACCGATGGTAGCGGGCAGCACGTAACCGCGGCTCGAGAGCGCGGCCAGCGGCGTCACCCCGGCGTGCCCATAGACTCGCCGACATGACCGTGTCGAGCCGACCAACTGCCGTGCTGTTCGACTCCGGAGGAGTGCTCATGCAGCCGATCGGTGGGCGTTGGAACCCCCGCGCGGACTTCGAAGCGATTCTCACCGCAGCGATACCGAGTCTCGTAACCGACGACATCGCAGCGGCAATCGCAGTCGGCGACACCTTTCTTCATGCCGCTGGCAGCACCCCGACCTACGACGACTACCACCGGATCATCCTTCGTCGGCTGAGCGTCGAACCAACCGAGAGCCTGCTTGCTGAGCTAACCAGACCCGTCGATCCATGCACGATCCTTGAGACCTTCCCGGACGTGTTGCCCACGCTGCGGGAACTGCAACGGCGGGGCGTGCGAATGGCGGTCGTGTCGGACGCCTGGCCCGAGCTGCCCGCGCTGCACGCGGCCCTGGGCATGGACGGATTCTTTGAGGCCTACGCCATCTCCGCCGAGCTCGGCTGCCACAAGCCGGACCCGCGCATGTACCACCACGCTAGTGATGCCCTGGGGCTGCTCCCCGGCGACTGCCTCTTCCTCGACGATGACCCGGCCTACGTCGCCGCCGCCATCGCCCTGGGCTATCAAGGATTCGCTGTTATCCGCGAGCCGGGCCAGACCGCCGACGGCGTGCCTTACATCAACTCGATCGACGCCCTACTCAACCGCTTCTGAGCAACCTGTCTGCGGCAGATCCGGACGCGGTGGACCGGGTCTGGATCCGGATGCCGCCCCGGCCAGGCCCCTCGACGGCTGGACCTCGGTGGCATCGGGGCGACGCAGACCTTCAGCCGCCAGGACTGCCAGGGCTGGGCCTGGATGCTTCATCGCGTTGCTTCGAAACGGCTGCGCAGATAGAGGTCACGAAGCAGGCAGATTTCTGCACCGTGGTGAAATACCTCCAGGCTCGTGTACAAGACGAGCCTCGCCATAGGTGCATCGGCGAACTCGGGCGGAACCGTCGGGCCCTTGCGGCCGGGCAAGCCCCTGCGTCGCCGAGGCCGCGCACACCCTCGACCCACATGTCGTGGGCCCCATCGAGCTGACGCAGCGCTTCCTTGGCCGTGCCCGCATAGTCGAAGGTCGCGACATGCGTCGGCGGGCCACCGAAATGGGTCCCGTTCATCTCCGCGAACCCAACGATTAGGTGAGCGAGCCGCCAGGCGATGGTGGTCACCGGCTCCGGATCTTGAGGCTCACCGAAGTCCCAGGTGAAATCTCCCGCCCCGAGTGACTTCGGCGCCGAGGTCGCTCCGCGGCGGCTGATCGTCCAGCAGTCGGCAACCGGCTGCCAGAAATACTCGTCATCGGTCAGGCCGTCGAGTCGAGGCCGCAGCCGATGCTGCCAATGCGACTCAAGCTGATCGACCAGCTCGCCGTTCCAGTCAACGTATCGCCGGATCGTAACCACCACCACCACCCGGGCGCACCGCTCGCCGAACTGCCGGTTACCGCTCATCGGCTATGAGCGCGTTCCTAGCCGCATATTGTGGATCTTTGGGAAATTGGCTGCCCTCCGACGATGACTCCAGCGATCGATCCCGTCGTCATTGCAACCACGAACCGCCTGTTCTGTCGCAGTACGGCGAGACTCTGGCCGCGGCTGTAACGCGCGGTCGCGACCAACATCTTTGGTAGCGAGGCCACCAGCGACAGGCTGCCAGCCACGTTGATCTCGACCCGAACAGTAGGATGCAATGGACCCGACCGGGCCGCGCCCGTGGCACATGCTCTTCGGCATCGATCGTCCAACCTGCGGCGTCACCGGGATGACCTGGTATCTACTGCGCGGCGACCTCGTCGACACCGCCCGCGAACATCGCCGCGCTGCTGTTGGTGCCCGTCGCCGCCTAACGCCTATCTGTGGTAGGTGGCCGGCTCGGCGTTCGGGCGGCGCCTGCCCATCATGCGGATTACCAAGGCCCATCACCATCGGCGCCGTCGTGGCCTTCCCGCCTGCACTCGGTGGTGCTACGCAAGCTTCCCTGGCCACAGTTCGACTAGTTCTATGTGGCCACCTGACTAGCTGAGAAGGCTGCGTCTCGTGGGCTGTGGGCGCGGCTTCGCTGGGTGCGGGTGACGATTTTGACAGATCGAATTTGCACGTGCCGTTGGTCCTGGCGTCGGGGACCATTGGTCCCTGACGGAGCCGCGGCCTCATTCCTAGCATTGGAGGCACAGCGGGCGCTATCCGCCGCCGCAAGGAGAGTGGTTGACGATGATGGGCGGCTGGATGATGGGTTGGATGTGGATGTGGCCATTGCTTGTCGTGGCCGGTCTGCTGATCATCGGCTACGTGGTGCTGCGGCTGTTGCGGGGCGGGCGGCCATCTTCCCCGACCCGAACCGATCCCGCCGGTTCGACCGCCCGGCAGATCCTCAACGAACGCTACGCCCGCGGTGAAATTGACGAAGAGGAGTATCTGCGACGCTGGGACATGCTGCCGTGACCGGTGAGCCGATCAGCCGGCGCCGGGCCTTGACCTTGCTCGGGCTGGGTACGGCTGCCGTCGCGGCCGGCACCGCGGGATGGGCAGCAGGTGTCGGCGCCCCGGCGGGGAGCACCCGGCTCGAGCCCGGCGCCTCCGGCGCGCCGCTGCGCCAGCCGGAGATGATTGCCAGCCGCGACGGGACGCTCGACGTGACACTCACAGCGGCTGCCGGGGTACGCCTGGCGGGTCGGGACACCTCTGCGTGGGGGTACAACGGCACCTCTCCGGGGCCGACCCTGCGGTTGCGGCCCGGGGACACGTTGCGGGTGCGGCTGGTCAACCACATCGACCAGCCAACCAATCTGCACACGCACGGCCTGCATGTGTCCCCGAACGGGAACGGCGACAACCCGTTCGTCACCATCGAGAAAGGTGACAGCTTCGACTTCGTCATCGCGGTCCCGGCCAACCATCCGGCCGGCACGTACTGGTACCACCCGCACCATCACGGCACCGTCGCCGATCAGATCTTCGCAGGACTGGTTGGGGCGCTGCTGGTGTCCGGCGAGACGGATCTACCGGTCACCCACGACCTCGTCCTACTGATCTCTGACACAACGTTGGACGGCTCCGGCCGGGTCGTTCCGGCAGGGCCGATGGCCACGATGATGGGACGCGAGGGTGACCTCGTGTTGGTCAACGGCCAGCACCAACCCGTCATCGAAGCCGCGCCGGAGTCCCTGCAGCGGTAGCGAATCATCAACAGCTGCGTCTCCCGGGTGCTTGTCCTGCGGCTGGAGAGCCACCGGCTCACCCAGGTGGCCCTCGACGGGGTGTTCCTTGCAGGCCCGGTCGACCGTGACCAGGTGGTGCTGGCTCCGGGCAACCGCGCCGACATACTTGTGCGGCCCACAGGCGACGGCCGGCATCGGCTCATCAGCGAGCCGTATGACCGCGGCGGCATCGGGATGATGGGCGGCATGATGGATGGCGGCCCGGCCACAACTGGTTCCATCACCCTGGCCACCCTGGCCGTGGGTGGGCCGCCCACGATCGCGCCTGCACTGCCCGCGACGCTGCCGGCACCGCCGGTCCCACCCGGCCCGCCAGCGCGGCAGCGCCAGCTCACCCTCGCCGTAGGCATGGGGGGCGGCATGGGGCTGAACGGGATGAGCTTCACCATCGACGGGCGCACTTTCGACCCAGATCGCGACGACCAGACAGTCGGGCTGGGCACCACCGAAGAATGGACCATCCGCAACACCAGTCCGATGGACCACCCGTTCCACCTGCACGCCTGGCCGTTCCACGTCCTGGACATCAGCGATGGCACGCCACCGGTCGGGCTACGCCAGGACGTCGTCCTGGTCCCCGGCAACGGCTGGGCTCGCCTGCGCATCCCGTTCACCGACTACTCCGGTCGCAGCGTCTACCACTGCCATATCCTCGACCACGAAGACCTCGGCATGATGGGCACTATCAACGTCCGGCCATTGAAATCAGCATTACAGGGCGCCTAACTGAGCGGCATTGGCCCAGGGCGGTGATTCCTCCTACGTCGCAGGGCAATGGACTGCCGGGGTTTGTAGTCAAGGTCGCGACGTTTGGCCCTCCGCGCAACCATGCGGAGATAAGAAGCGACGAGCGATCGGCGGCGGGAGCGGGAACGACATCGGCCGGCCGTGCGTTGTACAGACGGTTCGTACGCCCAACGTGAGGGAGCGACGTGACATCAGCGCAGTTCGACCCAGGAGCGGAGTTCGATCAGCAGCTCGGGACCCTGCTCAAGAAGGGTTACCCAGCGATATCCGGCAAGACGGATGACGAGTTCGCCGAACTCGTTGCCCCGCTCCGGAAAACCGCCATCATGCATAGCGCGGAAATGGCTCCGCCGACTGCGGCGCGGGTGCCGTTCGTCCTGGTGATCACGAAGGATCTGATGCCGGCTGATCGCGCCATGCCGCTGACCGAACTCAGGGGTAAGCCCGGATTCGCGGACTTTGAGCCCGAGGACATCCGCCGCTTCAGCGCCATTAAGGACCTACAGATTCCGGACGGGCCCGCCTACCTCGTCCTCGACGTTGACCGCGGTGCGGAGACGCTCAACGTCAGGCCGGACGACGCCATGGTGACCATCACCGAGCAGGGGCGCACCCCACTCACGGTCGATGAAGGCATCGCCTTTATTACGCACTCTCCCGAGTCGCTGCAGAAGAACAACTGCTTCTCCCTGGTCGGCTCGCGATGCGGGGACCGCAGGGTTCCGGCGCTGTGGATCAGCGAGGGTGCACCGAAGCTGGGCTGGTGCTGGGCGGGGAACCCACACACGTGGCTCGGGTCGGCATCATGCGCCGAGCGCGCGCCCCTATAGCTTGTAGAGATTTCGCAGCTCGCGGGCAATATCGGGCAGTCGCGGAGACTGCCAGCCGCAACTGCAAACGCTAAACTCACGCGAGCCGACGCAGCAGGTCGGCGTCGCGTTCGGCGACCAGTTGAGCAGCAGCGCGCACTTGAGCCGTATGGACCGATTTGGCGACAAAGCCTCCAGCGCGGTGGAGCCAGCCTGGCCCATACTGACGGCCATGAACGCAGTCGCGCAGATCTTCGCGGTGCTGGCCGGACTGTTCCACATCGTGGTCTTCGTCATGGAGAGCTTGCTGTTCCGTCGCCCGCAGATCTACCGGCGCTTCCTCGTCCGTCCGGAGCATGTTCCGGTGGTGGGACTCTGGGCGATCAATCAAGGCGTCTACAACCTGTTCCTGGCGGCGGGTGCACTCGTCGGCGTCGTCGTGCTCCACGTGGGAAACGCGACCGTGGGTCGAACCTTGGTGCTGTACGCGTGTGCCTGCATGGTGGTGGCGGGCATCGTGCTTGTCGGCTCCGAGCGTCGGTTGTGGCGTAGCGCGCTCGTGCAGGCGATCCCTCCGCTGATCGTGCTGCTGGCGGCGCTGTTCTGAGCGCTGCCGCGACCACGCGCTGCCGCGGCCACGCGCTGCCGCGGCCACGCGCTGCCGTAGCCACGCGCTGCCGTAGCCACGCGTTCAGGCAGGACTCTCGGTGCGATCCCCGGACCAGTCGGTGTGGAAGGTGCCCGGGTGATCGACCCGCTGATAGGTGTGGGCGCCGAAGAAGTCGCGTAGGCCTTGGATCAGTGCGGCGGGCAACCGGTCGCGTCGCAGGCCGTCGTAGTAGGCCAGCGCCGAGGAGAAGCCCGGCGTCGGGACTCCGATGGCCGCGGCCGTTCCGACCACCCGCCGCCAGGCCTCCTGGGCCTGCGCCAGCGCGGCCGAGAAGCCGGGATCGAGCAGGAGCGACGCCGGTGCGGCGCCGGCGTAGGCCTCGCGAATGCGGTCAAGGAACCGGGCGCGGATGATGCAGCCGCCGCGCCAGATGGTGGCCACCGCGCCGCGGTCGATGTCCCAGCCGTACTCCCGCCCGGCCGCCGCGATCTGGTCGAACCCCTGCGCATAGGCCACGATCTTGGAGGCGTACAGCGCGAGCCGGACGTCGGAAACGAGGCCGTCCGCGGAAGCATTCGCGGAGGCGCCGGGCCCCGGCAACGACCGGGCCGCCCCACGCTGATCTGGGTTCCCGGACAGGGAGCGCGCGAACACCGCCTCGGCGATACCGGTGACGGGCACGCCAAGCTCTAGCGCGTTCTGCACAGTCCACCGGCCGGTCCCCTTCTGCTCGGCGCGGTCCTGCACGACGTCGACGAAGGGCTGGCCGGTGCCGGAGTCGGTGTGGCCGAGCACCTCGGCGGTGATCTCGATGAGGTAGGACTCAAGCTCCCCGCGGTTCCACTCGCGGAAGACCTCTGCCAGCTCGGCCGGCGTCATCCCGCATGCCTGGCGCAGCAGATCGTATGACTCGGCGATGAGTTGCATATCGGCGTATTCGATGCCGTTGTGCACCATTTTCACAAAGTGGCCGGCTCCGTCGGGGCCGAGATGGACACAGCAGGCGATCCCGTCGACCTTGGCGGCAATGTCGCTCAGCAAGGGGCCAAGTGCCTGGTACGCCTCGGCGGAGCCGCCGGGCATCACGCTCGGCCCAAGGAGCGCGCCCTCCTCGCCGCCGGAGATGCCGGTGCCGACGAAGTGGATGCCACGCTCGCGCAGGTCCGCCTCGCGGCGGCGGGTGTCCTCGAAGTGGGCGTTGCCACCGTCGACGATCATGTCCCCGCGTTCCATCCGCGCGGCCAGCTCCTCGATGACCGCATCGGTTGGCGCGCCCGCTTTGACCATGATGATCGCCTTGCGGGGCCGGTTGAGGGCGGCGACGAACTCCCCGACCGAGGTCGCAGGTACGAAGGTCCCCTCGTCGCCATGTTCGGCCACCAGTTGATCGGTGCGGCTCGCGCTGCGGTTGTGAACCGCCACCGCGTAACCGTGGCGGGCAAAGTTTCGAGCCAGGTTGCGGCCCATGGTCGCGAGCCCGGTCACGCCAACGTCGGCCCTGTCCATGCGTCCTCCGGCTGCTCGGGTCGGTCACGGCTGGTGCAAGGTTCGCCCACCACGCTATCCACCACGCCGGCTCCGGCGAGTGCGGGGGCTGCAGACGGGAGTACCACCATGCGGTGTGGTTACTTGCTTGGACCCGCGCCAGTTCCTAAGGTGAGATCCGTTCGACCGTCACCTGGCCGACCCGCGGCCCGCGGCCGGACACCGCCTAATCGCCATCCTGGCGAGCCGGGGACCCACACAGTTCAACCGGGGTGAATCCGCGGAACGACCCGCCGCGGTAGGGCGAACTTCCCGCCCGAACCCGTCAGCTAACTTGGTCGGCGGTGCAGGAAGAAGGAGCTGGACCCTCGTGCCGGCACGAACGTACAGATCTCTTAGCGCCGCCCTGGCCTTCGTCATGATCGCCGTTGTCGTCGTCGTTCTCCCCGGCACCCGGGCGCTCGCCGACCCGACCGTCGCCGAGATCGAGGCGCAGATCCAGAAGCTGTGGGGCGAGGCCGAACCCCTCATCGAGGAGTACAACGGCGTCCACGAGCAGTACAAGAAGAACCTGGCGAAGCAGGCGGCACTGCTCAAGAAGATCGAGCCGTTGCAGCGTCAGATCGATCTAGCCCAGTTACGCGTGGGCGTCATCGCCGCAGAGGTCTACAAGGGCGGCCAGGCCAACGCGTTCAATGCGGTGGTGTCCAGCGGCTCACCCCAGGAGCTCGCCGAACAGCTGGCCATGCTCGACCAGATCGCTCGCGAACAGCAGCGGCAACTGCAGGACGTGACGGACATGAAGGCGGCCTACGACGCGCAGAAGGCACCCATCGACGCACTGGTGGCCACCCTCAAGACGCAGGACGCCGACCTCGCAGCGAAGAAGAAGTCGATCGAGGCACGCCTCACCGAGCTGCAGAAGCTACGCCGTCAGGCGTACGGGACCACGGGCACAACTGGGTCCTACCGGCCCTGGCCGTGCCCCGCCTCGTATGAGCCGACCAAGGCCTACAAGGCCGCGAGCTTCGCCTGCAAGCAGGCGGGCAAACCGTACGTGTGGGCAGCCGCCGGGCCGAGTTCGTACGACTGCTCCGGCCTGACTCTGGCCTCCTGGAGGCAGGTCGGCGTCTACCTCCCGCACCAGTCCCGCTCCCAGCGCGCATCCACGCCGTACGTGAGTCGGGCCAACCTGAGGCTGGGCGACCTCGTCTTCTACTACAACCCCATCCACCACGTGGCCATCTACGTCGGTAATGGCAAGGTGATGCACGCGCCCTCCTTCGGCGACCGTGTGCGCATGGCGGATATGGATCAAGCCGGACCGATCCATAGCTACGGTCGCCCGGGATAGGGCAACACCTACTGAGGCCGCTCCGCCGGTGTTGGTAGTCCGGCGTAGGCCAGTGCCTCGGTCAGCCGCATTCGCGACCCGCGTACGGCCGCTGCCGCGTACTCGTCCGGGTCCAGCGCGGCGGTGGCCAGCGCATCGACCTCGCTGGCCCACCTGACCTGCGGTCGCTCCGGAACCGCGCCGCCAAGCGTCAAGACGGCTGTCGCCGCGTGGAGTACGGTCACGGCTCGTACCAGGTCATTTTCCGCCGCGGCCAGTCCGGCCGCGAGGTCCAACGCCGGCCCGAAGATCCGCTGGGCCGCGTACGGGCCTGCGAACTGGTCGACCACCTCGCCCAGCCCTCGGCGCAGGTGCGGCCGGACCTCGCGGTGGCGTCCCTCCCGCAGCGCCAGCCAGCTACGGCACAGCCAGTATGTCGCGGTTCCGGTCGACGGGAAGGAGGCCACGTCATCTGCGCCGATCTCGTCGAGCGCCGCTCGGGCCCCTTCGATGTCGCCGGTTGCGCAGGCGACCTCCGCCCGGGCCATCCGCACCTCGTGCATACCGAGACGGTCGTCCAGTGCGGTGAAGAGCACGAGCGCCTCGGTCAGATCCGGCCCGGTGCGGCCGGGACCGCCGACGTGGGCCTGGGTCAGGCCTCGGGCCATCAGCGTTCGGGCGAGGAGGTACGGATCACCGTTGCTGCGCGCGAGATCCACCGCCTCGTCGCCACAGTCAGCCACCGCCTTCGCGTTGGCGGGATAGACCTCCACCGAGGCCATGAACGACAGCGCCACGATCTCCGCCAGACGATCACCGCGAGCGCGCGCGAGCATTATGGCCTGCTGCACATAGTGCCGAGCCTCATTGATGGAGACGCGCAGCGCCAGGGATCCGGCGCCGATCAACGTTCGCTGTCGAATGCCGACGGGAGCGTCGGCGGCGGCCGGGATGACCTGACGGAGCCACTCGAGCGCCTCACGGGTGGCGAAGCGGCGCCAGAACCAGGTCAGCGCGCACGCGTAGCGGAGACTGAGCAGGTGTTCACCCTGCGACTGGGACCAGGCCATGCCGGTCCGAAGGTTGGCGTACTCCTCCCCCAGTCGCCGCAACCATCGGCTCCGCTCCGGACCACGGCGCTCCGCCTCGGCCTGTTCGGTGAAGGCGCAGAAATGCCAGGCGTGTCGGCGCCGAACGGCGTCGGCCTCACCCGCCTCGTCCAACCGCGCCGTCGCGTACTCCCGCAGTGACTCCAACAGCCGGTACCGCATGTCGCCCGGGGGATCCTCGCGACGCTCGGCCACGACGAGGGACCGCTCGACCAGGGCCCCGAGAATATCCATCACCGTGGCCTCGGACAGGTCCGCGTCGCCCACGACCGATTCCGCCGCCTCGAGTGTGAATCCGCCCAGGAACACCGACAGCCTCGCAAAGACCGTGCGTTCGCGCTCCGTCAGCAGGTCGTAGCTCCAATCGATCGCGGCCCGAAGGGAGCCGTGCCGGCGTTCCGCGAGCGTGGGCGCCGCATCGGCGGGCATCGCCTCCGGTCGACTGGCCAACAGTTCCAGCTGCCGGTCGAGCCGGTCGGCGATCTGGCCCACGGAGAAGGCCCGGAGCCGTCCCGCGGCCAGTTCGAGGGCCAACGGCAGGCCGTCGACCGAGCGACAAAGCCGC
>JAHRHA010000143.1 GCA_020027875.1 Micromonosporaceae bacterium | reverse complement strand
CCGCCCCAGCGGCTTGCTTGGGCCGTGTGCGCGGGAACGCGCATGCACGGTCCTGAGGGGGGTGGGGCGCAGTAATGCGCTCCACCTACCCGGCACCCCATTGCTGGCTGACGCCGCGCGGTTTGCCCGCCATTCACCTGGTGATCGGTGGTTCGTGGATGAGACGTATGTCAAGGTCAACGGCGTGGCGGTACGTGTACCGGGCCATCGACCAGGACGGGCAGGTCATCGACGTGCTCGTCTCGGCTCACCGCGACGCCGATGCCGCCCGGCGATTCTTCGGACGAGCCCTCGCCACGTTGAAGGTGACGCCGAGCGAGGTCGTCACCGACGCGGCCGCGATCTATCCCGCCGTGATCGAGGAGTTTGATCCCGTCGGCGTGGCACCACGTCGAACGGTACGCCAACAATCCGATCGAGGCCGATCACAGCCAGCTCAAACACCGGCTCAGACCGATGCGCGGGCTGCGAACGGATCGGACCGCGCAGGTGATCATTGCCGGACACGCCTTCATGCAGAATCTCCGTCGCGGCCACTACGAACTCGGACTCGACGCCCCACCAGCGCTTCGAGTCGCGGCTGCCTTCACCGAACTCGCGCTGGCGATCTAACCCGAAGTTGATTGATCTTTGAGAGGTGAATCCCCCGTTGTGCTGGGGGTTCACCTCTTTCGGGTCTCAAATTGTAGACACTAATACTGTTGTGTTTGGTCGGTGTGTGTGGGAGAATGCGCTGTGGCCAAAACGTCTGGTGCGATGCATGTGGAGTCCTCGCGTAGACCTCACGTCCGGAAGGACGGCACGGAGGTCGTCTATGAGCGGCATCTGCTGCGTCGCTCGTTTCGCAACGCGGAGGGCAAGCCGGACAAGGAGACGTTGGCCAACTTGTCCCCGTTGCCGGGTGAGGCGATCGCGGCGATCCGGGCGGTGCTGGCCGGGCGGACGCTGGTCGATGTGGCGGACGCGTTTGAGATCACCCGGAGCCTGCCGCATGGGCACGTGGCCGCCGTGCACGCGATGGCCGGCAAGCTTGGTTTCCCGGCCCTGCTCGGCCCGGCCGGGCGGGCGCGGGACCTGGCGTTGGCGCTGATCGTGTCTCGGGTGGTGCGGGCCAAACCGAAGCTGTCCACCCTGTCCTGGTGGGGCGATGTCACCCTGGGCGCGGATCTGGGCGTGGCCGACGCCAGCCCGGCCGAGGTGTACGCCGCGATGGACTGGCTCCGCGGCCGGCAGGACGCCATCGAGGCCGAGCTGGCCCGCCGGCACCTGGCCGAGGGCGGGATGGCCATGTTCGACCTGTCCTCGTCGTGGATGGAAGGCTCGCACTGCGAGTTGGCCGCCCGCGGCTACTCCCGCGACGGCAAGAAAGGCAAGACCCAGATCGAGTACGGGCTGCTCACCGACGCGCAGGCGCGTCCGGTCGCGATCCGCGTCTTCGCCGGCAACACCGCCGACCCGACCGCGTTCGTCGAGGCCGTCGAAGTGGTCCGCACCAAGTTCGGGCTGACCCGACTGACCATGGTCGGCGACCGTGGGATGATCACCTCGGCGCGGATCGAGGCGATCAAAGACACCGGCCTGTCCTGGATCACCTGCCTGCGTGCCCCCGACATCGCCGCCCTGGCCGCCGATGACGGCCCGCTGCAGATGTCGCTGTTCGACACCCACGACCTGGCCGAGATCGTCCACCCCGACTACCCCGGGGAGCGGCTCGTCGCCTGCCGCAACCCCGCCCTGGCCGAACTACGCGCCCACAAACGCGCCGACCTGCTCGCCGCCACCGAAACACTGCTGGACAAAATCGTCGCCCGAGTCCAGGCAGGCACCCTGACCGGCCAAGACAACATCGGCCTCGCCGTCGGCAAAGTCATCGACAAATACAAGATGGCCAAACACTTCACCCTCCACATCGGGCAGACCAGCTTCACCTACCAACGCAACCAGACCCGCATCGACGCCGAAGCCGCCCTCGACGGCATCTACGTCATCCGCACCAACCTCCCCACCGACGACCTCGACCCCACCGGCGTGGTCGTCGCCTACAAGAACCTCGCCAGCCTCGAACGCGACTGGCGCAACATCAAAACCGACGACCTCGACCTACGCCCCATCCACCACTACCTCACCGGCAGAGTCGAAGCCCACCTGCTCATCTGCATGCTCGCCCAGTACCTGACCTGGCACCTACGCCGAGCCTGGGCGCCGCTGACCTTCACCGACGATCAACCGCCGCCCCGCGACAACCCCGTCGCCGCCGCGAAACGATCACAGGCCGCCATCGCCAAAGCCCACGCAAAGACCGACCCCGACAACAACCCCGTCCGCAGCTTCCGTGGCCTGCTCGACCACCTCGCCACCCTCACCCGCAACACCACCGTCTTCGCCGGGCGTCACATCGACATCCTCGCCACACCCACACCCACCCAACGCCGCGCCTTCGAACTCATCGCCGCGCCCATCCCGCTCACCCTCACGTAGACACCAAAGCACCCGCCCACAACAGCGAACCCCCTGCGCAGCAGGGGGTTCACCCATAAAGATCAATCAACTTCGGTCTAACCCACCCCACGAGACGATTCACCGCGTCAACCGATCCGACAACGCAACAGCGCCATCGCCGGAGTCCATCGGGGCCTCCCATCCGCCGGAGCCAGCCGGCTCGGCTGACCCGCACGCCGCACGTGGTTGCGGTTACGCGCGTGAGCGCGCCGGCCGAGGTCTGGGAGCCCACCAGCCGGCGACGGCGATGGTAGCCAGGGCGGCGGCGGCGAAGCAGAGCCACAGCCTGGCGGATTCGGGCCACTGCGGGTCACCGGGTCCGGGTAGCAACGGGACACCACGGATGGCGATGGGGCGGACCGACAGGAGCAAGACGACTAGGATCGCGGTGCTGGCGACTAGGTCGCCGGGCGCGTTACGGCCAACACGGCGCGCAACTGTGGCGCCGGCGAGCACGACCAGCCAGGCCGCGACGGCTGGGACCGTGATGCCGAGCAAGTGAGCGTCAGACCGATTGATCGCCCACAGGTTGGCGACCGTGACCGGGACCACGAGTAGCGGAACGGCGCCGATGAACCGGGACTCATGCCACCACGACGGGCTGCGCGGCGTGGCCTGAACCACAGCTGCGGACGGGTCGTCGAGGAGAAACGCGGCGGTCACAGCCCAGACCATGACTCCGCTGCGGAGCATCGACCAGGCGACCGGGTGTTCCCGGACGACGAACGCGCAGGCCATGAGGATGACCGCCGGCGCCGCGACCGTACCGATGGCGAGCCACGGTATGCCGCGCCGCGCGTGGATGAGCCTGGTCAGCCGAAGATTGCCCACAGCAAGCCGCCAACCGTGACGGCCAGGGCGATCACACCGTTGCGCCGCCATCTCGACCGCTCGGCGCCTTCGGCGCTCTTGATCACGGCGGGCCAGACGGCGAGGCCACATAGTCCGATGGTGTACACGAGTTGCCCAACGGCCGACCCGGTTCCCGAGACCCAGGGCACTATGGGCACCTTGTCGTCGGTGACCTGGGCCCCGCAGACACGGGGGGTCACCAACAAGAAGATTCTGCGCCAAGGGTTGGTCGAGTCGGGGTAACCGTTCGCGAAGATGTCAGTGGCATTGGCCACCGCTACCACCAGCGGGACCACAGCGAGAACCCCAGCTCCGGGGAAGCGCCACCAGCGGCCGACAACCACACCCAACAGGGGGCCGCCGAGCCCGGCGATCATGGTGGAGGCGAGGGCCCAGGCAATGAAATCCGCCGTCGGCATGGCATCTAGCCACGTCTGAAGATACGAGGGTGGGTTGGCCTGCCGACCGATGAGGGCCACCGCCAACACCAGCGCCCCTGCCAGCGCGGGTACTAAACAGGCGGCGCAGAGGGCGAGAGTGCGTGTCGTCGGGGAGGTGGGTGCACTTGGGAGTAGGGCCAACGCCCGGTCCTCGGTTCGAGTGAGGCGATAGGCCACGATCAGGCCCAGCACCCCTATGAGGAAGGCTGCGTAGAAGTTGAGGCCACCCTGGCGATTCGGGTCGAGATTCGGGTTGTCGAAGATGTCCCAAACGGTGGCGGCCAGGGCAAGCCCAAATCCGACCAGGAAAAGAGGGTGCCTGGCGTAGCGCCGCGCGTGGACGCTGGCGAGCTGGGCGAGGATCGTCCGCTCGTTCGCCGTGCTGGGCGTGATGGTCATGTCGTCACCTCCGCCTTGTGGGTGGTGTCTCTCATCAGCAGGTAGGCGTCCTCGAGGCTGGGCGACAGCAGCTCGGCGCCGACATGTTCGCGGCCGACGTGCCGGTAGCGGCCGTTGCCGGTTCTCCAGTGGGCCAGAGCTCGTGGGTCTGGCTGGTCGGCCATCCACACCGAGCCAGTGGCCGTGGCGACCAGGTCCTGTGGGGCTCGAAAAGTCAGATTCGGCCACTGAGCAGGCGACACTCGGGCTCGTAAGCGATCGTCACTTGGGTGGTAGCACGCCGGCGTGGCCCTGCGCCAACCCGCACGATGATCGATCTACGACCCCAAGTATCAGCAGCTCACGGTCCTAGACCCAGTTTTCGAGCCCCACAGGCTTCCCGCGGAAACCGCGGCCCGGTTGCTCGACGCATCGGAGGGTTGAACCGGTGACCGTAGAGGAGACCGATAGCGTGCGCTCATTCCGCGTCGAGGTGCACGACGTGCTGACCAAGCCGGCCATGCGCGACGCGCTGGCCGCGATTCGTAACGAGGGGGCGAACCCGAACCTGACGTCCGGCCGGTGACCGTACCGGGAACTCGGCCGCCACGGGCCGCTCGCGGTGAGCGCGCATCCGCGCCCGGATCATCACCGCCAACCGGCGCGAGGTGTTCCCGCTGCTCGGGCTGGATCCGTACGACCCTCGGGACTGACCGCGTCCGCTGGAGCTCACGCGCGGGGCTCCGGACTGGTTGCCTAGATGTTGCACCTGATCAGCAGGCCCTGGATGCGGGCAGCCGACCGTCCTGCCCCGCGCAGCGTCGGTCCCTGGTCGCGACAGTGGCAGTCCTGAAGTGAGACCGAGCCCCACGCGGAGCTGACGAACATGCCGCCAATCTGGTTACCGACCAGCGAGAACACGTGGCCGTAGTAGATCGGGATCAGCGGGGCGTAGTCCCGCATGACCTTCTCGTCCAGGGCCATGTAGCCCTCGGCGGCCTTCTGGACATTGGGTTCGGCGGCCAGTCGGTCCAGCTCGTCGTTGACCGCGGGAACGTCCAGATAGGACCAGTTCAGGTTGCCCTCGGCCCGGATGGAATCGCCACCCCTCATCAGCACGCCCATGACGGTGGCGTTGGATGGGTAGTCCTGGGCCCAAGAAGTCGTCATGATGTCACACCCCGGGTTGTTCATCGCGTATGCCCGGTTGCCGATCAAAGCGAGGTGGTCCTGGGGGTCGGTGGGTGACAGGACGATCCGGAAGCCGGCCCGCTCTAGGCTCTGCTTGGTGGCGTTGGCAATCTGGTCGCGCGTTTGGGTGCCCGGCCGGTAGCAGAACCTCAGCGTCGGGGTCTTACCGGCCAGCAGGTCCTTAGCCTTCTGCACGTTGCCGGTCAGCGGCGCCGGGTAGGCGTCGTATCTTCGGTAGCCGGGCACCGTCGGTGAGGTTATGGTCGACGATGGCGTGACGACGTACTTGTTGTGCCCGCCACCGACAAGCTCGAGGATCGCCCTGCGGTTGATCGCGTACTGCAACGCGCGCCGCACGTCGACATCGGTCACTCGCTGCGTGTTGATGCTGATGTGAAAACTGACCGACGCGTGACCCTCGACCGCCTGGGCCTTGGTCGGCTTGGCGTTCAGCCGTCTCAACACCCTGTCCAGCCCGTTGGCGGGGACGGCGCCCCACTGGATGACCGAGTTATCACCGCCCTCGTCATCGATGACTCGTTCCGAGGTGCTCACCGGGTCGGAACTCGACCAATCGAAGACGTACCTGTCCGGATAGTTGTGCCGCAGCGGGTCGGAGTCGGCGACCCAGTTCCCGTTACGGACCAGGACCATCTTCTGACCCGGAGTCCACGACTCGATCCGGTACGGGCCGGAAGCGACGATCTTCCTCCCGTACTCGCCCGGGCCCGTGTCCCTGTCCGCGGGCACCGGGACGGTCGTTGGCAGCGTCGCCGCCAGCGGGAAGTCGCAGAACGGCCTGGCGAAGCGGAAGATGATGATGTCGTCCGCCGGTGTCGAGATGCCCGGCGCGATGGCTCCGTTGTTGTCGAACGGGCCGGAGTAGACCGAACGGTAGTCATCCCTTCCGGTCAATGCCTTTTGCAGGTACTGCGGTCCACTGGAGAGCCTGCGGTCGAAGGAACGGGAGATGCCGTAGGCGATGTCCCTTGACGTGATCTTTGTACCGTCCTGGAACTTGATGTTCGCACGCAGCCGGTAGGTCCACGTTCGGCAGCCGTCCTCGGACCTACCGGTGTCGGTAGCCAGATCACCGGCCAGCTTGATCCGGATATTGCCGCCGCTGCCTACCTCCTCGTAGTAGCCGGTCAGCGTGCGGAGAATCAGTTGCGTATAGACCACAATGGCGTCACCGCGATAGGTCGCCTGCGGGTCGGCGCTGTCGAAGTCGGTCGTACCCAGGACGGTGACCGTGCCACCGGACTTGGCTCCCCGAATCCCCGGCGCCGGGCCGCCGAGGCTATCCTCCTTGACAAACGACCTGATCGGGCCGACCTGGGCACCGGTCGGCGTCTCGTCCGGGCTGGGTTCACCCAAGCCCGTGCAAGCCGACGCGGTCAGCGCCGTGGCGAGCGAGCTTACAACGAGCGCTCGCAATGTGCGTCGCATCCTGCCTGTCCCTCTCGTCTTGCGCTAACCCGAGGCACGCCCTGAGCAACGCCCGCAGCCTTCACGGCCGACTCCATTTGAAACGACGTGAGGCGCACCCATCCGATCCTTGCATTAGCATGTTTAAGATGGTCAGTCAAGGGTGCTGTCGCTAGGATGCCTGATCTGGTGTGACCGGCGTACCCGCGGGCTGGCCGGCCAACGACGCCACGTCCTGGAGCATGGCGAGCCACTTCTTCGAAGCCACGGTGTCCGGGTGGTCCTCGCCGAGCACCTGGCGCCGGCGGGTCAGCGTGTCGTCGTGAAGCTGGCGGGCCTGCTCGGCCTTGCCCAGCTCGTGCAGGTCGACGGCGAGGTTGTAGGCGGACCAGAGTGTGTCGGGGTGGTCCTCACCCAGCACCTGGCGCCGGCGGGTCAGCGTGTCCTCGTGGAGCTCGCGGGCTTGCTCGATCAGGTCGCGGTCCGGCTCGGACTTGCCCCGCGTTCGCAGGATGGTGGCCAGGTTGTTGGCCGTCCACAGCGTGTCGCGATGGTCCTCACCCAACACCCGCCGCTGGCGGTCTAGGACATCCTCCTGGAGCTCGCGGGCCCGCTCGACCAGTTGGCTGTCCGGCTCGACCTGGCCCAGATCGTGCAGGATTATGGCGAGGTTGTTGGCAGAGGCGAGGGTCTCGGGGTGGTTCTCGCCCAGCACCCGCCGGCGGCGGGCCAGTGTGTCCTCGAGGAGTAGGCGGGCCCGGTCGCCCCGGCCTAGCTTGAACAGGATCATCGCAAGGTTGTTGGCCGACTCGAGCGTGTCTGGATGGTCCTCACCGAGGACCCGCCGACAGCGGTCCAGCGTGTCCTCCTCCACCTTGCTGGCCGGCTCGTACTGGCCCAGCTCCCACATCGTCTGCGCGACCAGGTCGGCGGCCACGAGCACGGTGTGTTGGTCCGGGCCGTCCTGACTTCGCCACCGCCGGTTGAATTCCTCGATCATCGGGAGCGCGGTATGGGCGTCGCCTCGGGCAACCAGGTACCGCACAGCGTCGCAGGCTAGGCGACGGGTCTCCGGGCTGGCGGTGCCAGCGGGTTCGACGGCTAGCAGGTGGGGCAGCAGCTGGCTCCACTGCGGCCACGTGGCGGGATCGACAGTGCTCGGGCGCCCCGCCACCAGGAGCGCCTCGACCGCCGTCTGCCAGGTGCCGCGGTCGGGGACGGTCAGGCTGTCACGAATGACGGCTCGAGTGGTCCGATGCATCGTCAGCGTCTCTTCGCCGGCCGTGACCAGGCCGAAGCTGGCCAGGCGCCCCACACATCTGCGCAGCGCCACCCCGGTGGCCAGCGCCTGCGCCAACGGGTCGGGCAGCGTGCGGTGGGCGTTGGTGTCCACGGTGAACAGCCACACCGGGATCGGCTCGGGTCCCAGCATGGCGGAGAGCACGCCGAGCTGTCCAGAAGCCTCGTCCACGCCGGTAAGCCGGTCCAGCGCGACCCGGACGGTGGCGGCCAGCGATCGCGGGTAGCCCACCGGCCTCCCCTCGCCCAGCAGGTCGCTGGCCGTGGCTGCCAACGCGACCAGGTACTCGCGGACCGGCATCCCGGTTTCCACCATTACCCCGGCAGCCTGCGCCAGCGCCAGCGGTAGGTCACCGAGCTCGTTGGCCAGCGTGTCCGCGTCCTCACCGGTCAGCCGCGGTGGGCGGGAGGTGAGCAGGGCGACCGACTCGGCCCTGGAGAACTCGCCGACTGGCAGGCTCGCCGCGATCTCGGCCCAGTTTGAGCTGTGGGAAGTGATCACGACGTGGCCGGGGCCCTGCGGGATCCACGGCTCCAGGTCGGCGGCGGTGGTGGCGTTGTCGAACAGGACCAGCCACCCCCCGTGGTCCCGCAGGTAACTGAACAGCGCATGTATCGCTATCGAGGTCTCCGTATCGAAGGCCGCAAGCCGGATACGCGTGGCCAGGGTAGCCAGCTGCCCACCGATCAGGTCGACATTCTCGGCGTCAACCCACCACACCAGCGTGTAATCAGGGGCGAACCGGTGCGCGTACGCCACCGCCAGCTGCGTCTTGCCAACGCCGCCGATGCCGTGCAGCGCCACCGCGGCGGAGCTACCCCGCGGCAGTAGCTGATGCATCTCGGTCAGAGCACCGTCCCGGCCGGTGAAGACCTTCGACAGCTTCGGCACGTTCGATATCCGCAGCGGGTCCGGTGACCTCCGCTCACCGGATGCCTCGGCCTCCGTGCGGGTTGGCTTGTCCCGGCCGGCCCACCAGAGCAGCGGTACGGCGGTGGCGATGATGCTGGCCACCGTGAGGGCGATCTCTCTGTCCAACGCCAGGAGCCGCTCCAGCACCCACCATCCGAGGAGGAAGGTCACCAGGGTGCCGGCGATGGCGAAGATCCACCGTAACGTCCACTGCACGATGCGCTGCACACTGCCCTCCCAACGGTGCGATGGCACCCAGCCCCGAGTTAGCAGAAGCGTAGCGAACCGGGGACATGACCAACATCGTGAATTCCTGGTTCGGACGAGATCCGGTAGCACCGGTAAGGTCACCGGCCGATGGTGGCTGCTGCTTGTCAGCGCACCAGGAGCGGGCACGCCGACTGGCTTCCGCCGGCTGACGTTGCCTCCACTGTGGAGCGGGTGGGTCAGCGCCGGCGCAGGACCGAGAGCAGCAGCGTGAGCGCCAGGGAGACGAGCAGCATCGAGGTGATCGGATGAAGACGCGCCGCGCCTGCCGGTGATCCGGATGTCGTCGGGAAGCCGGCCGAACCAGGACAGCGCGCCGACCCGGGCAAGCGCGCCCACCACGGCGAGGAGGATGCCGGCTGCGGTGAGCTAGGGCCCGAGTTCTCTACCCATGCCACCAGCGTGCCCGACCACCCCCGGGGCACCTCGAGGATGGGGCGCTGGAACCTGGGCGAGATCACGTAGATCCTCCACGTACCGTACAACGCGCTGGACGGGTCGGTCCACTGATACTGGTACGCCACGCCGGCCCACGTGGCTATCCTCCTATGTATACGCTCATGTCACCGGCAAGGCCTGTGCATCCGCTTGTCCCTGCTGATTGATCTGCCCTTCCCGGCCCGTTCACCTCTGGAAGACACGCACTATAGCTTCTACCTGGGTTCACGGGACTTCCCCATGATCGCTGTGCCGAGCTTGGACCGGGCCGAGGTGCCCGGCACGGTGCGCGAGCAGATCCGCCAGGCCGCCCGATGGTTTTTCGGCCCCGCCCGGTTCATGCGATACCTACGCGATCCCGCTACCCGCCAGGGTGTGCGCGCCACCATCATGGCTCTCTCGGCGCTGGGGTCGGCGGTCGAGTGGTTGGGCTGCGCGACCCGCCGCGTCCCCGCGTGAGTCGCGGGTTGGCGGCGCGCCCGGGTGCCGCCGGTCGGTCAGCTGCGTAGGCTGCGACCGTGGTGCCCACCTGCCCGGACTGCGCACGGCCCGGGATCCCGTTGATGTTCGGCCGTGGCCGAGGCCCGAGAAGCGGCCGACGCGGGTGAGCTCGCGCTCGGCGGTTGCTTCATGCCGGACGACCCGCCCAACTGGCAGTGCCCAAACGGGCACCAGTGGCGCGCCCCCGACTACGAGATGTGGAACGCGCGCCTGCTCGACGTCCTGGTTGCTCACGGCTACGACCTGTCGATCGACGACGAAGTGTCGGCTGGTGAGGAAGGACAGTAGCCCGTCGGCGGTCGGCCTACTCGTGGCCGGTGGCCGCCACCAGCGCCTCGGCGAACAGCGGCCAGGTCGCGGTGCCGGGATACGCTCTGCCGGTGTTGGCGTAGAGCTGTTGCTGGCCCGTGAGGATGCGGGAGAGCGCGTCGAGGAACCGTTCCAGCGTGTGGTTCTCCCACTCCTGCGGATGCGCCTCCAGGTCGCCAGCATCCTCTCGACGATGCCGGCCACGTCATCGGCGCAGGCCACCTTGTCAAGGTCCTCGTCGGGCACGTCGGCGAGGCGACCAGTCTTGTACAAACCCATGCCGCCATCATTGACGAGGCGTCCCGCCAACCGTTGAGACGGTCGACCATCGGGCGTCGGCGCCGACGCGACCTACAGGTTGACCGTTGTCTGGGTTCTGACCGAAAACGGTGGTGCGCCCTCGGCGAGGGGTGTGGTGAAGGGTGCCATTTCATGGGTCAGGGGTCGGTCAGCCTCGTGCCGCGCTCAGCGGCCGCGTCCGGGATGACAGACGGGGCCCGAGCCGGACATACGATCGGCAGGCCTGGTGCGTGGCTCGGCCAGCTGGCGCAGCGTTGTGCGGAACGTCGACGCGGATCGCGACGCCGCAGCACCCGGGCGGTGTGGTTGACGCTTGCACGGGCCCGTTATCCCACTGAGCACAGCCGCCCCGGGTGGGTACCGGTCTGGCCGCGCGGCGGTACTCGTGGATGAGCCCGCCGAGGACGTCGACGCGTTCGATGCGTGCGCCCGGATCAATGGACGCCTCGGGCGGTCTCCCCCGTGGGATCGGAACCTCGAGGTGGATGCCGCGGTGGGGTCTGGCCGTGTTGTAGTGCCCGAGATAGGTGGTGAGGACGCGCTGCAGGTGATGACGGTTCCAGATCAGTGTCCAGTCCAGACACTCGGCGCGCACGGTACGTACCCAACGCTCGGCAAACGCGTTGGCCCT
>JAHRHA010000056.1 GCA_020027875.1 Micromonosporaceae bacterium | reverse complement strand
GCTCCCGCATCGCTGCGCGCCACTGCGCCGGCGAGCGAACGACTGTCGTTAGGACGGCGGCCTTCCGCTCGGCAGCGGCCTGGACGGCTGCGGCTCTTGCCACCCTACGCATGGCCGTCCTCTGCGCGGCAGCGGCTCGTGCGGCCTTTCGCATGGCGGCCTGGTGGGCCGCGGCCTTCCGTTTCCCTGCGACCCGGGTGGCTGCGGCACGTGTGGCCCAGCGCCTGGCGGCCCTTCGCGCGGCGGCCTTTCGCTGTGCAGCCGCGGAAACCGCGCGTGTGGCCGCATGGACCGCAGCCACTTGCGTGGCCGTGGCTCTTGCGGCCCTACGCATGGGGGCGAAAGATGCGCCCGCCCTTCGCGTTGCGGCCGCGGGAACGGCTCGTGCGGCAGCCTTGACCACAACGGCCTGCCTCGCCGCGGCTCGTGCGGCGACCCTAAGCGCGGTCGCGGCCTTGGCGGCCGTGGCTCGTACAACCTTGGGCGCCGCGGCCGTCAACCCAGCGCGCGTCTTCTGTTCCGACCGCGATAACCCGTTGCCTTCGGTGTGGCTCTCAGGGTCGCTATCGGCGTCGTGGCTCTCGGCGTCGTGGCTCTCGGCGTCGTGGCTCTCGGCGTCGTGGCCTTGGGGACCATTATCCGGGTCCATGCGTCACACGGTCCCACGTCGTCGTCGGCGCAATCAACGACATGCGCCCCGACAAGGAATGCGGGCAGGTCTATCCCATTTGCCATCTATCGGGAATAGAGGCCAAAATGGACGAGAAGCCGGCCTCGAAAGGCGGTGAACGTCATCTCGACTCTCGATAGATTTCCTGCATGGCCGATCTCGAGGAGATGTTGCACGAGCGGTTGGCACCGGCGTTCGCCGAAGTAGCGGGTGAGGCCGCCGATCCGACCATCCGTCGTTCGCAACATACGGGCTTCGCCGGAGGCGATCAACGCGGTGATTTCCAGTCCGACGGCGCACTTGCGCTGGCCAGCCGACTCGGTCGAAACCCTCGCGATATCGCTACCGACGTTGTTGACCAGGCCACGCTCGATGACTTGTGCGCGACGGTAGAGGTCTCCGGACCGGGATTCATCAACCTGACCATCGACGACGTCGTACTCACGCGCCTATGCACGGAGATCGGCCGGGATGAACGTCTCGGCGTGGCGCCAGCCGACAACCCGGAGACCGTCGTGGTCGACTACTCTGCGCCGAACGTGGCCAAGGAGATGCACGTCGGTCACCTTCGTTCCACGGTCATCGGCGACGCCGCGGTACGGTTGCTCGAATGGCTGGGCCACCGCGTACACAGGGCCAATCACCTCGGCGACTGGGGCACCCCGTTCGGGATGATGATCGAGCATCTGCTCGACGTCGGTGAGACCGAAGCCGCGTACGAGCTCTCGATCGGCGACCTGGATGCCTTCTACAAGGCAGCCCGCGCGAAGTTCAACGGCGACGACATCTTCGCCGAGCGCTCCCGGCGGCGCGTAGTGGCCTTGCAGAGCGGGGACGAATCCACGCGGCGACTGTGGCGACAGCTCGTGGACGAGTCGGAGAAGTACTTCATGACCGTCTACGACCGGCTGGATGTACGTCTGTCCGATAAGGACTTCGTCGGCGAGAGCTTCTACAACGACAGGCTGCAGCCCGTCGTCGCGGAACTGGACCGGCTCGGGCTCCTGCGCGACAGCGAGGGCGCCCAATGCGTCTTCCCGGACGGGTTCACCCATCGCGACGGCGAGCCAATGCCCATCATCGTGCGCAAGAGCGACGGCGGCTTCGGCTACAGCGCAACCGACCTGGCCGCGATCCGCCACCGTACCCAAGAGCTGGGCGCGACCCGTCTGCTCTACGTGGTGGGTACGCCACAACGCCAGCACCTCGAGATGGTCTTCCAGGCCGCGCGGCAGGCAGGCTGGCTGACCCCACCCGCCCGGGCTGAGCACATCGGGTTCGGCTCGATCCTCGGCAGGGATGGCAAGATGCTGCGCAGCCGGGCCGGCGTCCCGGTCAAGCTCGTCGATCTGCTCGACGAGGCCGTCGCCCGCGCCGCGGCGGTCGTAGCGGAGAAGAACCCGGAGTTGGACGAGACCGTACGCACTCGGGTAGCCCACGCCGTGGGCATAGGTGCGGTGAAGTACGCCGATCTGTCCACAGACCGTACGCGGGACTACCTCCTCGACTACGACCGGATGCTCTCCTTCGACGGCAATACCGCGCCCTACCTGCAGTACGCACATGCCCGCATCTGTTCGATCTTCCGCAGGGCCGGGGTCGAGCCGCCGCGTGACGTTCAGACGTTGACCGTGACCGAACCGGCTGAGCGGGCGCTCGCGCTCGAATTGCTCGGCTTCAGCGGCGTTGTTGCCGAGGTCGCCCGATCGCTGGAGTTCCACCGGCTCGCTACGTACCTGCACGGTCTTGCCAGCACCTTCACCACGTTCTACGTGCGCTGTCCGGTGCTGCAGGCCGAGGTCGAGGTACGCCGTAGCCGGCTCGTCCTGTGTGATCTGACCGCCCGGACGCTAGCAATCGGACTCGGCCTCCTCGGCATTCAAGCCCCCGACCAGATGTAACGGGGAAGCCAGCCAGGATATGTGACCGTCTTGACACGTGACCTGCAAGTCACATATGCTCGGGTGCGTGGACGACGACGACCGGGTGTTCAAGGCGCTGGCCGACTCGACTCGTCGATTCCTGCTCGACCTGCTCTTCGGGCGCGACGGCCGCACGCTCACCGAGCTTGAGTCCGAGTTGGAGATGACGCGCTTCGGCGCCATGAAGCACCTGCGCGTGCTCGAAGCGGCTGGCCTCGTTGTCACGCGACGATCGGGCCGGGAGAAGCTGCACTTCCTCAATCCCGTACCGATCCTGCTGATTCACGACCGGTGGATCGACAAGTACAAGGAACGTCAAGTATCGGCGCTCGCCGAACTTAAAACCCTGCTGGAGGAGAAGACATGAGCACCTCGACCGAGACCACCCAGGTCTACCGGGTGTACATCAAGGCGTCCGCGCAGGCGATCTGGGACGCGATCACCAAGCCCGAGTGGACGGAGCGTTACGGCTACACCGGCCTGGTCGACTACGACCTGCGGCCGGGTGGCGCCTACCAGGTGACGGCGAGCGAGCCGTTCCGGAAGGAGAGCGAGGCACGGGGATACGAGCTGCCAGACGTGATCATCGACGGTGAGGTCGTCGAGGCCGATCCGCCACGCAAGCTGGTTCACACGTTCCGGATGCTCATGGACCCGGGAATGGCGGCAGAGCCGTTCACGCGCATCACGTACGAAATCAAGGAGCTCGACCACATGTGCTCGTTGACGCTCACCCACGAACTCGAGGGCGCGCCCAAGCTGGCGTCGCTGGTCCGCGGTGACCAGGAGGAGTACGGCGCAGGCGGCGGGCACGCCTGGGTGCTCAGCGAGCTCAAGACCCTGCTCGAGACCGGCAAGGTCTTCGCGGACTGACAGTGTTTCGCGGAACGACAGTGTTTCGCGGAACCACACCGAGCATACGAAGGAGAAGACAATGACCAGCAACGTCATGTCGCCGACAGTCGGGGCGACGACCGCACCCGCCGAGATATCCGCCAGGCGTACGCGCATGCTGCTTGCCTGCGGCGCTGTCGCCGGCCCTCTCTTCATCGTCGTGGGCGTGACCCAGGCGCTGACCCGGGCCGGGTTCGACCCGGTCAAGCATCCGCTCAGCCTGCTCAGCGTCGGCGACCTGGGCTGGATCCAGATCACCAACTTCGTCGTCACCGGCCTGCTGTTTCTCGCCTCCGCCGTCGGGATGCGCCGGGTCCTGCGTCCCGGCCGGGCCTCGAAATGGGGTCCCAGGCTGATCGGCGCCTTCGGCGTGGCTCTGATCGCCGGCGGCATCTTCGTCGCAGATTCGGGGCTGGGCTTCCCGCCGGGGACACCGGAGGGCATTCCCGACGAGTTCAGCTGGCACGGAATCGTGCACTCCGTAGCGCCCGTGGCCGGCTTCCTCGCGCTGACCCTGGCGTGCTTCGTCTTCGCTCGCCGGTCGATCGGCTTGCGCCAGCGGGGATGGGCGGTGTTCAGCATATTCACCGGCGTCACCATCCAGGTGCTCGGCGCCATACCCAACCCGAACCTCAACTTCCTGCCCCTCTGGGCCGCGATGGTGCTCGGCTTCGGATGGGCTTCCGCCCAGGCGGCACGGTTGATGGCTCAACCACGCCGCGCCTGACAAGCCCGCACTGTGGATCGTGGTCGCTCGGTACCCGCCCGAGAATCCGAGAGTCGAGGGGAACGAAGCGGCCACGATCGACAATGGCCTCTCAGCGGACCTCAGCGGGGGTCGCGTCCGAGCCGACCAAGCAGCCGATTCTGCGGCGGGGCGTCGTTGGGGACCTTCACCTCCGGGCCCAACACACCTTGCGCCCGTAGTGTCTCCTCCCCGAGCACCACGAACACCCCGTCCCACAGGTTCCGGACCCGCTCGATCTCGGCCGGGTCGATCGTGTCGTCCTGTCCGGTGGCCCGAGCGAGGTCCCACCCGTGGATGACGAGGTCGGCACTAATGACCTGGTCGATGTGCTGCTCGACCGTCAGGCGGCCGACGGGGCTGTTGTCCTCGGTCCCGGCGAGCTCGGGATCGTCGAGCACCGCCTCGACGTCGGCGCGGGCCGACGTGAAGGCGCCCAGCGGATCGTCTTGCACCGACGGCGCCGGGCTGAGCTGGCGCTCAAGCGGGCGCAGCATCACGCCGTGCATGTCGATGATGTGGCTCACGACGTCTCGGGCACTCCAGCCCTCGCACGGAGACTGGTTGGACCACTGGTCGGCCCGCACTGCGGCGACCTTGCGTTGGAAGGCGTCGGCGCGGGCGCGGTAACGGTCGGCGATCGCGGTCATCGCGCTACCCCTCTATAACCATTCAGTTCCATCACCTCTTAGTTACATAACCTCCTAGTAACGTAAAGCCGACTGCAGCGCTGTGTCAAGAGCGATTATTGCTGGGACCGTCGTCACGGTGCCGGGAAACCCAACAGCCTGATCTCGGCGTCCACTTGGAGCACGCGGTCCCGTCCATCAACCACGATGGTGCCCGGCGTTGGCGTGAACCACTCGCCGACGAACGCGCCCGTCCGGTCGAACTTCCACAGGGTCAGCCCAGAGTCTGTGTAGACGTTGCCTTGGGTGTCGACGGCCACAGTGCTGGGGTGCACCAGTGTGCGATCGCCGTTGCCAGTGAGGTTGTACCGGAACGTTCCGTCGGAACCGAAGCTCACCACCCGATTGTTGACAGGATCCGTGATGTACGAGTTACCGGCGGCATCGACGGCGATCTCCGAGGGGCCGTCATGCGAGCCGGCACCCACCTGTCCGTCGCCCGCGCCGAGACCCGCCCAGGTGGCGAGCAGCTTGCCGTCCGGCGAGTATTTCTCGACGTAGTGGTCGTGGATCCGGTGCAGTGCCACGTAGATGTTGTCATGCGCGTCATGGGCGATACCGACCGGGCCGACTGCTCCACCGTCGACCGTCCACTGCCTCAGCGGATTACCGGTGCCGTCGAACTTGTGGACCGTGCCGTCGTCGAAGTTCGCGACATAGATGTGGCCCCGGCTGTCCACGGTGATGCCGACGGTGAAGCTGAGCGCGTCCGGCCAGCTTCCGACGACGGTGCCGTCTGGGTGGTACTTGTAGAAGCCGCGGTGGCCGTCAGTCGTGTATAAGTCGCCCGCCGCGTCCGCAGCGGCGAGGTTATATCCAGGCTGGAGGATCAACTTCGACGGCTGGACGACGGTGAACGGGCGTTGCTCCGCGGCCCGAGCCAGGCGCCGAATCAATACGGAGGACCGCCCCACGCACGGGTCGTCGACGGCCGCAAGGCTGAGCGCGTCCCCATCAAGCGACCAGCGGTAGGTCCCCTTCGCGCCATCGCAAGACTCACCTGTGAACGTGATGGTGTCCCCCGCAAGAACATAGGTGTCCCGGAAGACGAAGCCTGCCTCCTGCCAGGTGTAAGCAGCGCCGTCGGGAAGCAGGTCGACCGGGTGCGTAGTGTCGCCGCCGTCGAGATAGCGTCCTGCCACGGAGGCGGATGCGACGGGCGGCGGGCTCACAGCGGGGGATCCGGCGCACGCATTGAGGACCGCGATGACGGGCACGATGGCCACGATGACGGACGGCTTGGTTCGCCAGAGGCGTCCCCGACGGTGTGGACGGGCCATGTGACGCACGGTCCTCTCGCTAGGTGGATCATCCCGAGACGGTGATTATGCCGGCGCGCATGGGCAATGGGAATCGAGCCAGCGAATGAGGCTTCAAGCTGCGACTCAGGCGCCGAGAATTGTCGGAGCCGTTCAATAGTCTGACCTCATGGTTGAAATCCTGAACCGTGCTATGCCCTCGAAGCCACAACGTCTATCGATCATCACCTTGGGCGTCGCCGACGTAGACCGCGCCGCGGTGCGCACTCCATTGGAGAAGGAATGGGCGGGCATTCCGGGTACGTTGCAGATCTCGACGGCCACCTGTGGGAACTCGTATACGTCTCCTCCACCGCTCTCATGCAGACCGATCGAGACGGTGTTGACGCCGCATTGTTCTGCTGCTTTACTAGGAACCTAGTGAAGCAGTAGAGGAGCGGTTGATGTTCGTCTTCCGGCTCGACGCCAACTCCGGTGTGCCGCCGTACTTGCAACTAGTCCAGCAGGTCCGCCAAGCCGTTCTGCTGGGCTTTCTGCAGCCCGACGACCGATTGCCTCTGATCCGCGAGGTCGTCGAGAGCCTCGCGATCAACCCGAACACGGTCGCTAAGGCCTACCGGCAACTGGAGCAGGAGGCACTGGTCACCGGGCGGCCCGGTCAGGGCACCTTCGTCACCCACACGCCATCGGCCATCGTGTCGCCGGGCACCTACACCTCGCTGCGGCGGGGCCTGGAGAGCTGGCTACACCGCGCCTACGCCGCCGGCCTGGACGAGCACGCAGTCAACGCGCTCTTTTCTACCGTCCACCACGACGCGAAGGTTGAGGGCGTGGCATGAGCACCGAACACGCGCTTCGCACCCAAGGCCTAAGCAAGCTGTACCGCCGGACCTGGGCACTGCGCGACTGCACGCTCGCCCTGCCCACCCGCCGGGTAGTCGCATTGGTGGGCCCCAACGGCGCGGGCAAGACCACGCTCCTGCGGCTCATCGTGGGGCTAATCGCTCCGACCGACGGGACGGTGCAGGTCTTCGGTCAATCCCCGACGACCAACACTCCGCAAGCGCTGTCCCGTATCGGGTTCCTCGCCCAGGACCATCCCATCTACCCGCGCTTTACCGTCGCGGACCTGCTGCACTTCGGCCGTTCCTGCAACCTGCGCTTCGATCAGGACCTCGCCGAGCGTCGACTGTCGCACCTGGACATTCCGTTGCACCGCAAGGCCGGCACGCTGTCCGGCGGGCAACGGGCTCAGGTTGCCTTGGCGTTGGCCCTGGCCAAGCGGCCCGACCTGCTCATCCTGGACGAGCCGCTCTCCAGCCTCGACCCGGTGGCCCGACGCGAATTCCTGCAGACCCTCATGGTCGCGGTCGCCGACGACGGGATCACCGTCCTGCTCTCCTCCCACATCGTCACCGAACTCGAACGCGTCTGCGATCACCTCGTTGTGCTCAACCACGGCCGGGTCACGCTCAGCGGAGACATCGATATGCTGCTGGCCACCCACCGGCTGCTGGTCGGCCCCCGCGCCACCGCCAACCTCGACCACACACCCAGTGTCATCGAGGCCACCCACGCCGACCGGCACACCACCCTGCTCGTCCGCGACGAGGGCGCTCCGGCCGCACCCGGCTGGCAGCCACACCCCGTCAGTCTCGAAGACCTCGTTTTGGCCTACCTGCGCCGCCCAGACCACCGCATCACCGCACCCGCGCGCGACGTCTCGGAGGCACCGAGATGACCTGGCTAACCTGGCGCCAGCACCGTGCCGAAGCCCTCGCGGCAGGCCTGTTCGTCGCGGCGCTCGGCGCCATCCTGCTCACCCTCGGCCTGCCCATGCACTCCAGCTACCACGACGGCATCGCGGTTTGCTTCAACGGAGCCTTCATCGACCCCGCAATGTGCAGCACCAACATGGCAAGGTTCCAGCAGGATTTCGGCTACACCACGGCCGTCTTGACCATGCTCAACGTAGTGCCGTTCGCGATCGGGGCGTTTCTTGGCGCGCCGCTGCTGGCCCGCGAACTCGAAACCGGCACCTGGCAACTCGCCTGGACCCAAGCCGTGCCCCGGATGCGTTGGCTGGCGGTCAAGCTCACCGCCCTGGCCACGCTGACGGTCGCGCTTACCGCCGCCGCCGCGGCCTTGACCACCTGGTACCGCCAACCATTGGACGTCCTCAACAGCCGATTCGCACCCGCCGGCTTCGACGTCGAAGGGCTCGCGCCGCCGGCCTACGCGCTGTTCGCCTTCGCCCTCGCCACCGCCGCAGGCACCCTCATGCGGCGCAGCCTCCCCGCCCTGGCAGCCGCGTTGGCCGCATTCGTCGTCGTCCGCGTCACCGTGGAGACCGCCCTCCGCCCCCGCTTCCAGCCCCCCGTTACGCTCACCCGGAACCGCTTCGAGGTGACCAACGACTGGGTACTCGACTCAGGCTTCGCCGACCCCAACGGCCATCACCTCAGCCGAGCCGAGTTCGAAGCCGTGTCGGACGCGGCCGACGCCGCCAACACGAATCTGACCACGTACCTGCACGACCACGGTGTACAAGGCTGGATCAGCTACCAGCCCGCCGAACGCTTTTGGGCATTCCAGCGCATTGAGGCAGGCATCTTCCTCGCGCTCGCCGCGATCCTGCTGGCAATGGTCGTCTGGCGGGTCAAGCGTCGCGCCCTGTGAACCGCACCGACGGTGTTCCGCTCTGGGCGTTGACCGGCGGCGCAGTCACCGCATCAATCAGCCTCGTCAGGCTTGCAATCACCGCCGCGATGCCATTCGTAGGCTGGCCGCCCGGCTCGACCATGTAAATGTCCCGGCGGATCTCCACCATCAGCGCGCTCACCCGGGGTTCCTTGCCGTGATGCTTGAGTGGGACGTAGCAGCCCGCGAACGGCGTGTTCACGGCGATGCTGCCGCCGCTCGCGAACGCCTCCCGACCGGCATCAAGGAGCCAGTCGGCGGTGTGAAACGAATGCGTGCCCAGACACACCGCCGGCCGCACCTTGCCTCCCACCTCATAGGGCAGCCGCTGGCTCGGATAGGAGTGCACGTCGATCACGGTCACCCGGCCAGTCGCAGCCAATCGGGCATCGACAAGGTCGGTCATCGCCTGTCCGTACGGCCAGTACCACCGCGCGAGCAGGTCATCCTCCGCGGCCGCGTCATCATCGGAGCGCAACAACTGGCCGTGGCTGGTCCGGGTGTACACCGCACCCATCCCCACCGCACGCATGTCCTCCCTATCGTCGGGGAACCGTTCGGGATCGATCACGAGCCGCGACAGCAGATTCACTAACGACCACGGGGTGCGGTCTGACGCGGCGGCGGCACGGTCGGCGATGACATCGGTGTGCGCGTCGGTCATGTGCGCTAGCTCCATCGCCAGCGCCTCATCCCCCAGGAGCAGCCCCGCACGTGCATCCGCGGGAATTACCTGGGAAGCGTGCGGCACGTGGAGGATGACCGGGCTGTCGTCGGCGCCCAGCACAATGCGATGTCCGGCGGTGGTCCTCATCGACCCGACGGTACGTTAGAGGCAGACCGCTTGTGATGAGGAGGCACCCCTCGATGTCCGTACAGCTCAACCACACCATCGTCGCGGCGCGCGACAAGAAGGCGGCCGCTGATTTCCTGGCCACCATTCTGGGGTTGGCGGTCGGCGCCCCGTACGGCCCGTTCATTCCCGTCGAGACCAGTAACGGCGTCACGCTGGACTTCATGGACAGCGGCGCTGACAAGATCGCCTCACAACACTACGCGTTCCTGGTGTCCGAAGAGGACTTCGACGCCATCTTCGGCCGGATCCAGCAGGCCGGCATCGCCTACTACGCGGACCCCTTCCACCATGAGGCGGGGCGGATCAACCACCACGACGGTGGCCGCGGTGCGTACTTCGACGACCCGAACGGGCATAACCTCGAGATCATTACCCGCCCATACGGCAGCGGCGGGTAAGGACGTCAGGCGCCGACCATCAAGACCAGATGACGATCGCGAGGCACATCTCATCGCTCGTACCAGAGCCCCACACGACGTAGCGCGGCTCCAGTGGACGAAGCTCAGGTAGCTGCGAGCGCAGTACGGCGTCGTGGGTGCATGTCACCCGGTAGGTGTCGCCGGGCTTCACCCTGACGGGCTTTGCCAGTGGCCGGGCACCCTGGTTGTCGAAGTTGTAGGCGGGCACGTCAAGCAGCATCTGCGCCTTCGGCGTGCCGGGATTGAGCTCTACTGTGATCGAACGCCCGAGCAGATGCATATGTCCGGCGACCGCATGGACCGTACCGGCTTGACGAACCTTATGATCACAGCGTTGGGTCGGCCCAGCCACGGGCGTGCCGCCGCCGTGGCACAGGAGGTTGAGGCCGGCCACTGTCGCCCCGGCCTGTGGCCCAAACCGATGCATCACGTTGAGGACTGCACTCTCACGGTCGCATAGTGCGCCGGACTCCCCGGGCGCGCACGGTAGCTCGACCGGCGCGGGCAGCAGCGAGGTCTGCAACGGCTCGAGGTCGGCGGTGCCGTCCATCATGCGCAGTCGGATGCCGGATTGGTCGGCGCCGGCCGGTTGCCCGCCGGTGTCAAGCAGGCTGTAGTGCACCTGCATGACGATCTGACTGCCGGGCGCCAACAGGTAGCCGGTCCGGGACTTGAGCAACGTCTCCTTGCCGCCCGGAGCCCACGCGGCAATCCATCCTCCGCCGGCCCTCAGCTGGGCGCCGGCGCCTCTGCCGGACCCGATACCGGTGCCGCCGAAACAGCTCCAGCCGTCGCCTGGGCTATCGGTGTCGAGCGTGCGAGCCTCTGCCACGTCGGTCGGCGCGACGCGGAAGAAGATCGCGTGGTGGACGATCGCTGCGTTCTGCGGCAGGAACTGGCTGCCCGTAACGAACGCCCCCATGGTCAGCTGGGGGTCCACGAGGAAGCAGCGATACACGTCGGTTCCGCCCTTGATAGGCGTCGGCGTGAAGGGCTGAGCCATCCCGAGAGTCAGAAATCGTTCACCATCGCGCAGCGGTGCCGGCGGCGGCGCACTCGCCCCGATCCCGTGGCCACGGTGAGGTGAGCTCCGCTGCACCTGCCCGGGCGTCCCCGCGCAGGCCGCGGCGGCGAAGCCGAGGACGACGACGCCCACTGCTGCCACGACGTGCCGCACATTCAACCGCATGTTAAGACGGTACGCGACCGCGTACCCGCCCGGGCGATACCTGTCGCCGTACTGCGGCGCCTCGCTTCCGACACGACGCTTTGAGGAGATTCGACCATAATCTCCGGGCAGTGCACACCATCCGCAAAGACCTCAGCTCACAGCGTGCGCGTCAGCCGGTCGGCCAGCAGGCGGGTGAAACGGGACGGGTCGCTCAGCTCACCGCCCTCGGCGAGCAGCGCCATCCCGTACACAAGCTCCGCCGTCTCCGCTAACGCGGGGTCCTCCTTGCGCTGTTCATGCGCCTTCTGCAGGCCGGATACCAACGGGTGATGGGGATTGAGTTCAAGGATGCGCTTGATGTGGGGGACATCCTGTCCCATCGCGCGATAAATGTTCGCCAGCGTCGGCGTGATGTCGTACTCGTCGCCGACTATGCACGCCGGCGATGTGGTAAGGCGCGAGGACAGCCGGACCTCCTTCACGTCCTTCTCCAGGGTTGTGGCCATCCATGAGAGGAGGGCCGCGAAGTCTTGCTTCTGTTGCTCGCGTTCGGGCTCGGAGTCTGACTTCTCGTCGGCGGTGTCGAGGTCGACCTGACCCTTGGCGATCGATTGGAGTCGCTTGCCCTCGTACTCGTTGACCCCCCCGACCCACACCTCGTCCACCGGATCGGTCAGGAGTAATACCTCAAAGCCCTTGTCGCGAAAAGCCTCCATGTGCGGCGAGTTCTCGACCATCGACCGCGACTCGCCAGTCAGGTAGTAGATGTCTTGTTGCCCGTCCCGCATGCGCCCGACGTACTGCTGCAGCGTGGTTGCCTGCTCGGTGTCGTGTGTCGACGCGAACGTTGAGATGTCGAGGATCGCCTTCTGATTCTCGACATCGTTGACCAGCCCTTCCTTGATCGCGCGGCCGAACTCGTTCCAGAAGGTGTGGTACCTGTCCACGTTGGAGGTCATCATTTCCTTCACCGTCGACAGCACCTTCTTGACCAGGCGCCGGCGCATGAGCTGAATCTGACGATCCTGCTGGAGGATCTCTCGCGAGATGTTGAGGGACAAGTCCTGTGCGTCCACGACTCCCCTGATGAAGCGCAGGTACTCTGGCATAAGCGCTTCACAGTCGTCCATGATGAACACGCGCTTGACGTACAACTGAACGCCGCGCCGGGCTCCCCGCATGAACAGGTCGAACGGCGCACGGGACGGAACGAAGAGCAGCGCCTCGAACTCGAACGTCCCCTCCGCTCTCATGTGGACGATCTCGAGCGGATCGGTCCAGTCGTGGCTGATGTGTTTGTAGAACTCGTGGTACTCGTCGTCGTTGACCTCATCCCTGGGCCGCGCCCAGAGCGCCTTCATCGAGTTGAGCGTCTCGATGTCCCGCGTCGTGTTCCCTTCGTCGTCCTCGCTTTCGGTCTCCATCTTGATGGGCCACGCGATGAAGTCCGAGTAGCGCTTGACGATCTCTCTGATCTTCCACAGTTCGGTGTAGTCGAACAGGTGGTCTTCGTCGTCGGCCGGCTTGAGGTGCAGGGTGACCTGCGTGCCTTGCGGCGCGTCGTTGACCGATTCGATCGTGTACGTTCCTGAACCGTCGGACTCCCAACGGGTGCCGCCGCTCTCCGCCGCGCGCCGCGTCAACAGCGTGACGTTGTCGGCCACCATGAAGGTGGAGTAGAAGCCGACGCCGAACTGACCGATCAGGTCTTGCGAGGCGACCGCATCCTTCGACTCCTTGAGCCGCTGAACGAGTTCGGCTGTGCCAGACTTCGCGATGGTGCCGATGAGCTGGACCACCTCGTCGCGTGACATGCCAATGCCGTTGTCGCGGACGATGAGTGTGCGCCGTTCCTGGTCGATCTCGACGTCGATGTGCAGATCGGACGTATCGACCTCGAGCTCCTTGTTGCGGAGCGACTCCAGCCGCAGCTTGTCCAACGCGTCGGAGGCGTTGGATAAGAGTTCACGCAGGAAAATGTCCTTGTTGGAGTAGATGGAGTGGACCATCAACTGCAGGAGCTGCCGCGCCTCGGCCTGGAACTCGAGCGTTTCGATCCCGATACTCATGGGACACCCTTCTGTGTGGCGGACTTTCCGACAAATAGTACGGACGAAGAGGTGATGGCGTTCGATGCAGTGAGCGCGTCCAGGCGCCCACGCGCACGCGTGCATGGTCGCTCGCCAATGTAGAGCGTGGTGGTTGGTGGTTGCCAGGGCCACAGAGTTGCCAGGGCCACCGCCAAGTGCCAAGATCGCCCGGCGATGCCGGGCGTGCTCGCCTCGGTCGATTGCGCGCGGAGCCGACGATGGGGTTGTACTGTTCCGCCGAGGCGACACCGTGGTGATTGTGGTTACGCCGCTGGGGTTGTGGGCGCGCGGCGGAATTGCGGACCTGGTCAGTCAAGTCGCCTTGTCGCCGGTCGGGAGATCTCACCGCGTGATGATCGCTCACCCAATGTGGATCGTGGTCGCGTCGTACCCGGAATCGGAAACAAAGTGACCACGATCCACTTCTCCAGGACGTCGCTACCCGACCGTGATCGTGTGGTTGTCCACGAACGTTGGGCGGCCATCGACTGCCGATTCCGAGTACGCCTCGACGGTGTAGGTACCCGGCGACAGGGTTAGCGTCGCTTTCGCCTCGCCGAAGTGACCCGCGGCGGACCCCGCTACGGTGACGAACCGCTTGTTGACCGTCTGGTCGCCCTGTCGCACCCGTATCTGGATCGTGGACTCGAAGACCGCACCGCTGACGTGGATGGTGAAGGTTCGCGGGACGGTGGCGCCGTGTTGAGGGTCGATCAACCATACGTGCGCGAGGGTGTCGAGAGCGGGTGCCCGCCGGAGTACTCCGCCGACTGCCACGTGTCCCCAAAGCTCGCTGACCGGTTCACCGTCGAGGAGCAGGCGGACACCGGGTTTGCCACTGGCCGCGGTCGCGGTCCAGATGAGCTGCTGCACCGCCTGTTGCGCCGCCTCGGCGCCCACGCTATTGGTGGCGGCCCCGCTGAGATCGACGGTCACGGTGTCGCCGTCGACCCGTACCTGCCGCACGCGGGCGCTGGACGGCCAACCGGTGCTGTAGTCCGGGTCGAGGGCGCTCGCCTGGTCGAGCATCGCGGCGACCGCTGCGGTGGTCTTGGCTTGCGGACCACTGTCGCCGGCCGGCAACCGGTGAAACTCTCGGTAGAGCCTGATCCGGTCGACCGGTTGCCCGTCGGCCTCGCGCCAAAAGCGTTCCTCGCCCAGGTAGTAGACGGCCAGCTGCAGGACAGCGCCGGCCTCGGAACCGGCCGGAGACGGCGACATCGTAGACGGCTGAGCCGACGCGGGGTCGCCGGATGTCAGCGGTGCGCCGGACGTGGCACGGCCGCAGCCGCCGAGAAACACGGCAACCGAAACGGCGACCGCACACAAGACCGGGAACGGGCGGTTGTTCATCATGGGGTACTCCTTAGCGAGGCTGGTATGACTGCGATGCCCATCCGACGCCTCATGAGCGTGCAGGGTTGACGCGCCGGCCTGACGTAGAGCCGACAGCGCCCGCCGGAGGCCGGTCGGGTTCGCCGGTGTCAGACCGCCGGGTTAGAGTCGCCAGCCATGCGGGACGAGGCGAAACCGCGGTTGAGCGCCGAGCAGGTGCTGGCCCTGGCCCCGGACACCTCATCGCAGCGCGCCGCCCGCAGCCTCGCCACGCTGGCGCGGTGGCGCGACGCTGGCCACAGCCCAGACCCACCGAGCCTGTGGGGCCTCTGCGAGGGCAGTGGCGCAAACCCGTACCAGACCTGCGTCGATCTCACCGAGCCGGCGTACCGCTGTTCCTGCCCAAGCCGCAAGTTCCCCTGCAAACACGCGCTCGCGCTGATGCTGCTGTGGTCGGCCGACGGGATCGTCACGGCGGAACCGCCCGAGTGGGTCACCGAGTGGCAAACCTCGCGGACCGACCGCAAGGAACAGGCCGCCGCACGAGCCCAGGCGCGAAATGAGTCCCGGGCAGCCAAGCAAGCCGAACCTGAACAGGGCCCGAACAAGACAGCGCAGCGGCGGGCCGACCGGGTCGAGGCGGGCCTGGAGGAACTGGACCGTTGGCTCACCGACCAGGTGCGCCAGGGCATCGCCGGCGCGAGCCGAGGCGGCTACGCCCACTGGGACCGGATGGCCTCGCGCCTAGTCGACGCGCAGGCGCCCGCTCTCGCCTCGACCGTTCGTCGGCTCGCCTCGGTGGCCGCCACCCCCGACCGGCTGCTCACCGAGCTGTCCCTGATCCGCCTGCTGGTCGCCGGCTACCGGCGCGCGGACCAGCTACCCCCGGATCTTGCCGCCACCATCAAGGCCAGGATCGGCTTCCCCCTCGCCACCGACGCTGTTCTCGCCGGTCCGCGCGTGCGCGACGAGTGGGCTGTGGTCGGCGTCCGGGACGACGGCGACGAGAGGCTGATGGTACGCAGATTCTGGCTGTGCGGCACCGCGACGAACCGCCCCGCGCTGGTGCTGTCGTTCGCCGGGCCCGGGCAGCAGCTCGCCGCCGACCTCCTCCTCGGCACCACCGTCGACGCGGATCTCTGCTTCTACCCCGGCGCGCTGCCGCTGCGCGCCCTGGTCGCGACCCGGTACGCGCCGGCCGCGCCGTTCACCGAGCCCGCCGGCGCGGTCACGGTCGCGCGGGCGCTCGGCTCGTATGCCAAGGCGCTCACCGCCGAGCCGTGGCTGGACCGGTGGCCGGTGCTGCTCGCCGACGTGGTCGCCGTCGAGGACACACCAGTACGGTGGCACGTGCTCGACCGGGACGGCGAGGCGCTCCCCCTCGACCCCGCCATCGGCCCGCCGTGGTGGCTTGTCGCGGCGGCCGGCGGCAGACCCGCGACCGTGGCGGCCGAGTGGACCCCGGCCGGGCTTCGACCGTTCACGGCCTGGTGTGATGGACGGCTGGTACGACCATGACCGGCTGGCCCGAGATGCTCGCCACCGCCCTCGTCGGCACCGACCGCCGGTCGACGAACGCCGCGGCGGCCGGCACGGATCCGGCCGGCGACCTTCTCGAGCAGGCAGCCGCTTGGAGTGTGTACCGTCGCGCCGGTGTGCGGCCGGTGCGAGGACTCGTCGCGCCGGAGCCCGCGCCGGACGAGACCACAACCACGGTCGGCGAGGCCGCGGCGGCCAGACTCGCGGACCTTCTCGACGCCACGGAACTCGCCGTCACGGAGTACCGCGGCGGGTTTGTCGCCGAGTGGCTTTCCGTGGCGGCCGCGCGCAACCGGCGCGTACCCCCCGAGCTCCTTCCGGCGCTGCTGGACGCCGGCCGGCGGCGGACCGAGCTGCGCCCGATGATCGTCGCCGCCGGCGGGCTCCGCACCGGTTGGCTCGCCGTCCAGAATCCTGAGTGGACATACCTCACGGCGGAGGTAGCAGAGTCCACGGCCGACCCGGCCTTCTGGCACGAAGGCACCAAAGACCAGCGAGCCGGATACCTCACCGCCGCCCGCCGCGCAGACCCGGCCGCGGCTCGCGACGTGCTCGCCGCGGATTGGCCGACCCTGCCGCCTGACGAGCGAGCCCAACTTGTCGCCATTTTCGACACCGGACTCGGGCCGGACGACGAGGAGTTCCTGGAGCGTGCCCTCGACGACAGGCGCAAGGAGGTACGCGACGCAGCGGTCGACCTGCTCGCCAAACTCCCCGGCTCGGCCTTCAACACGCGGATGGCCGAACGGGCCCGCGCCTGCCTCAGGGTTCGAGATGGCCGGATCAGCGTGGAGCCGCCCGCCGTGTGCGACCAGGGGATGCGCCGCGACGGAATCATCCCGAAGACGTACAGCGGCAAGGGCGAGCGCGCCTTCTGGTTGGAGCAGATTCTCGCCCGTACTCCGCTCTCGACACTGACCGACGGCGACCCGACGGCGTTCTTCCGACTCTCCCTTGAGGACGGCTGGGAAACCCCTGTTCTTCACGGGCTCGCCCAAGCTGCCGCCTCCCAGCGCAACCCGGCCTGGGCCGCCGTCCTCCTCGATGTGCTGGAGCCGCAGAAGCCGTCCAGCCGCCGCTGGGTGGTGGAGAATCTGTACGCCGCCCTCGGCCCGGACGAGCTGGTTCGGCGGTCGATCGCCGGCCTGCGCGACCCTGAGGCCGGTCTGGGACGGTTCCTCGAGCGACTGCTCGAACAGTGCCCCGCACCATGGCCCGACGCTCTAGTAGCCGCGGCGCTTGACGGGATCGCGGTCCACGTGCGGCACAAACGCATGCCATACGACATCTATGCCGTGTGCCGTCTCGCCGGCATGCGCATGCCGGCCGATCGTGCACCGGAGGCCGCCCGCATCGCAAAGCGGTTCCGCACGGAGCATCCGAATCACGGCCGCGTCGACGCACTCGACCAGCTGACGAGCACCATCGACTTCCGCCACCAGATGATCCAGGAGATATCGTGACCAGATCCCTCGCCCCCGACCCGGTACTTCGCCCGCACGCCGAGGAGCAGTACGCAGCAGAGTTGGCCGCCCTGGCGAAGGATGACGACCGCCCTCGCCCGCCCGGCTGGCGCATGTCACCGCAGGCGGTGGTGACCTATCTTCTCGGCGACGGGGATGCCATCACGCCCAAGTACATCGGACAGCGGCGCCTGATGGAGGTCGCCGTCGCCACCCTCGCCACCGATCGGGCCCTGCTGCTGCTCGGCGTCCCCGGAACCGCGAAGACCTGGGTCTCCGAGCACCTCGCGGCAGCGATCAGCGGAGACTCAACCCTGCTGGTGCAGGGCACGGCCGGTACGCCGGAGGAGGCGATCCGGTACGGATGGAACTACGCCCGCCTGCTCGCCGAGGGGCCGTCGCGGGATGCGCTCGTGCCGAGCCCCGTCTTCCGGTCCATGGCGGAGGGGCGCATCGCCCGGGTCGAGGAGCTGACCCGCATGCCGGCGGATGTCCAGGACGCGCTCATCACGATCCTGTCGGAGAAGACAATGCCCATTCCCGAGCTCGGCGGGGAGGTTCAGGCCCGCAAGGGTTTCAACATCATCGCGACGGCGAATGATCGTGACCGCGGGGTCAACGAACTCTCCTCGGCGCTGCGCCGGCGGTTCAACACGGTCGTGCTGCCCGTGCCGGGAGATGCCGACGAGGAGGTCGACATCGTCACCCGTCGGGTCGCCGACCTCGGCCGGGCCCTGGAACTGCCCGACGTGCCCGCCGCGGCCGACGAGATCCGGCGAGTGGTGACGGTTTTCCGCGAACTGCGCGACGGCATCACCGAGGACGGGCGCACCAAGCTCAAATCGCCATCAGGCACACTCTCCACCGCCGAGGCCATCTCCGTGGTGACGAACGGGCTCGCGCTCGCCACCCACTTCGGCGACGGCGTGTTGCGCCCCGCCGATGTGGCGGCCGGAATCGTCGGCGCCGTCGTCCGGGACCCGGCCTCCGACAGCGTGGTCTGGCGGGAGTACCTGGAGACCGTCATCCGGGAACGTGACGGCTGGCGTGACTTCTACCGAGCGGCCCGAGATGCCCGAGGCTAACGCTAACCAGCCGCTGCTGCTGGGCGTACGCCACCACGGGCCCGGTTCAGCCCGAGCGGTGCGGCGGGCGCTGGACGCGTACCGGCCGGAGGTCGTGCTCATCGAGGGGCCGCCCGAGGGCGACGGCCTGGTCAGGTTCGCGGCCTCGGAGGCGATGCGGCCGCCGGTGGCGTTGCTCGCGTACGCCTCGGACGCACCCACCCGCGTTCAACACCAGCCCAGTTCGGACGGTGAACGGCGGCGGCGCGAGGCGGCGTACTGGCCGTTCGCCGAGTTCTCCCCGGAGTGGCAAGCGATCCAGTGGGCGCTCGCCCACGGCGTACCGGTGCGTTTCTGCGACCTACCCACGACCTTTCGTCTCGCGTCCGATAAACCCGAAGACGAGACGTCCCAGGCAGCGGAGCGGGTCGACCCGATCGGGCTGCTGGCTGAGGCGGCCGGCTATGACGACCCGGAGCGATGGTGGGAGGACCTGGTCGAGCACCAACTGCCCGTGGCCGGCGAGGACGAACTCACCGCGGCACTCGCGCCGTTCGCGGCGATCGCCGAGGCGATGATCGAGGTACGGGCGGGCGCTCCCCCATTGTCGGACGCCGAACGATTCGAGGAGGAGTGCCGCGAGGCGTACATGCGCACGGTCCTGCGTTCCGCGGCGAAGGGGCATGAGAGGGTCGCGGTGGTCTGCGGCGCCTGGCACGTGCCGGCCCTCACCGCGCCCCTGCCGACGGCCAGCGCCGACGCGAGTGTCCTGCGTGGACTGCCGAAGGCGAAGGTAACCATGACCTGGGTACCGTGGACCCATGGGCGGCTGGCCTCCTGGCAGGGGTACGGCGCCGGCGTCGCCTCCCCCGGCTGGTATCACCACCTCTTCACCACGATCGACCGGCCGATCACCCGCTGGCTCGTGGACGCGGCGGCGGTGCTGCGCGAGGAGGGCCAACCCATCTCCAGCGCCCATGTCATCGAGGCGGTGCGCCTGGCCGAGACGCTCGCCACGCTGCGTGGGCGGCCGCTCGCGGGACTGGCCGAGGTCACCGAGGCGACCGGCGCTGTGCTTTGCGACGGCGACGCGCTGCGCCTCGAGCTGGTCAACCGGCGACTCGTGGTGGGCGAACGGCTCGGCACAGTTCCCGACGACACGCCGTCGGTGCCGCTGGTCGCCGACGTGACGGCTGCGCAGCGCCGGCTCCGCATGCCGCCCTCCGCCCTCGTGCGCGATGTCGACCTGGACTTGAGGCGCGAGATCGATCTGAACCGGAGCCGGCTGCTGCACAGGCTGCGGCTGCTCGGCGTCGACTGGGGCTTGCCGTCGGCCGATGGCGGGCGGCAGGGCAAGGGAACCTTCTGGGAATCATGGCGACTGGTCTGGCGGCCGGAGTTCGCGGTAGATCTGGTGGACGCGAGCGGGTACGGCACGTCGGTTGCCGCCGCCGCGACCGCCAAGACCGCAGAACTCGCGACGTCCGCCACCTCGCTCGCCCAGGTGACCGCGCTCGTGGAGCAGTGTCTGCTCGCGGACCTTTCGGAGGCCTACCCAACCGTGCTGCGGGCGCTGGACGCACGGGTAGCGCTGGACGCCGATGTCGCACACCTCATGGCGGCGCTGCCCGCGCTGGCCCGCACGCTGCGGTACGGCGACGTGCGCGGCACCGACGTGACTGCGCTCGGCGCGATCACGCATGGGTTGGTGGTCCGCGTGTGCGTCGGCCTGCCGGCGGCCGTGGCGTCCCTTGACGACAGTGCTGCCGGCGAGATGCGTGGACACCTCGACGCGGTTCACACGTCGCTGGCGCTGCTCGCCGAACAGTCCCTTATGGACGAATGGTTCGACACGCTGCAGCGAGTTGTGGCGCGGGACGACCTGCACGGCCTGCTCGCGGGACGGTTGACCCGGCTGCTGCTCGACGCGGGCCGGCTGGAGACCGCCGAGGCCGCCCGTCGCATGGGGCTCGTGCTTACCGTCGGGGTGCCGCCGGCCACCGCCGCGGCGTGGGTGGAGGGGTTTCTGGCCGGCGGCGGTCTGCTGCTCGTGCACGACGAGCGCCTGCTGGCTCTGGTGGATTCCTGGCTTGCCGCCATCCCGGCCGATACCTTCGTTGAGGTTCTGCCGCTGCTGCGCCGTACCTTCACGGAGTTCGCCGCGCCGGAGCGACGCGCGATCGGGGAGCGAGTCCGCAGTCTCGACGGCTCCTCGTCCCGCGCCGGTGCCGCTGGCCTGGAGGAGCTGGACCGCGAGCGGGCGGCGCTTGTGCTCCCGACGCTACGGCTGCTGCTCGGGCGGGACGTGGTGTCGCCACCTGCTTCGGATGGTCTGCCATGAACGCCGACGAGCGGATGCGCCGATGGCGTCTGGCGCTGGGCGGCGGCGAGTCCGACGGCACCGGGCGTAGCCTCACCGGCGAGGACGTGCGCATCGACGCCGCGCTCGCGGCTCTGTATGAGGCGCCCGGATCGAGGGGTTTCGACCCGGGTCCGCGCGGTTCCGGCCTCGGCGCGTCGGCTCCGACCGTTGCCCGCTGGCTGGGCGACATCCGCACGTACTTTCCGTCCACAGTGGTGCAGGTGATGCAGTCCGACGCGATCGAGCGGCTCAACCTGCATCGGCTTCTGCTGGAGCCCGAGATGCTGCAGGCGGTTGAGCCCGACATCCATCTCGTCGGCACGCTGCTCTCCCTCAACCGGGTCATGCCCGCGTCGACCAAGCACGCGGCCCGGGCCGTGGTGGCGAGGGTCGTCGCGGACCTCGAGCGCAGGGTCGCCCAGAAGATGAGGACGGCGGTGACCGGTGCGCTGAACCGGGCCGCCCTGGTCGCCCGGCCGCGTCATCGCGACATCGACTGGAACCGTACGATCCGGGCGAACCTCAAGCACTACCAGCCGTCGCACGGGACGATCGTGCCGGAGCGGCTGGTGGGCTACGGGCGGCGTACCACGGCCGTGCAGCGAGACGTGGTGCTCTGTGTCGACCAGTCTGGGTCCATGGCGGCATCTGTCGTCTACAGTGGAGTATTCTCGGCGGTGCTGGCGTCGCTGCCGTCGTTGCACACGTCGCTGGTCGTCTTCGACACCGCCGTGGTCGACCTGACCGAGGCGCTGCATGATCCGGTGGAGGTGCTCTTCGGCACCCAGCTCGGCGGTGGCACCGACATCAACCGGGCGATCGCGTACTCGCAGGGGCTCATCACCCGGCCGCGGGACACCATATTTGTGCTCATCAGCGACCTGTATGAGGGTGGCGTGCGCGACGATATGTTGCGCCGGGTCGGGGCGATGACCGCTGCCGGCGTACAGGTGATTGTGCTTCTGGCTCTGTCCGATGAGGGCGCGCCGGCGTATGACCACGACAACGCCGCGGCGCTCGCCGGCCTCGGCATACCGGCCTTCGCCTGCACCCCGGACGCCTTCCCCGAACTCATGTCCGCCGCGATCCAGCGCCACGACCTCCGCGGTGTGATCGAGCGCCTAAAACCGAGGTAGCGGGGCGGTGCATTGTTCCGCCGAGGCGACAACGCAGGGAGTGTGATCACAATTCTGGGGTTGTGGGAGCGCAGCGAAATATGCGGCCCGAGCGCAGGCGGTGCGCGCCACAGGCGCCGATACCATCATTCTTTCAGCCGGTGCGGAAATCCCATTCTTATGGAATGGTGCTGTCAAGTGGCATGACGATATGGAGGTGACGGCCGCGTGGCAAGGAATCCGAACCCGTCCAGAGTCACCGATGCATTGTGGTGGTTCTGGGAGCAGCTGAAGGCGATGGAACCAGCGAGCCAGTTGGGCGGAATCTACGCCGACAAGAAGGGCTACCACAACACGAGGGCTGCGAACCTGCGGCAGTGGCCGCACAACTACAGCACTGTCGATGCCGAGGACAAGGGTGGGCCGCCGGACAAGGCTGCAGCCCTAGACTGGACGTTCCCTGAAGCCCAGAGGGGAAACTACAAGCGCATCGACATGTATACAGGACGACTGCTCGCATCCGCGCGAGACAAGAACGACCCACGCCTGCGGGGCATGCGCGAGTTCTACGGCCAGGCGGACGCCGACCGCCAGGTGGAAGGATGGGACACTCGATTTGACCGCAGCGCCTCGTCTGACCCGAGCCATCTCTGGCACATTCACTTCAGCTTCGACCGAGACAAGGTCACGCGACAAACGATGTTTACGGATGTCGTGTCCGTCGTGAAGGGCGAGACGGTGGAGCGGTGGCGCGGGCGCCCAGATGCCGCGACCGCGCCAACCGCGCCGACCCGGTCGCGGACGAGTAAGGGCGCCCCCGGATCTCGGGCCCTGTCGCTCACTAGACCGATGATCGAGGGAGATGACGTCCGGTTCGTGCAGAGATTCATTGGAGAGCGCCGCTGCGGGGCCGCTGATGGGGTCTTCGGGCCGAACTGCAAATCCGGTGTCGAGTGGTACCAGCGTATGCGCGGTATCGCAGTCGACGGAGAGGTCGGTCTGCAGACCTGGCGGAACATGGGCATCAAACCAACGTACAAAGGCTAAAGCAAGTCCCATCGTCGGTGAACACGTGGCCGCCGTGGCGCATTTTGTGGATTCGCTGCGGAGCGAGGCCGCGACGTCATTACGGGATCAGCGTGAACTCCGTGTTGGCCTCGTTGCTGCCGTCTTGGACGTCATCGCCGCGGGCGTTCTGGCCTGTCGCGTTGACCCGGAACCTCGTGGAGCCACTCTCCGAAACGGTCGGCGGTACGATCCAGTCGAACTCGAAATGACCGCAGCCGTCCAGGATCGGCGTTCCGATGTGCGCAACGTCCGAGGCAAAGTCGGGCGGGTTCCCCTTCAAGTCGAGCCAAACCTTGACAGCGTCAGGAAACCCGTTCCCGCTGACCAGGACCCTCTCGCCAATCCTGGCAGCGGTGGGGGCCAACCTGACCTCCGACGTACTACGCGGCTGCGCGCAACCCAGGCTGATTGACGTCGTGGCGACCGAGGGCCTTGAGGCTGACGTCGACGACGGAGGATCGCCCGACGTCTTCGTCTGCCAAACGATCACGCCCGCGCCGATGCACGCTGCCAGCACGACCGCAGCCGCACCGATGAGCGCCGAGCCGATCCCGCCAGGTGTACCAGAACTCTTTGTCATGTCGGATTCCCGCGCCAGTCGCCGAGGGTACTCCCAGAATCGTAGCGGGGCTGGTCAAGCAGTTGCCGAGCATCCTGACCGGCCTGCGCTCGCGCGTACGCAGGCTTGAGATCGTGCCCGTCGACCGCGACACTCTGCCTACGGCGTTCAGTGTGATCACCGGCGTCGCCATCCAGGCACTGCGGCGGAGGGCGTTGTACGACGAATCCGGCTCGTCAGCAACGTGCCGAAGAAGGACCGACGATCGCTCGCGTAAGGCACCCCACATCGGCTAGCAGACGGCGGACCCGCGGGTCCAGCGGCGCATGACCCAGCCCGCGATCGGGAGCACGATCAACGTGCCGATGATGGCTCCGACGAGGCCGCCCCAGTCGAAGATATCCGTGTCACCGATACCGAACCAACTGTGAAGATGAGGTAACCGACCAGTGCGCCGAGGAGCCCTCGGGCGATCGACACCAGCCCGGCGGCCATCCGTGCTCACTGGTTGTCTCTGCCCGCTGCCTGGGACTCGTCGCGGGGGCCGAGGACCGGCCGGACGAAGCGGCGGCCTGGTTCGATCGCTCGCTCGCAGCCGACCCGTCGGGTGAGATGCGCTTCGAACGTGCCCGCACCCTGGTCGCCCTCGGCCGGGTACACCGGCGGGCAGGACACCGCCGCGCCTCCCGACTCGCGCTCACCGAGGCCGTCGACATCCTCCTACGTGCACCCAGCCCACCCTGGGCCGCCTGGGCCGCCGCCGAACTCGCCGCCGTCAGCGGCCGAACTGTCACCGAGGGCCTCACCGGCACCGAACGGCGCGTCGCCGACCTCGCCGCCGCCGGGCGGACCAACCGGGAGATCGCGGCAGAGCTCCACATCTCCATCCGTACCGTCGAGAGCCATCTCTCCGCCGCATACCGCAAGCTCGGCGTACGGTCGCGCACGGAACTGGCGGCACACCGAAGCGAGCAGGCCCCCTATGCCGGCGAGCAAAGTCGCAACTGATCCGGCACGCGACCGCTTCCCTGCCCGGGCCGGAGCACTTCCACAACGACGAGCGCCGACGAATGTGGGCAAATTGGTCGAACCGGCCGGGTTCGTCGGCGTGTTGGTGACTCGTCACGCGAAGTCTGCCGCGTAACATGACGCACATGCCGACGCCGAACGTCACGCTCTCGTTGCCTCAGGACGAGATCGACAGCATCCGGGAGGCAGCGGGCTCGGAGTCAGTCGCCAGCCTGACGGCGCGGGCTCTGCGCCACGAGCTGCGCGCACACAAGGCTGCGGCATACGCAGCGTGGAATGAGGCTCTCCCGGCGGAGGTAAGGGCGGCCCTCAACGCCTGGGATACCGCGGCCATTACCGGGTGGGATGTTTGAAACGCGGTGACGTTCACGAGTACGCCATCGGCTCGCTCGTCGTAAGAGCCGTCGTCGTATCAGCCGCGCAATACGCTCCTGGGCGCGTCGCGATGGCTCCTGTTGCGGACATCGACCCGGGTCGTAAAGCGTTTGGCCTGGCGGTGCCGACGGCTGTCGGAGACCCAGTGATCGGTAGTATTGATGTTGGCCGGATACGCCCGGCTGATCCAGATCTCATTCGAGCCCGATTGGGGAAGATGTCCCCGGTCACGATGAGTCGCGTATCGGCCGCGCTCAAGGAGTTCCTCGACCTGGATTAATCCGGCGCTGCAGCCTCCCACCGTCACGATATCGACGGCGTGATGCGCTGAGCTAACGGCGCTTGAGGAGTCCGGCGATCTTGCCGTCCTTTGTGGTCGGTCGGACGCCACTCGTCCACTTTGACAGGAGACACCGGACCGTCTTGCGATGAACACCGCCGTCGGGGTCGGCCACAGTAGTGGCGTCGACAATCTCCACAAAGGTGAGTGGGCCACCGCCGGCCGCTTTGAGTGCCTCGCGGATCTGGGCGCTGAAGCTGCTGCGCCGGCGGGCCGTTGTGGGGCCCCGGAGCGGAGTCATCGAAGGGCGGTACGACGAACTGGACGCGATCGGACAACATCGTATGGAGGCCGCATTTGTACGATAAATCCACGGCCCGAGATCTTTCTCTATGAGGTTGAATGCAAGAGTGGCAGATCCTCGCGACTATTCCCGATCGCCCGACTCGACAACGAACCTGGCGCTTGTTAAGGGGCCCTGATGGATCGCCGCCAACTGCTCACGTTCGCCGGGCTGGTGGGTGTCTGGGCAACTATCGGATGTCAGCCCAGCCGGCCGCAACAGGTTCGGCGGCCACCGGCGACCCTCCCTGGCACGGGCGTCACGCCGGCGCCCGGCGACGTGAGCGTGGACTTTGCCGGCTTGCGACGGCGGCTTACCGGCACCATGTTGTTACCGGACGACACCGGCTACACGGCGGCAGCCACGCCGTACAACGCCGCGCTCGGCATCAGGCGGCCGGCCGCGATCATCCGGGTCGCGGATGCCGCCGACGTGGCGACCTGCGTGCGCCACGCGGGCGGGCGGGGACTTCCCCTCGCGGCCCGCTCGGGCGGACACAGCTACGAGGGTTGGTCAACCCCGAACCGGGGCATCGTCGTGGATCTGTCCGCACTTCGCGCGATCCACGTCCGGCCCGACGGCACCGCGATCGTCGGCGCCGGGGCCCTCCTGATCGATGTCTATGCGGCGCTCGCCGCGGCCGGCCGCGCACTGCCCGCTGGTTCGTGTCCCTCGGTGGGTATCGCCGGCCTCACGCTCGGCGGCGGCATCGGGGTACTGTGCCGGGCTTACGGGCTGACGTGTGACCACGTGCGTGCGGCCGAGGTGGTCACGGCCGACGGCGAAGTACGCACCGTCGATGCCAATCGCGATGCGGACCTGTTCTGGGCGCTGCGCGGAGGTGGCGGAGGCAACGCCGGCGTCGTTACCGCGTTCACGTTCGGCACGGTGCCGGCCCCGATCATTTCGACCTTCTCCCTCGCCTTCCCGGCTGACCGCACCGGCCGTGTGCTCACGGCCTGGCTGGACTGGATGGGCACGACGCCGGACACGCTGTGGTCATTGTGCGCCGTCACTTCCGCGGCGACCCCCACCAATCGCGTCACCGGTACGTGGATCGGTCCATCGGACGCGCTCGCGAGCCAGGTGGCCCGGCTCGTGGACGCAGTCGGGGCTAGCCCGACCCGCGAATCCTCGCGGCGGCTTGGCTACCTAGACGCCATGAAGTACTTCGCCGGATGCACCAGCAGCAGCATCGCCGCCTGCCACCCAGCTTCGTTCCCGGGGGGCACCCTCGACCGTAACTCGTTCCATGCGGCGTCGCGGATGCTGGTTCGCCCACTCACGGCAAGCTCGGCCGGCACGGTTGTCGGACTAGTCAAGGGCGGACCGCCGATGGTGCTCCTGTTCGACGCGCTGGGCGGAAGGGTCGGCGAGATCACCCCCAGCGAGACCGCGTTTCCACACCGCCGTGCTCTGGCCTCGGTGCAGATCTACAGTGGAGCCAACAATGGGAAGAGCGCTGTCTTCCGCGTACAACGTGATCTGGCTTCACTCGTCGGCAGCGGCGCATATGTCAACTACATCAATGCCGACCAGCCCGACTGGGCGCAGGCCTACTATGGTGCAAACCTTCCCCGGCTACGCATCGTCGTGCGGCACTTTGATCCGAACGGCGTTTTCACCTTTCCGCAATCGGCTCTCCACGCCGAACCAGGGGGCTAGCCAAACTAGGAGCTCGCACGTGGGGAGCTCATATTCCCTTGGCGCCCCACTTTGTAGCGGGCCGGGTGAGCGGCAAGCGCCACCCGACACGGCCCATCGATCTCGGTGGCCAACCCCGGCTGGTTCACGGGACACATGAGTACGCGTGCTCACGCTCCCAGCAGGGCGATCGTTGCACCCTGAGCACATGAGAAGGCCAGCACAGGCTCGTCACCTAGCGAACAGCCCGGAGTCGGTGGCCGGGTGGGCAATTGCGGCCGCACTCGGGTTGGTCATGGCTGTTCCGGTGGTGACCTGGTGGATTGTCGGAGACCAGTCAGATGTTCCGGCCGGCGCCGAGCCCGACTACACCTTTGAACCCTTCCATGTTGGGCTCGGTATAGAGCGTGCCGTCGGCATCGGATCGACAGTCCTGGCCGTCGTCGCACTGCTGGTGTTGGCGTGGGCCACGTACCGGCATCACCTCGACCCGCGCTGGTGGGGCGTGCTCTTTCCGCTGATGGCGGCCGGCTTCATCGTGGGGTCCGGGTGGCGGGTAATGACCGCCGGGGGGATCGGGGCAAACATAGGCGCCGGTCTCGTGGTCATATTCGGAGGCCCAGTTGTTGCGGCATTGCTGGTCTGGGCTCGGGCATGTTCGATATACGTACTGCGTCGCAGAGGTAGCGCAACGTCCACCCAGTCCCGACAACAATGCGGGCGAGAGCAGGCGGGATCGTGATCGACACCGAGTGAGCATCGCACACGACTGATGTCGCGATCAGGCCCAGCGGTTAGCCTTGACTATGGCAACCGGGCAGTCGGTCGTGCTCAAAAACGGGGATCTTGGCAGCGGCAAGACCACCGTGTCGACCCTGCTCGCGAGACGGCTGGGCATCCGCCGGATCAGCGTCGGCGACAGCGCGGCCGACACCTGTTGAAGGACCTCGTCAGGTGATGGGTCAGTTGCCCAACACTTTCTAAGGGGCGCCAGCCTGCTGGCCTGCGCTCAAAGAGTCGCCCGCCGGCTGAACGCCTGGATCTGCTGTTAGCTGCGCACGTCCGATCGCTTGGCGGCCGGGTAGATTCGGCGCATGCGATTCGACCGCTACACCGTGATCCTGTTGACGCTGCGACCGGATGCGCCCGTGATGGCGGATGAGGAGGCGGCCGAGCTACAGGACGGGCACCTGGCGCACGGCGCGGATCTGCAGGATCGCGGTTTGATTCTGGCCCGCGGACCGCTGACGGAGCAGGACGATGAGCGCTTGCGTGGATTCTCCATATGGTCGGTGGACGCGGCGACCGCCCGAGAGCATGCCGAATCCGATCCGGCGGTGCGGGCCGGCCGCTTGGCGGTCGACGTCATGACGTGGATGATGCCCGCCGGCAACATCCAGTTCGCCCAGGTGCGAGCGCCCAGGTCCATCGCCGAGGCGATAGCCGACTAGGTCCAGCGGCAAGGTTCCGCCCTAGGCCCTTCCAGCCCACCTATCGGGGGCAGGCCCAGGAAACCCCAGCAACGCGACCAAAACAAGCCATCAATCGACAGCCGTTAGTTGCTTACTGAACACAGCGCGACCCAAAGAATCCGCCCAACCGCGACCCAATCAAACCGCCAAAATCACGGCGCGGCTGCCCGACCGCCGGCAACGTCCAGGACCAGGTCAAAGCTGCTGCGCGGGCGGCGTCCCCGCCACTATCTGTTGTGTCCACAACCTGCGATCTTGGCGGGGACACCGCACCAGTTGCTGGTACGACACGCGGCCTAATCGCTTACATAGCAGCACTTTCAAGCGGGTAGCTCACCGTGATGGGTCAGTTATCCAACACTCTCTGAGGCGCCTGATCTGCGGCCGCAGCGAACACCATTGCAGCCGTCCACCTGCGGTTTCGCGTCATTTGATCAAGGACAATGGCCCCTTGTGGCGGTGGCGGCTCGACGGAGCGCGACCGCCGCCACCGTTAGCCACACTGCCTCGGCCAACGCCGCCACCCGCTCTGCCAGTCCGGCCATCGTTCCGCCGTGAAGTTCGATGACGAACCAACAGAGAAGTCCGGCCAGCACGAGGGCGACGGTGTAGGAGACGACCGGCCGGAGGACCCACGACACCCGCGGGTCGCGTCTAGCAGCCAGCGCCGGCCACACCGCGACAGCGGACGAGGCGATCGTAGCCGCCACGCCGTGGTGGTTCGACGCGCCGGCGTCCGGCTCGGGAAAGGCGGCGACGAGGACGGTCGCCGCGCCCCCGGCCGCAAGAGCGACGCGCCCGGGCAGCGCGGGCGGGCGGAGCGCGAACGCAGTCAGGGCATAACAGAGCCCAACGCCCACGAAAGCGAAGGTCATGACCCAACGGTCCGTGGCGCCGTCGGCCGCCAACTCGCTGAGCGTTTCGGTCGTCGGGTCGTAGGTGGGTGGCTGGCGTGCAGCGGCTAGCGTCCAGCCACCGACAAGCAGCAACGGCGCGCAGGCCGCTGGCAGCGCGGCCCACCACAACACGGGTCGCACGGTCGGAGATCTCACCGCTGGAGCCGCCGGCTCATCCTGGCCGACCCTACGTCATGTACGGCGCGATGGACGGGGTTTCCGGCGTCAAGTGCCCTTCACGCTTGCTGCCGCTGACGCTGCCTGATCGATGGCAAACGATCCGCGAGAAGGGAACCCTGCACAACACCGCCGATGGCCCCGACACCGCCGCCGGACTCAAAGGTCTCCGCGTAGGAACCCCATGGGAACAACCAGAACTGCAAGGCCGACCCAACAACCAGGCCGTGCTGATCCCGGTGTGTGGTGTCAACTCATGCGGGACTCGCCACTCCGTCCCACGCCCAACTGCTAACGGGCGGCCCGGTAGGCGGCCGCCATCTCCGACAGCCGCTGGTGGGCACCCCCGTACACGCTGACCCGGGGCAGGTACTCCTTGCGGACCTTCGAGACGAACGTGTAGTTGGGGTCGCATACGTTGGCGACGGGCGCCTCGCCTACCTGGGTGATGAGCTGGTACGCGTCGAGCGTCTCCAGCCCGAACTGGCCGGCCAGCCAGCCCACCAGATCGACCTGGCTGATCCGGAAGGCGTCCTCGAGCGGCCGGGCGGAGCCGGTGCTCATGACGTACCGGTCGCTCTCCAGGCGCGGCCACGGTGTCGGCACACCCTTGATCAGATCAAGGATGAGGACCGTGTCCATTGCGGACTCGATTGCCACACCGCAGGACTCTCCCTCGCCCTGCCGGCAGTGGCCGTCGCCGAGGGAGAAGAGCGCACCCGACACGTTCACGCCCAGGTAGCAAGTCACGCCGGCGCGCATCTCCGGGGTGTCCATGTTGCCGCCGTGGGCGTCCGGGACGAGTGACGACCGTGCCTCAAACGAGGCGGGCGCGACGCCCACGGTGCCGTGCATGGGATCCATCGGCAGCACCACGCTGTAGTCGCCCCGACTGGCCCGGTAGGTTACCGTCCAGTTAGCACGGTCCACCTCGTACATCCAGACCCGCTCCTCCAGCGGCTCCTGCAGCGTGGCGGTGTGACCCGGGCCGGTACCGGTGAGCGCACCGAAGAACGGGATGGTGGAGGACGCCGCGCGATCCCGGGACGGCGTGATCGATACAAAGTGGACGGCGAGGGTGTCGCCGGGTTTGGCGCCGTCGACGTAGAATGGGCCGGTTTGCGGGTTGACGAACGGGAACTCGATCACCCGGCTGACCAGGTCGTCGGGCCCGCGGACCCGGCCGGCGAATGCGTCCTCCGTCCACACTTCCAGCACCGTCCCCGGCCGGACAGTGCGTACCGGCCGGACGCCACCGAAAGTCCATGCGAACTCCGACGGATCCGGCCGGTAGGAAACCACCTCGAGCTCGGTCACGGTGCTACGCCGAGGTCGGGGTTGTGGTCGACGCCACGCCCTGGTCGGGCGACCGGGGCGACGGCGCAGTGGGCCCATCACTCACGTACAGCTGGTTCAGCGCCCTCGCCCGGTCGCCGTGGCCCGTGATGTACAGGTAGAGCATGTACAGCAGCCCGAGTAAGAGCCAGCCGGCCACGACCGGACCGGCCAGGTTCAGCGGATACGTCAACGGCGTTATGAAGTTGATGAAGCTGAATAGGTTCTGGCCTACACCGAGCGCCACCATGATGGCCGGGATGAAGGCGAGCACGCCGAGCACAGGCAGGATCAGGTGCAACACCACGTTGAACTCCGACCGGCGCTCGCGCAGGTAGAAGCCGATGCAGGCCAGGTTCAGCAGCATGTAGATGAGGATGATGACCGCGGTGACCATCGTGCCGACCAGGCCGAACGCGGTGAGCGGGTTGTAGATGAAGCCGAGCGGAAGCGCAACCGCGAGCGCGAGCACGAACTGGACCACGACGGCCACGTACGGCGACTGCCAGCGCGGGTGCGTCTTCGCCAGCATGCCGACAAGGATCCGGTTGCGCCCCAACGCGTACCACGTGCGCGTCGTGGCGTTCGCGCTCGCGTTGGAGTTGGCCACAGCCGATATAATGATGGCGGTGAAGACCAGCACCCACGCCCCGCCCCAGACGTCGCGCCCGAGTTGCTGCCACGGGTTGCCTTCGCCGTAGGTCGGAAACTCGCCGAATCGCTCCGGTCCGAAGAAGACGGTGGCCGCGTACGTGGTGAGCACGTAGAACGCGCCGATCATCACGGCCGAGGCGACCACGGCGATGCGGACGGTCCGACCCGGGTTCCTGGCCTCCTCGGCCAGCGGCGCCGCAGCCTCGAAGCCAATGAAGGCGAGGATCGCGAATACCGACCCCGCGATGACTCCGTTGATGCCGCCGAATCCCTCCGCGGTTGCGTAGCTGGTCCCGAAGACGGACAGAGTGTTGTCTCCTCCCGCCTTAAGGATCATCCAGACCGCGAGCGCGGCGAACACGACGATCTCGAACAGGCCGAGCAGCGTTCCGGCGCCGGCGCTGAGCCGGATTCCGAACCATCCGAAGAGGAGCACCAGCACCGCCGCGACGACGGCCGCGATCGGCCACCAGGTGTCGTACGACCAGCCGTACTCGGCGACCAGGGTTCCCGCAACGACGTTGGCGAAGATGAGGTAGAGCAGAGGCGCGACGAGCGCCTCCGCTAGCGCGTAGCCCCAGGCGACCATGAATCCGACGGTCGGGTGCAAGCCCCGGCTCGCGTAGGTCGCGAACCCGGCCGCCGAGGGCAGGTGCTTGGCGAGCTGTCCGATCGAGATGGCCACGAACAGGCAGCCGACCAGTGCAAAGAGGATGGACAGGGGGAGTGCGCCGGCGGCGAAGTTGGCGCCGACGATGATGGAGAACGCAACGGCGGCTCCTGGCGCCATGTGCGTAATCGACTGGAACAGGACCTCGCGCAGACCGATGGCATTTCTCGCCAGCTCGCCGCGCGCCTCGGTAGCGACCATGACGCCTCCTCACGCCGCGTTGCCGAAGGATGCACATATATGCTGGCACGGACGAGCCCCGCAGGGAAGAACCCAGGCGAGTCGGGCACTGCTGTAGGCCTCATTGGACACCTCCCCCCGCAGCTGGCGAAGAATAGTAAGGACTCCTTCCATTTTGTCGGTGGATTGGCTACGGTCACTGCATGGCCACGCACGCGGGAGGCGTCATGCGAAAGCCAATCCTCGGGACGCTCGTTGCCCTGGCGCTCGGCGTGGCCGGCGTCTCCACCACCGCATCGGCGCAGCCCGCTGCGCCACCGTCGGGCGGCGTGGCAGCCGTGGCTGTGCCGTACGTCAAAGTCGGTTACTTCACCCAATGGGGCATCTACCGCCGCAACTTCCTGGTCCGGCACGTGCACACGTCCGGCATGGCCGCCAAGCTGACGCACATCAACTACGCGTTCGCCAACGTTGGAGCCGATGGTCGCTGCTTCGAAGTCAACCAGGCCGGCGTTGGCGACGCGTGGGCCGACTACCAGAAGCGGTTCAAGGCGGGCGAGGCCGTCGATGGCGTCGGCGACGTCATCAGCCAGCCGCTCGCCGGCAATTTCAACCAGCTGCGAAAGCTCAAGGCGATGTACCCACAACTCAAGGTGCAGCTGTCCATCGGCGGCTGGACCTGGTCGAAGTACATCTCGGACGCAGCCCTGACCCCAGCGTCGCGGCAGGCGTTCGTCGCCTCCTGCATCGACCTCTTTCTGAAGGGCAACCTGCCGCTCATCGGCACGTCCCCGCACGGTGGCCCGGGCTCGGCGTTCGGTGTCTTCGACGGCTTCGATATCGACTGGGAGTGGCCAGGCTCCGAGGGCAACCCGGGCAACGTCGTGCGCCCCGAAGACAAGCAGAACCTCACGGCACTGTTCGCCGAATTCCGCCAGCAACTCGACGAGTACGGCGCCCAGACGGGCCGTACCTACTCCCTCACCGCATTCTTGCCCGCCGACCCGGCCCGAGTCGCTGCTGGCGTCGAGGTTGCCAACGTGTTCCCGTACCTGGACTTCGCCACCATTCAGGGCTATGACCTGCACGGCGCGTGGGAGCCCGTGACGAATCACCAAAGCCAGCTCTACTCACCCGCAGCCGACCCGACTCCGGAGCGGTTCAGCGTTGACCTCGCAGTGCGCACCTACCTCGCGGGAGGGGCGCCACCGGCCAAGCTCGTTGTCGGCATTCCGTACTACGGGCGCGGCTGGACCGGGGTCGCCAAGGCCAACAACGGCCTATATCAGGCGTCGTCTGGCCCGGCGCGTGGTACCTACGAAAGTGGCGTCGACGACTACAAGAAGGTCGTGTCCAAGTCCGGCACGCGGTTCTACGACCCGGCCGCGGTCGCCGCGTGGCTCTTCGACGGGCGCAACTTCTGGTCGTACGACGACCCGCAGGTCATCGCGGCCAAGACGGCCTACGTCAAAGTGAATGGCCTCGGCGGCACGATGATGTGGTCGCTCGACGGCGACACGGCCGCTGGGACCCTTACGGCCGCGATCGATACCGGCTTGAGCTAGCGCCTCTCGGCGCTGCACCACGATGCGCGTAACACGCTACGAGGTCAGCCCGCTTCGACGACGCGGGACCATCCGGGCGACACGACCCGACCAAGATCGCCGACGAACGGATTGAGCGCGTTGCACACCGCCTCTTCGACGGCGGGTTGGCCGGAGTGCCGAATCGCGAGCGCGTCGCCCCGGCGCTCAGGAAGGCACCGACGGCGGCAGCGGCGTCCGGGGAACACGACCGTCGCCTCGATCGCATCGTCGCTGCGTGGGCTCATTCGGGCAGTGGCGAGCGCCTCCTCGAGTGTTCCTGGTGCGGACAGTGCGTACATTCCGCTTCGCTTGAGGCTCGGTAGTCCTTCTGGCGAAAACAGCTCCATCAGGGGTGCGAACACGTTCGGGATCCCGGAGTCGGCCAGCCGGGTCGGGACCGCTACCCACACCGGCCCGCGGGAGACCCGCAACGTCCACTCCTCCGCGGTCGACGTTCGCGAACACCGCAAGACCCGGCATTTCATGGCGTCACACCTATTCGGTGGTCGGCCGCAATGCCGTGCCGGGCACATGGTTGGCGGGGCTCGCGGGGACAGAGGATCGAGTGTTCCGCCGCTGTCGCGCGGTAGAGGCGGTACGGGGATGGTGGGCTGACCTGTTCCAGCGTCACGGTGCTTGCCCCATGTTCGGGCGGGCCTGGGTAGACCTCCAGGCCGCGGTGAAGGTCGTCGCCGTGGAGTTCGATGGCCGCGGCGGACAGGTAGACCGCCTGTCCGGAGTAGGGCGGCACCCGGGAGTCGAAGATGACGATGCTCACCTGCGGTCGTTGGGCGATGTTGCGCGAGTGGGTCGCCTCCGTGGAGGAGACCCAGTAGAACCGGGTGTAGTCGGCGCAGGCGAAGTAGACAGGTGTGGTCCAGGGCCGGCCGTCGTGGTCCGCCGTGCCCAGCGTCATGTACAGGTTGGCGTCGATGATGCCGCGTGCGATCGCGGAGAGGTCCTCGCTCACGTCGTGCCCTTCCCATCGGCGACGTCCGGCTTGACGACGCGGAATCGCAGGTGAGTGGCGGAAGGGGTCGGGATGGTCTCGATGGGTTCGAGCCGACGGTGTCCGATCTTGAGGTTGTCGAACATGCGGGTACCGTCGCCGGATAGTACCGGCACCAGGTGGATAGAGATCTCGTCAATGAGCCCGGCCGCGATGCACTGCTGCCCAAGGCTCGCGCCCCCCATGACGGTCACGTTTCCATTGCCGGCGGCCGCCTTCGCACGCCGCAACGCGCTCTCGATGCCGTCAGTCACGAACGTGTACACGCCGCCCTCCGGGCCGTCCGTGAGTGCTTCGTGGGTGACGACCAACACTGGTCGCCTGGCCGGGCCGGCGGGGCCGTCGGCGCCCCACCACGGCAAGGAGTGGTCGTAGGTCCGGCGGCCTGCGATGACAGCTCCGAGTTCGGCCGTCGCGCTCGCCATGTACCTCTGGTTCTGCTTGTCCTCGCCGAACGCCCATGTGTGTAGGACCTGCCCGCCCTCGCCCAGCGGTTCGGCCGTACTTTGATCCGACGCCGTCATGTAGCGGCCGAGTGACATGCTGATGTCGAGACAACTGTATTCATGTGATCCTCCCGGTTGGTGTGGTTGCCGCAGGTCAAGTCTGCGCGGGCCGCCCTGGCCGGCGATTCCGTGGTGACCACGGAGTCTCCACGGACCTGTCACGAAGGTTGTCGCGACCGTGGTCCATGCTGTCCAGGTGGACGGGCGTTGGCCGGATCGAATCTCGCGGCGGGAGGCTGAGGTGCTGGCCGCCCTGGGCGAATTCCGCTCGAACGCCCAGATCGCCCACCGTCTGCACATCTCTGTCCGCACCGTTGAGAGCCATGTGTCGTCCGCTCAGGCCGCTGACCGCGCCGTCATGCCTGATGAGCGGACGTCCAGCCGCCCTGCCCCCGCGGCCTCGTACCTCATAGGCTGGATGCTCCGTGTCGCCTGTAGCGAGCGAGGATGCGATGAGCCTGCCCGTTCCGCCGGACCTGCACAGCCTGCTGATTCGTACGGACTATTCAGACGATGGTGCTTGGGAGATGGTCCGGGAACTCCTTCGGCAACCGGATGAGGACGGGTTTACTGCGAATCTCATCTGTGTGGATGATCTGGCCTACGATGGCGTCGGTTGCGTCCCAGGAGCGGTGTAAATGGCGACGTGGCACGGCTCCGTGGTGGTCGATGTTAGGCCGCTGTGGCGGCGGGTTGG
>JAHRHA010000273.1 GCA_020027875.1 Micromonosporaceae bacterium | reverse complement strand
GCCGTCCTCGCCCCGGCAGTAGACCCGATCCTCCCCCCAGTTGCGCCGATGAACGACGAACTCGAAGTCACGACCGAAGAGCGGATGGAACCGGTGGGTCACCCGGACACGTCGGTACCGATCGTCCTCATCCGGTGTAGTTGACTGCGTGATCCAACGCATATGCCGAACGGTGGGTACGGACGGTGCGCACCGAATGCCTGGACTGGCTCCTGATCTGGAACCGCGGCCACCTCGAGCGAGTTCTGACCGCCTACCTGCAGCATTACAACACCGGCCGGCCCCATCGCGGCATCAACCTCGACGTGCCCGTCCCGGCGCCGCACACCGCCAGCGCCGGCAGCGGCTTGACCGGGCACATCCAACGAGCCGACGTGGTCGGCGGCGTGATCCATGAGTACCACCACGCGGCCTAACCCACACCATCACCGGTCTCGGCTGCGGCTCGCTGACCGCCACGTCGATGAACTCGTCGACCGCCCTCTGCACCGTGGCCCAGCCCAACCCGTAGCTGGCCGCGACCTCGGCCACGCTGCGGTTGTCGGCCACCGCGGCCGCCACGGCCACCCGCCGCCGGCCCGTGCTCCGCTGCCGTGAGGGGACCTGGGGCACCGACTCGGTGAAACTCTGCTGTGGACAGTCACCCTGTGCGCACCGCCACCGTCGCTTGTGCCACACGAGTTCCAGCGGCGCGGACCCGTACGGAATGTCACGCGGCCGGCTCGACAGAATCGGAGGTGTCCTAAATGGCCGCCAAGACCACCGTTGCCGCGGCCAACAGTCAACAGACCGCGGCGGAGATCGCCTACCTCACCCGGGCGTTCAAGGCCCCCACTCTGCGCGACTGCGTGGACCGGCTCGCCGAACAGGCCCGCGCCGAGGGCTGGACCCACGAGCAGTACCTGGCCGCCGGTAGTGGCGCATGCTCGGCTGCGCTAGGAGGCCTTGGCCTCCCGCGTCTCTATCAGCCAGTACCTCACCCATTGGTCACCACTATCTTGAAGTAGTCCAGGGCTGCCCAACGTGCAAGCGAAGATCGCCACCGACGTGGGTGCAATACTGCCAAGAACTCGACTCGCGCGACATGTTGCCGGTTCGCCGCGACGAATCCGGATGATCGATCGGTAGACCCGGGCATTCAAGTAGGTCACAATGTCGTCGACCCGCCGACCTGGGCGGGCGCCGCGAGCACATCTCGATATCCGGAGGCGCGGCATGACGAGTTCCACGGGCACGGGGTGGTGGGTGCGGTTGCGCGGGGACGCCGTACTCCTTCTGGTGACCGTGGCGGTGCCGCTCTGCGCGGTCGCCGGGGTTGTGGTGTACGACCGTTACGGTCAGCGGCCCTGGATGCCGCCGGAGCTGTCGGGCGACGCCGAGGCGATCAGACTGCTGTCGGCCGACGAACCCCGCGGCTACCTGCCGGCTCTCGGTGTGGAGCTGGTGCTCATCGGCGGGTTCGTCGTGGCGAGCATCGCGGCGGGGTTGCTGGGTCGAGCGAGGCTCTTGACCAAGCCAGGCAGGGGGGTTGCCGGGGCCGCGGTTGGTGCGGGCGTGCTCGCTGGGATCGCGGCGCTGGTCGCGAAGGGCTTCGTCGCGTACGCGGCGTGGCGACCAGATGCGGTCTCCTGGCTTGGGGTCGATGAGTGTGCCGTGTGGGCGCAGGGCTTCGCCTTCGCCATGGCGGCGCTGCTGGCCTTTTCGGTCACAGTGGCCGTCGCGGTGGTCAGTACTGTGCTCGTTCGGAGCGTCCACCGCGTCCGTGCCCGCCGTCGGCGGATTCCGGAAATCGACCTCGAGCCGGGCGTCGCGGAGTCTAAGGTCGGCCATGGTCACGGCGGCGCGGCCGCTTGGGCGGCGAACTGGCGCCGGCCCTCGACGCGTCGTGACGTGCGCGTGAAGGTCGGCGTGTGCGTATCCGGCGGCGGGATCCGGTCGGCGGCGTTCAGCCTCGGCGCCCTGCAGGTGCTCCAGGAGACGAACGAACTGGCGAATGCCCGATATCTGGTCGCGGTCTCCGGAGGCGGCTACGCGGCCGGCGCCATGCGCCTGGCGCTAGGCCCCCACCTGTCGACCGAAGGCTCGCCGGTCCCAGTCCCGTCGACCAAGGAGTCGCTGTCGACGGTCGATGTCTTCGCCAACGGATCGCCGGAGTTCGACTACGTCCGACGCCACTCCAAGTATCTTGCCGAGGGCGCCGGCCAATGGCTGCTGGCCCTCGGCGTCGTGCTGCGCGGCTTTGTTGTCGCGCAGATGATGTTGCTGTGCACGGTAATCCTTGCCGGCCGCGGCATCGGGGAGATCTACAAGGCGATTCCTGCGCTGGCGGAGCCGTTCCCCCGCGATGGCGACCTGATGGCGGTGGGGAGCCTACTGTCGCACCCACGGCTCCCGCCCGCCTCCATCGTGGGTGCCATCGGCGGGACCTTCACCGTCGCCGTACTGGCGTGGCTCATCGGTCTGGCGATGGAGAACTGGGGCGCACGTCGGACAAGAAAGTGGTCGGCGCGGGCGCGCAAGTGTGGCAAGAGCTTCGCCCTGCTAGGCCTGGGCATGGTGGTGCTCGCGGTGCTCATTCCGCTGCTGGTCCTGCTCAGCGGCGAACTCCTGCGCCTCCTTCGCGAGGGGCGGCCCCACTATGCTGGGCCACAAACCACGGCGGCCGGCGCGGCGACCGTGGCCGCGGCGGGCTACGTGGCGGCCGTCGCGGGCATCTTTCTCACTGTCGGCCGGCTGGCCAGACCGGCCGTCGGCTGGGTGTGGTCGCACCGAGCCAGGCTCCGCGCGCTGCCCGCCGTATTCCTGCAATGGCTGCTGGTCGTCATCGGCGTGGCGGTCCTCGTGAGCGCGCACGTCTTCGTCTTCGCCCGAGTCGTCGCCGATACCATGGGCTCCGGCTCGCGACTGCCCGACGACTGGCCCGGAGCCCTGCAGAACTGGCACTTCCTGCTACTGCTGGGCATCCTGCTCATCCTGGGTGTGTTGGTCGACCAGACCCGATGGAGGCTGCATCCGTTCTACAAGCAGCGCCTCATGACCGCGTTCGCGGTACGCCGCGCCCGGGACGGCACTGGTGACGAGCCGTACAAATTCGACGAAGAGGCCACGCCGCTGAGCCGGTACTGCTCATACGTACCCGGCTTCCCGCAGGTCATCCTCCTGGCCGCCGCCAACGTGTCAGGGCAGGACCTCACTCCACCAGGGCGCCGGGCACTGCCCTACACCCTCTCTGGCGACTGGATCGGCAGCCCGCAACTCGGTTGGATCCGCAGCGAGCGCCTTGAGAAGCTCGCCAGTTACCCGCTGCGGATGGACCTGACCACCCAGGCCGCCATGGCGGTCTCCGGGGCCGCCTTCGCCTCCGCGATGGGCGCCAGCGCGGCGCCGTTCTCGCTGCTGTTCACCCTCACCAACGCCCGCCTCGGCACCTGGTTGCCCAACCCGCGTTTCCTCTACCGACACCGCCAGCACGCCCCGGCGGGCCAGCTGCTGCCCAGCCTGCCCTCATGGCGGCGGCTCCCCTACCTGATCCGCGAAATCTTCGGCATCTACCCCGGGGACAGCCGGATGCTTCTCGTCACCGACGGAGGGCACTACGAGAATTTGGGAGTTGTCGAGCTGCTGCGCCACCAGCCCGAGGTCGCGTACTGCTTCGACGCCAGCGGTGGGGAAGACCTCACCGCCAGCGCGCTCGGCCCGGCCATAATGCTGGCACACCATGAACTCGGCGTGAAGATCACCTTCGACCGACCGCCCACCGCCGGCGCCTGCCACCAACCCGACTGCCTCACGCCCGGCAGCGCCGCCGACACACAGACGCCCGCTCGGCTCGCCGGGCGGCTCGCCAAGTCCGCCGTCCTGGTCGCCACCATCGAGTATCCCGACTGCCGGCCACTCGACACGCCGAAGACCGGAACACTCTACTTCGGACGGGCGATCCTGACCCCTGAAAGCCCCTGGCCGGTACTAGCGTACGCCAGCGGACACCCCAGCTTCCCCAACGACCGCACCAGCGACCAATGGTTCGACCACGCACAGTTCGATGCCTACCA
>JAHRHA010000272.1 GCA_020027875.1 Micromonosporaceae bacterium | reverse complement strand
CAGTGTTGTGATCGGCGCGGACCCGCACAAGCTTTCGGTCACCATCGAGGTCCTTGACGGGCGGGAGCGGGTGCTCCATCAAGGACGGTACGGTACTGACCGCGACGGCTACCGGCAGATGCTCTCGGCGGCCAGGCAGTTCGAGCGGCGTAGTTGGGCGGTGGAGGGCTGCAACGGCATCGGCCGGCACGTGGCCCAGCGCCTGGTCGCCGACGGAGAGACCGTGGTGGACGTGCCGGCGAAGTTGGCCGCCCGGGCGCGGCTGTTCGACACCGGCAACGGCCGCAAGACTGACCCGGCCGACGCGCACTCGGTGGCCGTGGTCGCACTGCGCACCAGGAGTCTCACGCAGGTGCGCGTCGACGACGAGCTGGTCGCGTTGCGGCTGCTGGCTGACCGGCGCGACGAGCTCGGCCGCAGCCGCACCCAGACGGTCAACCGGCTATGCCGATATCGGCATAGCCGGTTTTATGGAGACCGGGCCGTTATCTCACCCGCGAGGTGCCCTCTCGAACCGGTAGATCAGAGTGTGAAGAACTTCGATCTTTTCAGTTCGGAGGGCATCATCACGTCCGACGCGCCGCGCTCAAGCGGATCTCATCCGTGGATCAAGGCTTAGGTCGCGCCGCTCGCGCCGACATTAACCCCGAGGACGTTGCGGGTGGAGCTTCAGCTCGACGAGCCTCGGCAGGATTTCCCGCTCGTTGTAGGTCGGGACGACAACGGTCACTTGGGGCACGTAGCAGACCTTACGATGCGGGGTGCAACCGATCGGCGGCGCTAAGCGCCATAGGAGCGTGACGGTGACCTTGCCGGCCGAGGCGCAGGAGGACGCGACCTTTCGCGCCGCCTACGCCGCCCATTTCGCGAGCCTTGTGCAGCTGGCCAACATCACCACCGGCGGCCAGCCGGCCGCCGAGGACCTAGTCCAGGACGTGTTCGTCGACTTCTACCAGCGCCGGGCCACCGTCACCGACCCGACCGCGTGGTTACGGCGCGCGACCGTCAACCGGTGCACCTCCTGGGTGCGGCGGCGTATGGTCGAGCGGCGTCATGCCAGACAGGAGCCTGCAACCGGCGGCGGCCCGCCGCTGAGCGCCGACGCGGTGGCGGTCCGGGCCGCGCTTGCCCGACTGCGGCCCCGGCATCGGGCAGCCATCTTCCTTCGCTACTACCTGGACTTGAGCGAGGCCGAGATCGCGGCGGCAATGGCGTGCCGGCCCGGCACCGTGAAGTCGCTGCTGCACAGAGGGCTGAACGTGATGAAAGAGCACCTCGATGGTTGAAGACCGGATCAGGGCGGCGTTGCGGGAGATCGTCGAGGTTCCCCCGGTACCCGTCAAAGAAAAGGGACACCGGTGGACTTCGGCAATGCTTGCCGCAATGGCGGTGGCGGCGATCGTCGCGGCGGTCGTGCTGCTGCCCGCGTGGTCGGCGGACCGGCCACCGGTCACGTCCGGCGGGCAGCCCAGCCTCCCCGAGCGGTTCCCGGCGTACTCATGGTTGCAGGGCAGCGTGGACGGACAGTTCGGACGCGCGATCGCCATGTACACCAACGGGAACGGGCACGAGGACTTCGGCTTCTGGGAGGTGATCGTGGCGGGCGCCGACCGGAACTCCTTGCGCAAGCTCGACCTGCCCAAGGGCCCAGGTGGTGGTCAGGTCGCTGCGCGCCTGACCCCGGACGGGACGAAGGTGATCACAGGCGGCCCACCCGGCATCATCACAGCCATCGATCTGATGACGGGCGCGAACAGGCGCTACCCGGTTCCGCACGACCTCCGTACCAGGCCGCTGGCGGTGTCCGCCGACGGGCGATCAGTGGCTTACGTCGCAATTATCGATGCTGGCGACGTCCAAGGGGAGGGCACCCTCTTCGTGCTCGACCTGGCCACCGGCGAGGTCTCGGCGCCGCTCGGCCGCGATGTCGTATGGGCGGCCTTCTCGCCCGATGGCTCGATGTTGGCGGTCCAGACCTACGGCACGATCCGGGTGGTCCGGCTCGACGGGACGGTGCTACGCGAGGTGCCCGTGTCCGTGGAGACGCGGCTGGCCGGCGCGCAGGCCTGGTCGCCGGATGGCAAATTCATTGCCACGACTCACTTCGAGCGGGGTTACCGGTTCATCTCCGCCCTGAGCGGCGAAGAGTCACCCATCACGATCCCCTCTGATCTGCTGCCCAACTGCTGGGGCGACGGCGTGATCGGCTGGCGCTCCCCGTCCACCGTGCTCATCAGCGAGGGCGATGTGGACGGCACCACGTCCAACTTGATAACCGAGGTGGACCTTGCGGGCGGCGGTCGGCACGTGTTGAGCCGCTTCGCGGTGGGCGCGCGGGACGATCTCGCGGTCTGCGACGTGCAGCTGGCCGCGAGCCTGGTGCCGGGCATGGTAATGCGGCCCGGGACGGGCCCGGACCGAGGAACGTGGCCAACGTGGGCAGTAATAACGGTGGCCTTGTGCGCCACCGTGGTCGCGGGTTCATCGGCGCTGTGGGTGTCTCACCGGCATCGGCGCAGGATCAGCCGGGTCCGCCCCTCCTCGGAGCACGCCGCACGATGACTTCTGCCGGTAGCATGATCTTGGACTCGCGGTGCAAAGAATCGCTGTGCTGTCATCGGTGCAGGCGCTCTGACTGGTGCGGCGCCTTGAACGAATCGTGCCAGTGGCGAAAGGCACGACCCGCGAACGCCAGGCCTACGACCCCGGTGATGATCGAGTGGCTTGCAGGTTCCCGCCGCGACTCAGTCGCCAACGGGCGCAAAGTCGTCGGGTGCTGATTGGAACTTGTTTAGAAAGGGCAAACAGCCGGTCATCGCAGGCCAGCGCGAAGTACCTGCGATTCAGGCTCTGTTCCCGTTCAGCCGTGAACGCCCCCGCCGGCAATCTCGCGAAGCAGGGCAGCCAACTCGGGCAGCTGCAAGTACTCACACGCACGCGCGGCGCGGTCGAAGTCATCGACACTCCTGATATGCGCGGAATGGCTTGTCCCGCCGTTCATCGTCACCCCGTGCACATTGATCAGCGCGTGCAAGTGACGATCGCCGAGGCCTGTGCCAGGCTGGTCGTTGCAGGCCCGGTTCCATACCTTCCAGGCCCTGTCCTCGATTTGCACTTCCGCAGACCCAGTGTGAAACCGGATCATCGAACGCTGAAGCCGAACTTGACCGCGCCTCGTTGAAGGCCAAGACCGAAGTCCTGGCATTCACCCCCCCGGCGCGCACTCATCGGGGATCCGGTCGCTCGCTGCCGAGTCAGGCCAGACCGGCCGCCGCCTAGTATCTGGTCGTGGGTATCTTCAGGCGTGGGCGGGTACACAACCCTGCGGTCGTCTACGTACTGGACAAGAGGGCCGACTACGTCCCGTACTACAGCGCGGTTTGCAGGTGTGGCTGGTTTGCCGAGCCGGTCGACGCGCCGAAGTACCCCAATCGCGAGATTGAGCGGGAGATGGCGGCCGCTGCGGTTGCTCACGATCCGAACGCCGACACGAGCGTCGGATTTCCCCTCGGCGAACCGACGTGACGATTTGGATCTGGCTTGGGCTTCGGTCATGATCACCGTCGCAGGAAGCGCCCTGTCATCGGCTACTTGTTTAATGGAGCTACGTCAAGGTCCGACGGGGCCTTGGCGGAGGTGCTCGTGCTCATCGGGGCGGACCCGCACACGGACTGGCTCCCGGACGGCGTGCAGCGCGACGACCGTGGTTTCCTCCTGACCGGCAGCGACCTTCGCGCCGACTCGGATGGCGGCTGGCCGCTGACACGCCCGCCGATGCCACTTGAGACGAGCCTGCCGGGTGTGTTCGCTGCCGGAGATGTCCGTCAGCGCTCCGTGAAACGCGTCGCCTCGGCCGTGGGCGAGGGTTCCATCGCCGCGACGGAGCTGACGCAGTATCTGGTTGGTCGGCCCGACCGCGCCGCGCGGTGAGAACGACACTCCAACGCCACCGAGAGATAGATTTACAGTAATGTATGATCCGTTCATGAGTCGTGCTGCGTCGTCGTTGCGTCTGACCGAGGGTCAGCGGGAGGTGCTGGAGACGCTGGTGCGTTCGCGTACGAGCGAGCACAGGCTGGTGCAGCGGGCGCAGGTTCTGCTGCTGGCCGCGGATGGTATCTCCAATGTGGAGATCTCGGAGGTGGCGGGAGTGTCGCGCCCGACGGTGCTTGGCTGGCGGGGACAGTTCGAGGCGGAGGGTCTGACCCGGTTCGGGCAGGTGGCCAAGGGTCGGGGCCGTAAGGCGTCGATCCCGGAGGAGAAGATCGCCGAGATCGTCGAGTTGACCCTGCACCACAAGCCCGACGGTGAGACGCATTGGAGCTGCCGGTCGATGGCCAAACGCGTCGGCGTCAGCCCGGCCACGGTGCAGCGGGTCTGGTCCGCCCGGGGCCTGAAACCCCACCTGGTCGACACCTTCAAGATCAGCAACGATCCGCGGTTCGAGGAGAAGCTGGTCGACGTGGTCGGCCTGTATCTCAACCCGCCGGACAAGGCCGTCGTCTTGGCCATGGACGAGAAGTCCCAAATCCAGGCGCTCGACCGCACCCAACCCTCGCTGCCGCTCAAGCCCGGCCGGGCAGGCACGATGACGCACGACTATAAGCGCCACGGCACCACCACCCTGTTCGCCGCGCTCAACGTGCTCACCGGCGTGGTCCTGGGCCAGTGCCTGCCGCGGCACCGCCACAACGAGTTCCTCACCTTCCTCAAGAAGATCAACCGGGAGGTGCCGCGCGGCCTGGCCATCCACCTGATCCTCGACAACCACGGCACCCACAACCACGACAACGTCAAGGAGTGGCTGGCCAAGCACGCCCGCAAACCATTCGTCTGGACCGCGTCTGCAGAAGACATCCTGGAGAAGGTCAGCCGCGGCCGAGTCACCCTCCAACAAGTGCAAAGTCAAAACTGAGACACCACTAGGTCGAGCGCGAGTCGCTGAATGAAGGAGGCCGGTGTTCGTCGTGGCCTTTGACTGTGCGTCGAGCCCATGCCGCCCTTCGGGACTGCCATGAAGGCTGGGCTCGACCCGCCACCTTCTGCCTTCGGCGGCAGTCAGTGCGAGCGTGTCCAGAAGTCGTAGGGATGGCGGCCGGGCCGGAAGCCGTGGGCCTCAGCCATGCCTGCCGCTTCGCCAAAGCCGAACGCGAGCCTAGTCGGGTCATGGGCGTCGCTTCCGAACGTGATCGCTGACCCGCCTTCTTCGTGCCACCAGCGAACGACCCCCGGATGAAGCGGCACGCGAGTGTTGACCTCCAATGCCCGACCACTTTCAGCAAGAACTCGCAGTGCGTAACGGAACTCATCCTCGAAGGCGTTCGGATCGAACGGGCCGGCCTGCGCTGGCCAGGAACGCACTGGGTAGTCGATGTGGGCCAGCACGCAGAACACGTCACTTTCGGTAACCAGCCTGGCGACTTCAGCCAAGTACTCCCGAACGACCTCAGCTGCCCCTCGGTGCCCATAGAGGCCCGGCGGCTCTGCGAACCCGTCCCCGTCTGGGAGGCAGTGCAGGGAGCCGAGCACCCGATCGAACCGACCTTCGCCGAGCACCTTCGCGGTGGCTGCGGCGTGCCAATGAGGTTCTCCCATCTCCAGGCCGCTCAGGATCCGAAGACTAGGAAACCGTTCGCGACACCTCTCGATGGCCTCCAGATACCCGGACGCCTTGAACTCCGGAGGAGTCAGTAGCCCATCCGGCGTGGCCAAGGCCGCGAGATGCTCGCTCTCATCGAGGGCGTCGAGAGAGACAGTCCAGACCGTGTGATCGAGGTGTTCGGTGAAGGCGATCGCGGGCAGCCCCAGGTCCACTGCCTGCGCGCAGGAGCGCTCCATCGAGCCCTTCGCAGCGTCCCAGGACCACTCGCTGTGCACGTGGCTGTCGGCAGGCAACGTCACGAGTCCCATCGCTCCCCAAGCAGATCAACCATCCAGCGATGCCCAGCAACCCTATCTACGGAGCCTGCGACGGCAATATCCTCAACTCGGCAAGTCAGTTCGACGTGGTGGTGCCTCGGAGCCCCGTCTGCGCCGGGACGGCCGCATCAGTCAGGCACGAAGGGCAGTCCGTCCGGTGGCTGATCAGTCGACGCGCCGAAACGGATGCGATGCCCGTCCGGGTCACAAACGTTCATCTCCCGCACTCCCCACTCGAAGTTCGTCGGCGATTGCCGTATGTCGGCACCGCGAATCTTGAGGTCCTCGAAGAGAGCGTCGACGTCATCCACATCGATGGCAACCCATGTCCCTGGCTGCCCTTGGAACTCCTTGCAAAAGTAGATCTCGAAATCACCGACCCGCACCGCGCCGAACCCCGTTGGCTCGCCCCAGCACCAGGCAAACTCGAATCCGAGCTTGTCGACGTAGTACGCGATGCTGGCATCGACGTCCCTCACACTGAGGATCGGCTTCACGGCCTGAAACTCAACCATCGGAGACACCACCCTTGGACCCGTTGCGCAAATGTACCCGCCGGCCTCAGCCGAAGGCATACGGCCCAGGCTCGCGAACGTCGGCGGCGAGCTTGCCGATGTTTGTGCAGGCGAAGAGAGCGAGACGACACCGCAGACGCCGAACGACATGCCGATGGGCTGCTGACCGCCCTGGGACGCCTCGGATCGGACCGGCGATCAGCGCGAGATCACCGCTCTGCGGCCGTGAAACGCCCTCATCTCGGCAGATCCGGTAATTCACCAATGACCAACGGTGAGCGAGCGAGGTCGGTCTTGACCGCACGCATGGAGTTGCCGTGCCCGATCACAATGGCGGGCGTGGCAGACGTCCAGAACTTTCAAGGACTTCGGCTACGGAACGCTGCGGCGGCGGCGTTCGCTGCGCTCAACGACTATGGCTTTAGAGTTCGCGGTGCGCATACGGACGCCTGGCGGGGTGCGGGCGTCGTCGTCGCCACCGACACCGTCGAGATCGCGGTGGACGCGGACTGGTACGACCGCGAGCTATGTGTGTC
>JAHRHA010000271.1 GCA_020027875.1 Micromonosporaceae bacterium | reverse complement strand
CAGGTGATCACCGACGCCGCCGCGATCTACCCCGCCGTGCTCGACGAGCTGATCCCGTCCGCCTGGCACCACGTCGAGCGGTACGCCAACAACAGGATCGAAGCCGACCACAGCCAGCTCAAACACCGGCTGCGGCCGATGCGCGGCCTACGCACCGACCGAACAGCGGCCGTCGTCATCGCCGGGCACGCCTTCATGCAGAACCTCCGACGCGGCCACTACGATCTGGGACTGGACGTACCGCGCCCCTTGCGGGTCGCCGCAGCCTTTGCCGAACTCGCACAAGCGATCTGATCGGAGCCCGAACCCCGGTTCAGCCCGCCAACCGACGCGATAACGCAACAGCGCCCCTCGGCCTACTGGTGGCGACGATGGCTCTGGTCGTGGGTCTGATCGCTTTGGTGATTGTCAACTATCACCAGCTGGTGGCCCGCTACCCGCAAGGCGGCGGAGCTGCTGCCGCCGCAGGCGAGGCGTTCGGTGAAGGCTGGGCCTTTCTACCCATCGGCGCGCTGATCGTCGACTTCGTGCTCACCATCAGCGCCGCCGCAGGCGCCTCCGCCCTCATCGCATACCTGCCAGGCTTGGCGCCGTGGCGGGTCGAACTCGCGTTGACGCTGATCGTCGGAGTCGTAGCCTTGACCTGGTTCGGGCATGTCGGCCGGGCCGTGTTCGCGGTCATGACACTCGGGTTCATTGTCCTCGCGGTCACCGTCCTCACCTACGCCTTCATCGCGACGCCGCAGCCGACTGGGATCATCACCCACACCGCCGGGCATCAAAGCCTGGTCGCGGTCGCACTGGCGTTCCCGGTCGCGATGGCCCTGGCCACCGGCGTCGAAGCCCCCTCCTCAGCCATCGCGCAACTCGGGCAGCTCGACGACAACGGACGCCGCCGCTTCGGCCGCATCACCTTGTGGCTCACGCTGGGCATCGTCGGCACCATCACGCTGGGCCTGGCGGTGCAGGCCAACCGGCTGCAAATTGGCATCCCGCACCCCGACACCACGCAGATCGCCGAACTCGCCCGCGCCGCCGCCCCGCACCCTGTGTTCGCCGCGTTCCAACTCATGACCGCACTCCTGCTCCTCGCGGCGGCAAGCTCGTCGTTTCAGGCCAAGCCGGGCCTGCTCAAAGCCCTGTCCCGGCACACCCGAGCCGACGGCACCATAACCGGGGTGCTACCAGAACCCTTGGGACACACCAACTCCCACCACACCCCGTTTCGGGGGGGGTGCTCGTGTTCCTGGCCGCCTCCGCGTCAGTTACGGCCGCCGCCGGTGCCCGCGATCAGGAACTCGTCTTGTTCTACGCGGTGTCGGTGTTCCTCAGTTTCCTCGCCGGGCTGATCGCGATGGCCGTGTTCTCCCGCCGCGAACGCAAACGGACCATGCTCGCGGTCAACACCATCGCCGCGATCGGGGTCGCGTTCACCCTCGCGGTCAACCTCACCCGAGGCAACCCGATCTGGTCCCTGGCCGCAGCCTTGGCCATCGCCGGGTGCCTGTACGGACTGTGGGTATGCGCCGGTCGGCCCGGAGGCATCCGTATCGCCGCCGCCGAAGCCGAGGCGGATCAAATCTCGCTCCGTTGACCACTTCACCCCCGGCTAGCGTGCAGGATTGTCTCGGTGTCATTGTGCCCGCTACCAGCGCACCACGAACCAGCCGAACAGGATCGACGCCGCGTCGCATAGATCAAATTGTGGGCCACGCCGAATGTGGGATCGAACCCCAGCCCACACAGCTCGTCGGCCTTGACCGCGTCGATGCCATGCACCAGCTCCTACACCGTGCCAACGATCACGCCCAACTGCGCGCCGCCAAAACCAGGCTTACCACCACCGCCCACCGGACTCCGCGCAGCACACCCACGGGCCAGGACCGTCAGGTGACGCCCTGGCCCGTCCCGATTCGCGATACCGACCACGACCGGGCTGATCCGCATCCGCCGCGCCAGCCGCGACGAGCCGAGCACAGATGGTCGGCGGCGAAGGTCGGCAGCACCAGGCCCGCCACGCCAGCAAGAACCTAAAAACCATCGTGTGCTCCCAAAGGGTTCGGCAAATATCGCTACGTTCGCCGAACAGGCTTCCCGGCACACCGGTACCGCACCCGCCGCCGAGCGCTCGCCCGCTTGCCCGCCGGTCTCGGTAGCGTCGATGGGCTACTCTCCTTACGGAGCGCCGGGAAGCCTGGTCGGCAGCAGGATCGTCATGTGCCAGAGCGGAGCCCCGTGTCCAGCAGCCAGCCAGTGATCCAGGTCCATAACCTGGCCAAGCACTACGGCCCAGTGCAGGCCGTCGACGGTATCGACATCACCGTCGCCCGAGGCGAAATTTATGCCCTGCTCGGCCTCAACGGTGCCGGGAAAACGACCACGATCCGCATGCTCCTCGGCATGATCAAACCCACGGCTGGAGTGGTCAGCCTGCTTGGAAGACCGCTGCCCGGTTCCCGCGCCGACCTTTGGGCCGATGTCGGCTACCTCGTCGAAACACCAGCGGCTTACCCGGAACTGACCGTGGCACAGAACCTGCACCTTGCCGCCCGGCTGCGAAAACTGACCAGCCGCGATGCCGTGGACACGGTGATAGCTGACCTCGGGTTGGCGCCGTATGCCAGGCGGCGGGCCAGTGACCTGTCGCTGGGAAACCAGCAACGTCTCGGGCTGGCCAAAGCCTTCATCCACCGGCCTGCGCTGCTGATCCTGGACGAGCCCGGCAACGGACTGGACCCGGCCGGCGTGGTCGAGATCCGGCTACTGCTGCAAACCCTTGCCGCACAAGGCACCACAGTGCTGCTATCCAGTCACATCCTGGCCGAAGTCGCCCGGCTGGCCACTCGCATCGGCGTCATCCACGACGGGCGGATGATCACCGAACTGGCCACGGAAGACCTTCCCGCCCAGGTACACCGCCAACTGTCGATCAGCACCCGCGATCCCCGCGCGGCAGCAGCAGTTCTCCAGTCGGCCGGACATCATCCCATCACCAGCGCAGACCATCGCCTGGTATTGACCGGCCATCACGCCCTTGAGCACCCAGAAGACATCGCCACGCTGCTCGTGCACGCCGGGCACCCACCAACGCACCTCGCGATCGACGAAGATGACCTGGAGACGTTCTTCCTACGCCTCACCGGGCGGGAGGCCAGCTCATGATTGCAGCACTGGCCGCCGAGTGGCTCAAACTGCGCCGTGCCCGCCTACTCTGGATCACCCTGCTCGCGGCTACCCTCGGCACCGTGGTCGGTGGGCTGTTCATGTACATCAGCATCAATCCGGAACGAGCCCGCACCCTCGGCCTGCTGGGAGCCAAAGCCCAACTGGCCACCCTTCCGCCCACCTGGGACGGCTATTTGAGTTTGCTCGCCCAGATCGCCGCCGTCGGCGGGGCGGGCATCTTCGGCATGACCATGGTGTGGATCTTCGGACGGGAGTTCGCCGATCACACCGCCAAAGACCTCCTCGCCCTGCCCACCCCACGTGGCGTCATCGTGGCCGCGAAGTTCATCATCGCCGCAGCCTGGTGTGGCCTACTGACCGTCTACATCGGTGCCCTTGGCTTGTGCATCGGCTTCGCGCTGGGCTTACCTGGCGTACCAGCGGGTACGCTCTGGCGAGGGCTGGGCCAGCTGGCACTGACCGCGCTGCTCACCACCGCCATAACCGCCACCTTCGGCCTGGCAGCCAGCGTCGGGCGCGGCTACCTTCCCGGCGTCGGTGCCCTGTTTGCCGCCGTGTTCACCGCGCAGATCATCGCCGCGCTCGGCTACGGCCCCTGGTACCCCTACTCGGTACCGCCGCTATACGCGGGCATCGCCGAACCAGAAAGCGCCAGGCCCGGACTATCCGGCTTCGCCTCAGTCGCCGTACTAGCGATAGCCAGTGTGGCCGCCACCATCGGCTGGTGGCACCGCGCCGACCACAACAAGTAATCGCCAAGGCACCGGCAATCGTCGGCGGACAAAGCATTGGGCTCGCGGCGCACACCCTCAGCCAGCAACCGTCCGCCTACGAACCGCCGAAACAACCACGACCGGCCCCTGAGCAGCGGGAATGCGTGAAGGATGCCAGCTCAGGGTCAGGGCTGTGAGCTGGGAGT
>JAHRHA010000142.1 GCA_020027875.1 Micromonosporaceae bacterium | reverse complement strand
CCGGTCGCGGCGAAGCTCGTCGAGTTGTTGAAGTTGCCCTCGCCGGTGCGGTGGAACGTGTTGTTGGTCGAGCCGTGCTCGCCGGGCCAGGTGCCGGTGGCCAGCGTCGCCCAGCCAACCCCGGTGTTCGGCGGGAAGCCCTGGACCAGGCCGTTCTTGCCCTTGACACCCGTCTTGATCAGGTCCTTCATGGTCGGCATCGCGCCCTGTGACACGTACTTGTCGACCAGGTCTGGCCGCATACCGTCGGAGGCGAACAGCACCGCCTTGGCCGCTGTCGGTGTGCTCGGCGGCGCCGTCGTGGCGGCGGCTGCACCGCCCAGTGCTGAGATCGGCACAACAACAGCGATTGTCGTGAATATGGCCAAGGTTGAGCGGGACCAGTTCGGGCGATGCGGGCTCATCGGGAGACTCCCCTCACGCTACGTTGCGCTCCCGGAGTTAACGACAACGCCGCTAGCGGCGTTGCGTTCGGCCGAACAGACTCACATGAATTTCGGCTCGTGACTTCCACGTACACCCTTGGGGGCACATTGGTGAACTCAGCGCTTTGCCCGACTCCTATTTGCCGCTATCGAGCGGATTTCGGCGGGTGTGGCGGTGCAGGGTGCGGGCGGCTGAGACGACGCAGCGGGGCGTCGGCGTGTGGTGATTCGCCGACGACCCGCTCCGTCGTGGTGTCTATGCCCAGATGACGTAGGTGAGGGTGTAGTTGCCGCGACCGAGGTCACGGAGATAGACGCCGAGACCGCGTGAGGACGACCCGCGCACCAGCCTGCCCCAAGCCGCCGGAGCGTCTTCCGCAGCCGTCTCCCTGGCAGTCGTGGCGAACGTCGGAGTGTTGAACGAGTCGAGGTGGCTGTAAATGGTGGCAAGCTGCGAGAAGTCGTGCGAGTTCGGATGCTCGTTGCTCGGTGGCCCGTCCGGATCTCTCGTGTAATCCATGCACGTGCCGAGGTTCGGGTTGGTCTGGTTCTCGTCCTGGTGGCCTAGGCCGAAGGTGTGGCCGACCTCCTGGCACATCACCAAACGCCGGTACGCGGGGGTGTTGTACTGCGCCTGATTAAAGTACGTGTCGTTGACCTTTACGTAGGCCCGACTGATGTGGTTGCCGGTGGTGATCGATATGGAGGCGATACCCAGCCAGCCCGTGTTGCCGTAGCTAACGTTGCAGACCTCGACGTGACCGGTGGTGGGGTTGCAGCTGATCCTGCTGCCGAACGAGCCGGTCATCACCGTCGTGTTGAGCACGACCGAGGCGGTCCAGTCCGACGACGCCTCGGTGAGGTAGGCAGTCCAGGCGGAGGTAACGTTCCTGTCCAGCTTCAGCGTGAACGGGTTCGACGTTCTGGCCCAAAATGGTAGTTGCCCCAGGCATGACTGGCCTGGGCGGGCGACGGGACAGCGAGCGCGGCAAGCGCCGCGGCGGTAGCCGCGGCCAATAGACGCAGACGCATGGGGAACCTCCAAATTTCCGGCAGTGTAACGGTATTCGGAGCGTTCCACACGCATCGATTGATTCACTATGCCCGATCGTACTAGGCTGGGATCATACTTTCGTCGTCCGCCGCGTCACTCTCCGGCCGCCCGTCGGACGTCTTCCAGGGTGAAGGTCGCATCGATGAGCCGGTCGCCGTCGACAAAGTACCGGCCGGCCTCGCCCTCGGCGACCTGCAGGTGGGCCGGGCTGAGTCCGGCGGAGACTGTGCCGGCGTCGGCGGCGAGGAACAGCAGGACGCGGTCGCCTTCGGTCCACGGCCTGGTGGATCCCTCTGACGTGACGACAGCTCCGCCAAAGTCGTAGCTGAAGGCCACCACCTCGCCGCCGGGCCCCTTGATGGCTTCCTCGACGCGGACCGTTGCCAGGACGTAGGCGTCCCCTGTTTCGTCAGGGATCTGCGAGTCGAGGCGGCCGTGGTCGACCTTGGTGACCGTGCCCACAACAATGCGGTCAGCTTCGCGAACCCGTTCGGAAAGGGACAGCTGCGGGCCGGGCATGCCGATCGACGGTCCGGCGCGCTCGTCCCTGACCAGGCCGGGCACGATGGCGAGCGCCGCCACCAATGCAACGATGCCCGCGGCGACGGCTAGCCAGCGGGAGCTGAGCCATTGGCGTGGTCGCGATATAGACGTTGCCTCGGCGCCGAGCAGACCCATGCCTTCGCGGATGGCGGCGAGGTCACGCTCGGCGGTGCGCCGCGCCGCCTCCGGCACCTCCTGATCCGCCTCGGCGTCGAGGACGGCGAACAGGGCCCGCTCGTTGTCGTCCATCACATCACGCTCTCTCTGGGGAGTAGCTCACGCATGGCGCTGACGGCTCGGTGCAACCGGGACTTCACGGTCCCCTCGGGCACGCCCAGCAGTCCGGCGACCTCACGGACGGGAAGGTCGACGTAGAAGCGCAGGATCACCACCAGGCGCAGGTCCGGTTCGAGTCGGGAGAGACCGATGGCGACCGCGCTTTTCAATGCCAGATCCGGCTCGTTGACACCGATCGGCGCAAGCCGACCCAGCGTCTCCCGCAGGGCCCGGTCCCGTCCGGCACGCCGGTGCCAGTCACGGGCCAGATTCGCCGCAACCACGCTGGCCCACGCCGCTCGGGACCGCAGTTCATCAGGTGCCCGCTCCAGAGCGCGCAACAGCACCTCCTGGACCGCGTCCTCGAGGTCGTCTCCTCCCAGCCCCGACAGGTAGAGGACGGCCCGTACCCGGTCGATCTCGTCGGATGTGAAGGAGTCGCCGCGGCGAGCTGGCCGCCGTCGCCACCTCGCCCGGGTCACCGCGGCCCCACCCAGCATGGATGGCGAGTCATGACCGGCCGCCGTCACGATGCGGGCGCCTGGACCTGCATGATGCCTCCGATCCTCGTCATGACCTAGACGCCGCAGCAGCGCCGTTCGTTCTCGAAGGGGCGCGTTGTCGCACATCCGCCACGCCATGCGGCGGAGTACAGAGCTGTCAGCGTTGGTAGCCGAGCTGGGTCATCATGCCCGACTCGGCATGGTAGATGTTGTGGCAATGGACCATCCAGACGCCAGGGTTGTCGGCGTCGAAGGCAACTGCCAGCGTCTGTCCGGGTAGGACGATGGCGGTGTCCTTGCGAAGGCCGGTCTGGCCGACGGCGAAGGTGTGGCCATGCAGGTGGACCGGGTGCCACATGGTGGTGGTGTTGACCAAATCCACCCGTACCCGCTCGCCGGCCCGGATCGCCTCGGTATGGTTCGGGTCATGGGCTCGGCCGTTGAACCCCCAGTCGTATGCCATCATCCCTCCGGTGAGCTTGAGGGTGAGCATACGGTCGGGTTGGCGGTCTGACAGGCGCACCGCGTCGGCGGGTTTCAGCTGGCGGTACGCGACGATGCGCCGGTCGAGTTCGGGTGGCCGCACTGTGGCCGCGGGCGCGGCACCGGAGCCGGTTCGCACCAGCCCGAACGCCGAGGCGCCCTTGCCCTCCGCAAGCGCGACCAGCGGGAACACGCCGTCGGCGAGGGTGACCAGGGCGTCGTAGCGCTCACCCATCCCGATCAGAAGCGCGTCGGTCTCGATCGGCCGGACCGGGAAGCCGTCGGTGTGGGTGACCTGCATGCGGTGCCCGCCGAGCGCGAGGCGGAACGCGGTGTCCCCACCGGCGTTAATGATCCGTAGCCGTACGCGGCTGCCCGGCCGTGCCTGCAAAGTCGCCGGTGCGGCGGATAGCCGTCCATTGAGGAGGAAGTGGGGATAGCGCACGTCACCCGCGTCCCCGCCCAGCAGCACGCTGGTGGCGCCCATCATCATGTGACCGCCCTCGCCCATCATCTGGCCCATGCCCTGGCGTAGCTCGGCGAGCACGTCGTCGGGGCTGGCGGAGACGCCGTCGAGCCAGTCGTCGAGAACGAGCACCCACTCCTCGTCGTAGGCGAGCGGCTCACGCGGGTCGTCGACGATGAGCGGCGCGTACAGGCCCCGGTCGAGCTGCGGCCCCACGTGCGGATGGAACCAGTACGTGCCGGGATGCGGCACGGTGAATTGATACACGTGGTCTGCGCCGGCCGCGATCGGCCGCTGGGTGAGGCCGGGGACGCCGTCGGCGTCGTTGCGCAGCGCGACACCATGCCAGTGCACCCTGGTGTCGGTCGGCAGCCGGTTGGTGAGGGTGGCGCGCAGCACCTCACCTGCTCTGATCCGGATGGGCGAGCCGGGAAGTGCTCCGCCGTAGGTCCAGGTGGTCACGGTGGTGCCGCCCAGATCGACCGGCCCGACCGTGGCGGCCAGCCGGACGTCGCGGATGGTGCCGGGGTTTCGTGCGGCCTCGGCGGCGCGGACCTCGTCGCGGAGCAGGGTACGTCGGGACACAGAATGCATGGTCATCTCGCCTCAATAACGCGGGGAAGGGACCCCACCGGCCGGGTTACACAAAGTAGCCTCACCCGGCCGGCGGGGTGGCTGTCAGAGCCGGTCGAGAATGGTCTGCAGCGTCGCCACCTCGGCGGCCTGCGTCTGCTCGATCGTGTCGGCCAGGGCCTTGGCCGCGGTATGGGCGCCCTGCGTCCGAACATCGCGACACATCTGGATGGCCCCGTTGTGGTGTGCGATCATCATTCGGGCGAACATTCGGTCAAAATCGACGCCCGTCGCAGCCTTCAGCTGTGTCATGTCCTGGTCCGAGGCCATGCCGGGCATGCCCTCCGTGCCCGACATGCAAGGCATGTTGTGTGCACCGGCCGTGGGCATGCCCCATGCGGTCAGCCAGCCCGTCATCGTGGTGATCTCCGGGGCCTGGGCGGCCTTGACATTCGTGGCGATCTGCTTGATTTCAGGGTCGCTGGCCCGGGTTTTGGCCAGCGACGCCATCTCCACCGCCTGCTGGTGGTGCGGAATCATCATCTGCGCGAACGCCACGTCCGCGTCGTTGAACGTCGTGCCGGATGGGGCGGACGCCATCGGCTGCCCCGTGCCGCCGGGGTTGGCGCCGCCATGGTTCATGCCTCCCGTGCCGCCGCAGGCGGAAACGAGGGCGAGGGTGGTGACAGCGGCGGCGGCGGCCAGCAGGGCGCGGCCCACCGTGATGGTGCGATTCATGAGGATCGTGCCTTCCTGTCAGGTGACTTATGTGTGCGGACATGTGCTATCGACCGGTCACGACGTGTCGTGGCCGGCGACGCGGCTGCTATGTCCGCCGCACCGACAGGTCGGCGAGACGAAGTCCCAAGGGCGAGCGTGTGGGCGGTCCCCGCCCGGCCGCCCATAGGGCAGGCAGGACATGGCCGCAGGTCGTGCCGCGGCGGTGATAGACCACCAGCAGCACCACCAGCAGCACTAGAAGGCTGCCGGCGAGGATGGCCAGGCAGACCGTGAGCGGGTCCAAGCGCATCCCCGTGCCATATATATCTACGTGCACGGCCGTCGTCATGGCGGCGCCGATCGCCTCCGCCATGGGCTCAATCACCAGCGCGGTCGAATGGTCGGCGGCGCCAGCATGGCCGTCGCTGGTCGGGTGGCCCAACGTGTGCATGCCCGCCACGCCTGTCGCAACGAGCACGAGCAGCAGCCGCAATGCAGCACGTCGACCCGCCACGCGACTCACCGCCTCTCGCCCTACCGGACGCGGCTACAGTAGCCGACCGCACGCGACTACTATGCCGGATAGGCTCCCTCGGGTGGGACGCGGAGTGAGCGGCTTCGGCGACGCGGAGGCGGGGATCATGGACCGGCGGCGACTGGGTCCTGGCCTGGGAAGAGTTGCAGAACGTCAACTCGATCGGCGGGCGACGAAGGAGCTGACGCCTTCTCGGCCTTGCAAGCGACCGCCGAGGTCCCGCAATCATACGGTCTCGTCAACGCCGGCGCTGGCCAGTATCTTGCCGTCCGGCCTTGATGCGGCACTCATAACCCAAGAGCTGTGGCCTGCCAGCGGCTCGCCACCTGCCGGCGACTGGCGAGGTCCCACAGCCACACGATGTAGTCGCCGCCACCGCTGGCCAGCGTGCTGCCGTCCGGACTGAACGCCACGGTGGTGACCGAGCCGGTGCGGGGGTCGCCGAGCTGTCGGCGACTGGAGACATCCCACAACTGCACGACACTAGGGCTCTTGATCTCTCGTTCTCGACCCAGCCCCGTGTTCCGGGCGCGAAGCAGTCTACTATGTGGCATAGTGAATCGGGGATGGCCGCCTCGCGGTGGGCAGAGTGACGATGGGACTCGGAGGTCGTTGTTGTCTGGTCAGCGCCCTGCCTCGATCGGTCGCGACAATGCGCACGGATGGTTGATGTTCGTGTTGTTTGCCGCCATGATGGCCGGCGGCGCCGTGGTCGTTTTCTTCATCTTCGTGGGACTCTAGCCCGCCGACACGGGAGGTCCGCTCAAGGCTGCGTCGGTGAGACGCCGGCCAGGCGGGGGCGGCTCTCGTCAATGTGTGGCAGCGCCTTCCGTCCCGGCCGTGAGAGGTCGGAAGGTGCGAAGCCGCAGGCTGTTGGAGACGACGAAGACGGAGCTAAACGCCATCGCGGCCCCGGCGATGATTGGGTTGAGCAGGCCCGCTGCGGCCAGGGGTAGGGCGGCGACGTTGTAGGCGAAAGCCCAGAACAGGTTGCCCTTGATGATGCGCAGGGTGCGCCGGGACAGCCGGATCGCGTCGGCGGCGACCCGCAGGTCCCCACGGACGAGGGTGAGGTCGCTGGCCTCGATGGCGACGTCGGTGCCGGTGCCCACGGCCAGGCCCAGGTCGGCCTGGGCGAGCGCCGCCGCGTCGTTGACGCCGTCGCCGACCATGGCGACCACCTTGCCGTCGGCCTGGAGTCGCTTGATGACGTCGACCTTGTCGGCCGGTAGCACCTCGGCGATCACCTCGGTGATGCCGACCTGCCCAGCGACGGAGCGGGCGGCGGCGGTGTTGTCGCCGGTGAGGAGGATCGGGGTCAGGCCGAGGTCGCGCAGTTCATGTACGGCCTGAGCGCTGGTGGGTTTGACCGTGTCGGCGACCACCAGCACGGCACGTACGGCGCCGTCCCACCCGGTCGCGACGGCGGTGCGGCCCTGCGCCAGCGCCGCCTCGACCGCGTCCGCGAGGACAGCCGGAAGCTGGTGGCCGCGGTCGGCGAGCAGGCGGGGCCGGCCGACCAGCACGGCCCTGCCGTCGACGACACCGGCCACGCCCAGCCCTTCCAGATTGGCGAAGTCTTTGACCGGCGGAGGTTCGCCGAACCGGTCTCGGGCGTCGGCCGCGATCGCGGCCGCGATCGGGTGCTCGGATGCGTGCTCGAGCGCGCCGGCCAGCCGCAGCGCCAGGTTCTCGTCGACTCCCTCGGCGGTCACCACGCCGACCAACGCCATCCGCCCGGTGGTCACGGTGCCGGTCTTGTCCAGCACCACGGTGTCCACCCGCCGGGTGGACTCAAGCACCTCGGGGCCCTTAATGAGGATGCCCAGTTGGGCGCCGCGGCCAGTGCCGACCAGCAATGCGGTAGGGGTTGCCAGGCCCAGCGCGCACGGGCAGGCGATGATGAGCACCGCCACCGCGGCGCTGAACGCCGCCCCCGCCGCCCCTCCGGTGCCGAGCCAGAACCCGAGTGTGGCGACGGCGAGGACGATGACGATCGGTACGAATATCGCGGAGACCCGGTCGGCCAACCGCTGCACCGCCGCTTTGCCGCTCTGCGCCTCCTCCACCAGCCGCGCCATCTGCGCCAGCTGGGTGTCGACGCCGACCCGGGTGGCGCGCACCACCAGCCGGCCCCCGGCGTTGATCGTCGCCCCGGCGACCTCGTCGCCGGGACCGACCTCGACCGGCACCGCCTCGCCGGTGAGCATGCTGGCATCGACCGCGGAGGCGCCCTCCTCTACTTCACCATCGGTGGCGATCTTCTCCCCGGGCCGTACCACGAACCGGTCGCCCACTGTGAGCGTGTCGGTCGCAACGCGCACTTCGCGCCCGTCCCGTAGCACCGCCACATCCTTCGCGCCAAGCTCCAGCAGCGCCCGAAGCGCCGCGCCGGCACGCCGCTTCGCCCGTGCTTCGAAGTAGCGTCCGGCCAGGATCGCCGCGGTGACCCCGGCCGCCACCTCCAGGTAGATGTTGTCGGTGCCCGCGGCTCGCTCGATAGTGAGGGTGAACGGGTGCGTCATGCCCGGTTGCCCGGCGGTGCCGAGGAACAGCGCGTACATCGACCAGGCGAACGCCGCGAGGGTGCCGACCGAGATGAGGGTGTCCATGGTGGCCGCGCCGTGGCGCAGGTTGGTCCAGGTGGCCTTGTGGAACGGCCACCCTCCGTAGGCGACGACCGGCGCGGCGAGGATGGCGGACAGCCATTGCCAGTTGGTGAACTGCAGCACCGGAACCATCGCCATCGCGACCACCGGGACGGCCAGCGCGACGCTGATCCACAACCGCAGCCGCAGCCGCCGTACCCCGTCCTCTTCGTTGGCGTCGCCGGCAGGCGCGCCCGCACCCGCCGCGGGTGGCGTCGCCAGCCAGGCCGTGTAGCCGACCTGCTCCACGGTCGTGATCAGGTCGTCCGGCGTCACCGTCGGCGGGAAAGCGACCTTGGCCATCTCGGTCGCGTAGTTCACCGTGGCGGTAACCCCGTCGAGCTTGTTGAGCTTCTTCTCAATCCGGGCCGCGCACGACGCGCACGTCATGCCGCCGATCTCCAGCTCCACCAGGCCGGCAATACCACGTTGTGCGGTTCCGCCAGAGGTGGCTGGCCGGCCCAGGCGCGAGACGTTCGACGTCACGGTGATCTCCTCTCGAAGGCGCCGAGTCGCGTGGCGGAGTTCATCGACTCAGGCCACGAGCTGGTAGCCGGCCTGGTCCACCGCGGCGCGCACCGCGCCGGTGTCGAGCGACTGTTCGCTGGTGATGGTGACCGCACCGGAAGTGAGATCGACCTCGACGTTGCTCACCCCCGGTAGCGCGCCGACTTCCGCCGATACGGAGTTCACGCAGTGCTCGCAGGTCATGCCCTGCACCGTGTAGGTGGTCGTAGTCATCATCGCCGCTCCTTGATTGCGTCAGTCCGGATTATGCTTGCTTGTGGGCCTGCAGGCTTCGCGAGTTGATGGGCTCAGGAGCGCACCAGCCGGGCGATCGCGTCGGTGGCTTCACGTACCTTGATCTCGGCTTGCCCGTCGCCCGCCCTGGCCGCGTCGACAACACAGCTGCCGAGATGCTCGGCCAGCAGCTCCAGCGAGAACGCCTGCAGCGCCCTCGTCGCCGCGGCGACCTGAGTGAGGACATCGATGCAGTACTTGTCCTCCTCCACCATCCGCTGCAGCCCCCGCACCTGGCCCTCGATGCGACGCAACCGCGACAGGTAGTCGCCCTTGTGGCCCGTGTAGCTGACCATCGCACGTCCCTCCTCGTTGCTTCGCCAAGTACACTACCCCCCCAGGGTACCGGCGGCGAGTGTTGATGCCACACACGCGGCTATGTCGTGGTGAAGCAACGACGCGAAGGAGAAAAACGTCATGACCCACGTGACCGCAATGCCGGCTACGACGCCAACCTGAACCCGTGCCGTGCTGAAACGTGCACCCTCGCTTGCGGCTCGGGTGAGACGTCCGTCGCGTCGCAGCAGGACTGTGCACGATCGTCGGGTGATTAGCTCATGGTTCGGTTGGCGGATGTGTTGACTTGCTGGCCGCCGGGGCGGTTCACCCCGGTTTCGTAGGCAAAGATCACGGCTTGGACCCGGTCGCGAAGGCCGAGCTTCATCAGGATCCGCTTGACGTGGGTTCTGGTAGTCGACTCCTCAACGACGAGCGCGGCCGCGATCTCACGGTTCGACAGGCCCCGGGCGATGAGTTCCAGAGTCTCCCGCTCGCGGGGGGTGAGCGCCTTGAGCTTGGCCTGGTCGGCGAGCTCGGGAGTGGGCTGCTGGGCCATGCGGTCGATCACGCGCCGGGTGATCGATGGGGAGAGCAGCGAGTCGCCGCCGGCGATGGTGTGTACCGCGGCGATCAGGTCTTCGGGTCGGGTGCGTTTGAGCAGGAAGCCGGAGGCGCCGGCGCGTAGGGCGCCGAAGATGTAGTCGTCCTGCTCGAAGGTCGTGAGGATGAGGACCTTTGCTTCCGGGGCGGCCCGGGACAGCTCACGGGTGGCGCCGATGCCGTCGAGGTCGGGCATGCGAACGTCCATCAGGACGACGTCCGGGGCGAGCTGGCGCGTGCGTTCGACGGCTTCCCGTCCGGTCGATGCCTGGCCGATGATCTCGATCGTGGGGTCGGCGGTGAGGAGTTCGATGAGCCCGGCGCGCATCAAGTCGTCGTCGTCGGCGATCAGCACCCGGGTCATGCGCGGTTGACTCCGTACGGGATCCGAGCGTCGACCCGAAATGTGCCGTTGGCGCGCTCGGTGTCAAGGGTGCCGCCGAGCAGGGTCACGCGTTCCCGCATGCCGATCAGCCCGTGTCCGCCGGACCGCGGTGCGCCATCGGGGGGTACCGGGTTGGTGATGGTTAGCGCGACCGCCGCGTCGGCGTACGCGAGCTCGATCCGGGCGCCGCCCGTTCCGTGGCGGGCGGCGTTGCTGAGCGCCTGCTGCAGTATCCGGTAGGCGGCCTGGTCGGCGGCGCTCCCGAGTAGGCGCGGCGCGCCAGCGGTGTCGAGCGTCACGTCGAGCCCGGCCGCCGCATGGTGCGCGATCAGGGTGTGCAGCGACGCCAGGCCGGGCGGGGGGTCGATGACGCCGTCGGCCGGCCCGCCGTCGCGGAGCGTGCCGACGATCTGGTCGATCTCCTCGACCGTGTGCCGTGCCAGTTCCTCGACCGCTTGCAGGGCCAGTAGGGAGCGGTCCGGGTCCTGGTGGTGGCGTAGCCGGGCAGCGCCGGCGCGGACGGCGATCACACTGATCGCGTGACCGGCGGAGTCGTGCAGATCGCGGGCGATCCGGGCGCGTTCCTCGGCGACGGCGAGCAGGCGCTCGCGTTCGGCTTCCCGTTCGGCGTGGACGGCGCGTTCTCTGAGCTCATTCATCTGTTCGCGCCGCAGGCGCGTCCGCTCGCCTGCGAACCAGGCCACGGCCCAGGCCATACCGGTGTGGAGCAGCTGGATTTCGGGGAGGGTACCTTGCGCGGCGGCGGTCGCGGCCAGGTATGCCACGAACAGCCCGACGACGGTGGCGGTGGTCCGCCCGGTCCACGGGGTCTGTCGCTCGCGGCTTGCGGCGAGCAGGTACACGGCGGCGGTGGGGCCGAGTATCAGGTCGACCGGGTAGCCGAGGCCGGCCAGCAACACACTGGCGGCCGCCGTCACCGCGAACACGCCCAGCGGGTAGCGCCGCCAGGCGATGAGCGGCACCGTCGAGGACGCGGCGAGCACGACGCTGATCAGGTCGAGCCGGCCAGATCCGGGGCGGGAAGGGGCGACGCCGCCGTGGCGGAGCAGCGCTAGCGTGCCCGCGAGCGCCGCGGCCGCGATGGCGGCGTCGCGGAGCGCTCGCGGAACCGCCTGATGGTCGGCTCGCACGCCTCGCCGACGTTGCCGGGCCGCGAGCATCCGGTGGGCTGTGGTCGTTGATGACATGTCACGGCGAGGGTATCTCCGCGGGCGCGGCGGGGAGTCGCCCTCGCGGATGATCCGTCTCCACGTTTTGGGGACGCCGAAGGTCCCCTCGCGGGGCGTTTTGCCCCGGCTCGGGCCTTCGTAGGTTATGGGCGATGGATGACAATGTGGTCGTCAGGCACTCGCTGGCACATCTTCTCCACAGGGGATGCCCGAGCACCGGTGTCGAGGGAGGAGACGAACGATGCTG
>JAHRHA010000141.1 GCA_020027875.1 Micromonosporaceae bacterium | reverse complement strand
CGGCATTATGCAGGTAATCGCTGTCAAGTCGATCACGATGCTGATTCGTCGATGCGGGTGAGCAACCGGTCGAACAGGTCGACACGGTGGCCCTGATGGTGGTTGGCGGCGTGGTCGCGTTGGCGTTGCAGGGTGGGTCGGAACTCGATGCTGGTCTGGAAGAACGTGCAGGTTTCGCAGATGGATTCGAAGGCGCAGTCCATTTCGGGTGGTCGGGTGCAGTAGCCGTTGCCGAGCAGGCGGAAATGCTCTCGGCGCAGCCGGCTCATCCTCGGTCCTATCGCGTCGGCGGAGAGAGTTTTGGGTTGGCGGCGTAGTTGGTGGGGATGGATGTGCGACAGGCCGGCGGCGGCGCCGGCTTTGTTGATCAGGCGGGTGACGGTGTGCCGGTCCAGTGGTCGGCCGTTCTCGCGAGGCAGCAGCAGCGGATGATCGGTTGGCACGTGCTTGGTGCGGTAGTCGCCGATGAGGCTGACCAGGTGCGGGTGCAGCGGCAGGTAGCGGTCGTCGTGCAGCTTGCCGACGGGCACGTGCAGCCAGTGTCCGGAGCCGATCAGCACGACCGCGTCGGCGGCCAGTGCGGTGAACTCGCCGACGCGCAGTCCGGTGCGCAGCAACACTTCCACGACCACGCGGACCAGCATCCGCCGCTGGGTCTGGGCGGCGCGCAGCAGTTGGGCCGCCGCGGCGTCGTCGAGGGCCTTGGGCAGCGGGTGGTCTTGGCGGGGCAGGTCGCCGGGGATGATCGGCACCCGGACCGGTGCCTCGGACCAGTCCCACTCGCTGATGCGCACGAAGAACATCCGTATCGTGCCCAGCCGGTGCGCCAGCGTCGCCGGTGTGATACGAGCGCCGTCGCGGCCCGGTCGGGCCGCGAGCCAGCGGATGCCGCGGACACTGCCAGGACGTAGGACGCAGGCCAACTGGTCGAGGTAGCGGCGCATCGTGGCCACCACATCCGGGGCTCTCGCTGCCAGGTGATCCCAGTCCGGCAGCCGGTCCGGGCCGCTCACGGCTCACCGTCCACAACCGACGGGCTGGCCTCGATCGGCTTGCCGGGCAGCATCTGCGCGTCGATGGCCTCGGCGGCGCGGCGGTACTGGGAGGCCAGCCAGTCATCGGCCAGGTGCAGGTAGATGCGGGTCGACTCGATCGAGGAGTGACCGGCCTGGGCCTGCACCGCCTCCAACGCCATCCCCGCCTCGCGCAGCCGGGTCAGGCAGGTGTGGCGCAGCTGATGACAGGTGGCCTGGGCCAGCTCGGCCCGCTCGCGGGCGCTGTCGAGGATCTGGTCCAACCCGGCCGGCGACAGCGGCCGCCCCCGCCGTGCGCCCTTCAACGCCAGGAACAGGCGATCCGTGCCGGCGTCGGCGGGCCGTTCGGCGTCCAGATAGGACGCGACCGAGGCGAAGAAGCGGCCGGAGACCGGGATGAGGCGCTGATGCCCGCCCTTGCCCTCGGCGATGAACACCCGCCGGGTCGCCACCTGCAGATCACCAAGGCGCAGCCCCAGCACCTCACAGCGGCGCAACCCGCCCAGCACCATCGCCTCGGCCATCGCCCGGTCCCGCCACGTGCGCAGCGCCGCCAGCAGGGCATCCACCTGCACCGGCTCCAGGATGCGCGGCAACGTCCGCGGCGTGCGTACCAGCGGAACGCCCTGGCGTGGGCGCTGACGCTCCCGCCGGGTCGGCAAGCCCCTCGGCACCGGATTCGCGTCGACGTCACCGCGCGCGTGCAGGAATCCGAACAAGCCCGACACACTCGACAAGCGCCGGCGCACCGTCCGGGCCGACACACCCCCAGCGCCGTCCACCAGCTGCAGCCGCTCGGCCGTGCCTCCGGAAGATCACCCGACGCGCTCTTAGCGCGCTGCAAGCACAGATCCATCCAAGCCATGCGGGCACCCTCCCAGGTCCGAGGATTACCCGCATATCAAGCAGATCCGGTTGTTCATTGCGCTAGTGCTGCGGGCTGATTCAGGGATAGGGTCCCCGTCCATGGACATGCTGAAGGGCGAACAGATCGCCGAGGCGAACCTGACCGACTGGCGCAAGCTGGCCCAGGGACTGCATGCGCGCTACGTGATCGACGACTTCGGCACCGGCGCACGGTTCGTCGCCGCGGTGGGCGAGGCGGGCGACGCGCTCGGCCACCACCCGAGTGTGACCATCGGTAAGGGGTATGTCGACTTCAAGTTGGTCAGCGACGACGCCATCTACCGCGACGACGAAGGCACCGAACACGTTGTTGAATGGGTGACCCAGAAGGACGTCGACCTCGCGCGACGGATCACCGAGATCGCCGTTGACCACAAGGTCGACGCCGACCCGGCCTCGGTCAGCGACATCGAGCTCGGCCTCGACACGGCGCGCTCCGCGACCATCGCCCCGGTGTGGGCCGCCCTACTGACCGGGAGCGCCGATGCCCAGGGCCGCGGGACCCCCAGCGACGAGATCCGGGATGCCACGGGACGGGTGCCAAACCTGTGGTTCGGGGACGCCGACGAACACGAGGCCCCGGGTCAGCGGTTCCACATCGAGATCTATGTGGCGCCCGAGGTGGCCGAGCAACGGATCGCCGCTGCCGTCGCCGCGGGTGGGACCGTCGTCGATGACAGCGACGCGCCCTCGCTCACCGTGATCGCCGACCAGGACGGCAACAAGGGAATCGTCTGCGTCGACGCGTCCGCTGCGAAGAAGGATTGAACCGGCAAGTCGGGTGACCCGTGGCCTGGCCGCGGGTCACTTCGGCCCGCGGGATCGCTCATCGGCAAATGAGTGTGTCGATCATCGACGCCGGCAGGGGTGGGGAGGGAGGTCTGTTGATCTTCACACCACCCCGCGACACTCGGACAACTTTCGCGCACGTCGATTGGGGTCAATTTGCGCCCCGGACCGCCATGGATGGGCCTCGCGGCTCGATCAGCCGGCCTTCAAAACGCGCGCATCGCGGCATATAGTGCGTCGGCGCCTTCCCCGCAGGGCACCGCTATCCGTTTAGGGGCGTGCGTGCCACCAGCAGAGGCCAGTATCCGAGCGTCGGAATGTCAAGCAGGATCCCGTCTGGGACGATGTGCCGCAGTACCTGCCCTTGCACCAGTACCACCTCGTAGCGCTGCGCCTCCGACCAGACCTCCCGCCAGGTCAGTCCGGCGCACAGTCTGTCGCGCCGGCCCAGGGCATCGGTCCAGGGACGATCTGGATCGACGTCGAAGCCATAGCCGGGAAGGTTTAACCCCTGTGGCGTCGCGTCTCCGGACTCGTTGAGCATCGGACCGCCGCCGACGATCACTCCTTCCCTGAGGTAAAGCACCTCGAAGAGGGTCGGTGGGCTGCCCCTCACGTGCAGCGATCGGTCGGCGGTGAATGTAACCGCGAGGTCTGGCCCGACGTCGGTGCTGGACCTTTGGGTGCTGAGTGTCATGGTCAGGCCGGCACGGCTGGCCGCGGCGCCGGGGCCGAATGCGGCCCCCTCGCCACACACGAAGGGGTGCGGGTATGAGCGCGGATCGGCGGGGGCGAATTCTGAGCCGGTACCGAGCCCACCGGCCACGATGCCCACCGCCAGTGCGGCAGTCCCGACGATGGTGCCGAGGATCGACCGTGCGCGGTGCCTGCGCAGCCCTGGCCGATTGATGGGAACGCTGTCCGGGATCATCGCAGGTTTCATAGCACACAGACCGTCGTGCTTGCTCCCCAAGGTGGAGGTAATCCGCACTCATTTCGGCAGATGAGTGCGTGGCCGCAGGCCCCAGCTCTGGCGGTCGCGATCGGGCGCACCACAAGGCGAGTGCGAGGCGCTGATCTGGAGAGTTGCGCAACAAGAGGGGTCGGCCGTACGCGGTCGTCGTGCCGGGCGCCACGGGTCAGCCCATGCCGGCGCCATCGGGCGAGCGCGGGTCAGTCGCGGGTGATCTTGAAAGCGTGGCGGCCGGCATGCGGGCGCCGGGACGGCGGTCGGACGGCAGGCAGGCATCCCATTCACGCTATGGGCGCGCATCGCGGCAGTTGAGCGCGCTTGGCCGCGTACGTAAGAGGTCTGTCGATGCGACCCATCGCTGCCGTGATGTTTGCCGGACGGACGACATGGTCAGCCCAAATATTATGCCGCTGGTGCGCTGTCGCCCGACTGACGGTCCGCGCGAGATGTCTTGCGGCGCCGCGCCGGTCGCGCGTCCCAAGCGCACCACAGGGTAACGACGGCTCCGACGATGACCCACCAGAGTTCGACGGTGCCCCATTGCCAGTTGACGTAGAGCACCGCTGTCGCGAGGGCGAACACCACCGCGGCAACGCCGTTAAGCAGCCGGTACCACAAGGGGCGATCGCGGCCGACCCTGGCGATCGCGTCAATGGGCGACGCCTTCGCTACCACCTGCCCGTCGGACGAGTAGCGCAGAGTTGCGGGTATCGCACTGTCGATGGCGTCACTCAACAACTCGCCACCGCGGTAGGCGTCCGGCACGACCGGAAAGATGCAGCCGTTGGCGGCGAACACGATTCGGTTGTCGCCGTCGACCTCGACGCCGATCACGTCTTCAAAACTGGTTTGGTGAACGTCGCCGTCGGGATCCTGCCGGGCCAGACCGGTTTCGGTGAGATAGAGGTGAGGCGCTCGCCATTGGCGGGCGATGAGCCGCACCACCGTCTTCATGCTGAACATCTGCCCGCGTGGAGCTTCCTTCGTGCGGGGACACCCACCGATGCCAACGCCCTGAAGGTTCACCGACACGCCGGCGGGCACCGCGATGAGGGCCGTCGGGAACGCTTGGGCGAAGCAACGGGCAACATCCTCGCGCGTGACATCCGCAATTTCGCTCAGCCTGGACTCCGGGTCACCGCGTGGGAGGTCAAACAACGTGACCCTCGCCTGACCTGCGACCTCTTCGGCAGGCCATCGCGGATCGTCGTAACTCTCGGCGAAGCCGGCCTTCTCGTGGGCGAGTTCCTCGTCGGTTGGTCCCTCGGCAGCCAGGCGGCGTACGTGCTCCCAGAGAATCTCGGCCACGGCGCCGTCCTGGCCTTGCCGAGCGTCGGCGCCGATCAGGTATTGCCGCGACGTCGGACCGATCTGGATGATGTCGCCAAATACCTCGTAGCTCAAGCCGCGCTGATGGCGCGCTTCGGCTCGAAGCCGCTCGCCAAGCACTGCCATGCCGATGTTCCAAGCCGGGTCCCGGGTGCCCGAGAGGAGAACGCCCGACGCCGGCACTATCTCATCGGACCAGCGTGGTTCGTCGGTGGGCTACCGGGACCGGCTCGGTGCGGTGCGCCCGTTGGCCCGGCGGCAGCGGCAGCCGCAGCCCCTCCGGCGGCTGGCCGGTCAGCCACAGCACCGCATTACCGGCCACGAAGAACTTCGCCACATGGGCGAGAACGGCATCGGCCCGAATGTGTTCATGGCCAGGGCCCGCGTAGGCCTCGAGCCCGACGTCGCGGGCACCATAGCGACGCGTCAGCAACGCCGCGCCGGTCGGATGAACGGCGAAGCCACCTTCGGCCTCTAGAACGCCGGCCTCCTGCGCCAGCCGGTCAACAGGGATCGCCGAGATGCCTTCGCACACCGCCCGTAGGAACGCAACTACCTGCTCTGGCCGGCCGGTCGCAACGAACTCAGCCGAGGACAAGTCCACCGAGGCGTTGTGATCGTGATGAACCCGGGGCAAGGTGCTCATCACCACGTGCTCGACGAGGTGAGTCACCCCAATGGTCACGAACGTCTCGTCTCGCGTGCCGCACCCGAATACCAGGCCGGCAGTGAGCGGACCGGGCACCTCCTGCCAGAACACCGGAACGCCGTCAATCTCGGTCTTGTGCACGAGCGGCATGGTACACATCGGCAGCGCAGCGCTGGCGCCTCAGCTGGCCCCGAACTTCAGACAGCCATCACGGCAAAGTCCTGCAAATCAAACATGTTTGATTCTCGACTAAATTGATCCACCGCAAACGCTCTCACATCGGCAGATGAGTGCCATCGGTTTGGATCACGGCGCACCACTCGAACGCAGCCTTCGCTGGCGGGATCGTCACCTTCACCGGCGTGACGCTCTCCGTCGGCATGCTCGTCGTCATCCTCGTGACGTTCTCCGTCGGCCTGGTCGTCGTCATCCTCGTGGCGTTCTCCGCCGGCACGGTCGAGCTCAGGTTCGCGACGTTCCGGCGCCAAGGTGGACTTCATCCTCGCGACGTTCTCCGGCGCGGTCGCCTTCGCCGACGCGACGTTCTCACACGGCACCCTCGACTTCAGGAAGGCGAAGTTCTCTGGCGGCAGGGACGGTCGAAGCCTCCTGTCCCGGCCGGTGGTCCGATGGCAACCGCTGCCTCTATCGATCCATCCTCGCCTATTTGCCTGGATCAAAAAGAATCCGGCACCCAGTTCGCTCGGCGGTCTAGCTGAAGGAGGACATCACGCCTCCGGTCTGACTCGAACCGCGCCACCCCGCGATGGCGCCATTGTTGTTCCAAGGGCGCGGTCGACAGGGCCGTCAACTGCGTGCCGAGGGGGCGGGCGCACGATCCATGTCGACCCCATGGACCTAGCGGGGACGTCGAGGATGAGGTCGATCCGCGTGTGGACGCGCATGCGTAACGCAACGTGGCCTTAGTCGCGCTCCAGCTGCTTGACACCCTGGGCGATCAGCCACTTGACCGCTTCGGGCTCGCTATAGCATGTGTGGACTTTGCTGCCGGACTGATAGATCCAGCACGGTCCGCTGTCGCTTACCTGAACCCGGTACTCCTTATCGGGACTGACGTACACCCGCACCCCTGGACCGTAGCCCCGCGCGGATCGTTCGCCCGCCGACTCTTTTCGCACCATCCTGCGGCGGAGGGTCGCCGCTGGGACACGAGCCTGCTCAAATAGGATCATCCGGACAAGTGATGATCGGCTATGGCCTGACTGACGCGGGTGATCGTGGGCAGCTATTTAGGGCCGGCCACCGTGGTCCTTCCGAACGGCACGGTGCTCGCAGTGATCGCCTTTCTACAGTCGGCTGGTGCAGCGGAGGCGCAACTGTGGCGGGGCGGGTTGACGGCCGACGACCCGCAACTAATGTAGGCCACGTCGAGGGCCGGACACGCGTCGTTGAGGTTGCCGGACGGCCGGGAGGGCGTATTCGCCGCGGCTCGCGTGGAGGGCTTGGAGGGCGAGGAGTTGCGGATCAACGGGAACGGTCCTGCCCCGTTCTGACGGTCCGGGGCTACCGGCAACTCAGTCGAACGGTCGTACGATTACATGATGGGCGTCGAGCGGATCCGGCCGGTGCGGTCGGCGCGCAGCTGACTGGCACCGCCGCCGGCTATGCCCAGGTGAGGCGCTGCACCCGTGGCGAGGCGCTGGCCGAGCTGGAGCGGGTGTTACGGAGCACCGGATTCACGCCGGACAGCGAGCAGGCACGCCAACTGCTAAGCCGCGCCGCGGCCATGTACGTCGCGCCGACAGGGCCGGGTGACGAGTTCTGGTACAGCGATGCGCTCGAACTACTCGTCGAGGCCGGCGCCGACACCGAGCAGGCGACAGCGATCCGAGCGAGCCGCGTCGGGACCGTACGCATCCGTTGAGACCTGGGACGGCGCGCTAACGTCGATCTCGTGGCCGAGGATCTAGGCGAGCTGGCCGACCGGCCCGGCTGGACGGTCGACGGCCCGGTCGCAACGTATGCGCCGAAGGCGGGCGACTGCACGGACGTCGCCGGGTCGACCATGGCCGGCTCCGGCGGTGTGCGCCGAATGCCCCGAACGTTGGGTGTACGAGACCTTCAAGTGAACGAGCTCGGTGGCGCTCGGGTCCAGATTCGCGCACGCCGGGCCCTCCCGGAAGTCAACGGAAGTTGCTCGAAAGGGTCCGCGAACGCGGGGCAAGGCGGCCTACGCTTGCACCGACGGGCGCCATAGATATGCCGAACTCCACAGGTCTCGGGGCAACACCTCAAACGGGCGCGCCAACGGGCGCGTCGGCGTCCAAGATTGAGTTCACCCAAGATGGCCATCGCGAGACCGGGCCGGGGCATGCCGTTTGTCACGGCAGGAGGGTGGAGGCCCTCCCCTTAACCTCCAATGAGCTCAAAACGGAAAGGAGACCTAGATGTCTGCCACGGCCAGAGCGTCGGCGGCCAACGGGATCCGGCCGTTCACGATCGAGATCCCTGAGGCGGAACTCGAGGCGCTGCGCTCGCGCATCGCGGCCACGCGCTGGCCCGAAAAGGAGACCGTCGCCGATCAGTCACAGGGTGTGCCGTCGGCGACGATTCAGGAACTCGCGCGCTATTGGGCGTCAGAATACGACTGGCGCAAGTGCGAGGCGAAACTGAACGCTCTACCGCAGTTCATGACCGAGATCGATGGGCTAGATGTTCATTTCATTCACGTTCGATCGGAACATGAAGATGCGTTGCCGCTTATCGTCACACACGGATGGCCCGGATCGATCATCGAACAGATGAAGATTATCGATCCGTTGACCAATCCCACGGCACATGGCGGTAACGCATCGGACGCGTTCCATCTGGTGATTCCGTCAATGCCGGGCTACGGGTTTTCGGGCAAGCCGACGAGCACCGGCTGGGGCCCCGAGCATATGGGCCGAGCTTGGGCGGAACTGATGAAGCGACTCGGCTACACCCGCTACGTCGCTCAGGGCGGCGACTGGGGTGCGTTTGTCGTCGACCAGATGGGCTTGCAGGCACCTGCGGAATTGCTCGCCATCCACACCAACATGCCTGCCACCGTTCCAGCTGATGTCGACAAGGCCCTCCAGGCCGGCGAACCACCGCCATCCGGTCTCTCACAGGAGGAACGACGCGCCTATGAGCAGCTGGACAGGACCTTCAAGCAAGTCGACTACGCCAGGTTGATGGGATCGCGCCCGCAAACTCTGTACGGCATTGCGGATTCACCCGTCGGCCTGGCCGCCTGGCTTCTCGACCATAATGATGCTGACGGCCAGCCGGCCGCGGCGGTCGCCTCGGCCCTGGACCGGACCACAAGCGCCACAGGCGAATTGACGCGTGACGAGATTCTCGACAACATCACGCTTTACTGGCTGACGAACACGGGCGTCTCTGCGTCTCGTCTCTATTGGGAGTATAAGGGCGGCTTCTTTAACGCCAAGGGCGTCTCCATTCCGGTGGCCGTGAGCATCTTTCCTGGCGAGCAATATCAAGCGCCGCGGAGTTGGACGGAGCAGGCGTATCCGAACCTGATCCACTACAACAAGCTCGACAGAGGCGGGCATTTCGCGGCATGGGAGCAGCCGCAGCTTCTTTCAGAAGAGGTTCGCGCCGGGTTCCGGTCGCTTCGGTAAGTGGCCGTTTCTTGGCGGCATTCTGTTGGGCGGTTAGCGGCCCGTCAGCGGGCGCTGGGCGCCATCGGTGGACTTCACGTGAAGTCCACCGCCGGACCATGAGTCCGCGGCGTTAGCGTCGATCACGTCGCCGAGGATCTCGACGTCCTCTTAGAGCGGCCCGGCTGGACAGTCGACGGCCCGGTCGCAACGTATGCGCCGAAGGCGAGCGACTGGCACGCCCGAGCCAGGCAGCCACAGTCCGCGGAACGGCCGCATGCGGCTGCACATCGCCATCGTTGCGCCGTCCGGGGCGGCGTACAACGCCTACGTGTCGTCGGTGGCCGAGGCGCGCCGAACCGCCGAGGGTCAGCTCCGGGCTCGGGTCGAGGAGCCCTAGCGCTGCTCGGAAACCGGCCCACGTCGCCGGCGGATGCATGTCCGCGACAGTCCTTCGTCGCTGGCCAACCTGAGTAGGCAATGGACGCCGTGACGTAAACGAATGGTGGGGCGTGAGGCTAGTGCGATCACGCCACAATGTCGGCGATGACCGACCGCCATCGCCGTGCCAACGATCGCGACCCGCACGACGATGATGGCGCCGGTCCAGTCCTCGCCTGCGTCACTCGTGGCCCGGCTGTTCAGCGACTATGGTGAGTCGCATCCCGCTCGGCGGTAATGAGGTGGTCTCATTGGACATACGGCACGTCGTTGCCGGGGGGCATCGGCTCGATTCTGCGTCCCAGAGAACGCCTGGGCGGGAGCCAACCAGGGATACAGTCGGTGGTCGGTCCTCGATGAGACGACGCCAGCCGTACACACGGCATTCGGGATCTGCAGGCTCGACGCTGGGGGACATTTGTCCGCCCGCGTGCACTCGTACGAGGAGAACTTCTTCATCCTCGATGGAACCCTTGTGCTGCAGTGCCTCGGCTATGCCGCACTGCTCGAGCCGGGGGACTACGGGATGCTGCCGGTCGGCGCGGCGCACTCGTGGCACAACGAGTCTGGCGGCCCGGTTCGATGGGCTGAAATGTTGGCGCCGCCGCCACGTCCACGCTTCGGAGCCAACACGTTTCCCGTCCCCGCGCTCAGCCGCACACCGCCGGAGTCGGTTGCCGTGCTCGATCCCAGCACCAGGGCGCTCGGACACGTCGATCCCGTGCGCGCTCAGCCCGAGAAGCGCGCTCCGGAGCGCCGGCCATCGTCGGATCCCCCGCCATCGTTCGATCGCCCGCCAGCGTCGGCGAGCCAGCGCACGGCGCTGCTGGTCTCCCGCAGCATCACGATGACGATGATGGTCGACGCCGAGGCCGGCGCGGAGCAGGCCACGATGTTCCTGGCCGAGTACGCATCGGACGGTGCGATCGGTCGGCACCATCACCCGTTTGAGGAGACCTACCTCTTCCTCGAGGGAACGGTGGAGACGGAATTCGACGGGACCACCTACGTCCTGGGACCGGGCGACATCGCGTTCGCCGGCATCGGATGCGTGCACGCGTTCCGCAACATCGGCAACGGGCCGCTGAGGTGGCTCGAAACCCAGTCCCCGCAACCGACGGCGGGCTGACGGCGTGCCGATCGTGACCGTGGGTCTGCTAGAGTCCCTACACCGGTGACCGCCGGCGCCTTCGGGCGGGCGATCGTGGTCTGGCATGGGCAGTGGATGGGGCTCGGTAACGTCACCGGGTGCGAGAGCCTCCTCCGTCAGGTGGGATCCACGTGGATCCCCGCGAACTGATGGGAGTGACCATGCTCAGCATCGAAGCAAGAGAGTCCCGGGTCCGTCGCGCGCTGGCGCGGCAGGGGCAGCGGCTCTGGAAGGTCCGTCGCGGGCGCGACCAGTGGGAGTACGGGCCGTACGCGACGATCGACGCGTCGACGACCGCGATCGTGTTGCGCGGCGTCACGTTGGAGGACATCGAGGCCGGAGTATCCGCCGAGATGGCCTGAGAGCGATTCTAAGCCAAGATCTTTATCCGCTAGTCGTCGCACCACCGCTGAAACACAGAGCGCTCGAAGTCCTACGTGGACGTCGGGCGCTTCTATGACGTGCTGGTGGGCGGTACCGTGCAAAGGTGGCCCGGGGGTGTTTCGACCGTTCCCCGGCCCCTCGTCGTGCTTACGTGTTCAGCGCCGGCAGCCGTGAGGTCCGCCGGAGCTCGGCCTGCGCTCGCCGGAAGGCGAGCACCCCGGCCGGTTCCACATCCACCGGAGGCATCCCCGGCGAGGTGGGCGCCGCAGCCGGAGCGTGCGGCGTGGCGTGCGCCTGCCCGGCGGTCAGCCGTGCGGCGTACGAGCGGACCCGGTTGGCGAGCAGCTCGCCGAACAGGCACGTGTTGACCGGCCACACACGCGCGCGACGCGCACGAGCGCCATCGGGCCTGGCATGCCAGCCTGGAGCCGCGCCGCGACGCCCGCGTCGTCTACATCGACCTGTGGTGGCACCGAGCCGACGACTGATCCTCTTCATGGAACCCCCACGCTTCCTTGATGTTTATGACCATCAAACCGTTCCAGCCTGGCATGAGCTGAAAGGGCGAGTGAGCCCACGACCCAACCAAGGGTCCAGCCCCACTCGCCCACCACCATGGTCCAGACAGCAGCGACACCACATCCTGCCGCCAGGATGTACCAGACATGAAACAGGACATCGCTGTAGGTCAATTGAGTGGGTCTATCCACCATCGGGGTACCTCCACTTCGCCAGCCTCGAGTGTCCACTAACGGCGCTAGCGTCGGTGAGTGGCCGAGGATCTAGGCGAGCTGGCCGACCGGCCCGGCTGGACGGTCGATGGCTCGGTCGCAACGTATGCGCCGGAGGCGGGCGACTGGTACGCCCGCGTCAGGCAGCCGCAGTCCGCCGAACGCCCGCACATGCGGCTGCACATTGTGGTGGTCGCCCCATCCGGCGCGCCCGCGTAACCGCCCACGCGTCAACGGTGGCCGAGGGGTGGCGGATTGCGGAGGGTCAGGTCCGCGCGCGCCAGGCTGAGGAGTCGTAGCGGCTTGCACAAGCGGTCTACCGTGGTGGCCGGTGGCTACCAACGGGACTGATAGACGGCTCGACCGCGGGCGGGCACAAGTAGGGGCCGCCGTCCGATGTGGAACGGCGGCCCTTAGGTCTGTCTGTTGTGGTCGGTCAGCGGATGACGTGCGTACTGTCGTCGACTAACCGCCGATGGTGAGCCCCACCGAACGCGCCAAGTCTGCCTCCGCGACCTGGACGATGCCGCGATGTGAGACCTCGAAGCCGTAGAAGCCTTTACCAGCGTGCACGCCCTTCACGGTGAACGTGAATGTGCATGTTCGCGTCAGGCCCGAGCCATTCATCCGCCCGCCGTCGAGTGTCCCAATCGCGATGACGGTGCCGCCCGGATCCGTGACCGTTACGGAGGCGCCGGCCCTTAATGTCGTCGTAGCCGTCCATGCCTTCGCAGTTGACGTCGTTGAGGTTGAGCACGCCGGGGCAATCAAGCAGGGTCAACGACCCGTAGACGGTTACGGTGCCGGGCGCGGCCGGCCCGGCGGGACCGGCAGGTCCGTCCCCTGGTGCGCCACGCGTCAGCGCCCACGCGGCGACTCCGTACCGCTACCACGCTGACATTAGGATGTGTGACGACATGAGAATGTTGGCGTCTCCGAGCAGGATGGCGCGGAACCTTCCGGACGCTACCAACCGTTCGTAGATCGTCGTGGCCATTGCGCGGTCGTTCCCGTGCATCGTGTGCTTTCACCGATGCGGAGAATGGGTGTGATACGAACGGCTCCGGCTCCTCCCGATAACGCTCCTCAACGCTGATGTCGACCGTCACCTCCTCGGACCCGCAAGTCGCGGACAGGGACTCGCCGGCATTCCGGTACACCTCGAGGCGGACGATGACGGCGAAGTCCTGGACGGTTGCCTCGAAGGAGCTGGCCACGTCGACGTCAGCAAGGGGGGCGAAGAGCACTTCAAACTCTCTCACAGCGTTTCACCTCGTCTCCTTCAGCTCTCGAAATGTCGCCAACTGTAGGGCGCCTTCGCTGCTCGTGGCGGCTTCGCCTCCACCCCGGAGGCGGGGGTCGAGGCACGGACACTTGACATACGTGAGACTCCCTCACATTCTGGAGGCTCCGATAGTGGAGGTTTGTCGTGGGGTCTCGTTCCTTCGAACGTGGTGTCGTGTTGATAACGGGCTGCTCCACGGGCTTCGGGCTGCACACGGCGGTGGCGCTGCGATGCCACGGTTGGCGCGTCATCGCGACGATGCGGGACCTCGGCAAGCGAGGGGCGCTGGATGCAGCCTCCGCCGGCATCGGCCTCGACGTCCTCCAGCTCG
>JAHRHA010000270.1 GCA_020027875.1 Micromonosporaceae bacterium | reverse complement strand
CGATGGCATATGTGGGTAATACACCATCCGCGCCTGAAAGCCAAGCACCACAACGGATACCACGCCGATCAACCCCGAAGGCCGGAAACTCCCGCTAGGTACACGACCGGTGCTGGGGTACCTGCATGCGTGATCGTGTCGGCGTCCGCAGTGACCACGTCACGGGTCTGTTCGGCGCGTCGTTCGCGGCGGGTGAGCGCTTCGGAAAGCAGATAGGCGCGGCCGTGCTCGAGCGTGAGCGCGGCCGCGAGCGGGTCTCCGAGCTGGCACTGCACGTACGACCGTCGTGCAGCCAGCGTTGCCGCCTCACCCAGCCAGACCTCGGTGTCGGCCTCGGCCGCTTGCGAGCGATACATCCGCTGGGCGGCGGCGGTCGCGATCGCATAGGCCTCCTCAGCCTCGTCGAGCGCGCCGCGACCGACGGCCCACTCGCCCCACTGCTGCCCGGACTGCAACGCAACGCCGGGATTTGTCTCCGTGCCGATCGTGCACGCCCTGCGGTAGGTAGCGGCGCCGGCCGCCAGGTCCGAGGCGGCGCCCCGCAGCTCATGACGACGCCGCAGGGCGCCGGCGAGCGTGAACAGGCGGCCGGGTTGCAGCGTGATGCGGGCTTCTGTCGGCGCGGCGCTGAGCAGTGCGATGGCCTTGTCCAGATCCGCGTCGTTCTTACGTTCCTCGTGGCGCTCCCACAGCGCCGCGCCGAGGTTGGAGGTGGCGGCCTCGGTGACCTCGCCTTCCGCAGTAGGTGACTGGCGAGCGAACTCCCAGTGGGCGATGGCGTCGTCGAGGTCACTGCTGGTGTGCTTGTGCCGCCAGCGTGCGAAGTACGCCGCGCCGAGGTTGAGAGCGCAGTGCGCCGCACTTGGCGAGTCGGGAGGCACCAGGCCACGTGCCGTGTCGAATGCGCCAATGGCGGCATCGAGATCGGCCGGCGTCTTGCGCCGGCCCCACCGGTTCCAGCGTGCCGTTCCAAGCCCCAGCAGGCAGGCCGACCGTACGATCGGGCTGGTGGCGGCGTCAGCCGCTTCTTCGTACGTGGCCACCGCATGGTCGAGGTCTTGCAGCACGCCGCCGGCCAGATAGGTGGCCCACCAGGCGTTGGCGAGGTTGTTCAGCCGCGACGGGCGCTCCACGGACTGCGGGGAGGTGCGATCGAGCGACTCGCGTTGCGCCTCGAGAGACCGCCTGAGGTCCTCGTGGTCTCCAGTGCGCTCGAACCGGGCACGCAGGGCGAGGCCGAGGTTGTTCAGCGCGGCGGGACGCTCCCCATCCGAGAGCGGCCCTTCCAGCGCCTGTTCGCTGCAGGCGACGGCCTCGTCGAGCAGAGCCGTCTCTCGCAGGAGGTCGTAGGCGTAGATGAGCCGGCTTGCCAAGTTGACGAGAAACGCCGCGGGCGGGCGACGGGCCCCTCGGCCGAGCAGCGCCATCGCCTCACGTTGGGCCTCCAGTGCGGCGAGCAGATCGGTGCGGTCGCCGCCGGACTGGTAAACCGCCGTCCGAGCGTTGGCGGTGACGTTCAACGCGACGGCGCGGGCGCCGGCGTCGTCGCCGGCCAGATCGACGGCGTGGTGAGCCGCCGACAGCGCGGCCGCCACGTCAGGCGGATCGCCACGAATCGCGTACCGGTTCAGTAGGGCGTTGGCGTAGCTCACGTACGCCGTGACGCTTCCAGGGGCGCCGGGCCCGTCCAGCAGGTTCGCGTAGACGTCGATGCATCGATCCAGGTCGCGCGGGTCGTTGCTGGCGCGGAAGCGCTGCTTCAGTGCGGCCGCGAGTTCGGCCAGCCGAGCGTGTTCGTCGACGGACACGGTCGGCTACCCCACCTCGAGGGAAGAATCAATCACCCGGGGTGAACTCATCTCATTTAGCTATATGCGCACGAATGTCCTGCATCCGTGCGCTGCAGCATCGCCCAACTCGGAGCCGGCATGACGCTGCAAACCATACCCTTGTCGAGACTCCATTCTGAGGTTGGCCGTGGTCAACATCTCTGTCGTGTCCGATATCCCGCTCGCCTGACCTTGGCGTGGCGCCCGGCCAGCCGAACCGCCGGACCTTCAACCAGTGGTGGAAGGTTCGTATGCTGGCTGGTTGGGCCCACATCCGGGCATCTAAACCTGCGCTGAGCAGCACAAAGGGCAACTGGCGCCGCAGCCGGCAACTCGACAGCGTACGAACCTTCTTGCCCATCCTGGCCGCACCGCCAGTGACCGGCGACACGCGGACCGTGTCCACCACGGTGTCCAGCCACCGCCGGTCGGGCTTGGTCCTCGCCAGGCTCATCGGCAGCGCGAGGTTCTGTGCAGTGGAGCGTCGGAACCAGCTCGGAGATGGGACGACGAAGCCGACACGCTCACCCCGGCCTCGCGGTTGCAGGCCTGGCCATAGAACGGCGGTGATTCCTGGGCGTGGCGTGTCCCGCCAATCACGCCACGTCCGGTCCGGTGTGGGTGTCGACCTCGTAGTGGGCGGCCGTAAGCTCGCGGTCGACAAGGAACCGCTCGTCCTGGGGGTAGAAGACGGCGGTCTCGTAGTCGTCGCCCGCGAAGGCCTTGACGGCCTCCAGCGAGTCCCAAAGCGTGAACATAATGAACTCGGTCCGGTCATCGACATTGCGCCGAAGCATCCAGACGCCGCGGTTGCCGGGAGTCCTCGCATAGCCGGCCACGCCGGTTTCCTGCATGTACTGGGCGTAGGCGTCACCGTCTTGCTTGCGGACGGCGCCCTTCCAGATTCGAGCGATCATCGTTCCTCCTCGACGTTCGCACGTGGCCGGTCGTTGGTGGGCGACACGGTAGGTGTTGCGGGAAGTGCTGCCAGCCGTTGCCGTACCTCATCGACACCGATGTGATAGCCCAGTTCGATGGCGAGATCCGCGATTGTCGGTGCGTCGGCTGTTGCGGCTTCTCGAACGGAGAAGGCAGGCGAAGGTTGTGGTGCCATACGAGCGTCTCCTCGGCTGTCCGGCGACGGCGGCCGCGGGGGCTGATGCGGATCCCCTGGGATGGCCTGAGCACCCGCTGATAGTCCGGTCTCCACATGTCCCGACGCCCGGACATCGGCGGAGACCAGACCATCGGCAGGGTCTCGAAGCCTGCCATGGAGGTCTGGCCCCGTGCCGGCATCCTGCCCGCGTTCGTCACTGCCCGCCAAGGTCCTCACCTGGCTGGCCGGCCGCCTCGCCGACCTGAACCCGCCGCGCCGGCCTGGACAGGGCGGCACCCGGCCACTTGTCCTGGAGGTCCGCTTGGACGCTGTGGCCGCGGTCATCCTCGACGGGCTGTCATACCGGCGGGCCGGCCGCATGGTCGGGATCTCCAAGACCGAGGTCGGCGACAGCCTGGACCTGCTGCTGGGCCCGCTGGCCGATCTCGGCTTCTGCCAGCCCGACGGGACCTTCGTCACCGGCCTAGGCGAGCTTGGCGAGCGCCTTGCGGAGATGGCCCGCTCCGGCGAGGCGGTGTGCGTGGACGGGCTGGCCACCCGGGTGCAACGCCCCAGGTCCTGGGCCAACCAGAAGGTGCTGTACGACGCCAAGCGGCACACCCACACCGCCCAGGGCCTGGCGGTGTCCACGATCTGGGGTGACCTGCTGTGGGTGGACGGCGGCTGGCCGGGTAGCTGCCACGGCCGAACCGCGTTCGGCAGCCGGCCCGAAATCCCGCGCTGGTGCAGGGAAGGCCCGAGCCCAAGCGTGCCGGGCAGGCGTTCTTGCCCATGCTGTACGGGTGCCTCAACCCGTTTCGGCTGCCTTGCGCCGTCGCGGCGCGAGCGTGCCTTGGACAGGGAAACGTCCTGGTCGGAGCCAGTTCCCGAGGTTGTCCAGGGTCGCGCCGGTAGGCACGTCTTTGCTCATCGTCGTGGTCCCGGCTCGGCGGATCACGGTGGAAACGCACTGGTCAGAGCGAGTTTGCCCATCGCCGTCGCAGGCGGGACCGGTAACGCATGGGCAACCCCACAAGCAGCAGAAACGCCACGTCGGCTGGTCCTTTGGGGCGGGTTAGCGGTCGTTGGTGCTTCGATGGCGTCACCTTCAGGGTTGCTTGGCGGCGGCATGGTCGAGCACACCCGACGGAGGCTGGCTTGCAGCAGCGGTGGACAGCGGTGAGGCGGGCCGTCGGACTCCTG
>JAHRHA010000269.1 GCA_020027875.1 Micromonosporaceae bacterium | reverse complement strand
CTGGGTCGGCAGCGTACGCCGCGAGTGCACCGACAGAATGCTCATCGTCGGTGAGCGTCACCTGGCCGCCGTTCTCGACGAGTACACCCGTCATTTCAATGGGCATCGTCCACACCGATCTCTTTTTCAACGGCCACCCGTCGGGCCCCGGCAAGGAGTCGTCGACCTAGCCAACGCCCGAATCATCCGACGACCGATCCTCGGCGGACTGATCAACGAGTTCCCAGGCAGCGTAACCAAACCGGGTTTACGAGCCCTACAGCCCAAGCCGACCAGCCCGAGGACCTGTCGAACGAGGATGAAAGCCAGGGTGCGCACCACCGTGGGCTCATCCTCCCGCCCGACGTTGTGCCTGCTCAGACCCGTGCCGCTGAAGTTGCACCCTTCACGGTGCTGGTCGGACTGGAGGCGGCCGGCAACGAGGGCAACGACGCCTGGGACGACTTCCTCGACGGGCTCAAGGCTCGTGGCCTGCGCCCGCCGCTGCTGGTCATCTCCGACGGTGCGGCCGGGCTGGTCGGGGCGATCGGGCGCAACCTATCCAAGTCATTGCGGCAACGCTGTCTGATTCACCGATCCGCAACCTTCTGGCCAAGGTGCCGGCGCACGCCCAGGCCGAGGTGAAGAAGGCGTACTGGGCCATCTTCGACATGCCCGATGACGTCAAGCCCGGCCCGCGGGCTGAAGCCCTTGCCCAGCAACGCATCGACGCGTTCATCGCCACCTACGCCAAAACCTACCCCGCCGCCGTGCGGTGCCTGATCGACGACAGGCAAGCGCTGACGGCCTACCTGCGCTTCCCGGCCGAGCACTGGCACCGCATCCGCCACTCCAACTTCATCGAGCGCACCTTCGGCGAGACCCGCCGGCGGGTCAAGGTGATCGGACGGCTACCCGGCGAGACCAGCTGCGTGTCCCTCGTCTGGGCCGTGCTCGACCGAGCCTCCCGCGGCTGGCGCGGCTTCACCGTCACCGCCAACGGAACCCGGCTCCTACACGACCTGCGCCGGCAACTCCTCAAACCGCCCACATCGATCCGCCGACACGCCCGCAACGTCCACCAGCCCGACGCCAAGGCGGCCTAACATCGACCACCACGGAGCCCGCGCCTCGTCGCCATTTACACCGCTCCTGGGACGCCACCTAACTGGTCTACGACCAGCTTCACCGTCTGTGACTCGGAGTGAGGACCGATGCCCGGAGCGTACTGGCGTCCCGTTCGAGAGCCCACAGCTTGCGGTCGGCATTGGTCCGCACGCTCGATTCCAGAGGCGAAGTCGCTCACTAGCTGGCCTAATTCGATCATGTTTCAATTCTGCAGTTCGGGGACCAGCGGGGGACCACACGCCACTCACGTGACGCTCACGCGTGCGGGTTGCCGCACCCTCTCCACGAGATCCGGCCCTTCTTGACCTGCGGCGATGGCAACCGCAACGTCCTGGGGGTCAAGTGCGGCTGAGTGAAAGTCTGCGTGACGACTACGACGCACACACGACAACGAGTGATCGTCATGGCCTGCTCGCGCAGGTCCGCTGGCAGGTCGGTCGAGTTCGCGAGTGTGCCGCAGGTCGTTCGGACGAAGAGGTTCGCCCGTCCACCATGGACCCGAGATCGTCAGCCCGTTGTCTGTGGACCGTCTTCCTGGATTGTGTACGAGTGCAGTTCGCCTCCCAAAGCCGCCAGGCGGTCCAAGGTATCGCTTGCTGCGTTGACTGCGTTGCGCCCCTGGTAGATCCGACCATAGTCATCGAACAAACGCCCTATGAAGCGGCCGTTTCCGAGCTCATCCTGTGTCCATCGATCCCACAACACCCGGTTTAAGGCCGTCTCTGCGTCCACGTCTCCGCTCATTCTGATGACGAAACCGTTATGACGCAGCACTCCCATGAAGTGCCTGGTGCCTCGTACTTTCATGTCTTCAGACAACGTGCCATCAGAGTTGAACACGATTCCAGGAAAGCTAATGGGTGCCTGCGTAGATTTGTATGGCTCCAGAAAGTTAAAGGTGAAGGCGTTCCGCAGGTACTCCTTCGCGCTCTCGTTGGTTACGGTGCGCATTACGCTGTTCCCCTCTTCGTGTTCATGTCGCGACCTGAACTCCTCCAACGCCTCGACCACGATCGACCGGACGGCTCGGTCGTGTCGGTTGGCATAGTCAACGAGCCAAGCCCGAAGTCGGTCGGAGAGCCGTATCGAAAGTGGTTGATGGCGATGCTGGCTTGGCAAAGCCGAGCCCCTCCTCCTGGTGGTGATACCACCGTAGAGGTGGTGCTACCACCCAGTCAAGGTCTCATCCGGCATCGGCTGTGGTGCCACCCGACATGCATGACGCCGACGACGGCGTGCCCAATCCGTGCGGGATCCAGGTCTCGAGCGGCGAACCACGGCCGTCGACGCCGCAGACCGCGATGACCTCGGGGTCCGTAAAGCCCGCAGAGAGAGATCATCTATTACATGATCACTACAAGTCAGCACGACAACGCGTGTGAAGTCATGGCAGACGCTGAGAGAGTTCCGCTGGCCGGAGCGAGAATACGCCCGATTGAGTCGTCTCTATCTTGGCGGGTGAAACATGGGGTTCAGACCACCCCGCCAGTCGGCCAAGATGACGCGAGGTCAGAGGTGCGTCTCCGACGCGCCGAGCGGTCCCACTACTGAAGGCCGAGGTTAGCCGACTCGGGCACATCCGGCTGCGCTGATCCTCTGTGGGCACCCACCTCCGACGGGCACGTCGCGCCCTGCCGAGGTCCATCATTGACCACGTGTACGAGGACCTCGCTGAGCAACCAAAAGCACCGTTGTCCACCACGCCCTTCGGCGACACCCGTCTTCTCACCGGATCGGAGCGCGCACCACAAGGGCTGGTCGGACGTGACGCGTGACGATACGGTTGAGACACTCCTGGAGTTGGGCGTATCGCACGACGTTCTGAAGAACTTCCCCAGCCTTCCTTCGGACGTCGAAGCGCTACTGATCTACGGAAGCCGGGCGCGCGGGGACGCCGTGCCTGGCTCCGACTTGACCTGCTGGCGCTGGTGACCAAACCCCGGCCCAGCACCTATGCCGGTGACGTGAACGTCAGCTACTACACCCGCGAACAACTGTCGACCGGCATCGGCACGCTGTTCGGAGCTCATCTCAAGCGCGACGCCAAGATTGTCTGGGACAAACACGGGCAGCTGACTCGCGCCGTCGCGGACATGGGCGAGGTCGACACCGACCGCCTCTTCTCACGGGCGCGGAACATGTCTGCGCTGTTCACCAGCCTGGATCACGACCTTCCCAAGTACCTTCCAGGTCTCCTGCGACAGGCCCGCTACTTGCTGCGCAGCTGCCTATACGCTCAGGCCATCGCCGCCGGTCACCCCTGCCTCTCTGTGCGCGAGCTGGCCATCCGGCACGACGACGCGAATCTCGCGCGCCTCCTGGGCTCGCGGCAACGAGACGAGGCGACAGTCGCCGACTTGAAGGGCTGCCTCTCATGGCTGCGCAGGCTCATCGGCGAGTTCCCGCGTAGCGAAAACGGTTCCCTCGAGGCCACCGTTGTCAACGAATGGGGACATCCGAGCGACGTCCTCTCGATGGCGTTCATGGCGCTCGGCGCCACCGGGAACGGCTCCGACTACGCCGAGGTGGAGAAGATTCTGCTGTGAGTGCCGAGGTAGCGTTCGTGGGCGACGTTCATGGGAACCTGAGCGCGCTCCGAGGGCTTTGTGACGCCCTCGCCGGACGCGCAAGACCGCACATGGTGTTTCTCGGTGACTACATCAACAAGTGTCCAGAGTCCGCCGAGGTCATGCACGAACTCGTTGCGCACTCGCGGGCCGACCGCGCGACCCTCCTCGCGGGAAACCACGAGACCGCGCTACTCGACGCGCTTGAGACCGACGACCTGGCTGCGTTCCTCAAGATGGGCGGGGCGATGACAATCCGTTCGTACGTTGGCGGGAAGGTGGGAGCCGACGTCCTCAGTGACTTCAGGGCCGGGTTCCCCCGTGAGCATCTGAACGCGCTTCGACGCATGCCGCAGACCTACGAGACGGACGTGTGGGTGCCCAAAACCACGGGCAGGGTGTGTGACCTGCGAGAACCTTGAGGTCCGGGCCTGGGGGCCGGCCGCGTTGTCGGGCATGATGCCGTGGTGA